>NZ_POWX01000004.1 GCF_003044445.1 Neisseria mucosa
TTGCAAAACATTCCATGGTTCAAAGCATGTCGCGAAAGGCGAACTGCTGGGACAATGCACCGATGGAAAGCTTCTTTGCGGTGCTGAAGACGGAGTGTTTCTATCGTGCAGGGGAATTGACGGTGGATGAATTGATGAAACAGATAGATGATTATATGGATTACTACAACCGCGAGCGTTGCAGTTTGAAATTGAAAAAGCTGAGTCCTGTCGCATACAGAACCCAGCTTGCACAGAGCGCCTGAATAGGCTTTTATGAGTGTCCAAGATTTGGGGGCCAGTTCAATTTTCAGACGACCTTCTTTCATCTCATTTCAAATAGGTTTTACGAATTATTGATTATAGTGGATTAAATTTAAATCAGGACAAGGCGACGAAGCCGCAGACAGTACAGATAGTACGGCAAGGCGAGGCAACGCCGTACTGGTTTAAAGTTAATCCACTATATAATCATGAACTTCGTAATATCATTCGCCTATACCAATAAATAACTCCCTCCCAAAACCAAACCCATAACAAAAAGGTCGTCTGAAAACCAAAATCCGGTTTTCAGACGACCTTTGTTTTATTGGGCTTACTTAGGTGCAGCCAAGATGCCTGTCAGGTTCAATAGGAACAACACCGTAAATCCGGTCAGGTAAATCAAGCCGAGGATGGCGAGGAAGTTCATGCCTGCCGTCAGCTTGTGGCGTTCGTCGCCTTTAACGAGGCGGTAGTTCAGCCAAGCGAACACGGGGGCGGCGATGAAGGCGGTAATCATGGCGAATTTGAGCAGCTCCGCCATCGCACTGTTGAACCAGAAAATCACTGCCAAGCCCGTACCTGCGACCCAAACGTTCCAGGCAAAGAGTTCGACGTTGCCCGTTTTGTCTTTGCCGCGCAGCAGGCGCACCGGCTCGGCAATCGCGCGAGCATAGCCGTCGACCACGGTAATCGTCGTGCCGTACATACAGGCGAAGGCGATGAATGCGACCATTGGGCGCGACCAATCGCCGATGGTAACGGCGTACATATTAATCAGTTGCCCGACGTATTTGCCGCCCGCCATCTGCACTGCCTCGCCGTTGCCATACTGCACATACGCGCCCAAGGCGAGGAAGACGACTGCCAACACTGCGCTGGTGATGTAGCCGACGTTGAAGTCGAAAATACCGTCGCGGTAGCTGGAAGGATTGATGCGTTGTTTTTCAGTAACCCAGAGCGAGTTGATGGCGGAAATTTCAATCGGCGCAGGCATCCAGCCCATCAGCGCGATTAAGAAGCCCAAGCCTGCCAGTGTCCATGGGGTAGGCTCGATAAAGTCGGGCTTCATCTGCATGCCGCGCGACATGGCGATGGCGGCTGCGGCGACTGTGGCAATCGTCAGGCTGACGATGATGATTTTGGAAACATTGTCCAAGGCTTTGTAGCGTCCGCTCGCCAAGATAATCAGGCAGGAAGCCATAATCAACGCAGAGATTGCGCCGACATTCAGCGTCAGCGAGGGAATCGCCATTTTGACGATGGCGGCGGTCACTATGGCGACCGCACCCGCGTTAATCGTTGCCGAGATAACGCATAAAATCAGGAATACCCACAAATAAACGCGGCTTTTCTCGGCATAACCTTCAATCAGGCTTTTGCCCGTATCCAGCGTGTAATGCGCGCTGAAGCGGAAAAACGGATATTTGAAGAGGTTGGTCAAAATAATAATCAACGCGAGCTGCCAGCCGTAAAGCGCGCCCGCCTGTGTCGAGGCAATCAGGTGCGAACCGCCGACCGCTGCCGAAGCCATCATGATTCCGGGCCCCAGTGCATTGATTTTGCTTTTCCAAGTCGAAGCGTGTGTGTGTTGTTCAGACATCATTCTCTCCGTCTTTTTCAGACGACCTTCACAAAAAAAGGCGTATTTTAACGTAAATCAAGAGATTATCTAACAGCATTTCGGATATTTCATGCCGAAACATGTTAAAAATAAGCTGTACCGAATCGAAAATCTCCAATCATCAGCATTTTGTGGCTGGAAACCTTTTTCAGACGACCTTGTATCGCTTTTTATCCCCAATCAGGACAGCACCCAAAAAACAACATACTTAATATCTAATTTGGGGTTAGTGTTGCGCAAAGGCTTTCAGGTACTTGCTTTGATGATGAACTTTTTCAAAAAAAATCAACACCCGAAAATAAAAGGAAAAACAATAAAATAAGTTATTTTGTTATGATAAATTTTCAACTTATTTAATTGCGTACAACCAGAATAACCCTTCCCGAAAATTTCTTTGTATAGCTTTGCATATCGGCATATTGTATATTTTTTCGGAACGGATAAAATATGTACTGCTTTCAAAACAAAGCAAGGATGGCGCCGGATAGTCCACGCCACACATCACTCTTTTCTCACTTTATGGAGTAATACCAGATGAAATTCTTATCTGCCGCTATTGTAGCCGTTCTGACTGCCGGTGTTTCCATGACTGCCGCTGCCGCTCCCGCTGGCTACGTTCCTTACAAATGCGACAACGGTAAAAAACTGAATGTCGTTTACGAATTTGACCGCAGTGGTAATGCAGTTGGCGCATCTGCAAATGCAGCCGGCAAACAAATCAGCCTGCGCGTTGACAAACGCCAATCAGACAGCACCGGTACAACCTTCACCAACAAACGCGGCTTCTCTATGTCTGCCGGTTACATCGACAAAAACACCCACACCACTTCTGAAGTTGTGGGCGTAACCGACTCACGCAACCGCTTCATCGTGAAAAACTGCGAACCTGTTAACATCGACCGCTAATAACGGAACGATTTGAGATTTAAAACAGGTCGTCTGAAATCTAAACAAGATTTCAGACGACCTTTCGTTTTATCTGTCCTTTTAAAATCTCTCAATCCGATTTCAGCTACTTATACGGTCGTGTTATACGGTCGTGTAAAATAGATATACCGCTGATGAATTCAGCACAGTCAACGTATCGTCAAGCTAAGCCTTTTTGAGTTTTAAATTTTAATGAGGAAGCGCATTATTATCCTGCGACGGTAAAACTAAGATCAGCATGATGCTCTTCATCGCTCAGCAGAGTATCAAAATAAAAAATTGCCTGAATGACAACCATACATAGCCGAAACCCTACACCTTGGTTATACTCTTTCAGACGACCTTTCTGCACCTTCATCATGGAACAACCCGATTTCTTTCCCATCCCCAGCCCCTGCATCGGCGTATGCGAAGCCAACGCAAAAGGTTATTGCAAAGGCTGCTTGCGCAGCCGCGAAGAAAGGCATTTTTGGCAGCAAATGACGGACGACCAAAAGCACCAAGTCATGCGCCTGCTGCATATGCGTAAAACCAAAATCCGCAACAAAAAACTCGATTTGCTGAGACAACAGGACGAATGGGAAGAAATACAGCAGGACAATTTGTTTGACGACAACTTTGTTCCGGAAGTTTAAAACGGGTAAGAAATTCCCCTTCCCTTTCACAATAAAAGGTCGTCTGAAAACAGGCAGCAGATTTTGCTTTGCTTTTAGGTTTTCAGACGACCTTTCCCGCCTTAAAATACATCCCCTCAAATACAACTATACCCCGTCCACACACCATGCCCGTCAAAATCCAAACCCGCCCTATCAACCAAAACGTCCTCGATGATTTGCTCACCGCCGGCGCCGACCCTTTGATCGCCCGGCTGTGCGCCTCGCGCGACGTGCAGAGTCCCGCCGAATTGGACGACAAACTCGCCGGCCTTCTGCCTTATCAATCGCTGACGCATTGCGAAGCCGCCGCCCGCCGTTTGGCGGATGCCATCGAGCGCAAAGAAAAAATCCTGATTGTCGCCGACTACGATGCCGACGGCGCGACCGCTTGTTCCGTCGGCATGAGCGGCTTGGCAGCGATGGGCGCGGCGGTGGATTTCCTCGTACCCAACCGCTTCGAACACGGCTACGGCTTAACGCCCGAACTCGCCGAAATCGCCGCCGCGCAAGGCGTGGATTTGCTGATTACGGTCGATAACGGCATCGCCAGCATCGCAGGCGTGGCGCGGGCGCAGGAATTGGGTTTGGACGTGATCGTAACCGACCACCACCTGCCCGCCGAAACCATACCCGACTGCATCATCGTCAATCCGAACCAAAAAGGCTGCGGCTTCCCAAGTAAAAGTCTGGCGGGCGTGGGCGTGATTTTTTATGTATTGATGGCGTTGCGTGCCGAATTGCGCCGCCGCGATTATTTTTCAGACGACCTTAAAGAGCCGAATCTGGGCGAACTTTTGGATTTGGTCGCACTCGGCACCGTCGCCGATGTCGTCCCCCTCGACCACAACAACCGTATCCTCGTGTCGCAAGGTTTGAAACGGATGCGCTCCGGCAAAATGCGTCCCGGCATCCGCGCCTTATTTGAAGTGGCGCGACGCGACTGGCGCAAAGCGCAGCCTTTCGATATGGGTTTCGCATTGGGCCCGCGCATCAACGCCGCCGGACGGCTGGACGATATGTCAGTCGGCATAGCCTGCCTGTTGGCTCGCGACGACGCAGAAGCGCAGGCATTGGCGGCGCAGTTGAACGACCTCAATATCGAACGCCGCGAAATCGAGCAGTCCATGCTGCAAGACGCGCTGAACGCCTTTCCCGAAACCCTGCCTTCAGATCAGACGACACTGGTCGCCTACCGCGACGATTTTCATCAAGGCGTGGTCGGCATCGTCGCCAGCCGCCTCAAAGACCGCTTTTACCGCCCGACCATCGTGTTCGCTCCGGCGGACAACGGCGAAGTGCGCGGATCGGGGCGTTCCATTCCCAACCTGCACCTGCGCGACGCGTTGGATTTGGTGTCCAAACGCCATCCCGATTTGATTTTGAAATTCGGCGGACACGCGATGGCGGCGGGCTTAAGCATACTCGAACACAACATTCCCGCGTTTCAGACGGCCTTTGAAGAAGCCGTGCGCGAAATGGTGTGCGAAGACGACTTGTCGCAAACTTTTATCACCGACGGCAGCTTGAAAGCCTGCGACATCACGTTGGAACAGGCGCAAAACCTCGCCCGCCATGTTTGGGGACAAGGCTTCGCGCCGCCGAGCTTTACCGACGAGTTTCACGTCATCCGCCAGCAACCCTTGGGCGCGGAGGGCAAACACAAAAAAGTTTGGCTGCAAAAAGACGGCTACGAATTTGAAGCCATGTTCTGGCGTTGTACCGATGACATTCCCGAATACATCCGCACGGTTTACCGCCCCGTGGCAAACGAGTGGCGCAATCAGATGGAATTGCAGCTTTATATCGATTACTGGGAAGCAGCTTAAGGCTTGCGAAAGATATAGTGGATTAAATTTAAATCAGGACAAGGCGACGAAGCCGCAGACAGTACAGATAGTACGGCGAGGCGAGGCAACGCCGTACTGGTTTAAAGTTAATCCACTATAAAAGGTCGTCTGAAACCGAAGATCAGGTTTCAGACGACCTTTATGCTTTTGAGGCTTAATTCAACCTATTTCTTCAAAATATATTTGCGTACGGCAGCATTGTGTTCTTCCAAATTATGGCTGAACTGGCTCAAGCCGGTGCCGTCCATTTTGGAAACGAAATAGAGGTATTTTTCATTCGATGGATGCGCGGCAGCCTCAAGGGCGGCTTTGCTTGGCAGGGCGATGGGGGTCGGGGTTAAGCCGCTGCGTGTGTAGGTGTTATACGGCGTATCGCGCTGGAGGTCTGCTTTGCGGATTTTGCCTTTGTACGCGCTGCCCATACCGTAAATCACGGTCGGGTCGGTTTGCAGGCGCATACCGATATTGAGGCGGTTGACGAATACTGAAGCAACATGGGCGCGGTCGTCTTCGTGGGCGGTTTCTTTTTCAATCAAGCTCGCCATAATCAGCATTTCATACGGATTCTTGTAGGGCAATCCGCTTTCGCGATCTTCCCAAGCATCTTTCAGACGACGTTGCATGGTTTGATAAGCAGTTTGGTAGATTTGCAAATCGCTGCTGCCTGCGTCGATTTCATAGCTATCGGGGAAGAATTGGCCTTCTGGGTTGCTGCTGAGCGCGTCGGTGGCAATTGCCTGCATGAGTTCTGCATCGCTCCAACCGCGTGTTTTGTGTTCGATGTCGGGCGTATTGTCGATGATTTTACGCATAGTGGCAAAACGCGAGCCTTCGACAATTTGAACGGTAACGGCATCGGGTCTGCCGCTGCGGATTTTCTGCAAAATGCCCCATGCGGAAATGTTGGAAGGAAGGCGGTATGAACCTGCGTTGAGTTTGTTGTGTGCGCCTATCATGTAGGCGGCTGCAACCAAGACGTGGCGGTTGTAAACGATTCCGTCTTCGGCAAGCGTCCGGCTGACGGAAGAGATGCCTTGGTTTTTTGCGATTTTGATACGGTATGCTTTGCCGTTGTCTTTGGGAACGAACAGCAAGGCGGCGAACACGGCGGCAACGGCAACAAAAAATACCGCAAACCATTTCAACATTTTTTTCAGCATGGTAGGATTTTTGATTTGTGAACGTCGGGCGACAGTATAACTGAAATGCGCGCCCTCTTCCTCGCGCACCCGCCCGACGTATGTTTTTTCCGCCTCAGTGGTCGTCTGAAATAAAGGGTCGTCTGAATATGAATCTTCCATCCGAATGCAAAGACATTGACTGGCAGCAAGGCTGGTGGCAGCCTGCGCGCCGCGCGTTTTCGCCGAATTTCGAACCGCGTGCAGAATCAGAAACCGTGTCGCTGGTGGTTTTACACAATATTTCCTTGCCGCCCTTCGAATATGGGACGGGCACGGTGGAAAAGCTGTTTACCAACCGCATCGACCCCGACGAACACCCGTTTTTCAGTGTCATCCACACCTTGCGCGTGTCCAGTCATTTTCTAATTACCCGCGAGGGCGAGGCGGTGCAGTTCGTTTCTTGCGACGATATGGCGTACCACGCAGGCGTGTCGTCGTTTCACGGACGTGAAAAGTGCAACGCGTTTTCGGTCGGTATCGAATTGGAAGGCTGCGATTTCGAACCGTTTACCGAAGCACAATATCAAACGTTGAAAAGCCTGCTACAAGCCTTGGCCGGGCATTACCCCATCACCGCCGTTACCGGTCATCAGGACATCGCCCCCGACCGCAAAACCGACCCCGGACACTTTTTCGATTGGCAAAGATTGCAGGCGGCAGGTTTTCCGGTTGTCCGTTAATCGCTCAAAAATGCCATATAGCATTTTTCAGACGACCCTGCCCCATTTTGGGCTATCATTCGCGGCATTTGCTGTCAGAAAAGTTTATTTTCGTTATAATCGAGCATCCATACGGGACAATCCGTGTCCGACTCCGACGAACTTACTCGCGGCAATACGATTCCGCATACCACCCTAAGGCAAACCGCCCTAAGGCAACAAAGACGGAATGCCGCTCTTACAAAAAAGTGATTACCCATGATTTTCATCGTCTTAGGCTTGGCAGTCATTCTTGCCGTCATCGCCTACAATATGTATCAAGAAAACCAATACCGCAAACAGGTGCGCGAACAGTTCGGCCACTCCGACAAAGACGCGCTCCTGAACAGTAAAACCAGCCATGTGCGCGACGGCAAAGAATCCGGCGGCAAAGGTCTGTTCGTCAAAAAAGCGAACAAAGCCCAAGAAGCCGCGCTGCGCAATCTGCAAGAACAAGACGAAATCTTCGCCGCCAAAGCCAAGCTTGCCAAGCCTTCCGCCATCAAAACCGATGTCGAGTTGGCAATGGAAGACGACTTCACCGACGAGCCGGTGCAACATACCGTCATCGGTCTGAACAACGAAATCACCACCCAAGCCGCGAGCGACGAGCCGATCAATCTGCCTTCCGCCGCCAACCAGCCTTTGGTCAGCTTGGACGAATTGTCTCAAGTCGAGCTGCCGTGGTTTGACCCGCGCTTCGACTACCTCGCCTACATCGCCCTCTCCGAAGCGCAAGAGCTGCACGCCCTGCCCCGTCTGTCCAACCGCCACCGCTTCCAAATCATCGGTTGCACCATGGACGACCGCTTCCAAGTTGCCGAACCGATTCCGAGCGTGTATTACCAAGGCTTTGTCGTCGGTCTGCAAGCAGTCAGCCGCAACGGTTTGGCAACCCAAGAAGAATTGCAACAGTTCAACCAACAGGTTGACACCTTCGCCCAACTGATGGGCGGCAAAGTCCTCCACACCGATTTGGCGGCATTTACCGAAGTCGCGCAGGCATTGGATACCTTCTGCGCCCGCGTCGATCAAACCATCGCCATCCACTTGGTTTCACACAGCAACATCAGCGGCGTAGAACTCCGCGCTTCTGTTGAAAACCTCGGCTTCGTATTGGGCGAAGACGGCGCGTTCCACTACACCGGACAAACCGGCAGCCCGATGTTTGCCATCCACAGCCTCACAGGCGACGCATTTACCAACGCCCTTTTGGACAACCAGTCCTACAAAGGCTTCAGCATGCTGCTCGACATCCCGCACGCACCTGCCGGCGAAAAAACCTTTGACCTCTTTATGGACTTGGCGGTACGCCTCTCCGGTCAGTTGGGATTGGATTTGGTCAACGACAAAATGGAAGAAGTTTCTACCCAATGGCTCAAAGACATTCGCAATTACGTCTTGGCGCGTCAGGAAGAAATGGTCAAAGTCGGCATCAAACCCGGCAGCAAACAAGCCCTGCGCCTGTTCTCTTAAAATCAAATGTAATCAAAGCGGATATGTCGTTACGGCATATCCGCTTTTTTCGGGTAAAATTCAGCTGTTTTCAACCTATCATTTTTCAGACGACCTTTGCCCGTATCAGACAAAGGTCGTCTGAAACCCCTTCTCCATGAATCAAACCGCACAACACATCGGCCACCTTACCGACCTCCTCAACCGCTACGCCTACGAATACTACACCCTCGACACGCCCAGCGTACCCGATGCCGAATACGACAAATTGTTCCGCGAACTCGAAGCGTTGGAACGAAACCATCCCGAGCTCAAACTGCCCGACAGCCCGACCCAGCGCGTCGGCGGCGAACCTTTGGTGGGATTTGACGAAGTACGCCACGAAGTGCCGATGCTGTCGCTGACCAACGCCTTCTCCCCGCAAGATGAAAACGGCGTGTTCGACCATGCCGAAATGTACGCTTTCGACCAACGCGTGCGCGACGGCTTGGACGGCGGCAAACCCGAATACGTTATCGAACCCAAATTCGACGGCCTCGCCATCAGCCTGCTCTACCGCGACGGCGTATTGGTACAGGCGGCAACACGCGGCGACGGCACGACGGGCGAAGACGTTACCCAAAACGTCAAAACCGTCGCCAACATCCCCTTGCGGCTGCACGGTGAAAATACGCCCGAACTCATCGAAGTGCGCGGCGAAGTGCTGATGCTCAAAGCCGATTTTGCCGCCCTCAATAAAAGACAAAACGAAAATGGGCAAAAACCCTTTGCCAATCCGCGCAACGCCGCCGCCGGCAGCCTGCGCCAACTCGATTCGCGCATCACCGCGCAACGCAAACTGCACTTTTTCCCCTACTCCGTCGCCCGTCAGCAAGGCGGTTTCGTCGCAGAAGAACACATCCAAGAACTCGCCTATTTCCAAGAACTCGGCTTCAGCCTGCCCTACGGCAATTTCGGATGTTTCAAAAATATCGACGAAGTATTGGCATTTTACGAACAAATGCAGCAAAAACGTCCTTCCCTACCCTACGAAATCGACGGCATGGTGGTCAAAGTCAACAGTTTGGCGCAACAGCGCGAACTCGGCTTCATCTCCCGTGCGCCGCGCTGGGCGATTGCCCACAAATTCCCCGCCGAAGAAGCCCTGACCGTCGTCGAAGCCATAGACGTACAAATCGGGCGCACCGGCGCCGTTACCCCCGTTGCCCGCCTGCAACCCGTATTCGTCGGCGGCGTCACCGTCACCAACGCCACCCTGCACAATCAGGACGAAGTATCGCGTAAAGACGTGCGCGTCGGCGACACCGTCGTCGTGCGCCGTGCCGGAGACGTGATTCCCGAAGTCGTGCGCGTGATTTTCGAACGCCGCCCAATGCAGAAAACCGCCGTTGCCGTTTCAGACGACCTCAAGCAGCAACAAGACGACCTGTTTGCCGAAACACCGTCCGCAAACCAAACCCAATCCGTTCCGCTCCACAAGCCCTACCGCCTGCCGACCCATTGCCCCATCTGCCGCAGCGAAATCGAACGCGAAGAAGGCGAAGCCGTCGCCCGATGCAGCGGCGGTATGCTTTGTCAGGCGCAACGCGCGCAAGGCTTAATCCACTTCGCCTCGCGCAAAGCCATGGACATCGACGGACTCGGTCAAAAACAAATCGAGCAGCTGGTTGCCCAAGACCTCGTCCGCCACTTCGCCGACCTCTACCGCCTCGACATTCCGACCTTGCAAAAGATGAAGGAAACGGCGGATAAAGGGTCGTCTGAAAACGAAAACGGCGACGCAGAAACGGTTTCAGGCGACCTATCTGAATCCAACACCCAAAACGGCAAAAAACAACCGACCAAGTGGGCGGAAAATATCCTTGCAGGCATAGAAGCCAGCAAAACACCCGAACTCGCCCGCTTCCTGTTCGCGCTCGGCATCCGCCACGTCGGCGAACGCACCGCAAAAACACTGGCGCAAGCATTCGGTTCGCTGGAACACGTCCGCCGCGCCCCCGAACCCATCCTCGCCTGCCTGCCCGACATCGGCACCGTCGTCGCCCACTCCATCGCCCACTTCTTCGCCCAAGACGCGCAGCAGGCGATGATAGACGAGCTGCTCGCCGCAGGCGTTGCCCCGCAAACCCAAGCCGTTACCATCCCGCCCGCCCGCCACGCCGAGCCGCAACGCTGGATTGCCCGCCTGCCCGATTTCAAAATCAGCGAAAACAAAGCCCAAGCCTTATGGGAACTCGCCGGCAAAAGCATAGAAGGTCTGCAAACCGACAAAGCCCTCCCCGCCGACTGGCAAGCATGGCGCAGCGAAACACAAAACGCCGCCCTGCTCGAAAATCTGAAAACCTTCTTTGCCCAAACGTCGTCTGAAAACCAAGAAGCAATGGTTTCAGACGACCTCAACGAAGCCGTAGCAGGCAAAACCTTTGTGTTAACCGGCACCCTGCCTACCCTCAAACGAGACCAAGCCCAAGCCTTGATCGAAGCCGCAGGCGGCAAAGTTTCCGGCAGCGTGTCCAAAAAAACCGACTACGTCGTCGCCGGAGAAGCCGCAGGCAGCAAGCTGGAAAAAGCCAATGCCTTGGGTGTGGCGGTATTGAGTGAGGAAGAGCTTTTGGCGATGCTGGGCTGAATACCCGCCAAACATACCGCAGATTGAACTAGAAAATCCTCGCATCGCAATTCCCCATACACAGAAATAACGGCATGGATATTGCTGATTCGAATTTATAAAATAAGGTCGCCTGAAAATTTTCAGACGACCTTATGAGTACAAAAAAAGGAAAAATAATCATGACAAACCAAAGTAAGCCTGGCTGGTTATTATGGGTATTAGGCGTATTCGCTTTTTTATTTTTTGCTGTTGCCTTAGCATTTTATTATTGGAAATTTAATATATCACCTATGTTTTGTAATTACTCCACATGGGAAGATTTCATTAATAATTCACATAAAAACTCCTTCATATTAGACAATTTCCTAGCCAAGCTTTCTAATGATCCTGCCACATGGGGAACATTCGGCGACTATCTGGGCGGTACGCTGAACCCCATCATCAGCTTCCTAGCCCTTATCGGTCTGCTCTACACCATTCATCAACAAGCGCAGGAAATGCAAGCAACGCGCAAAGAGTTGAAACAGGCGGCAAAACAGCAACGCAAACAGGTAAAACAACAAAGCCGCCAATCAGAGATTTTTAATCTGCAACAGTTTGAATCGACATTTTTTTCTTTGCTAGAGCACCATAATAAGGTTATTGAAAACCTTGTTGAATCAAAAATACCTGATCTAACAAATGTTACCATTGATGAAAAATTTAATATTGATAGTTATATAAAAGATAATATTCGCCAAAACCCCTCACTAAAACAATATTTTATCATATTATTTCAAATACTTAAATTTATATCATTAAGTTTATCCAAAGATATAAAAGGAAAAACAGATAATAAGATCACTATAAATGATTTTTCTCATGATAATGAACAATCAAGGGAAAAACTTAGTAATCTTTATATTAATCCACAAGAGAAAATATATAGCGACATACTTCGCTCCTTTATCCCTAATGATATTTTTATATTACTTATTTTTAACTGCCTACATTTGAATCAGGAAGATAAAGGAATCGTTTCATCTATATTTTATAACTTTCAAGGCTTGATAAATAGATATAACTTTTTAGAATATTTAAACTTACCCATACCTATAATTCATGATTATGGTGATATTATTCAAAATAATAATGATGTTATATGGGTTTTTAATGCAATAAATCCCATTGGAAATCTTAAAAAATCTTTTGGGGATAATAATCTATTTTATGATATAAAAAAGCTCCAAGATATTAAATATATAGCTATTAAAATAATTAATGATGGTATATCTATACTGAATCAAGAAATAGGTGAAATACCTGAACCAGCAAAAGACTATAACCGCGGAGCAGAGCAACTAAAAGCCGAATCAGAAAAACAAAAAAAACTAATACAATTTAAAATTAAAAAGTTAGATAATATTAAAAAATTTTTGGAAAATAAAGAAAATAACTTATCTTAATTTTCAGATTATTCTCAATATAAGGTCGTCTGAAAATTTCCAGATGACCTTTATTCCATTATCTATAATAAACAAATCACGCTATTTAATGCCATTATGAACTGATACCGACCGCACCACTCTTATCAACATCCCCATATTTACCCACAACGGTCAATGTCATGCTGACTTATACCCGCAGCGTCCGGTTGGATACGTCGCTCGCACCGATATTCCGCTACTGCACTTCCCGACACTGATTTGCCTGTCAGTTTCCGTTTGACGTGCAATGGCTGTCGGAAAAGGAATACTGGGCGCGTGGAGATATTTTGGATTTCAAATACAGAGTTTGCGGGATTTGGTTGCGGCATCGTGCCGAAATCATTTCGCTTGAGCCGAACCAATCGTTTACCGACCTGATGTTGAACGGGATTTACCGCTCTTTCCGCCATACGCATGAATTCAATTTTTTCCGGAGGGCGTACCTGCGTGACGGATACGGTGGAATTTACTTTCGAGCTAGGAAAAATGATTGACCGGCTAATCGGATTACCGGCCTTGCGTCGGACATTTAAAAAACGCCACCGTTTATTGAAAGAATGGGCTGCCCAATGGGCTGATTATGCTGAAGATGCTACAAGTTAAAGGCATGGAAAAAGTCGTCTGAAATTTTTTCAGACGACCTTGAGTTCTGTTTAAAAATAGTCTCGGTATCAATCAGATGGCGTGCGAACAACCGGATACCATTTTTTTGAGGGTTTGCGAGTCGAGGATTTTGATGTGTTTGTGTTCGACCGAAATCAAACCTTCATGATGGAACTTGGACAGCGTACGGCTGACGGTTTCCAGTTTCAGCCCTAAATAGCTGCCGATTTCTTCGCGTGACATCCGCAGAATGAAATCGTTGGCGGCAAATCCGCGCGAGTAAAGGCGTTGGGATAAGTTAAGCAAAAACGCCGCCAGACGTTCTTCGGCACGCATATTACCCAAAAGCAGCATCACACCTTGGTCGCGAACGATTTCTCGGCTCATTAATCTGAAAAAATGGCTTCTCAGGCTGGGGATGTTGTGTCCCAACTCTTCGATGTGGCTAAAGGGCAGCTCACACACCTCGCTGTCTTCCAAAGCCACCGCGTCGCAGCTGTGGACATGGGAGCAAATGCCGTCCATGCCGATGAGTTCGCCGGACATAAAAAAACCGGTAACCTGATCGCGGCCGTCCTGACTGGCAACCGTGGTTTTGAAAAAACCGGCACGGATGGCAAACAGCGACGCGAAAGGCTCACCGGTGCGGAACAGATATTCCCCCTTCTTCAAGCGGCGGCTCTGGCGGATGACCGCGTCCAATTGGGCAAACTCATTCGGCAGCAGCCCGACGGGCAGGCAGAGTTCACGCAGCGAACAGGAAGAACACAGGGTTTTCATCTGATGCATAGCATTGTGTGTGGTCATAAAACACCCTTAAAATTAAGGTTTTTATCCGGTCTCGATTGAGTAAGTTGTTGACACATATCAAGACAGGTTTATCATACTGTGGCATTCTACCAAACTATCTGAAGATTGACTAACATCATTACTCTAAAACTACGCACACGCCATGAAAGTAATACCAATACAAAATAATCACAATAGAAACAATGACAAGCCTGAGTTTGACCGCGAACTCATCTCTACTCTTCCTTCTAGTGGTCCGCGCTATACCTCCTACCCCACAGCCGACCGTTTTCATGACGGATTTCGCGAAGCCGAATATATCAATGCCTTGAATCAGCGCAGTATGGGGGCTTTGAACAAGCCCCTTTCGCTTTATATCCACATCCCCTTCTGCAATACTATTTGCTACTACTGCGGCTGCAATAAAATCATCACCAAAGATAAAAGCCGCGCCGATGCCTATATCGAATACCTCGAAAAAGAAATGGAATTGCTCGCCCCGCATCTGGGCGGACGGCATCAGCTCGCGCAACTGCACTTCGGCGGCGGTACGCCGACCTTTTTGAGCGACGACCAAATCGAACGCGTATTCCGCATGATACGCAAACATTTCCAACTGATACCCGGCGGCGAATACTCCATCGAAATCGACCCGCGCAAAGTCAGTCGCGAAACTGTCCTCATGCTCGGCAAGCTCGGCTTCAACCGCATGAGCGTCGGCATTCAGGACTTTGATCCCAAAGTGCAGGAAGCGGTCAACCGCATCCAAAGCTACGATGAAACCAAAGAAGTCATCGATGCTGCCCGCGAAGCAGGGTTCAAATCCGTCAGCGTTGATTTGATTTACGGTCTGCCGCACCAAACCGCCGAAAGCATCAAAACCACCATTGATACGGTATTGTCGCTCGATCCCGACCGCCTTGCCCTTTATCACTATGCCCACCTGCCGCATATCTTCAAGCCGCAACGCCGTATCGATACCGAAGCCGTTCCCGGCAGCGAAGAAAAACTCGATATGCTGCAATATTGCGTCCAAACCCTGACCGAGCGCGGCTACGTTTTCATCGGCATGGACCATTTCGCCAAACCCGATGACGAACTCTCCATCGCCCTCAAAGAAGGCTTCCTCCAGCGCAACTTTCAAGGTTACTCGACTTACGCAGACTGCGATTTGGTCGCCATCGGCGTATCTTCCATCGGTAAAATCGGCAGTACCTACTCCCAAAACGAACGCGACATTGACGCTTACTATGCCGCACTCGATGCAGGACACCTGCCCATCATGCGCGGCTACCAGCTCAATCAGGACGACCTTTTGCGCCGCAACATCATTCAAGACTTGATGTGCCGCTTCGCCTTGGATTACCAAATCTACGAAAGCGTGTTCGGTATTCCGTTCAACCTCTATTTCAAAGACGAACTTGCCGACTTGGAACAACTCGCCTCCCTCGGACTCGTCCGCTTGAAACAGCACGGACTGACCGTTACCCCCAAAGGCCGTTTCCTGATACGAAACATCGCCATGGTCTTTGACTACCATCTGCGCCACAAGGAAACCAAAGCCCAATATTCGCAAACGGTGTAAATACGAATAGCAAAGGTCGTCTGAAAATTTTCAGATGACCTTTGCCTTTTGTTTCATTTTGTTAAGAAACGCTAATGAACGAACAAACCAAACAGGCGGCTCAGACCATAGGTCGTCTGAAACGGAAAGCCAGCGATGAAGAAAGGCTGCAAGGCTGGCGCGAAACCTGCGCCGAACAAGGGTTAAGCGGTGAATTTATCCTGACCGCGAAGCTCAACGGCGCGGCTTATACTGAGGAAGAAGCCCGCATGGTGGCGGAGCTTTTCGGCAAATAAACTGACAATTTATTATTTAAAAATTACAAATCATATCAAAACTTGACAAAGTTACCGATTTTGATTATAGTCGTATCTGAGTTAACATTGCCGATTTGACACAGCTTGCGGGCATTAACAGCTAAAGCGTATTTTCATTTTCTGCTGTTTTTATTCCTTTCTTTATATCCAAGCCCGTTGTGTACAGCATCGGGCTTCTTTTTTTCCGGAAGTATCAGGAAGTATTTATGATTATTTTGGACAACGTTTCCAAACATTACCAAACGCGCGACAAAACCCGTTTTGCCGCCGTCGAGCCGACCAGCCTCGAAATCCAAGACGGCGAAATCTTCGGTCTGATGGGCTATTCCGGCGCGGGCAAATCCACCCTGCTGCGCCTGATTAACCTGTTGGAACGTCCCGACAGCGGCAAGGTCAATGTGTGCGGACAAGAGCTGACCGCCCTTGATGCCGCCGCATTGCGTCAGGCGCGGCAGAATATCGGCATGGTGTTTCAACAGTTCAATCTTTTGAGCAACCGTACCGTTGCCGACAATGTTGCCTTTCCTTTGGAAATTGCCGGATGGTCGTCTGAAAAAATCAAAGAACGTGTTAAAGAATGTCTTGAAATCGTCGGTCTGACCGAACGCGCCGACCACTACCCCGCCCAGCTTTCCGGCGGACAAAAACAGCGTGTCGGCATCGCCCGCGCGCTCGCATCCAAGCCCCAAGTCATCCTCGCTGACGAACCCACTTCCGCCCTCGACCCCGCCACCACGCGCAGCGTCTTGGAATGTTTGGAAGACATCAACAAACGCTTCAACGTTACCATCGTCATCGTAACCCACGAAATGAGCGTCATCCGCCGCCTGTGCGACCGCGCCGCTCTTTTGGATAAAGGAAAAGTGGTGGAAATCATCGAAGTACGCGGCAACCAAATCCACGCCCAATCCGAAATCGGGCGCGAGCTGATTCGGGAGGACTGATATGGCAGACTTAACATTCGAACAAGCCGTTTCCACCATCGTCGGCATGAAAGACGAAATCGTCCGCGCCTTGGGCGAAACCTTCGTTATGGTCGGGTTGTCCACCACGATTGCCGTCATCTTCGGCACACTCTTGGGCGTCTTGCTTTTCGTGACTTCCAACCGCCAGCTGCATTACAACAAGCCGGTGAATTTCCTGCTCGACAACTTAGTCAACCTGATGCGCGCCTTTCCCTTCGTCATCCTGATGATTGCCATGATACCCGCGACCCGCGCCATCGTCGGCAGCACCATCGGCCCGATTGCCGCCTCGCTGGTATTGAGCGTGTCCGGCCTGTTTTACTTCGCCCGACTGGTGGAACAAAACCTGCGCGAAGTCCCCAAAGGCGTGATTGAAGCCGCCACCGCCATGGGCGCATCGCCGCTTGCCATCGTCCGCAAAGTCCTCTTGAACGAAGCGCGCGCGGGCATGGTTTCCAGCATTACCGTCCTCGCCATCGGTCTGCTCTCTTACAGCGCGGCGGCAGGCATGATAGGCGGCGGCGGCTTGGGCGACCTCGCCATCCGCTACGGCTACTACCGCTACCAAACCGAGGTCATCATCTTCATCGTCGCCCTCCTCGTGCTGCTCGTTATCCTGATTCAAAGCATCGGCAACGCGTTGGCGCGGAAATTGGACAAACGTTAAACCGTCAAAAGGTCGTCTGAAAAGTTTTCAGACGACCTTTTCAGTCATATCTTTTTGAATTTCCAACCAAACCCATTATAATAACGCCTCCTCGCGCCGTCGCGGACGACTCCCGGCGGCATTTATTATGGAAGAATTATGAAGCCGTCTATCTTAGAAAAATTACAACAACTCAGCGACCGACTGGAAGAAGTCACCCACCTTCTCGGACAGCCCGAAGCCACGTCCGATATGGACAACTACCGCAAGCTTACGCGAGAACACGCCGAATTGACGCCCGTGGTCGAAGTGTTCCAAAACTATCAGCTGGCGCAAAGCGACTTGGCGGATGCCGAAGAAATGCTGTCCGACCCCGAAATGAAAGACTTTGCCGCCGAAGAAATCGAAGCGGCAAAAGCCAAAATCGACACGCTCGATACCGAATTGCAAAAACTGTTGCTGCCCAAAGATGCCGACGACGACAAAAACATCTTCATCGAAGTGCGCGCCGGAACGGGCGGCGACGAAGCCGCGCTGTTTGCAGGCGATTTGCTGCGTATGTACAGCCGCTACGCCGAGCGCAACCGCTGGCAGGTTGAAATCGTTTCCGCCAACGAAAGCGAGTTGGGCGGCTATAAAGAAGTCATCGCCCGCATCGTCGGTTTGGGCGCGTACAGTCGTCTGAAATTTGAATCGGGCGGCCACCGCGTGCAGCGCGTTCCCGCCACCGAAAGCCAAGGCCGTATCCACACTTCCGCTTGCACCGTCGCCATCATGCCCGAAGCGGACGAACTGGAAGACATCGAGTTGAACCCCGCCGATCTGCGCATCGATACCTTCCGCGCATCCGGCGCGGGCGGTCAGCACATCAACAAAACCGACTCCGCCGTCCGCATCACCCACCTGCCCACAGGCATGGTGGTCGAGTGCCAAGACGGCCGCAGCCAACACGCCAACAAAGCGCAGGCAATGAAAGTCCTCGCCGCCCGCCTGAACGACGCGCAAAAACGCGAAGCCCAAGCCAAAGAAGCCGCCGAACGCAAATCCCTTATCGGCAGCGGCGACCGCAGCGAACGCATCCGCACCTACAACTACCCGCAAGGCCGCGTGACCGACCACCGCATCAACCTTACCCTGCACAAGCTGGATTTTGTGATGGACGGCGATTTGGAAGAAATCACCAACGCCCTGATTGCCGAGCATCAGGCAGAGCTTCTGGCGGCAATGGGCGACTGACGAGGCGGTTGACGCTTGGTGCTAAAGTGTGAAGGCAGGCTTGATGGCGGAAAAACAAGTTCTGCCAAAACGTAAATTAAGCCTCAGCCGTCACCCGCTGTCCTTTCCGTAACAATAACAATCCTATGCGGAAATGGTGGTACGCCTGAAACGCCTGCCCTACACCCTCACACACAAACTCAGCCAAACCGACTTCCACTCAATTCCCCCGCTTCACTTTTCAGACGACCCATCCCAAGCCATGAACACCCCGCTCACCCGCCGCCGCTTTTTCGCCATCGCCGCCCTGACTACCGCCGGAGCGGCCGCGCCCTTTCTCCTAAACCGCAACCGCCCCGCCCCGCTGCCGACCACCGGCGAGCCCGTTATCTGGAAAGGCATCGCGCTGGGTTCCGGCGCCGAGCTCCGCCTCTTCGGTGTTGACCGCAAAGAAGCCGAAATCCTTGTCAACAAAGTCCTCGCCGAAGTCGCCCGCCTCGAAAAAATCTTCAGCCTCTACCGCGAAGACAGCCTGATCAACCGACTGAACAAAGAAGGTCGTCTGAACAACCCGCCGCCCGATTTCCTCGCTCTTTTGAGCATCTGCCGCGACACCTACGCCCTGACAGACGGTGCGTTCGACCCCACCGTCCAAGTGCTGTGGAACCTTTACGCAGACCATTTCCGCCGCAATCCGCGTGCCGAAACCCCGCCGTCCGAACCGGACATCCGGCGCACCCTCAAACTCGTCGGCTTCAAACACGTCGTCTTCGACCAAAAAGCCATCCTCTTCGAACAAAAAGGCATGGGCTTATCCCTCAACGGCATCGCCCAAGGCTACATCACCGACAAAATCACCGCCCTGCTGCAACAGCACGGCATCCGCCAAGCCCTCGTCGATATGGGCGAAATCCGCGGCTTCGACACCAACAACCAACGCACATGGAACGTCGGCATCCGCAATCCCAAAAACGAAGAAGCCACCCTCCTGACCCTCTCCATGCAAAATCAAGCCTTCGCCACCTCAGGCGGCTACGGTACCGTGCTGGACGAGGCCGGCAAGTTCACCCACCTCTTCGACCCGCGCACCGGCACTGCCACACCGCGCTACCACAGCGTCAGCGTCATGGCGCCGACCGCCGCCGTTGCCGATGCCTTCTCCACCGCGTTCTCCATCATGGACGAAGCCGCCATCCGTACCGCCGCACGCGCCAAACAGGCAAAAGTCTGGCTCGTCATGCCCGACAACCGCATCGAAACCATAGCCTGAACGACTTATAGTGGATTAAATTTAAATCAGGACAAGGCGACGAAGCCGCAGACAGTACAGATAGTACGGCAAGGCGAGGCAACGCCGTACTGGTTTAAATTTAATCCACTATAAAAGTAAAAAGGTCGTCTGAAAACCACAAATCAAGATTTTCAGACGACCTTTGCCATTTCCGGACAGTTTTTAAATCAAGCCTAGAGAATTGACAAATACGACGACAATCGCCAAAGGTGCAACATAGCGCAACACCATCAGCCAAAGACGGATAATGGTTTGGGGAACGCTGCTGCCTGCACTGGCATTCGCCAATACGGACTCCCTATCCTGAATCCACGCAGTAAACACGGCAACGCTCAATGCGCCAATCGGCATAATAACTGCCGAAATCAGGTAGTCCCACAAATCGAAAACAGTTTTTCCGAAGATTTTAAACTCACCCCAAACACCGAAAGACAAGGCGGAAGGAATACCGACAATAAAAATTGCCGTACCAATCAGCCAAGTATGGCGGCTGCGTTTACCCTCATCCTGACGAATCGTAGCGGCAATCACGGTTTCCAACATCGAAAAGGCCGAAGTCAGCGTCGCAAACACCACCAGCAGCATAAAGACGGCGAACAAAATCTGCCCCAACGGCATTTTCATGAACACTGCAGGCAAAACAACGAAAATCAAACCCGGCCCCTGGCTCGGTTCAAAACCGAAAGCAAATACCGCCGGGAAAATAACCAGCCCCGCCAGCAGAGAAACCAAAAGGTTCATCCACATAATGATATTACCTGAACGGAACATATCTTGGTCTTTGCCCAAATAAGATGCATAAGTGATCATCGCAGACACGCCGATACTTAACGCAAAAAATGCCTGCCCCAAAGCCGTAAGCATGGTTTGCGGCTTCAGATGCGACCAGTCGGGTTTTAGCAGGAAGGATACCCCTTCCATCGCCCCGGGCAGCGTCAGTGAACGAACGGCCAAAACAATAAACAGGATAAACAGGCCCGGCATCAGGTAACGGTTTGCTTTTTCAATCCCGTCGGATACACCGCCCTGAACTACCCAAATGGTAATCAGCATGAACAGCCCTTGATAAAACAACGACCCTGCAGGACTGGAAATGGTCGCACCGAATAATGCCTCAAAATCCGCACCGGCATGGATTTCTCCGGTAAAGCTATGGACGACGTAGTTCAACACCCAACCACCGACGACACTGTAAAAAGACAGCAAGATAAAGCAGGCTGCTACCCCCATACGCCCCACCCAAGGCCATTGCGAACCAGGACGCAGGGTTTTGAAAGAATCGATGGCATTTTTACCGCCCGTTCTGCCGATATAAAACTCGGCAAGCTGTACGGGTAATGCCACCAAAATCGTAAAAAGCAAAAACAACAGGAAAAACACCGCCCCACCGTTTGTCCCCGCGGTGTACGGAAATTTCCAAATTGCGCCCAAGCCGATTGCCGAACCTGCCGCAGCTAGCACAAAACCAAGTTTGGACGACCAAGAAACCGAATGATTCATGATTATTGTATTAAGAAATGTGAAGAAACCGCATTGTAGCAAAGCGTAACCGCATATAGCACAGCCATAATGGCCTGCTTCAAAATTTCGCACATAAGGTGCGCTTAAAAAGACAATATTGAATAAAAAATCTGAGATTTTGTTTTTTGGATAAACATAAATACAAAAAATAGGTAATTTTGATATTTTATTTCAAACAAAAACACTACCATGATAAAAAGAACAAAAGAAAAAGCCCGGACATTTGTCCAGGCTTCGGTATTTGGTGGGTCCGGTGGGTTTCGAACCCACGACCAAGGGATTATGAGTCCCCTGCTCTAACCCCTGAGCTACAGACCCTCAAGAGAAAGGGCATATTGTATCATAAAATATTACAGAGACAAGGACCGCTTGGCTTTTATCACCGTATATTTTATCCATAAGCACCTTGCCTCAAGTCGTCTGAAAACAAAAATTATAGTGGATTAACTTTAAACCAGTACGGCGTTGCCTCGCCTTAGCTCAAAGAGAACGATTCTCTAAGGTGCTGAAGCACCAAGTGAATCGGTTCCGTACTATCTGTACTGTCTGCGGCTTCGTCGCCTTGTCCTGATTTAAATTTAATCCACTATACACTTTCAGACGACCTTTTCTCATTCATACCATATAACCCCAAAAAAACAGGCCGCTAAAAGCGACCTGAAAAACTCTTGCAGCTGGGAGTGATAGCAAGAGGTTACGACACTTTAAACCAAGCTTCGTTAGCATAACGGAGCATTTGTTCGGGAATCTCTTCAGCGTTGCTGACAACAGAGATACCGGATTTACGCATTTTATAGACAGTCTGAATGGTGCTTTCAGGTGCATAACCGTGACAGGCGGCAAGATTGACGATAATGTGCAGGCTGTCGTTGTACCACAGTAATTGTTCGGCGGTACGGCTGATTGCTTCTTCCGTTGCCAAACCACCGATAATGACGGTATCGGCTTTTTGTGCATAAAGCCATTCAATCAAACCGGTACTGCGGGCTTCATTATCATCATGGAAGCATGCGCCAAAACCATTCTCCCCGCCCAATTCGATTACATGATCATAATCAGCAGATGCCGGCAAACCATCCAGCAAATTTGCACCACGGCAACCACCTGCACACTGGCTAAAATAGCCACTTTCCCGCGCAAACATAATTCCGTTGCGTTTAACGACTGCGGCGCAAATACTCTCCGGATCGATATTGACGTTCTCGACCAAAATACGCTTATCTGCGATAGCTGCCTGACGGTTTAATTCTTTAACCATATTTTCCGGCTGATGCAGGAAATGGTTGGCATTGGCTGCCATGCAGGTAAAGCGGAATTGGGGTTGAATATCGATAGCAACAGTCGTCATGATGTGACTCCACAAAAAACCAGATAAATCTGGAAATAGTTTCTTCGATAAATGGTTCTTATCAAAGATAATCGGTATATTTATGATGAACGGTATAATATCAGGATAATCGGCAAATCGCCAGGAATATTTAACAATTAGTAACAATTTATTCCGTATATATCTATTCCGTAGAATTCACTCTCAAAAATATCACAACAAATATCAACTCAATAAGCATAAATGTTTGAAATTTATTCTTGTTTTAATCCTCATTATTGTCTCCTCCTCAACTTTTACCTTAAATTTAATATTGACCAAAAAGCAACAAAAAAAGAAAAATGCGGTTATTTTTCTGACTTAAATCGAATTTTTCGACATGAATTAACGAAGCATCTTGCTAAAAATAATTAAAAAGTATAGGACAAACGGCAATCACTCCACCTCCAGCCAACATCCCAAAGCCACAAATATAAAAAGGTCGTCTGAAACCTTAAACCTCAGTTTCAGACGACCTTTGATCGGCTTTAAAACTACTGTTTGCCGAACTGGCTGTAATCCACCACCATGTACTTGGCGGTAATTTTCTGCGAAGCGTTGCCTTCGTCACCCATCACAATCATCTGCGGCTTGCCGTTGACCGTAATCGAATCGACGGCTTCGACGTTGGTGATGTGTTGCAGGTTGGGCAGCGAGATTTTTTGCGGCTCTTCAGTCGGGTTGCCGCTCCAGGTCCACAGTTGCGAGAATTTCTGACCGTTTTCATCCTTCACTTCGTTGGCGATGACGTAGTTTTTCAACACCGGGTCGTAGTTGATAGAACGGATACCGCCGCCATCGATGTCAAGGATGGCAACTTCGTCAAACTCAGGCTTGGCGTTGCGCTCGAACACGTCTTTCGGGTTGCTGATGAATGCCACCAGTGCCATATTGTTGAACTCAGGATCGCGGAAGCCCAAGACGAGACGTTTCTTCACAGGGTCGAATGCCATACCTTCGATATTGATTTCTTCAAAGGAAACTTCGGCTTTGGTGCGTTCGCGGATGAGGTCGTGCAATTTGTGGTCGGTTTCCAAAACCTGCGTCAGATTGTCGTAGCTGGTCAGACCCAACACATTGCCGTCTTGGATTTTAAAGCGCATCAGGTGTTCACGGTCGGGCGAGCGGTTGCCTTTGCGGGTGCGAGAGTGCGAAGTGAGCGCGTAGATAAAGCCTTCATCGTCGCGTGCCAATGCTTCCAAGTCGCTCAGGCGGCGTTTGAAGCCAGTAATCACACGCGTATCCAAGGCTTCGTCTTCGATAAATCTGCCTGACGGATCGATGCTGACAATACTGAACGCGTGGTTCGGTTCGTCTTCGGCAATCAGCAGTTTGCCGTCGGGAAGCTGCTGTACGGCGGAAGGCTCGTACACACCGTTGAACATATTAATCCCCAAGGCGCGCAGTTCGGCCGCATTGCTGGCAGGTTTAGTCAAAAGGGAAGGTAGTGTCTTCACGCCGATAAACGCCGCCAGCGAAGCCAAAAGCCCCCAGCGGAATACGGCATAAGACAAGTTGATGTATTTGAACTGTTTGTCCGCCAGCAAGCCCAGCCAGTAAAGATGATCGCTCATCTTTTGATAGACTTGTTTGCGATCGCCCATAATCTCTTGCATCATTTCCCAATATTGCTCTTTTTGCACCTTTACACGGTCTTCGTAAATCAAAATATTGGGCTGGCTGCCGCTGAAAAAGCGCGTTTGAGTGCTGCTGAGGCGGGTTTTCAAATCACGCAGTTTGGCGCGACCGCGGAAAAAATCCTTAATCCAAGTACGCGCAGCCTGCATTTTGCCGATACGATCCGGTGAAGCGGACAACAGTGCGAACACGATGGACGCGGCGGCGGTAATCATAAACGTACTCGCCGGAATCAGAAATTCGGGCGACGATGAGAAAATAAATGCGCCCGAAATCATCAGCGCCGACACGATGAAACCATTCAGCGAAATCATAATATTCGCCTTGGTCGCCGCCAGCGCGAGCAGCTCCATCTCCGAGCGCACGGCGTTACGGAACATGGTTTCCACGCCTTTGTTCGTACCCAAAAGATCGGAAGGCGGCACATCGGCAGCTTGGTTTTTCTTCTTCGCCTTGTCTTTTTTGTCTTTCTTTTTCTTTTTGGCTTTTTCAGACGACGTCCCGATGCCTTCGATGATGATGTTTTTCGGCGTAAGCTCTTCGGGATTGTCGCCTTGTTGATGGTCTGCCGTTTCAGATTCCACAGCTTCTTCAACTTTTAAAGTTTCTTCAGCTTTTACGGCTTCTTCAATTTTCGCAAGCTCTTCGGTTTTTAAAGTTTCTTCACCCTTATGGAACGTTTCTTCCGAGCCTTCCCAAACTTCAGAAACAGGCTGGGGCGCATCGGGGTCGGGGCGCTCGAAAGGTTTCTCCCAGTCGGAAACCTGCGGCTCTTGTCCTTTTTTATTTTTATCGTGGAAATCCATGTTTATACTCCGTTTGAGTGAATCAATTGAATGGAAAGAAAAAAACGTTTTTTAGTTCCTTAGATTTGGGGAATTTACACAACGTCATACATTGTTGATGAAAACATTACATTCTTTGGAATAATCATGTATGTAATGATAAAGTCGGCAATCCAATTTCCATTCCTTCAACAAAAACTGCCGCCAAACGGGCAGTTTGCGGCAGTCTTGAACGCATCGTTTCTTAGTAGTCGATACGCTCTTTGATGATTCTCAAGTCGGGGTAAGACAATTTGATGTCGTATTCGCGTCCGCCTTTGTAGGCTTCTACGTCCAATACAGGTCTGCCGCGATAGTCGTCGGCGTCGATGTCGTGAACGCGGTAACCGCGTTGCTCAAGCATTCTGATCGCTTTGGCACGGTTTTGTTCAAAATTTCTGTCGCTGTAAATTTGGTGCTCGATGTAATCGTTGGCACCTGCGACAGTAGCGGATAAAGCGACGATGGCGGTCAATAATAGTTTTTTCATGTTCGACTTCCTTTCGAAATGTGTCGTTGGGGTTTTGATGAGTGTATTAAAACACGGCAAAATTAGCAGTCATTTAGCACTTCGTTAAACGTAGTAAAGGTCGTCTGAAACATTTCAGACGACCTTTTAACATTTACGCTCTCCATTACAGGCTGTATTTAAGTTTCGGCGGGCGGAAGGGGCGGGTGTTCGTCGGTTTCGTCCGATTTGGGTTTGACAAAGCGGCTGCACCAGATGCCTGCTTCGTAAAGCAGGATAAGCGGGACGGCAAGCAGCGTTTGGGAAATCACGTCCGGCGGGGTGATGATGGCGGCAATGACGAATGCGCCGACAATGACGTAGGGGCGTGCGTTTTTGAGTTGTTTGGTGGTCACAATACCGATTTTGGCAAGCAGGACGACAACGACGGGGACTTCGAAAGTCGTGCCGAATGCGACGAACATGCCCAAAATAAAAGACAAATATTTGTCGATGTCGGTCGCCATGTTGACGCCGACGGGGGTGATGCCCGCGAGGAATTTAAAGATAACGGGGAAAACGAGGTAGTAGGCAAACGCCATGCCGACAAAAAACAGGCTGACGCTAGAGAGGACGAGCGGGGTAATCAGGCGTTTTTCGTTTTGGTAGAGGGCAGGTGCGACGAATGCCCAGATTTGATAGAGCGTGTGCGGTAGGGAAACGAGGAATGCCGCCATCAGCGCCACTTTTACCGGTACGAAAAACGGTGCGATGACGTCGGTGGCAATCATGCTGGTGTCTTTGGGTAAGTTTGCCATCAGGGGGTCGGCAACGAAGGTATAAAGCTGCTGGGCAAACGGCATTATGCTGAAAAAGCAAATGACGATGCCGATGACGATCCACATCAGGCGGCGGCGCAGCTCGATAAGGTGTTCGATAAGAGGTTGGACGGGTTGTTCGTTTTGAGGTTCGGACACCGGTTTACTCACTTTTTACGGACGCGAAGTTTGGGTTTGGCATGAAATTTCGGGCGCAGGTCGCGCTTGCGGTTCATCGCTTGTTTTTTGAGGGAAGTAATATGCAGCACGGGCGCGTCTGCGGAAGTGTCGATATAGCTGACTTCTACGGCATTGGACACCGGAGCGGCGCTGCCGGTCAGGTATTCGCGCCAAGCGCGGTCTTGTTCGGATTCCGCAGGCGTGTCGGTTTCGACGGCATCCGTCGGATTGCCTGCTTGCGCCATAGCGTTTTCAGACGACGTGGAAACAGCCGGGTCGTCTGAAACTTCCGTGCTTAACGAAGGAAGCGGGTTGCCGTGTTCATCCAAACCGAAATCGGCAGGCGTACGCTGCGCAGGCAGGCGTTCCCAAGGTTTGAGTCCGTCGGAAATGTTGTGCAGGTTGTCCTGCATATCCGTACCGGTTTCTTTGAGGCTGTCGCGCACTTGTGCGGCGGCGGCTTCAAATTCCTGTTTGGCTTTGCGCAGCTCTTCCAATTCGACTTGGGTGTTGAATTCCTGCTTGACGCTGCTGACGAGGTGTTGCAGCTTGCCGATAAGCCGTCCGGCGGCGCGGGCAGCTTCGGGCAGACGCTCTGGGCCGAGTACAATCAGGGCGACGATGCCGACTAAAAGCAGCTCGCCCAAACCGAAATCAAACATAGATTATGCTTTGTCTTCGTCTTTTTTGTGTTCGATGACTTCGTCTTTTTTAGCATCTTTGCCGTCGGTACCTTCGTTCAGACCTTGTTTGAAGTCATGCACGGCACCACCGAGGTCTTTACCGACGTTGCGCAGTTTTTTGGTACCGAAAACCAAAACAACGATGATTAATACGATAATCCAGTGCCACAGAGAGAAGCTACCCATAATAAATCCTTGATATAGTTGAGAATGGATATTTGAAATGTTGGTTTACGCAGGCGTACCCATGATGTGGATATGCAGGTGGAACACTTCCTGCCCGCCACCTTTGCCTGTATTGATTAGGGTTTTGAAGCCGTCGGTCAAACCTGCCGCTTCGGCGATTTGAGGGACTTTCAACATCATTTTGCCCAAGAGGGTTTGATGTTCGGGCGCGGCGTGTGCCAGCGAGTCGAAATGGACTTTCGGAATCAGCAGCAGATGAACTGGTGCGGCGGGGCGGATGTCTTTGAAGCACAACATCTCGTCGTCTTCGTACACAGTTTGCGCCGGAATGTCTTTGGCGGCGATTTTACAGAAAATACAGTTGTCCATAATGGCTCCGAGGTCGTCTGAAAACGAGAGAATCGAGTTTCGCTAAAACGAGTGCAGCGCGTTTCGTCAAACAGACGGCAGAAAAACGAATAAGGTCGGATTGTAATATAAATTCAAGACTCTTTGCGAGAGGCTTTTTCCGCCAAGCCTGATAAACCTTGACGGCGCGCAAGCTCGTTGACGACATCTTCGGCGCGCAAACCATGGTGCGCCAAGAGAACCATAGTGTGAAACCATAAGTCGGCAACTTCGTAAACGAGGTGTTCGCCGCCGCCGTCTTTCGACGCCATCAGGACTTCGCCCGCTTCTTCGATAACTTTTTTGAGGATTTTGTCTTCACCTTTGTGCAGAAGCTGGGCAACGTAGGAAGCTTCGGAATCGCCGCCTTTGCGGGAGTCGATGGTGTTTTGGATTTGGGAGAGGATGGTGTCGGTCATGGGATTTTCGGCTTTGAAGGATAAGGACTATTCGGATAAGGCATAGGTTTGCTTGGCTTCGCGTAACGCTGTTTCTGACAACAGACAATCATCCGCCCGATTTTTAGTGAAACTCGTTACACTCGTTTTGGCGAAACTTGCTGCGCTCATTTTCAGACGACCTCTAAGGATGCGTATGCCCATAAATAGCTTTTTCGTCTTTCAACACGGCATCAACCGTCTGCCATGCGCCGTCTTTCCAAACTTTGTAGAAACAGCTTTCGCGTCCGGTATGGCAGGCGATGCCGCCGTTTTGGTCTATCAGCATCACGATGGCGTCGCCGTCGCAGTCGAGGCGTAATTCGTACACCTTTTGCGTGTGTCCCGATTCTTCGCCCTTCATCCATTGCTTTTGGCGCGAACGGCTGTAATAGTGGGCGAAACCGGTTTCTACGGTTTTTTGCAGCGCCTCGGCGTTCATCCATGCGACCATCAATACGCGGCGGGTCTGCCGGTCTTGGGCAATGGCGCAGACCAAGCCTTTTTCGTCGAATTTGACGGCTTCAAGCAGGCTGTTATCCATATTCGGCATCCTTATTTATTTTGACGAAACTCGTTACACTCGTTTTAGCGAAACTCGCTGCGCTCGTTTTCAGACGACCTCGAGTCAATCAAGTTCAACTTACAGCCGCACTTCGATTCCAGCTTCGCGCATGGCGAGCTTCGCATCGCGGATACTGACTTCGCCGAAGTGGAAAATACTGGCGGCAAGCACGGCATCGGCTTTGCCTTCTTTGATGCCGTCAATCAGATGCTGCACATTGCCGACGCCTCCTGAGGCGATGACGGGAATGTCGACTGCTTCGCTGACAGCGCGGGTCAGCGGCAGGTTGAAGCCTTGTTTCGTGCCGTCCCTGTCCATGCTGGTGAGCAGGATTTCGCCCGCGCCGCGCCGCTGCATTTCAACCGCCCATTCGACTGCGTCCAAGCCGGTCGGCGTGCGCCCGCCGTGGGTAAAAATTTCCCAGCGGGTGTTTTCGGGATTGATAGCTTTGGCATCGACGGCGACGACAATGGCTTGCGAGCCGAAAAATCCGGTGGCTTCGTTGACTAAATCGGGGTTGGTGACGGCGGCGGTGTTGATGCTGGCTTTGTCCGCACCGGCATTGAGCAGGCGGCGGATGTCGGCTACGGTGCGCACACCGCCACCGACGGTCAGCGGAATGAAAACTTGTGAGGCAACGTCTTCGATGACGTGCAAAATGGTGTCGCGGTTGTCGGAGGAGGCGGTAATGTCGAGGAAGGTCAGTTCGTCCGCACCTTCGTCGTTGTAGCGTTTGGCGACATCGACGGGATTGCCTGCATCGCGCAAACCGAGGAAGTTCACGCCTTTGACGACGCGGCCGTCTTTAACGTCGAGACAGGGGATGATGCGTTTTGCCAGTGCCATTTTGAATGCCTTTCCAAAACCTAGGAATGAGGTCGTCTGAAAACGAGCGAAGCGAGTTTCGCTAAAACGAGTGTAACGAGTTTCGCTAAAACCCATACAACGAATTCCACCCAAACGGACAATCCGTTTCAGACGACCTTTCAAATCATTGATACCGGCAAGGCAGGTGTTACGCCAGCCAGTTGTGCACCCATTTGGGCAGGTGTTGGAGCAGTTGGAAATAGCCGACGCCTGCAATGGCGGCGAATACGCAGGAAGTCATAAAGCGGCCGCTGAAGCGTCCGACGATATAAAATACTGTGCTGGCAAATGCCCACAACGCGCCGTTAAACACCATCCAATAGGTGTCGATCATCGGCATATCGAACGCGGAAAGCTGGCGGACGAGGATGGCGATGATGGTAAATCCCAAACCTTCGCTGACGGCGCGCACGTTGCGGCCGGACGACCAGATAATCCAAAAGCCCAAAATAAATGCTTCAAACATGAAATACCCCTTGAAAAGTAAATAAAACTAGTGAGTGTGGGATGGTGAGTCCCAAACAATATTCGGCGGTCAGCCGCCTTTTATTGTGAAGAAAAAAGGACGAACCCGTCTGTTGTCCTGCCTGTGCAGACAGGACAACAATGAAAGCAAACAGGTTCAACCGAGTATTGTGTATCTTCGTCCCGCTATATTGTTTGAAAACGGCGGGACAAGTGAGTAAGAAAACATAAGGTCATTTCAGACGACCTGGATGGTTGTTTTTAAATAAGGTCGTCTGAAAACGAGCGCAGCGAGTTTCGCTACACCAACTTATGCCAGCGAATCCGCCAACTGCTGCGCTTGGGCAAAATCAATACTGCCCTCGTAAATCGCACGACCGGTAATCGCACCCGCCACGCCGTGTTTCTCAACGGCACACAAAGCGCGGATGTCGTCCAAATTGGTCAATCCGCCTGATGCGATAACCGGAATGGCGACGGCTTGCGCCAATTTGACGGTTGCGTCGATGTTCACGCCGCTCATCATGCCGTCGCGGCCGATGTCGGTGTAAATAATGCTGTTGACGCCGTCGTCTTCAAAACGTTTCGCCAAATCAATCACATGATGCTCGGTTACCGTCGCCCAGCCGTCTATCGCCACCATGCCGTCTTTGGCATCCAACCCGACGATAATCTGCCCGGGAAATGTTTTACACGCCTCGCGCACGAAGTCGGGATTTTTTACCGCCGCCGTACCGATAATGACGTCGTTCAGTCCAAAATCCAAATATTTTTCAATGGTTTCCAAGTCGCGTATTCCGCCGCCCAGCTGTACGGGAATGTCTTTGGCAACAGCAGCGAGGATGTCCTTGATGGCGGGGAAATTTTGCGGAACGCCGGCAAATGCGCCGTTCAAGTCCACCAAATGTAAACGGCGCGCGCCTTGTTTGAACCAATGCAGCGCAGTTTCGGCGGGCGAATCGGAAAACACCGTCGCTTGCTCCATCAAACCTTGTTTCAGGCGCACGCAGCGGCCTTCTTTTAAATCGATTGCGGGAATCAGCAGCATGGGAGTCCTATCCTTATGCGGAGTGTATTTTACACAAATTATCGAGTTTTAGCAGATTTGAATAATTCAAGTTAACAGTAATACAAAATCCTAATCAAAATCGCTTGAAAACCCTTTTCAGACGACCCAATTAATTTCTAGAAATCAAAGGGTAAGCCTTTTCAACCTGTCCAGTCCAAGAAATTGCGTAACAGCAACAATCCTGCGTCGTGGCTTTTTTCAGTATGGAACTGGGTGGCGAACACATTGTCTTTGCCGACGATACAGGCAAATTCGTTAGGATATTCGCTGGTAGCAAGGACAGTTTCGGGGTCTTCGGGAGCGAAGTAGTAGCTGTGTACAAAGTAAAAGCGCGTTTCTTGACCAATGTCTTTAAACAGCGGGTGCGGGCGGGTTTGGCGTACTGTGTTCCAGCCCATATGCGGCACTTTCAGACGACCTCCGTGTGCATCAGTTTGGTTGGCGGCGAAGCGTTTGACCCTGCCTTTAAACCAACCTAGTCCGGTGGTATCGCCTTCTTCGCTGTGTTCAAACAATAATTGTGCGCCGACGCAGATGCCGAAAAACGGTTTGTTTTTCAAGCCGTCTTCCACTGCTTCGCCCAAACCGCTTTGCCGCAATGCAGCCATACAGTCGGGCATCGCGCCCTGACCGGGGAAAATGATTTTGTCGGCAGCAAGGATGTCTTCAGGACGGGCGGTCAGGTAAATTTCGGCAGCTTTGCCGGACAAGGCTTGCGCGGCTTGTACGGATTTGAGGACGGAATGCAGGTTGCCCATGCCGTAATCGACAATAGCGGTTTTCATGTTTTCTCCTTGGTTTGCAGCTTGTGCTTATCGGTATGGTTATGAATATTGTAACAAAACATCGTACCGGAAGGACAAAAGAAAAAGGTCGTCTGAAAATTTTCAGACGACCTTTTGCTTTAGAAGGTTTTTACATGAAGAAAATAGCTGCTATGGCGACAGCGATTACACCGTAAATCGTCATCGGAATAACGGTTTTCTTGATAATCGCACCTTCGGCGTTTTTCACGTCCAGTACGGTACATACGGCGATGATGTTGTTGATGCAGACCATGTTACCCATTGCGCCGCCGACGGATTGCAGGGCGAGGATGAGGGTAACGGACAGGCCGGTATCAATAGCGATTTGTTGCTGAATCGGGCCGAATGTCAGGTTGGATACAGTGTTCGAACCGGAGAAGAATGCACCGATAGCACCAAGGTAAGGAGAGAAGTAAACCCAGTGTTCGCCTGCCATCGCGGCAAACTCTTTACCGATAATTTTCACCATGGAGTCGTCGCCGCCGACCATCATCAGTTGAACCATAATCAGTGCGCCCATCAAGGCAAGCAGCGGTTTTTTGGTTTGGTTGAACGTTGCAGCGTAGAAAGCCCAGGCGTCTTTGAATTTGGTTTTATAAAGCAGGATACAAATCCAAACGGTAAAGACAAACGGAATCCATGCGGGAACGTAGAGAGTTTGGTATGACGCATTGACGCCTTGTCCGAAAATATTGCCGAAGGTAATGGTCAAAGAGTCGCTGACGGTGATTTTGCTCAAATCAAACGGCAGTTGGAAGCTGAACCATTCTTCTTTGCTGGTCAGCAGGCCTTTGATGCCGAGCTGTTTGATACGGGTAACGACCAGCATACCGATCAGCATACCCAGAGGGGCAAGTGCTTTGGCGACTTGGGCGAAAGGTACTTTTTCGGCATTCGGATCTTTCGGATGGTCTTTGCTCAAACCCCAACCGTGGTTGGCTGCGAATACGGATACCATCAGACCGATTGCGCCGGCAACGAGTGATGGGAATTCTTCGTTGACCATTGCTAATGCGACATAAGGAATGGTACAAGAGAAGACGGCGATGCCGATGAAGCCTAAGTTTTTACGGATTTCAGACCAAGGCACGATGAAGCTCAAGCCGATGACGGGAATGACGAAACCTGCGAAGAAGTGCATCACGCCGGTTTGTCTGCCGATGGCAAGGATGTTTTCAGCACTCAGGTTTAATGGTGCGAAACCGAACCAAGTCGGCGTACCCACCGCGCCGAAAGATACCGGCACGGAGTTCATAACCAGCGTAAAAATCGCCACTTTCAACGGGTTGAAACCCAGACTCATCAGAATCGGGGCGGCAATCGCAGCAGGCGTACCGAAGCCGGATGCACCCTCAATCATAAAGGCGAACGACCAGCCGATAATCATCAGCTGTGCCACTGGATTCGGGCTGATGGTCGCCAGCCATTTGCGGATAATATCGATACAGCCGGTGGTTTCCATCATACGGTTGAACATGATCGCACCGAAAATCACGGTAATCGGCGTCAGTGTGGAAACCAGGCCGGACGCTGCGGTTGCGTTGAGCAGCATAGCGTCGTCTTTGAAATAAAACAGCTTGATGGCGTAAATCAGCGCGGCGGTAATCGGCAGCGCGATGTAGGAAGGCATACTGTTTTTCTTAACCATCAGCCAAATCAGCAGGATGATGGGAAAAATGCTGAGGAATAGTGCCATGGTGAATCCTTAAAATCAGCGTTGTTTATCAATTTTTCTAATGATGTCGGATGCGAGAGAGATATCGAACCTTAATCTGAGAGTAATTATCAAATAAATTGGTAATACCAATTTAAAAGAACGCCGCATACTTTACGTAATCCGATGTAATCGGTCAAGTGGTTTATGTACCTTAGGCATCTACCAGACAAGGTTTTCAGGGTTTGCAAATTGGTTTCGGCATATAGCCGATCGAGGACAGCGTGTTGATTACACAGAAAAAGAAACTGTCGTTTAAAAACCAAAAGGTCGTCTGAAACCATTTCAGACGACCTTTTTATGCGTTTATCTCTTTACTTTTATTCCCACTCGATCGTAGCAGGCGGTTTGCCGCTTACATCGTAAACCACGCGGTTGATGCCTTTGACTTCGTTGATGATGCGGTTGGACACGCGGCCGAGCAGCGAGTACGGCAGTTCTGCCCAGTGTGCGGTCATGAAGTCGCTGGTGATGACTGCGCGCAGTGCGACGACGTAGTCGTAAGTGCGTCCGTCGCCCATTACGCCAACGGATTTTACGGGCAGGAACACGGCGAATGCTTGGCTGGTCAGGTCGTACCAAGATGTGCCGTTTTCGTCGGTAGTGTTGCGCAATTCTTGGATGAAAATATCGTCCGCTTGACGCAGCAAGTCGGCGTATTCTTTTTTCACTTCGCCCAAGATACGCACGCCCAAACCGGGGCCGGGGAACGGATGGCGGTACACCATTTCACGCGGCAAGCCCAAAGCGACGCCCAGTTCGCGCACTTCGTCTTTGAACAAGTCGCGCAACGGCTCAAGCAGCTTGAGCTTCATGTTTTCAGGCAGACCGCCGACGTTATGGTGCGATTTGATGGCGTGGGCTTTTTTGGTTTTCGCACCTGCGGATTCGATGACGTCGGGGTAAATCGTGCCTTGCGCCAGCCATTTGGCGTTAGTGAGTTTTTTCTCTTCGGCATCAAATACTTCGATAAATTCCGCACCGATGATTTTGCGTTTTTTCTCGGGATCGGTAACGCCTGCGAGTTTCGCCATGAATTGCTCTTCGGCATCGACGTGAATCACTTTCACACCCAAGTTGCGGGCGAACATATCCATCACCATTTTGCCTTCGTTCAGGCGCAAGAGGCCGTGATCGACGAACACACAAGTCAGTTGGTCGCCGATGGCGCGGTGAATCAGCGCGGCGGCTACGGAAGAGTCCACGCCGCCCGACAGCCCTAAAATCACTTCGTCGCTACCGACCTGTTCGCGGATTTTGGCGACGGCTTCTTCGATGTAGTTCGGCATCGTCCAGCTCGGTTGCGCGCCGCAGATGTCCAAGACAAAGCGGTTCAACAGGGCGCGGCCTTGTTTGGTATGGGTCACTTCGGGGTGGAATTGGATGCCGTAGAATTGTTTTTCGACATTTTCCATCATGGCAATCGGGCATGACGGGGTATCACCGATAACTGCAAAGCCGTTGGGCAGTTTGGACACTTTGTCGCCGTGACTCATCCATACGTCCAGCGTATTCGGCGCGTCGTCGTAAATATCGCGGGTCAGTTCGCTATCGATGGTTTTGACTTGCGCGTAACCGAATTCGCGCTGGTTGCCGGGCTGCACCTCGCCGCCCAAGTGGTGCGCCATAAACTGCATTCCGTAGCAGATACCCAAAACCGGAATGCCCAAATCGAAGATGCCGGTATCGGCTTGATAGTCGGATTCGTAAACGGAATTGGGGCCGCCGGAAAGGATGATGCCTTTCGGATTGAAGGCTTTGATTTCGTCCAAAGGCATGTCGAAAGAATGCAGCTCGCAGTAAACATGAGCCTCGCGCACGCGGCGGGCGATAAGCTGGGTAACTTGCGAACCGAAGTCGAGGATGAGGATTTTGTCTTGGGTCATGGCGGGAACTTTGCAGAGTGATAGGGAACGGTCTGACTGTTTCAAAACGGGATTCCGATAACAAAACAGGTCGTCTGAAAACGGCGGATTATACCATTTTCAGACGACCTTTGCAGAGAGAGGGGCTTAGTTATCCTGCTGTTTATGCTGCTTATAAGGCACCATATCGCTGCGCGAAAGCAGCAGCAGGCAGCCCAGTACCATCATTCCCAAAGCAACCAGCGGCGAATAACCGAGCCAGTATTGATTGTGCAGATATACCGCCGCGCCGATATACACCAGCAGCGGGCCGGAAACGATAGACTGCTTGTTGACACCGTCCATCACCAAAACCGCAATCCCCGCCAGCACCATACCGGCGGACACGATGGTCGAAGTTGCGGGCAGGATGTCCGTCGTTTTCAAAAACCAAACGGCACCGAAGATAATCAAAAACAGCGGCAGGAAAAGCGAAGAGCGGGACATGGCGTTACTCCGTAAAATTTCAGACGACCCTGATTATTGGGTCGCAGGGGTCGTCTGAAAAGCCTGAAGAAAGCAATCTTGGGTATGTTTTTGCAAACATAGGGCTTGATGTGTAAACGGCGGGTATAGTGGATTAACTTTAAACCAGTACGGCGTTGCCTTGCCTTAGCTCAAAGAGAACGATTCTCTAAGGTGCTGAAGCACCCACCAAGTGAATCGGTTCCGTACTATCTGTACTGTCTGCGGCTTCGTCGCCTTGTCCTGATTTAAAGTTAATCCACTATACACGTTTGCGGCAACATCGGCGTCATGCGGTCAATTCAAGCTGCTATCAGCCTCAGCGCACATTTTTCATCAAACGTTGTTTTTCGCGTTTCCAGTCGGCTTCTTTCAGGCTTTGGCGTTTGTCATGTTGTTTTTTACCCTTCGCCAAACCGATTTCCATTTTGATTTTGCCGCGCGTAAAGTGCAGGTTCAACGGGACGATGGTGTAACCCGCACGCTCGGTTTTACCGATGAGCTTGTTGATTTCGGATTGCTTGAGCAAAAGCTTGCGCGGACGGACGGGATCGGGTTTGACGTGTGTCGAGGCAGTCGGCAGCGCGGTAATATGGCAGCCGACCAGATAAAACGCGTCTTTTTTCCAGTAGATATAGCTTTCTTTCAGCTGCACACGCGCGGCGCGGATGGCTTTCACTTCCCAACCTTCCAATACCAAACCGGCTTCGAGCTGGTCTTCGATAAAGAAGTCGTGAAAGGCTTTTTTATTATTAGCAATACTCATAATTCTATTCTTGTCTTCTGTCTTTTCAGACCGGGTATTTTAACAGGATGCGGGGGTAGTGCGAACTGCTTCTCAAACCGACTGTATTTTCCAGTCTCTTTGGCTTTTCAATCTTTAAACATATACCGCTCTATACGGCAAATTAAAATCAGAAACACCAGCATACCCTAACCTCACATTCGTATAGTATGGCAAGGTGAAATAAAAATCCCCAGCCTATCACCCTTCCCTTCTTCTTAAAGACAAAAGAATAGGCTGGAATTTTGCTTCATACTGATTTTCGTAAGAGGCATATCAAATGTACCACACGCTCCTCCTCGATGAAGGTCGTCTGAAACTTGGATTAGGTTTTCAGACGACCTTTTCGATTGCTGTCTGTCAATTTTCCGCATCGCGGCAGATTTCGATGGCTTCCTGAAGGCTGGAAACGCCGAAGATTTTTAGATTTGGGAACTCTTTTTCGTTGCGCGGCATATTGGCTTTGGGGACGATGGCGCGTTTGAAACCGAGTTTTTCCGCTTCTTTGAGCCGCTCTTGTCCGCGCGCGACGGGGCGGACTTCGCCGCTTAGTCCGATTTCGCCGAATGCGACCATTTTTTCGGGCAGCGGGCGGTTGCGGAAGCTGGAGAGCATGGCGAGGATGACGGCGAGGTCGGCGGCGGGTTCGCCGATTTTGACGCCGCCGACGGCGTTGAGGAACACGTCTTGGTCGAAGCAGGCGATGCCGCCGTGGCGGTTGAGGACGGCGAGCAGCATGGCGAGGCGGTTTTGTTCGAGGCCGACGGTGAGGCGTTTGGGGGTAAAGCCGTGTGCGTCATCGACCAATGCCTGAATTTCGACCAAAAGCGGGCGGCTGCCTTCCTGCGTGACCAAAACGCACGAGCCGGGCGTGTCGTCGCGGTAGCTGGCGAGGAAGATGGCGGACGGGTTGGACACGCCCTTCAAACCGTTTTCGGTCATGGCGAATACGCCCAGTTCGTTTGCCGCGCCGAAGCGGTTTTTGATGGCGCGTATCATACGGTAGTTGGAATGTTGGTCGCCCTCGAAATACAGCACGGTATCGACCATGTGTTCCAGCACGCGCGGGCCGGCAATCGCGCCGTCTTTGGTCACGTGTCCGACCAGTATCATGGCGATGCCCATTTGTTTCGCCATGCGCGTCAGTTGGGCGGCGCATTCGCGCACCTGCGATACGGAGCCGGGGGCGGAAGTGATTTGGTCGGAATACATGGTTTGGATGGAGTCGATGACGACGACTTCGGGCTGATGCTGTTTCAACGCTGCTTGAATGGCTTCCATGCGGATTTCGGCAAGCAGGTTCACGCCTTCGGTGGGCAGTTCCAGACGCTGCGCGCGCAGGGCGACTTGTTGGGCGGATTCCTCACCGGAAACGTACAGCACTTTACGGCTTTGCGCCATTTTGGCGATGGTTTGCAACAGCAGCGTGGATTTGCCGATGCCGGGGTCGCCCCCGAGCAGGATGACCGCGCCATCGACCAAACCGCCGCCCAATACGCGGTCGAGTTCGCCCATGCCGGTCGGATTGCGCGGCACTTCGGTGGCGGTAACGGCGGAGAGGGATTGGACGGTCGAGGTATCCGCCGCCCAAGATTGGAAGCGGGCGTTTTTAGGCTCGGGCGCGGCTAGGCTTTCCTGAAGCGTGTTCCATTCGCCGCAATGCGGGCATTTGCCTTGCCATTTCGGGGAAGTGCCGCCGCATTCGGTGCATTGGTAGATGGTTTTGGGGGCTTTTGCCATGATGTTTTCCCTATGGGATTTTTGAAGCGTGAAAAGGTCGTCTGAAAACTTTATATCGTTTTCAGACGACCTCTTTTCAAGGATTCGGACTGAGCTTATTTGCTTTCGTCTTTACCGTCTTTCTTGTCTTTTTTCGGAGCCGGTTTTTTCGCCGCCAAGCCTAAATACTTCTGCCATTCGGCTGGATTTTTCACTAAATCCAAAGCTTTGCGGAGTTGGTCGTCTTTGGCAGGATTAGGAATACGACGGCTGGAGATGTCTTCGTCTTTTTCTTTGTCCTTGCCTTTTTTGGACTTGGCGTTTTCATCGGCTTTGGCAGCTTCGTTTGAATCAGGCGTGCTGATTTCGTTGCTGCTGTTGACGTCTTCGCCGCCGAGCGGGTTGCCGATGTGTCCGGCGAGGTCGGCTTCGCGGCTTTCAAAAGCGCGGTCTTTGTCTTTGACTTCGACGTCGGGAACGATGCCTTGCGCTTGAATCGAGCGGTCGTTTGGCGTGTAGTACAGCGCGGTGGTCAGTTTGACCGCGCTGCCGTTGGACAGCGGAATCAGGGTTTGTACCGAGCCTTTGCCGAAACTTTGCGTACCGACGACGACGGCGCGTTTGTGGTCTTGCAGTGCGCCTGCGACGATTTCAGAAGCGGAAGCAGAGCCTGAGTTAATCAAGACGGTCATCGGAATGGTTTTCAACTCGGTAGGCAGATCTGCCAGCGGGTCTTTGCCGCTTACGCGGATATAGTCTTCGGGACGGGCTTTCAATACCGAGCTTTCTTTGCCGTCGCGTCCTTTGGTACTGACGACTTTTGCATCTGCAGGCAGGAAGGCGGCGGATACGCCGACCGCGCCGTCAAGCAAGCCGCCCGGGTCGTCGCGCAGATCGAGGACGAGGCCTTTGAGTGGCGCGCCTTTATTTTCTTTAATCAATGCCTTGGCGGATTCATTGATGGCTGCCACGGTGCGCTCTTGGAATTGGGACACGCGGATGTAGCCATAGCCCGGTTCGAGCAGGTGGTGGCGGACGCTTTTGACTTTAATGATGGCGCGTGTCAGGTTGACGATGATGGGTTTATCCGCATTTTTGCGCGAAAGGGTCAGGGTAATTTTGGTACCCGGTTTGCCGCGCATTTTTTTCACGGCTTCACTGGTGGTCAGACCGCGTGTGGAAACGTTGTCGATTTTGACAATGAAGTCGCCACTTTTCACACCTGCACGCTCGGCGGGCGTATCCTCAATCGGGGCAACGACTTTGATAAATCCGTCTTCCTGCCCGATTTCCATACCCAAGCCGCCGAATTCGCCGCTGGTAGATTCTTTCATATCGGCAAAGCCTTTTTTATCCAAATATTCGGAATGCGGGTCGAGGTCGGACACCATGCCTTTCATCGCGCCTTCAAAGAGATCGGCATCGGATTTGTCTTGGTAATAATTGGCTTTGATTTGCCCGTAAACTTCCGCCATGTTGCGGATGGATTGTACGGGCAGGGTTTCGTTGTCTTTTTTGTCTTTTTCGGCGGCAAAGCTTTGAACGCTCAAGCTGAGGGCGACACCGCTGAATGCGCCGAGTGTGTAGAGTGCGACTTTTTTCAAAGTGGATGTTGACATTATAAATAGCTTTCTTTTTGTCTTATTTCATTTCAGACCGTAATGACTGTGAAACGGGATGGGGAAACATTGCTTCAGACGACCTGAATATACGTCCGCAAAACTGTATGCGATTTACGCTTGATAAACAACAGGATTAGCGTAAAAAATATCTGCGCGGGTGTAAAAGCTTTTGAATATAAGGCCGTTGGGTTCAGTTATTAAATTTCAGACGACCCTGTGATGCGGAAAGAGGTCGTCTGAAAATGTCAAACTGGTTTGCAGGTCAGCTTATCCAGGAGAGCGGGTTCATTGCCTGTCCGTTGTAGCGGACTTCCAAATACAGGCCCTCCATACCTGAAGGCAAGGTGCCGCTGATGCCCAGGCGGTTGCCTGCGGCTACGGCGTAGCCTTTGGCGACCTCAATTTCGCTCAAACCTGAATAAATACTGACATATCCGTCGCCATGATCGATAACGATGACTTTGCCGAAACCTTCCAATTCATCGGCGTAAGTAACCGTACCAGCAGCGATACTGCTGACGGTTGACGGAGTCGTTTGGTAGAACACGCCTTTCCAAACTTCACCGTCGCCGCGGTCTTGTCCGAAGAGTCCGGCAAGCGTGCCGCTGACCGGTTGTTTCAGACGACCCTGCATACGGCTGAAGCTGTTGGCATTGCTGATGCTGACGTAGGAAGGTGCGCGGATGCTCATGTCTTCTGCGGTCAGGTTGGACATGGCGGCGCGTTCATCGGTGGCTTTCTGCGCGGCAGCGGCTCGGTCTTTGCGCGCTTTTTCGGCGGCGGCAAGACGGGCTTCGGCGGCTTTTTTACGCGCTTCGGCTTCTTGGCGGTGTTGCTCAGCTTTGCGTTTGTCCAAGTCTTTCAATAAGTTGTTCAGGCGTTGTTCGTTTTCTTTGTGGTTGATTTTTTTCTGCGCATCTTTTGCCATCTGCGCATTTTGGCGGCGGCTTTCCGCTTGTTCGGCGGTGTTGGTTACGCCGTGTCGGCGCAGCGAGGACTGGACGTTGACCTGAAGTTTTTTCAGGTATGCCAGCTCGTTGTTGATTTTTTGCTCTTGCGCCGCCAGCTCTTTTTGCTGCTTCTCAAGGTCTTTGATGACTTGCTCGTTGGCAGTGTTGATATAGCGGGTGTAACGCAGGAAGCGGGTCTTCTGACCCGGCTCGGCATTTTTCAGGAACAAGGCAACGGCGTTGGGTTGGCTGTTTTTATAGTTGCCTGAAACAAAGCGGGAAATTTGCGCGCGCGTGTTGGAAACCTGAGTTTTCAGGTGGTTTAAATCAGCATTGAGCTTTTGAAATTTGTCCCATGCGTCGCGTTGTTGGCGGTTGATGGCGGACAGGTTGATACGGCTTTGCTGCAACTGTTTCAACGTGGTGTTGACGTGGATGATGAAACTTTCGTTGCGGCTGCGCAGCGATTTTTTGCTTTCCAAATCGTTGGCAGCAGCGGTTACCGCGGCTTTGAAGTCGTCTGAATCGGCGGCAGCGGTTTTCTTATCAGCTTTGTCCGCTTTTTTCTCGACGGCTTTTCTGTCCTGTTTTGCCGGTGTTTCGTCTTTTTTAGGCAACTCGGCAGCTTCTTTTTTTGCCTTTACATTATTTTTGGCTTCGAGTTTGTCTGCCGCTTTGTCCTTGCCTTTTACAGGCTCGTTTTTTGCGGAAACGGCTTTGCCTGCCTTCTCTTCCGCTTTGGTTTCGCCTTTTTTGGTTTTGTCGGCTTTATCTTGTTTTTTGGCTTCTTTGTCGTTTTTACGTTCTTTGGCACGCTCGTTTTTCGCCGCTTCGGCAGTTTCTTTTTTGCTTTTGGCTACGGGCTTGTCTTCTGCCTTGTCCTTAGCGTTTTTGGCGGCAGGCTTTGCTTTGTCTTTGGCCGCTTCTTTTTTAGCAGGTTCGGCGTCTTTTTTGTCTTTGACGCTTTTCTTGACGGGCGCAGCCTTCTCTTTGGGCGTGTCTTTGGCGGCGAAAGAAGGCGAGGCGAAACCGATGAGCAGGGCGAGTAAAAGAGGTTTGTAACGCATGATTGGATTCTGGATCGTTAAAATAAAGGCAATAGGCGGAATTATATAGTCAGCGGGGTCGTCTGAAAATAACATCTGCCCATATTTGTTCAGACAATACTTTCCTCTGCGCTTGCAATCTGAACAAGCGGTCTTATATAGTAGGAGCTACGGTGTTAGCTTCTTTATTTTCAACCCTCAAAGGTTTCTTATTTACATGAATAAAATCATTCTGCCTGCGCTTTGCGCTCTGCTTCTTGCTTCTTGCGGTAACGATACCGATAAAATCGGACGTGCCAGCACGGTTTTTCATATGCTGGGGAAAAATGACCGTATTGAAGTTGAGGGTTTTGACGATCCTGATGTGCAAGGGGTTGCCTGTTATATTTCTTATGCGAAAAAAGGCGGTTTGAAAGAGACGGTGAATTTGGAGGAGGATGCGAGCGATGCTTCCGTGTCGTGCGTGCAGACGGCGGAGGTTATCCGTTACAACGAGCAAGCTGTCGTTAAGCCGCGGGAAGTGTTTAAACGCAGTGCGAGTTTGGCGTTTAAGAGCCAGCAGATTATCCGTTATTACGATCCTAAGCGTAAGGCGTTTGCGTATTTGATTTACAGCGACAAAATCGTTCAGGGTTCGCCGAAGAACTCTTTGAGCGCGGTGTCTTGCTTTAGCGGTGCTAAAGCGGATGTGCAGCAAATTGCCGGTGCGGAAGGTAAACAGATTTACGGTGCGTGCGTTGTGGATGCGCCTGTACCGACCAAATAAAAGACAAGCGATATGAACCTAACCGACCATTTCTTGATTGCCATGCCCGATATGGATGATCCGTTTTTTGAAAATTCGGTGATTTATGTGTGCGAACACAACGAAGAGGGCGCGTTGGGCATCATCATCAACAAACCGTCGCCGATTACGATGGATATGATTTTTGCGGCAACCGACCGCAACATCCCTTTGCGGATGCAGCACGAACACGTCATGATGGGCGGGCCGGTGCAGATTGACCGTGGCTATGTCGTGCATACGCCCGTGGGCAACTGGCAAAACAGTATGATTGTTTCAGACGACATTGCGCTGACGTCTTCGCGCGATGTGATTGAAAACTTATCCCGTCAGGGCGCGGTGGACAAGATTTTGATTAGCATAGGCTATTCGAGCTGGAGCAAAGGGCAGCTTGAACGCGAGCTGGCGGACAATGTCTGGCTGACGGTGAAGGCGGACGGGCATATTTTGTTCGATATGCCTTACGAACACCGCTACGCCGCTGCGTTTGCCAAGCTGGGCATCCAGCCCGATGCGCTTGTCTGTGGAGCCGGTCATGCATAAAGCGCCGGCAGGGACGGTTTTGGCGTTTGATTTCGGCGAGGCGCGTATCGGCGTGGCTCAGGGTGATGCAGAGCTTGGCTTGTCACATCCTTTGGCGACCGTTACCGGCAACAGCAATGACGAGAAATTCAACGCCATCGCCAAGCTGATACGGGAATGGCAGCCCAAGCATCTGGTCGTCGGGCTGCCGACCCACGCCGACGGCACGGAACACGAGTTGACCCGCCTCAGCCGCAAATTCGGCCGCCGCCTGCACGGGCGTTTTAACCTGCCCATATATTGGGTGGACGAACGGATGTCTTCGTTATACGCCGAAAGCCTGCTTGCCGAGGCGCAGGTGTTCGGGCGCAAACAGAAGGCGGTACTTGACCAAGTGGCCGCGCAAGCGATTTTGCAGGGCTTTTTCGACGGCGGCGCGGCGGAGTATTTCAACGGCAGGGAAGAAGGTTCGGAAGAATCATCCGTTTGAGAGAGTTTGAAAAAATTTTGAGAAAAAAGGTCGTCTGAAAGCTGTATTGACGGGGTTGAATCCGTTAACAGGCTTTCAGACGACCTTTTTGCATCAGAACAAGGCTTCAATCCTTAACAGCGCGCCGACGCGGTGTTTTTGGTTTTCCTTGCGGTTGTTGTAGTAGTTGACCTCGGTTTGGGTAAACAGCCAGTTGCGCCAAATCGGCTGGCGGTAGGTGGTAAACGGGCCGTAGGTATTGAGGGCGGCTTTGCGTTTTTCAATATTGCCGCCGGTATATACGCCGTAGTTGACGTGGCGGTGTTTGCCGAGGTTGTGTTGTCGAAAAAGGCTGTTGCCCCATGTCCAGTCTTCGGTTTTATCGTGTTCGTATTGCAGGTGTGCCTGATTGGCGATAAAGCTTTTTTCGCTGGGGATGTAGCGCGTTTCCCAGTTGGTACGGACATGGTGTTTGCTCTTGATGCCGTAACGGTAGATTTGTTCCAAGCTAGTGTCGATGTGGTCGGTCAGTTGCCAATTGCTCGAGCTTTTGGCGCGGGCGTACAGGTCGCTGCCGGAGCGGATACCGATATCGAAGTCGGTATCGGTGTGCTGTTTTGCGAATGCTTCAGACCAGCGTACGGCAATGGAAGCATTGTTGTCGCGGCTTTGGGATGCATCGAATATCCTGCCGTTGGTATTGGTACGGTTGCGGTAGGCGTTGGCTTCGTGTTTCAACTCGTCGTCCAAAGAGTCGTCACCGAAAACCACATGGACTTTTTTCTCCAAGGTCGGCAGTTTCAGACGACCCCGTACGCGGGGCGTCACGGTAAACTTGTCTTCAGGGTTCCATTCGGTATCGAGCATGACGCGAAGGTTGGCATCGGCAGGATGGTCGGGATTTGGTTCGCCAAACCAGTCGTCTATGCGGTTGGACCATTTGTCCAAGCGTTTGGAAACTCCTTTGTGGCGGTGGTCCAACCAAGTGTCGCCGTCGGCGGGCGGTTCGTCGTTCGCTGCAGCCATCGTCGGGAAAAGGATAAGCAGGGTGAGTAGGGATAACGTAGAGGTTCGGAGAGTCATTGTTTTTCCTAGCTTAAAGCATAAAGCTATTATGGACGGTATCTTAGGGGTAATGCAAGTCGTCTGAAAAAGGCTGTGATAAAATCCTGCACGCTCGGTTTGCCGCCGTTCTGTTGTGCAGAAAAGCATTCAAGCGGGCGCATACCAATACATTAAGGAAAACCGAATGAGTATTTTGTCGAAAATTTTTGGGAACAAGCCGTCCGGCGAAACGGTACAAGAGCCGCGCAGACTTTCCGCGCAGGAAAAAAGCGAGGGCGCGGCGCGGGCGATTTATGCGAAAGATAAAGTGTATGTGCCGCTGTCTGCCATGCAGGCGGATGTGTCGGAAGGGACGGGCATCCCTTATATAGGTCGTCTGAAAGACGGGCGGACGGTTTTATATCTGTTTGAAACCTATGAAGCGGCGCGGGCTTTTTCAGACGGGCAGGACGGCGCTTTAGACGGCATCGGCTTGGTCGGTGCGTTGGATAAGGCGGACCAGTTCAATAATCTGAACAATGTCCTGCGTGTTGCGCACTCGTTGGGCATTCAACTGATGGAATACCGAGGGCAGGGCGGCGAGCATTTCGAATGCGCGCTTTCGTGGCTGATGCGTGTCAACGGCGCGGATGGCATGGCGGCTTCCCGAGAAAAAATGGAGGCGTTGTCCATCGGCACCGATGCCAAGCTGCCGCTGCAATTTCACCCGATAGCCATTGTCGGTTTTTCCAATCCCTATAAGGTTACACCTGCGCGGGCGGAGGAATTGTTCAAGCAGTTTACGAATGTCGAAAATGAGGAATTGCTGAATTTTTTTGCCGGCAACACGCCGCAGGAGAATGTGTTGCTGATCGGGCTGGTGGAAAAATATTCGGCGGATTTGGCGAAATCCGTGAAGTATATCGTTTGGAACCAACTGGCGGAGCAGCCGCTTTTTGTCGGGATAAGCCTCAAAGACGGCGGACTTTACGCGCGGGACGGTTATTTATACCTCTTTTACACCGACCGTTTCCAACACATGGGACCTGCCGGCTGCCATCCCGTTTCCGGCAAGGAAGCCGTGTTGGACTTGGTTCGTCGCCACGAACTGAAAGGCATCGCCCTGACCGACGGACTGCACAATATGGCGCGGTTTGAAAACGACGTGATTTTCCAAGACGGGGAATAGCGGAAACCTCCCTGCCTCGGCTTGAAATAAAGGGGCCTTGGATTCGGATTTCAAGTGCAACACAGGCTTTCAGACGACCTTTTTTGTTTTCGCGTCAATTCTCCCTAAGCCGGGTTTAATTGAGTTAAACCGCGAATTAAATGACGGAATTTTGTTACACTCGGCATTTTACACTTCACACAAAGGAAACATCATGGCATTAATGGACAGTCTGCTGAACGCGGCAGCACAAGCACTGGGCGGTAAAGACGGTAGCGGCGCACAAAACTCTCTGACCGATATGGCGATGGATTTGGTACGTCAGCAAGGCGGAGTGGGCAGTCTGATCAACCAGTTGCAACAAGGCGGATTGGGCGACGTATTGAACAGCTGGGTTTCCAACCAACAAGACAACGCGCCCATATCCGGCAGCGATTTGCAAAACGCGCTGGGCAGCGACACCATCAGCCAAGTGGCGCAAAAGTTCGGCATTGATGCCAACCAGGCGGGCGACCTGCTGGCGCAAGTCCTGCCCAACCTCGTCGATAAAGCCACACCCAACGGCTCGGCACAAGAAGCCGACGGTTTCGGTCTGGACGACATTGCCTCCGCCATACTGAAAAACTTCACTAAATAAGCGGCACTTTAAACAAAAAGGTCGTCTGAAAATATTCTTTCAGACGACCTTTTTACATTCTTTTCACATCAATCCTGCATCAGCCAATATTGCAGGCCGATTAAGGTTTTGCCGTCTTTGATTTCGTTGTGTTCCAAAGCGGTGCGGACTTCTTCCTTGCTCATCAGGACGGTTTCGGTGATTTCGTCTTCGTCGTTGCTCAAGGTGCTGCCGAGGCGCACGCCTTCTGCTTGGTAGAAGTACATTTTTTCATCGCAGAAGCCGATGGCGGTGTAGAAGCTGCTGATGAGTTTGACGCGGTCGGCGGTGTACGGGGTTTCTTCCGCCAGCTCGCGCAGGGCGCATTCGGCGGGGTCTTCGTCTGCATCGAGTTTGCCGGCGGGCAGCTCGAGCGTGGCAGCGTCTGCGGCGTAACGCCATTGGCGCACGAGTACGGCTTTGCCCTCTTCGGTAACCGCTAAAACGCAGGCCGCACCGGGATGACGGATGACGATGCGCTGGCTTTCGTTGCCGTTGGGCAGGCGGACTTTGTCGCGGTTGATGGTAACAAATGAGCCTTGATAAATCGGCTCGCTGCTGAGTTTGGTTTCTTTCAAATCCATTTGCGTATTCTCTTTGTAAAGTTTGATACGGGGTCGTCTGAAAATCGGGAATGGGTTTTAACTTCGTTGAAGCCGAGCTTTCAGACGACCTCTTGAGTCATGAAAAGGCTCGTCTGAAACGAGCGAAGCGGGTTTCGCTAAACCGTTTGTGCTGCTTTAAACCTTGCTGCGTTCGATTTCGATACCGACTTCTTTGACATCGGGCAGGATGCCGGGTTTGATGATTCTGACGCGCACGTTCAGCGCGCCGAAGTTGTCGAGAATCAGCTTGGCGATGTGTTCCGCCAATGATTCGAGCAATAGGAAACTTTGTTCGGCAAGGCTTGCCCTGACGGCTTCGCAGACTTCGCCGTAGTGGACGGTATTGCCGATGTGGTCGTCTTGACCGCTTTGTTCGGGGATGCCGATGTCCAAGTCCAAAATCAGGGTTTGGGGGCGTTCGCGTTCCCAGTCGTACACGCCGATCAGGGTGTCCGCCTTCATGCCGCGTAAAAAGATTTTGTCCATTTGCCTGCCTGTTTTTTTTGATAAAATGAGCGTCCCATTTTAAGTAAAGCATCTGAAATGTTCAATGTATCCGCCGTTATCGCGGCTTATTTAATCGGTTCGCTGTCGTTTGCCGTCATTGTTTCCAAATATTACGGCATGGACGATCCGCGCACTTACGGCTCGGGCAACCCCGGCGCGACCAATGTTTTGCGCAGCGGCAAGAAAAAGGCGGCGGCGCTGACTTTGCTGGGCGACGCGCTCAAAGGTTTGGTTGCAGTGATTTTGGCACGCTGTCTGCAAGATGCTTTGAATCTGTCGGACATCGCCATAGCGGCGGTTGCCGTTGCCGCGTTGGTCGGACATATGTGGCCGATATTTTTCGGCTTCAAAGGCGGCAAGGGCGTGGCGACCGCGTTGGGCGTACTGCTTGCGCTTTCTCCCGCGACAGCTTTGGTTTGCGCGGCGATTTGGCTGGTAATGGCGTTCGGCTTTAAAGTGTCCTCGCTTGCAGCACTCGTCGCCACCGTAGCCGCGCCGCTCGCCGCCTTCTGGCTGATGCCCTACCCTTCTTGGGCTTGGGCGACCGTCATCATCGCCGTGCTGGTGTTGTACCGCCATAAAAGCAATATCCAAAACCTGCTTCAAGGCAAGGAAGGAAAAATCGGAGACAAGGCAGATAAATCCTGATTTTGTTTTTCAGACGACCTGTCCGATTACGGAATGAACCAAGGTCGTCTGAAAACCTTCCAATCTACGCTGCGGCATTACCTTAACCTGCCGCACGGTATCGAAAACCGATTTAATCCATTATAATCAAGCTCTTTGGTTTCTTATCCGACTTCCATGTTGAAACGCCCGTTCAAAACCGTTCTGACCGCCTTTACTTTGGCCGCACTGTCTGCCTGCTCGCTGGTCAAATATCAGCCTGTCGCGACCATCAATAAAATTGATATGAACCAAGGCTATCGTTTTGAAACCAGCCAGTTTCAGCGCGAAGAAGACGACACCTTCATCATCCTGATGCTCTCCGGCGGCGGCACGCGCGCGGCGGCGTTGGGCTACGGCGTATTGGGGCAGCTTCAGCAGCAAAAAGTCAGCATCGGCGGCAAAAGCAAATCGCTGATGTCCAACGTCGATTTGGTGGTCGGCGTATCCGGCGGCTCCGTCCTCGCCGCCTACTTCGCGCTCAAAGGCGAAGAAACCATCCCCATGTTTTACAAGCGTTTCCTTCACCAAAACTTCCAACGCCAAGTCGTCAAACAAGCCTTCTCCATGACCAACCTGCCCCGCCTCGCCTCGCCCGAATACGGACGCGGCGACCTCTTGCAGGAGCAGTTTGAAAACCACCTTTTCGGCAAAACCACCTTCCGTGATTTGGAAAAATACGGCAAAGGCCCGTTCGCCATCATTTCCGCCACCGACATGGGCGCGGGCGAACGCCTGAACTTCACGCAAGAATACTTCGACCCCATGTGTCTCGACTTGGGCGGTTTGCGCCTTGCCCGTGCCGTCGCCGCTTCCAGTGCAGTGCCGATGGTGTTTGCCCCGATTACCCTCAACAACAACGGCGGCAACTGCGGCTACACCCTGCCGCCGCAACTGCAAATGACCGGCCTCGAATCGCAAAAGCAGCAAAACGCCACTTATCAAGAGTTTAAAAACAGGTTCAACAAATACAGCGACAGCAAAACCCGTCCCTACATCCACCTGATAGACGGCGGGCTGACCGACAACCTCGGCATGCGCAGCCTCTTGGACATGACCGAAATGTATCCCGACAAAGTGTTGGAACAACAAATCCGCAGCCGCAACCTGCGCCACATCGTCGTCATCAGCGTCAACGCCCAAAACCAAATCAGCAGCAATATGGACAAAACCGCCGCCGTACCCGGATTCCGCGACGTCGTTACCGCCATCGTCAACATCCCCATCGACCAATACACCCAAGAATCCCAACGCCGCTTCCGCGCCTTTGTCGACAAACGCAACGAAGCCAGCCGACAAAACGGCGACGGAATCAGCTTTTCCTTCGTCAGCCTCAACCTCAAAGACCTGCCGCCCTCCGCGTTGCGCGACAAAGTGTTGAACATCCCCACCAGCTTCTACCTCCCGCCCGAAGACGTGGACAACCTGCGGACCGCCGCGGCGGAGCTGATGAAACAGTCCCAAGACTACCAAAAACTGCTGCAAGAATTTGCCGCACACCCCAACCCCGAAAGCATCTTCGCCGAGCCGCCACCACCCGACCCCAAAGACGGCAAAGCAACCAAAAAACAAAACAAACCCATCCCATAACGACATTTCAGACGACCCATAAAACCCAAAGGTCGTCTGAAACACCACAAACGGAACACCCCAATCATGAACGACAAAACCAGCCCCATCGTTACCGACATCAACCGCCCCGTCCTCGTCCCGCCCGGCGGCCATAAAAAAGTCCTGCTGCATTCCTGCTGCGCCCCGTGCAGCGGCGAAGTCATGGAAGCCATGCTCGCCAGCGGCATCGACTACACCATCTACTTCTACAACCCCAACATCCACCCGCTCAAAGAATACATGCTGCGCAAAGAAGAAAACATGCGCTTCGCCGACAAATTCGGCATCCCCTTCATCGACAAAGACGACGACTACGAAAACGACCGCAAAGAATGGTTCGCCAAAGCCAAAGGCATGGAATTCGAACCCGAACGCGGCATCCGCTGCACCATGTGTTTCGACATGCGTTTCGAAAAAGCCGCCCAATACGCCCACGAAAACGGCTTCCCCGTCTTCACCAGCTCGCTGGGCATTTCCCGCTGGAAAAACATGGCGCAAATCAACGACTGCGGCCACCGCGCCGCCGCACCTTACGACGACGTCGTGTATTGGGATTTCAACTGGCGCAAAGGCGGCGGCAGCGCGCGCATGATCGAAATCAGCAAACGCGAACACTTCTACCAACAAGAATACTGCGGCTGCGCCTACTCCCTGCGCGACTCCAACGCCCACCGCAAATCGCAAGGCCGCATCCCCATCAAACTCGGCGTACTGTATTACGGCGACGAATCCACACAATATGAGCCGTCGCAAGACGAACAGGCAGACAAAATCGTCGTGGACAAATAATTAATGCCGGTTTTGCTATGAAAAAAAGTCGTCTGAATGTTCAGACGACCTTTTTCATTCCCGCTACATTACAAAACGGCTGCCGGATAAGAGCCGATAACTTTGACAAACGATGCGCGTTCGCTCAAGAGCCGCAGGGCGTTTTGGACTTTTTCGTCGTTTTGATGCCCTTCGATATCAATGAAGAACAGGTATTCCCACAACGCGGATTTGCTCGGGCGGCTTTCGAACTTGGTCATGGAAATGCCTGATTCGGTAAACGGCTGCAACAGCGCGGCGACGGCGCCGGCGCGGTTGGGCGCGGAGACCGCCAGCGAGGTTTTGTCGTTGCCGCTGCTGCCGGTATCTTGATGCCCCATAACCAAGAAACGCGTGGTGTTGTTCGGCTCATCTTCGATACATTCGGCGACATAGTTCAAATGATAAATATCGGCTGCGGTACGTCCTGCGATTGCAGCGATGCTTGGGTCGTCTGATTCTGCCACCAGCCTTGCCGCCTCTCCGTTGCTGGAAACGGCGATGCGTTCGGCGTTGGGCAGGTTGCGTCCGAGCCAGTCGTTGCATTGCGCCAATGCTTGGGCGTGGGCGAAGACTTTTGTGATGCCGCCCGATTCATGCGTGCCTTTACGCAAGAGGTTGTGATGGATGCGGACAATGACTTCGCCACAGGCTTTCAACGCGGTTACCGCCAGCAAATCCAAAGTGCGTCCGACCGAGCCTTCGGTCGAGTTTTCAACCGGCGCAACCAAATAATCCGCCTGCCGCGTTTCAACTTGGCGGAAACATTGGTCTATGGTTTGAAATGCGGCGGTATGGGCGGCATGGCCGAAATGTTTGATGGCTGCCTGCTGGGTAAACGTTCCCTGCGGACCGAGATAGGCAATCGTCAGCGGACGTTCCAACGCCAAGCATTCGCTCATCACTTCGCGAAACAGTCTTGCGATGGACTCGTCAGGCAGCGGGCCTTGGTTCAAACTCTGAATCCGCCTCAATACTGCCACTTCGCGCTCGGGACGGTACACCGCGCCCGTTCCTTTCAATTCGCCGATGGCGTGCGCATGGCCTGCGCGCTCGTTCAACAGACGCAAAATCTCGGCATCGATTTCATCAATGGCATTGCGGTGCGGCAAAAGCTGTTCATCAATGGATAAGGACATATCGACAAGCCCCTTTGTGATTCATTCATAGATATAAACAATCATTCTAACACCAAACAGGTCGTCTGAAAGCCTGAATACGTTTTCAGACGACCTGTTTTATAGTGGATTAACTTTAAACCAGTACGGCGTTGCCTCGCCTTGTCGTACTATCTGTACTGTCTACGGCTTCGTCGCCTTGTCCTGATTTAAAGTTAATCCACTATAGAATCCCTCGTCCTTTCTCGAACGCAGCCTTTACCGGCATCATTTTGCCGCCCGTTTGGCGCGTATCCGGCGTATATTTTGGGGATTTGGTACAGGGGTCGTCTGAAAATGTAAAGACAGCGTCCCTGCAATGCAAAAAAGCGCAAAAGCATAGGAAAACAAGCTATCAAAAAACTCAAAATGCGTGTTAAGATTAGCCATCACTATCCGCCGCACCCGTTTATTTCGGGTTTGCGCAGCGCATACAATCACGAAAAGGAAATCCCATGAGTCGCGTATTACTCGTAGATGACGACGCTTTACTGACTGAATTGCTCACCGAATACCTTACCGCCGAAGGATTGAACGTCCACAGTGTTCCGGACGGCGAAGCCGGTGTACACGAAATCCTGACCGGCCAGTACGATGTCGTCGTATTAGACTCCATGATGCCGAAAATGAACGGCTTGGACGTATTGAAAAACGTCCGCTCCCAAAGCACCGTTCCCATCATCATGCTGACCGCCAAAGGCGACGACATCGACCGCATCATCGGATTGGAAATGGGTGCGGACGACTATGTTCCGAAACCTTGCACCCCGCGCGAACTGTTGGCACGCATCAACGCCATCCTGCGCCGCGCCCAACAAAGCGGCGAGCCGAACAACGCGCCAAACAGCATTTCCGTCAGCGATGTTGTCCTGTATCCTGCCAAACGTCAGGCAACCATCAAAGACACTCCGCTTGAGTTGACCAGCACCGAGTTCAACCTGCTCGAAGTCCTGATGCGCCACGCCGGACAAGTTGTCAGCAAAGAAACTTTGTCCATCGAAGCGCTTGATCGCAAACTGGCAAAATTCGACCGCAGCATCGACGTCCATATCTCCAGCATCCGCCACAAACTGGGCGATGCCTCGCTGATTCAGACCGTACGCGGCTTGGGCTACCTGTTTGTTAAAAACTAAAGATAAAACAGATCAATGAAACTGTTTCAACGCATCTTCGCCACATTTTGCGCAGTTATCGTCTGCGCAATCTTTGTGGCGAGTTTTTCTTTTTGGCTGGTGCAAAACACCCTTGCCGAAAACCAATTCAACCAACGCCGCACCATCGAAACCACTTTGATGAACAGTATCCTCTCCGCCTTTAGGGCGCGCGGGGACAGCGGTGCGCGCGAAATTTTGGCGGAATGGGAAGACAGCCCTGTCTCCAATTCCGTTTACGTCATTTTGGGTGACGAGAAAAAAGACATCCTCGACCGCAATATCGACGGACACACCATCGAACGCGCCCGCGTGTTTGCCATCAATAATCCCAATTCCGATTTGGCGCACATCGAATACGACCGCTTCGGCGAAGAATACCTCTTCTTTATCAAAGGTTGGGACAGCCATCAGGCGCAACGCCTGCCCAGCCCGCTCTTTATTCCTGGCCTGCCGCTCGCCCCGATTTGGCACGAATTTATCATTCTCTCCTTCATCATCGTTGTCGGTCTGTTGATGGCGTACATCCTCGCCAGCAACATTACCAAGCCCATCAAAATCTTGGGCAGCGGTATGGACAGGGTGGCAAACGGCGAACTTGAAACCCGTATTTCCCAGCAAGTGGACGACCGCGACGACGAATTGTCCCACCTCGCCATCCAGTTCGACAAAATGGCGGAAAAACTGGAAAAACTCGTTGCCAAAGAACGCCACCTGCTGCACCACGTTTCCCACGAAATGCGCTCCCCCTTGGCGCGTATGCAAGCGATTGTCGGACTGATTCAGGCGCAACCGCAAAAGCAGGAACAATACCTAAAAAGGCTGGAAGGCGAATTGACCCGCATGGATACCTTGGTCGGCGAGTTGCTGACGCTTTCCCGTTTGGAAACATCCAATATTCCTCTGGAAAAAGAAAGCCTAAAACTCGTCCCCTTCCTGAAAAACATCGTGGAAGACAACCAAAGCATCGCCCAACAGAACAAACAAACCGTTACCCTTTCGGTCGAACCCAGAATCCCCGAAAATGCCACGGTCTGCGCCAACGAAGGCTATTTGTACCGCGCGTTTGACAACGTTATCCGCAACGCCATCAATTACAGCCCCGAAGGCAGCACCATCCGCGTCAATATCGGACAAGACGGCAAACATTGGATTGTGGACGTTACCGACAACGGTCCCGGCGTGGACGAAATGCAACTGCCGCACATTTTCACCGCCTTTTACCGTGCCGATTCCAGCGCCAGCAAACCAGGCACAGGCTTAGGCCTTGCCCTGACCCAGCACATCATGGAGCAGCACAACGGCAAAATCATGGCTGAAAACATCAAGCCAAATGGTTTGAAAATGCACTTTATCCTGCCCAAAAAGAAAGTGAACGGTAAAGCAGAAAAGCCGCATCCCAAAACCACTTGACCATGAATGTTGCCAATCGGGGTTTGTAAACAAATTGCCACACCCCAAACCTATAAAAGGTCGTCTGAAAAGAACAAACCCTTACGTTCCCGCCTTTCAGACGACCTTTTATGCCATTTGTCATATATAATTCATATAAATAATTAAATCATTTATAGTTTGCATGTTCGTCATCCCAAGCAACAAACAAACTTTTCATTTACAACAAAAACAAATAATAAACACCGAATCCGGTTTATTTACACACGGCAACCCTTCCAACCCAAACCGCCCGAAAGGTCGTCTGAAACACACCATCCTCACACCGAAAAGGAGGCACCATGTCCGCCCAATCCATGTCCGGCTACTTCTTCATGCCCAACCACATCATCCTCGTGGGCGCGAGCGAACGCCCATACAGCTTGGGCGAACGCATTCTGAGCAACCTCCTGAGCGCACCGTTTCAAGGTCAAATCACACCCGTCAACCTCCGCCACCGCACGGTTGCCGGACTCACCTCTTACACCAATCTCAACAAAATCCCCGGCAGCGCCGACCTCGTCATCGCAGTAACGCCGCCTGACAGCTACGATGCCCTGTTCAAATCCTGCCGCAAAAAACAGTTCGGCCACATCATCCTCATCCAAGACTGGGAAAGCCTGTCCGACGACGAATGGCACACCGCCGAAGCCGCCATCAAAAAACACCACGGCAACGAACTCAACATCAGCGTGTGCAGCCCCGCGGGCGTGCAGCTTCCATCGCAAAGCCTCAACATCAGCTCACAACCCGACCATCCGGCAGGCTACACCGCCCTTCTGACCGGACACGCCTCCGTCAGTAGCGAAATCAACCTCATGCTGCAAAAAATGGGACAGGGCATTTCGCGCCATATTAGCCTCAACTATCCGCTCAGCCCCACCACTTCCGCCGACTGGCTCAACCGTTTCGGCCACAACCGCCACACCAAAGTCGCCGTCATCGAGCATAACCCAGCCGAAAACCAACGCAACCTGTTCAGCGCCATACGCCATTTCACCCGCCACACCCCGCTTATCCTTCACGTTACCCACCGTTCAGACAACACCGAAAAAGCCGTGTTGCGCTGCCTTGCGCGTCATTGCAACTTCCTCGCCACCTTCAGCAGCAGCGAACTCGAAGCCGCCCTGCACGCACGTTTATCCGACCTCCCTCCTCTGAACAGTATCGACATCCTATCCAACACCCCTGCCGAGTGGCTGGAAACCTGCGCGCCTCAAAACCTAAAACTCCAATTCCCCACCGAGCAGCCAAACATCCGCCAAGGTTACATCGGCAGCACACCCACGCCCGCCCATTACCACAGCATCGCCAGCCAACAACTTCAAAACACCCATACCGAAGCCCTGCTCGCCATCGTCTCCCCGACCGACAGCCCTGACGAAAAAAATCTGACCCGCACCCTGAGCATGCTAGCGAAACACACTGCCAACCCCCTGCTCGTCAGCAGCCGCTTTTCAGACGACCTCCTGCATTTCGACCGTCCTGAACAAGCCTTGCAAGCCGTATCGTTCCGCAATATTGCAGACCAACTACAAAAAGAGCAGTTACGCATCGCCACGCCTAAAAAAGGTCGTCTGAAAACCCCGCAAGCAAGAAACATTACCAAAGCCCTCGCTTCAAAAGACCTACCCCTGCTTGCCGAAGCCCTGTGCCTGCCTGCCTATCAGCACACCGTGCATAACGCGGTGCAATTCCGTTTTCAACGCCATACCGTCTATGGCGACATCCTAACCGTATGCCATCAAGGCAGAACCACCGCCACGCTCCCGCCGTTTTCTACGCTGGACATCGAACACATCGCCCGTTTCGCCCAACTTGAAAACACGCACATTCTCAACCAACTCCTGCACACCCTAAACACACTCAGCCAACGGCAGCAATACATCGGCGAAATCCTGCTCAACCTCAACGGCGACCAATACAGTAGCGACTTTATCTTGCAGGCTGACGAACGTCCCTCCCCGAAAAACAAACCAACCAATATAGCCACCCTCAAGCTCGAGCAAGCCGCCGCCAAAGTACAGACCGCAGCAGAATATCTGCGCAGCAAAAACCCTGCCGCCGCCGAGTTTCTCCGCAATACCGGCGAAGCCGCCGCCGAACTTTTGGGCGCAAAAACCGAAAGCGAAGCCCCCATCCAAAACGTGCTCGCCCCCTACCCGACCGATCATCCTGCTACGCTTACCCTCAAAAACGGCGAAATCGTAACCATCCGCCCCCTCACTCCCGAAGACGCAGAAGCCAAGCAACAATTCGTCCGCAGCCTCTCTCCGCAAGCGCGCTACACCCGCTTCATGACCCACACCAACGAATTGCCCACCCCCACCCTCGCACGCTTCAGCAAACTCGACTATCATAGCGAAGCCGCATGGACGGCACGCAATTCAGACGACCTCATCGTCGCCGTCAGCCGCTTCAGCCGTATCAACCGCAACGAATGCGAATTCGGCATCACGCTTGCTGAAAGCGTACGCGGCAAAGGGTTGGCAGTGGAAATGATGAAGCTGATTATCCAATCCGCAACACAACAAGGCTACCGCGTCATGAGTGCCCAAATACTCAAGTCCAACACCCCTATGCTTAAACTTGCTGAAAAATCAGGCTTTACCATTACCCCTTCCGAAGAAGACAACACTTTGTGCCAAGCACGCCTAAGCCTGACCACTCCGCAAAACAGCAACAAAAACAAATAAAAACTTGCATGAACAACGCAAAATATCCTAAAATTAGCGGTTTCTTATCTATCCGATTTTCTCAAAAGGACTCAAAATGGTAGTTATCCGTTTGGCTCGCGGTGGTTCTAAACACCGTCCCTTCTTCCACGTAGTCGTTGCCGACTCCCACAACCGTCGCGACGGTCGCTTCATCGAGCGCGTTGGCTTCTACAACCCTGTCGCCAATGAAAAACAAGAGCGCGTACGCCTCCAAGCCGACCGCCTGAACCACTGGATCGCTCAAGGCGCACAAGTCAGCGACGCAGTTGCAAAACTGATCAAAGAACAAAAAGCTGCTGCTTAATCACCGGCTAATCTTGCTATGACCGACACTCGACAACGGGTAGCCATGGGCTACATCAAAGGCGTATTCGGCATCAAAGGCTGGCTCAAAATAGCCGCCAATACAGAATACGCCGACAGCCTCCTGGACTACCCTGAGTGGCAGTTAAGCAAAGACGGCAAAACCCTGAATGTAACACTCGAAGCCGGCAAAATCGTCAGCGGAGAGCTTCAGGTCAAATTCGAAGGCATAGACGATCGCGATCAAGCTTTTGCCCTACGCGGCTATACCATCGAAATCCCCCGAGAAGAATTCGCCCCCACCGAGGAAGACGAATATTATTGGGCAGATTTAGTCGGCATGACCGTCGTCAACAAAGACGATATCGTGCTCGGCAAAGTCACAAACCTGATGGAAACCGGTGCCAACGATGTTTTGATGATTAATGGAGAACATGGTCAAATTCTGATCCCGTTCGTATCCAACTACATTGAAACCGTCGATACCGAAAGCAAAACCATTACCGCCGACTGGGGCTTAGACTACTGATGTTGATTCAAGCCATCACCATCTTCCCCGAAATGTTCGACAGCATCACCGAATACGGCGTAACCGGTCGTGCAAAAAAACAAAACCTTTGGCAATTCCAAGCAATCAATCCTCGCAAATTCGCCGACAACAAACTCGGCTATATTGACGACCGCCCCTTTGGCGGAGGTCCGGGAATGATTATGATGGCACCGCCGCTGCAAGCAGCGATAGAAGAAGCCAAACAAACATCTTCAGCTCCTGCAAAAGTCATCTATCTTAGCCCGCAAGGTCAGCCGCTAACCCACAAAAAAGCCGTAGAACTTGCAAAATCTCCGCATCTCATTCTGCTTTGCGGACGATACGAAGGAATTGACGAACGCCTGCTGCAAAGCAGCGTAGATGAAGAAATCAGCATAGGCGACTTCGTCGTTTCCGGCGGAGAGCTGCCCGCCATGATGCTGATGGATGCCGTACTCAGACTGATACCCGGCGTATTGGGCGATATACAGTCAGCCGAGCAGGATTCGTTTTCAGACGACCTCTTAGACTGCCCCCATTACACCAAACCCTTAGAATTCCAAGGCATGACTGTTCCCGACGTATTGCGTTCGGGCAATCATGGCTTGATAGCCGAATGGCGGTTGAAACAATCGCTGCGGCGCACCCTGGAGCGCAGACCAGATCTACTGGAAAAGCGCAGTTTAATCCCAAAGGAATCCCGCCTCTTAAAAGAAATCTTGCAAGAGCAACAGGAAATCCAATCATAATTTAGGAAAAACAATGAACCTGATTCAACAATTAGAGCAAGAAGAAATTGCTCGCCTGAACAAAGACATCCCCGAATTCGCACCGGGCGACACCGTAGTCGTTTCCGTACGCGTAGTAGAGGGTTCACGCAGCCGTCTGCAAGCTTACGAAGGCGTTGTTATCGCCCGTCGTAACCGCGGCCTGAACAGCAACTTCATCGTTCGCAAAATTTCCAGCGGCGAAGGCGTTGAGCGTACTTTCCAACTCTACTCCCCTACCGTAGAAAAAATTGAAGTAAAACGCCGCGGTGACGTTCGTCGCGCCAAACTGTACTACTTGCGTGGTCTGACTGGTAAAGCAGCCCGTATTAAAGAAAAATTGCCTGCCCGCAAAGGTTAAGCATAAGAACAGCAAAAAATCCCCACTTTTCAGTGGGGATTTTTATTGAGTTAAACTTAAATCAGAGCAAAGCAATGAGGCTGTCGACAGCAAGATGTATAAAACTATTTCTCTTATTACCCTTACTCTGATAACTCAATAGAAAATTATCCTTTTCAAACTAGATCAAAGTAAAGCTACCCAGGTTTAAACTTATAGTGGATTAAATTTAAACCAGTACGGCGTTGCCTCGCCTTGCCGTACTATCTGTACTGTCTGCGGCTTCGTCGCCTTGTCCTGATTTAAATTTAATCTACTATAACTCTCTATACAACAATGTATCCTAATAAAAACCGGTTTCAGACGACCTTTGATGTAATCGAGGCCGTCCGAAACCGGTCGGTTTACAATTCCGCCTTATCTTCCGTCTTATCCTTCTGACCGGGCAGATAAGGCATGATGACTTCAGACAATGATTGGAAATAAGGAATACTGTACGAGCTTTGCCAATCTTCCGTTTCCGGCAAATCGGTATGAGCGCAGACCATGACCGCCAAAGTTACCAGCAACACGCCTTTGGCTGCGCCGAACACGCCGCCCAATACTCTGTTGACACTTCCCAAGCCCATCGCTGACGCTGCATTAGTCAGTATGGTGCGCAAAAACTGCTGTAAAAAACGCGCCAAAAAGAAAATCACGACAAACGAAATGGCAACGCCCAAGGCATGCGGTTGAATCGATTTGAACGCCACTTCTGAAAACGGCACGGCAAACGTTTTAGCCAACAAGAAGGAAATCACCCACGCAAACAGCGAACCCGCTTCGGCAATGACGCCGCGTATCATCGACATCACGATACACGCCGTAATCACGCCGAAGGTAAGTATGTCGGCTAGCGGAATATCATTCATTGGTTACCTGTCCGGCAATGCCGTGTACGCGCAATTTGTTCAAGTCGCGTTCGGCGTCGTAGGCGTTTTTGTATGCGCCCGATTTGACGCGGTAAACCTTGCCTTTATCCGTCATCACTTCGGTAATGGTCGAGTCAATACCTGCCGCTTTCATTTTGCGTTGCAGGCTCAAGGCGCGTTCTTTTTCAGCATAACCTGCCTGAATGGCAGCTTTTTTACCTGATTTGACTTCGGAGGTTTTGGTTTTTGCTTTTTCAGACGACCTTTCGGCAGCAGCGGTTTTCTCTGCTTTGGCTGCCGGCTCGGCTTTGGCTTTGGCAACTTTCGCGTCGGCTTCCCTTACCGCAGAAGCTTTTTTGTTGGCCGTTTCGATTTTTTCGTATTTGGAAGCATCTACCCGAATTCTTTCTTTAGGTTCGGACGCGGATGCCGTAACGGTTTCTTTGGCTTTTTCCGCTGCCGCTTTGTGTTTCGCCGCCGCTTCTTCTTTGGCTTTTAACGCCTTACGTTCGGCAACGGCTTTTTCAGCTTTTTCCAATTGCGCCAGTTTGTTGCGTTCGGCTGCGGCAGCGCGTTCGGCTTTCTCGGCTTTAGCGGCTTGAAGGGCGCGTTTGCGTGCGGCGGCATTGGCTTCGCGTTCCGCTGCTTCTTGTGCTTGGAGCTGCTGCGCTTTACGCTGTTCTTCACGATTACGGCGACGCTCTTCCGCACGGAGTGCGGCTGCTTCGCGTTTGGCGGCTTCGGCCTTTTGGATTTTCTTGGATTCTTCCAAACCTTTGATGTCGCTGTCTGACAGCGTATCGTTAATCAGCACCAAAGGCGGACCTAAATCTTCGGGCGCGGCAGGCGGCGCTTCAGGTTGCTGCTCGGGCTGCGCTTGGGCATTTCGCTCCGGCGCGCCGATTTCCTGAGGCTTGTCCGCTGCTTCCGCTACTTCGGCATCGGCATTTTTAGCCGCTTCTGCCGCTGCTTCCAAATCTTCTTTGGTAGAAGGTTCCAACACGGTCGCATCCGCCAAGTTGGCAGGTTCTGCGTTGGCATTATTCTGTTGGATGGTTGTAGTTTGGGCGTTTTCTTCTTGCTTGTTTTCCGGTCCGGTTGACAGGGCGACGCCCAATAAAACGGTCGATGCCGCCACCAACCCCGATGCCATAACCAAGCGGCGGCGGTTGCGGCGTTTGAGCTGTTCGTAACCGGTCAGAACTTCATTTTGCTTATTGTCAGACATGGAGATTTCCTTTTACAACGCCGCCATCACGTCGGCAACGGTATGAAATGAGCCGAAAACAACGATTCTATCATTTTCGCCCGCCTTAGCCAAAGCTGCGCGGTACGCCTCTTGAACGGAGGTAAAAGTTTGTATATTTTCGATATTTTGTGCTTCCAGTTTCGCCTGCAACGCGTCCGTCGTCATGCCGCGCGGCACGTCCAAAGGCGCGATATACCATTCGTCAAACTGGTCTTTAACGATTTCCAACACGCCGTCTATGTCTTTGTCGGACAGCATGCTGAACACGGCGGTGCGCTTTTGCGCAAACGCCAAATTAATCAGGCTTCGGCGCAGGGCGCGGGCAGCGTGGGGATTGTGTCCGACATCCAAAACGGTCAGCGGACGACCGGGCAGGACTTGGAAGCGTCCGGGGTTTTCAACCAGCAGCAATCCGCGCTTGATGGCGCCGATGTCCACCGGCAGTTTGTCGTTCAAACATTCCAACACGGTCAACGCGCAGGCGGCGTTGGAAAGCTGGTATGCGCCGCGCAATGCAGGGAACGGCAGGGAATTTCGGTTGCGCGCGGGGTCGTCTGAATGCTGCGGATGAAAGCGGTAGTTCCATTGGATGTTTTCCAAAGAGGAAAAATCGAAATCGCGCTGCACCATCAGCAGTTTCGCGCCTATGGCTTCGGCGTGTGCGACCAACGATTCGGGGGCGGGGTTTTGCCCGCAGATTGCGGGTTTGCCGCTGCGGGACACGCCTGCTTTTTCAAAGCCGACCTGTTCGACCGTATCGCCCAAAAACGCCTGATGGTCCAAATCCACGCTAGTAACCACCGCGCAATCGCAGTCGAACACATTGACCGCGTCCAAACGTCCGCCCAAACCGACTTCCAATATCATCACATCGACTTGTTCGCGTATGAAGATATCGACCGCCGCCAAGGCATTGAATTCAAAATAGGTTAGCGATATTTCGCCGCGCGCCGCTTCGATGCGCTCGAAAGAAGCGGTGATGATGTCGTCTGAAACCGGCTCGGCATTGACGGCGATGCGTTCGTTGTAACGCAATAAATGTGGGCTGGTCAGCGTACCGACTTTGAAGCCTGCCTGTTTGTAAATCTGCGTCAGGTAGGCGCAGACCGAACCTTTCCCGTTTGTTCCCGCAACGACGACGACGGGGCATTGCGGCTCGAGTTTCATGCGTTTTTTCACTTCGCCCGTGCGTTCCAAGCCCATGTCGATTAAGCCGCCGCTGTGGGCGGTTTCCAAATGCGAGAGCCAGTCTTGTAATGTTTTCATGTGTGTTTCGTTTTTCAAAAGGTCGTCTGAAACCGTCGTTTCGGAATAATTTGGACGGTTACTGCTGCTTGCGTGGATTATTTTTATATTGGGTTTAATTTGTATAGGACAAGACGAGAAACCGCCTTGCTGAGATTAAATCGGATTCGCGTCATCCTGAGCCTGACACCAGCGCGCCCAAACTTTCAGACGACGGTAAGATTCCTTATCCGCCATATCGGGCGTGACGCATTGCCGTATCGTTTTGCCATCGGCGTTCCACTGCAAAAACAAAGCGTAAGGGGTCAGCATCGTCGCACCGTCCAACACCGCGCCCTGCCCTTCTCCGTCTCCGCAAAATACGGAAGCGCGCGCATGGCGGTCGATGGCAATTTTCTTTACCGCACCCACCGTCCGCAAATTCACCACGCGCCAAGCGTGGACAAAACTGCCCGCCAACGCCGCCAGCCCGAACCACATCATCCAGCCGTAAAACCATATCAGGCACACGGCAACTGCGGACAAATGCAACAAGACGGACAAGGCTTTTAAAGAACGGGACGGCTTCAAGGTCGTCTGAAAAGCGCGCATCGCCTTACATCATATTGTCGAACACGGGCGTAATGCTCAATTCCGCCTCTTCCATGTCCAAAACCATATCGTGGATTTCGGTATCGAAAAATTCCCAAAACGCCTTCAGGCTCATGTCTTGCGGCCACTTGCTTTTATCGATGTCCCAGCCTGCCAGCTCCGCCTCGAAAATCTGTTGGTAGCGTTCGTCAAAATAGGCAATTACGGCTTCCGGCTCATCAAACTGCGGCACGAGAAACACGGAGCAGTTGGCACGGATTTGTTCGATGGTCAGGTCGGGCATATTTTCATCGGCGGATTTCAGCCATTCCAAAAAGCGGGCGGTCGGCTTAAGCACGACGGCGGTACGGTCAACAAAATACATGGTTTTCCTTTGCAACGGCAAAATCGGAAATGACTTCTTTGCCGTCTATATCTATCGGTTGTATTCGCCAAAGGTCGTCTGAAAGCCCAAATCTGTCTTTCAGACGACCTTTTGACAAGCTGTTAATGCGTCATCACTTGCTGCAAGAACTGTTTGGCGCGTTCGTGTTTCGGATTGGTAAAAAACTCTTCAGGCGTTTCATTTTCCAAAATCTGCCCTTTATCCACAAAAATAATGCGATCTGCCACTTCGCGCGCAAAGCCCATTTCATGTGTAACACACATCATGGTCATGCCGCTTTCCGCCAAATCCTGCATCACTTTCAACACCTCGCCGACCATTTCCGGGTCGAGCGCGGAAGTCGGTTCGTCAAACAGCATCACGCGCGGCTCCATCGCTAACCCGCGTGCAATCGCCACGCGCTGCTGCTGACCGCCGGAAAGCTGGCTGGGGAAAGCGTCTTTTTTATGCGCCAAACCCACGCGTTCCAACAGCTCCATCGCCTTTTCCTCAGCCTGTTCGCGGCTTTGTTTTTTCACCTTCATCGGCGACAGGATGATGTTTTCCAATACGGTCAGATGCGGATACAGATTGAAGCCTTGGAACACAAAACCCACTTCCTCACGCACCTTGTTCAAATCCGTTTGCGGATCGGCAACATTGATACCGTCCACCCAAATCTCGCCGCTCTCAATGCTTTCAAGCTGGTTGACGGTACGGATGAGCGTCGATTTGCCGCTGCCCGAAGGTCCGCAAACCACCACCACTTCACCCTGCTTCACTTCCAGATTGACGCCGTTGATGACGTGCAGGTCTTTGAAATGTTTATGTACGTTTTTGAATTTAATCATGTTGTTTCCAGATGTTTTCAGACGACCTTACGGACGAGATAATTGCTCAGTTCCACATATTTCTCCGGCGCGATGTGTTCGGCGCGGTCTTGCGGACTGATACCGACTGCCTGCAAATCTTCGTCGCCGGCAAGCTCTTTTAAATTGTTGCGTATGGTTTTGCGGCGTTGGTGGAAGGCGAGTTTCACCAGTTTGGCGAAATGCTCGAAATCGTCCGCCTTGCCGATGCGGTGTTTCACCGGAATCATGCGCACCACCGCCGAATCCACTTTAGGCGCAGGGTCGAACGATTCGGGCGGCACGTCAATCAACAGCTCCATATCGAAAAAATATTGCAGCATTACGCCCAAACGGCCGTAGTCGTTGCTTTTCGGCGCGGCAACCATGCGTTCGACCACTTCTTTTTGCAGCATAAAGTGCATATCGACGACATCGTCCGCCACTTCCGCCAGCTTGAACAAAAGCGGCGTGGAAATATTGTACGGCAGGTTGCCGACGATTTTCTTTTTGCCCGCGATACTGTTGAAATCAAACTGCAAGACATCGCCTTCATGAATCACAAGCTTATCCGCAAAAGGCAGCGTTTTCAGACGACGTACGATGTCGCGGTCGATTTCGATAACGTGCAGGCAGTTCAGTTTCTTCGCCAAAGGCTCGGTAATCGCCGCCAAACCCGGCCCGATTTCAATCACCACATCATCCGCCTGCGGACGCACGGCGTTGACAATGTCGGCAATAATCCGCGTGTCCTGCAAAAAATTCTGCCCGAAGCGTTTCCGGGCCTTATGTTCTTTCATCGCGTCTCTTCAAACTGTCGATCATTATAGTAAGCGCGTATTGTAACTGAAAAACATAGCGTTTTGTCGGACAAGAAAGAGGTCGTCTGAAAACGTTTTTCAGACGACCTCTTTAGCTGTAACGGTAATTTCATCCCCTACCCCGCTCAAAAAATGGGTAGGCGGCTGAATTGTTCAATCAAGCATCCACCGGCTTCCAGTCCGCACCTTTTATCGGCGGCAGCCAAGATTGCGTACCGCTGGCGGAAAATTCCCACAGGATGTCGGGCAAGCCGTAATGATCGGCGCGTGTCGGGTCGAGTTGCGTTTCGATTTCGGCTTCGCGGCCTTCGCTGATTTGTGTGGCGATGTGCGGATTGATCATGACGGTTTTGCCCAGTGCGATAAATTCCGCCCAGCCGGTTTCAAACGCCGCCAAAATTTGATCGGCGGTAAACAGGTTGCCCACGCCGATAAGGGGCAGCTTGCCGTTGATGCGGTCGTGAATGAACTGCATACGGGTTTGCGCCGTATCGCCGCCGCGTCGGATTTTCTTGTCGAATTCCCACAAGGAAACGTGCAGATATTGCAGCGGCTTTTGCACCAAGGCGTCAATCAGTGCGCCGGTTTCGGTCATGGTCAACCCGTCTTCGCCTGCTTCTTCGGGCGAGAAACGGTAGCCGATGATGAAGTCGTTGCGCTGGTGTTTTTCACGGACGGCGGCAACGGCATCGACGACGGCGAGTGGGAAGCGCATTCTGTTTTCCAAGCTGCCACCCCATTGGTCGTTACGGCGATTACTTTGGGCGGAGTAAAACTGTTGGATTAAATAGCCGTTCGCACCGTGGATTTCTACGCCGTCAAAACCTGCGCGAAGTGCCAAATCGGCAGCTTGGGCGAAGGAGGCGATGAGTTCTTCAACTTCTGCGGCACTCGCTTCACGCGCTCCATCCTTTTCGCTGGCGGACGCGCTGATTTTGTCGCGGTGGTTGAGTTCTACCATTGCCTGGGAGCCGCCGTGATGGATCTGCAAAATCGCTTTTGCGCCTTGTTTTTGAATGATTTGGGCGGTTTCTTTCAGGCTGTCGAGGCAGTTTTCGCCCGTAGCTTCAGGCTGTCCTCGAAATGCTTTGCCGCCTTCTTGAACCAAAGTGGCGGCGGAGATAAAGAGCCCCATATCGCCTGCGCGGTTGCCGAGAAACGTGCGTTCTTGGTCGCTGATTAAGCCGTCGGCGTGGGAACCGAAATGGGTCATGGGCGCAACGGCGAGGCGGTTTTTGACGGTTACGCCGTTGTTCAGTGTGAAAGATTGGAAAAGCGGAGCGTATTTGGGATTCATTTTGTTCTGTCGAAAATTGATAACTTCGACAGAATTGGGACAAATATGGAATTATCAAGAACGAGGTCGTCTGAAAAACACGATTCCGACCAAACGGAATGTTTTCAGACGACCTTTCGGCAATACGCCTAACAACGATTACCAGAGGTAGGTTACGCTGGCGCCGCCGCCCGCACCGCCTTTCGCCGCGCCGACTGCCGAGCCTTTAACCAGCCATTTACCGCTGGCGGATACTTTAGAAACACCTACGGCGTAACCGCTTTTACCGCGCCAGATACCGCTTGCGACGGAAACCGCGCCTTGTCCCGGCTGATATGCCTGTCCGAGGCTGCCGACCGCGATTGCAGCGGCGGAGCCTGAATCAGCGCGCTCTTCAAGTTTGTCCATACGGACTTTGGCTTCGTTGCGCAAAGCGGCGATTTGGGTCTGGTGATTGCTCTCGGCTGCGGCAAGGCTGCTTTGGGTTTGGCGTGCAAGGCTCTTCACTTGGGCAACGTTGACCGCGTCCGTATCCTCCTTACCCGCAGCAACATTAGTAATCTGGCGGCTGTTTTGTTCGCTGCCGACAGATACCGCACCTAAAGTCGATACCCATGTTCTGCCTGTTTCCGTACTTGCCGCGCCGGTAGCGAAGTCATGGCCTGCAACACCTGCCGCAGTATCGGCAACGCTGTCCGTACCGAGCGCTACGGAGTTTTGCTGACGCGCTTCCGCTTTGTAGCCCAAAGCAGCGGATTTTTCCTCAAATGCGGCAGCACCTGCGCCCAAAGCCGTTCCGCCGGATTTCCGTACCCGTGCGCGCGTACCGGCGGCAAGACCGTTGAGCGCGGTGGACGAAGATTCTACGCCCAATGCCACGCTGTTGGTTTCCTCGGCAACCGCGCGCGTACCGACTGCAACTGCTTGATAACCGTTTGCCTCGGCAGCAGATGCCAGTGCAACCGCCTGCGTACCGTTTGCTTTTGCCCTATCCCCGACAGCGGTGGAACTGAGCGCATTGGCTTCGCTGCCGCGTCCAAACGCAACCGCATCAATATCGGCAGCCTTCGCGCTATCGCCAACTGCAATAGAACGCAAACCCGTTGCCTGCGACATCAAACCGACCGCCACCGACTGTCCGCCGGAAGCCTTCGATGCGCCGCCGACGGCAATATCGTTGGTTCCTTTTGCATTCGCCCTGAAACCGACGGCAACCGTCCGCAATGCTTCCGCCTTAGCCTCACTGCCAAGTGCCGACGCACTCAAACCTGAAGCGTTTGAATCATAGCCGGCAGCAACAGACTTATAACCCGCCGCAGCCGCTTTGTCGCCCAACGCGGTCGCATTCTCCCCAGCCTTCGAGTCTTTGCCCAACGCGACCGAACCGTTTTTGTGCATCGCTCCTGTCGCAATACCTTCTGCAACACAAACATTTGCAAAAACAAGGGACAACACCAAACACAGCGGTTTGACGGATAAGTTTAGTTTCATCTTTTCATTCTCCATTTTTGAATTTTTAAAAATATCAACTAATTCTAAATAACTATATTTAACTATTTAGAATTAGTTATATTGTATAGTATTATTACAATATTATTAATTATATGTAATTAATAATTGATTTAAATCAGTGGTCAGTTATGCTGCTTTTGCCATACTGGGTAATCTTATGAAATCACGCCAAGGTATTTTCAGACGACCTTTTACCAACACTTTCCGTCTAACAACCGGCAAATGAAGGCATCCAAAGGGGTAGAAATATAAATCCTCTACCATATCCGCTATAATCAACTCTTTTAATCCGACAGGAAGTCAAATGTCCTCCAGCCGTTTCAACCAAACCGGCCCCAAAATCGGTCTGAGCGTGCGCCTTGCGGAAACGCAGGCGGAAATTGAAGCAGCACAACGCTTGCGTTATCAGGTATTCGCCCAAGAGCTGGGTGCAGAAATCGAAAGCGACGACGGTCGCGATGTCGATCCTTACGACGAACATTGCCACCACCTTTTGGCTTTTGACGACGCAACTGGCGAAGTCATCGGCTGCTATCGCCTGATTACCGAAGAAACCGCTAAAAAAGTCGGCGGCTGGTATAGCGAACACGAATTTGACCTAACTCCTTTGAAAGACATCTTGCCGCAAACCGTCGAACTCGGCCGCGCCTGTACCCACCCCGACTACCGCAACGGCGGTTTGGTCATGCTTTTGTGGTCGGGTTTGGTCAAATTCATGAAAGACGAAAACCTGCGTTTCATGATAGGCTGCGGCAGCATCGATATGCACGACGGCGGCAGCGATGCGGCAGGTCTGTATCATGCTCTGAAATCCAAATACCTTGCGCCTGAAAAATGGTGCGTCAAGCCGCTCAATCCGCTCAAGTGGGACGAAATTACCCCGTCGGAGAAGCCGGACGTCCCACCGCTGATTAAAGGTTACCTCAATGCGGGTGCATGGTTTTGCGGCGAGCCATGTGTCGATGAGGCGTTCAACTGCGCCGACGTGCTTATCATGATGGACATTACCCGTCTGGCAGACCGTTACCTTCAGCGTTTCGCCCCTAGACTATAAAGACTAAAAGGTCGTCTGAAAACCTTTTCAGACGACCTCAACTATTGTGAAATCAACGATTTTTAGCAATTTTACCCTATACCAATATACACACACCACAACCTTATGATTGCCAAACTACGTTTTACTTTCCGCCTGCTCTGTATCGGCTTCTGCCTGCTTTACGGTATGGCGGAAATGTTCTTCCTGTTTCCCTTTTACAGCAAACGGTGCAAACTGCGTGCCATCCAAATCTGGTCGCTGCGCGTCCTCGCTTCCTGCGGCATGAAGCTGGAAACCTTCGGTACGCTGCCTCAGGAAGGGCAGGCTCAGTTGTTAATCAGCAACCATATCTCTTGGTTGGACATCATGGCGGTCAACGGTGCATTTCCGGGTCGCTTCGTGGCAAAAGACGATGTCGCCAAATGGCCGGTGGTGGGCTATCTCGCCACGCAGGCGCAGACCGTTTACGTTTCACGCAATAAGGGCACCAAAGGCAATACCGCTAAAATTGCCACCGTAACGGAAGCCCTTAAAAACGGCGATACCGTAACCATTTTCCCGGAAGGGACGAGTACGGAAGGTTATGAAATCCTCCCGTTCAAGCCCAGCTTTTTCCAAACCGCCTACGATGCAGGCGTTCCCATTATCCCCATGCTCTGCCGCTACCCCAATCCCGACGGCACCAGTCCGAACCTTCAGGCGGCTTATGTGGGCGATACCAGCCTGTGGCAATCCATCTGCATGATCATCAGCCAGCCTTCCAGCAAGGTGGAGCTGCATTTTCTGGAGCCGGTTCCCGCCAAAGAAGACCGCTACGAAACGGCGCTGGAAATACACGGCATTTTGAGCCGAGAATTGAAAGAATTGGGCTAAAGAGTCAAAAAAATGAAAGGTCGTCTGAAAAAACCGGTTTCCTGTTTTTTCAGACGACCTTTTTTACAATCATGTTTTAATTGCACACCCATTCAAGAATGATGCCGCCTTATAGCGTGGACTTTGCCCATGAAGATGATGAATAAAAAAAGGCTGCTGAAACTTTCCCTATTATTCGCGGGCAAAGCCCACGCTATGGGTTTTAAGCAAGCATAGTGTAATGAACACAAAAGGTCGTCTGAAAACGTACAACTTCTGTTTCAGACGACCTCAGGCATATAAAAACCGCAGGGATAAACCTGCGGTTTGCTGTTTTACAGTTTGCTGTCTTCGCTGTCGAGGAAGCTTCTGAGGCGGTCGCTGCGGGTCGGATGACGCAGTTTGCGCAGGGCTTTGGCTTCGATTTGACGGATACGTTCGCGGGTTACGTCAAACTGTTTGCCGACTTCTTCGAGCGTGTGGTCGGTATTCATGTCGATACCGAAGCGCATACGCAGGACTTTGGCTTCGCGCGGGGTCAGGCTTTCGAGGATTTCTTTGGTGACTTCGTGCAGGCTGGTGTACATCGCGGCGTCTGCAGGGGCAACGTTGTTGGCGTCCTCGATGAAGTCGCCCAAGTGCGAATCGTCGTCGTCGCCGATCGGGGTTTCCATCGAAATCGGCTCTTTGGCGATTTTCATGATTTTGCGGATTTTGTCTTCCGGCATTTCCATCAACTCGGCAAGTTTAGCGGAATCGGGCTCTTCGCCGGTTTCTTGCAGATACTGGCGGGAGATGCGGTTCATCTTGTTGATGGTTTCAATCATGTGCACCGGAATACGGATGGTGCGCGCTTGGTCGGCAATCGAGCGGGTAATCGCCTGGCGGATCCACCATGTCGCGTAGGTGGAGAATTTGTAGCCGCGGCGGTATTCGAACTTGTCGACCGCCTTCATCAAGCCGATGTTGCCTTCTTGAATCAAATCAAGGAACTGCAAACCTCGGTTGGTGTATTTTTTGGCGATGGAAATCACCAGGCGCAAGTTTGCCTGAATCATTTCCTGCTTGGCGGCTGCGGTTTCTTTTTCGCTCGACACCATGTTTTTGTTGATGTCTTTCAGCTCTTCGATGGAAATGCGGGTTTCTTTTTCCATGTTCGCCAACTCGGTTTGTTTTTCGAGGATGGCGTGGCGGAAGCGGTCAAGCGCGTCGCTCCAGACTCTGCCTTTGGCGACTTCTTCTTCCACCCATTTCAGGTTGGTGATTTCGGGCAGGAAGTTTTGGATGAAGTAGTCGCGTTCCATATGGGCTCGGTCAAGGCAGATGTCGCGGATTTCGCGTTCGAGCTTGCGGATATTTTCAACACGGCTGCGCAGGTTGCCGCTGAGGCTTTCGATTTGACGGGTGGCAAAGCGGACTTCCAAGAGCTTGTTGGCAATGGCGTCGCGGTGTGCCAGATAATCCGGGTGACGGCTGTCGTGTTTTTCCAGCTTTTTGATCATCTTGCCGTATTCGCTTTCGATGAAGGCGAAATGATCCAGCACTTTTTGCTTCAATTCGGCAAGATGAGCGGCAGACATGGCTTCGGCATCGCTGCCGGAATCGTCGTCATCTTCGTCTTCATCCTCTTCATCTTCGTCGCTGCCGCTGGAATCGTCGTCGTTTGACGCGCTTTCCAAGTGTCCCAAGCCCAATTCGTTGAGCAACACTTCGTTCGGATCGATGATGGCTTCGACCACTTCGTCCACGCGGATTTCATCCTTGCGGATTTGCTCGATCAGCTCGAGGATTTCGGCAATGGAGCCCGGACAGGCGGAAATTGCCTGCACCATGTTTTTCAGGGCGTTTTCGATTTTTTTGGCGATGATGATTTCGTCTTCGCGGGTCAGCAGGTCAACCTGCCCCATTTCGCGCATATACATACGCACGGGGTCGGTGGTTCTGCCGAATTCGGAGTCCGCGCTGGACAAGGCGGCTTCTGCTTCGGCAACGGCATCGTCGTCGGTAACGGCGGCGGCGTTGTCGCTCAACAAAATGTCTTCCGCGTCAGGCGCCTGTTCGGTCACTTGGATGCCCAAGCCGGAAATCATGCTGACGATGTTGTCGATTTGATCCGCATCGGACATATCGTCGGGCAAGGCGTCGTTGATTTCGGAATAAGTGATGTAGCCGCGTTCCTTACCCATGATGATGAGCTGGCGCAGGCGGGCGCGCTGCTCTTCGAGGGTCAGCGGACGGTTGTCGTCCTGTTCTTGATAGTCTTCGTGATTTTGGTCTTTAGACATGGATTACTTTCTTGATCTGATGGTGTGCCAACGGTTTGCATGATGCACCTGAAGGCGGAACAGAGTTACAACCGATTTAAATTCAATCTGCCGGGTTGTAACGCTGAGGTCGTCTGAAAGCTCTTTGGAACGGGTGTTCTGCGGGATCATGTTCGCAGCTTGGGACAATGCTTTTCTGACGGCCTGAAGGTTGCTGGATTCGGCTGGGATTGCCGTTCGTTCAATTTTGCTTTGCGGTCAAAAGCGACAGCAAGAGTTTTTTTTCATTTTCATTCAAACCCGATTGCAGGCTTTTCTGCTTGAGAGTTTCGATTTGTTTGTATTTTAACTCGTTAAGGAGTTTCTTCATGCCGATTTGGAAGTTCTCGCGGTCTTCTTCGCCTCCGCCTTCCATTTCTTCAGAATAGAGTGTCGATTGGAAGATTTGGTTCACGGTTTCTTCGTAAGGAGAACCGCGCATATACTCTAAAACCTGCGCGGTAGCAGGTACGGCGGCATGGCTTTTAATGGTTTCGGCGAGATTGGCAAGGCAGGCGAAATCGCCGTCCAATGCCACATAATCGGGCAGGTCTATATATGCAGCCCAATCCGGATTTATCAAGAGGCTGCGGATTTGCCGTTGCACCAGCGTCAGCATGACCGGCTGTTTGACGGAAATCGGAGGCAGTTTGTAGCTTTTTTGTTTGACGTGCCGTTTGGGCGCTTCCTGCCCCAGCAGTTGGGCGAGATTGTCGGGATCGATGCCGACCAGCTCGCTAAGCCGTTGTTTCAATAGATACGCCAATGCCGGCGCGGTAATCTGCGCCAAAAGCGGCGAACTGGTTTTCACCAATTCCGCCTTACCTTCCTGCGTATTGAGATTGAGGTCGTCTGAAAGATGCTCCCAAAAATATTCCGACAAAGGCTTGCTTTGATTCAACAGCGCGTCTTCAAATTGCGCTTTTCCGTAGGCGCGGATGTAGCTGTCGGGGTCGTGTTCTTCCGGCAGGAATAAAAAATGCAGCGATTTATCGTCTTTCAACTGCGGCAACGCATTTTCCAGCGCGCGCCAAGCCGCTTTCCGACCCGCGCTGTCGCCGTCGAAACAGAAATAAATACTGTCCGCCTGCCGCATCAGGATTTTGACGTGTTCCGCCGTCGTCGCCGTGCCCAAAGCCGCCACGCCGTAGCCCACGCCGAACTGCGCCAGCGCGACCACATCCATATAGCCTTCGACCACCAAAATCCGCCCTGCTTCCTTGACCGCGGCACGCCCTTCATACAAGCCGTAAAGGTTTTTCCCCTTATCAAACAAAGGCGTATCAGGCGAATTCAAATATTTCGGTTTCGAGTCGTCCAACACCCTGCCGCCGAAACCGATGACCTGCCCGCGCGGATTGCGGATAGGAAACATAATCCGATGACGGAAGCGGTCGTAATGCCGACCCTCATTGTCAATCACCATCCCCGTATCCACCAACGCGGTATTCGGGTACGGTTGGAACACTTGCGCCAAAGGCTGCCAGCCGTCGGGCGCGTAGCCCAAACCATAATGCGCGATGACTTCCGCGCTCAAGCCGCGCCTGTCCAAATAAGCTTTCGCCGCCGGATTGAATTTCAACTGTTGCGCATAAAAATCAGCCGCCGCAGCCGTCGTTTCCTCCAACGTCTGCTGTTTCTTCTTACGTTCGGCACGGACTTCGGGATTATCGCTCTGCCCGCGCACTTTAGGCACAGCCATGCCCACACGGTCGGCAAGAAACTGCACCGCCTCCGGAAACGACAGCCCCTGATGTTCCATCACAAAACCAATCGCCGAACCATGCGCCCCGCAACTGAAACAATGATAAAACTGCTTGGTCGGACTGACTGAAAACGACGGCGTCTTTTCCTTATGGAACGGACAACAAGCCATATAATTCGCCCCGCCCTTCTTCAGCGGAACCTGCTCGTCGATAATATCGACAATATCGACTTTGGCCAGAAGCTCGTCAATGAAATCGGATGGAATCATAGTTCGGCGGATGCGTATGGGCGGGACAAATGTTTTCAGACGACCTTTTATCTTAAAGGTCGTCTGAAAACAGAATCTCAAATCGGGTTGGGAATAAGGTTCGTATTATAGCGTGTATTCAGGATAAAAATAGCACTCTTACAAAACCGACTCCTTAGCTGACAGCTTATGCAACAGAAACCTTCGAGGTCGTCTGAAAATTCGTTTTCAGACGACCTCGAGGGCTTAAAACTTGTATTCTGCTTTGATGACAAAGCCCCTAAATATCCTCTTCCCAATATCGAAATATGGGGAAATCCTAATTTGAAATTACTTTAGAACTTGCCGGTAATCCCTATTCTGATGGTCCTACCCGGCGCGGGCATATGGGTAGGATTGACTGGGTCAAGATAATAGCGATTGCCCAAATTCGTTCCAACCAGTTCGGCGGTTAGGTTCTTGCCGATTTTGTAGCGCAGATAGGCATCCCATGTAGCGACAGGCTGCCATCTCATATAATCGGGGTCTGCCTGTTTTCCATAACCTGCTTGGTCGTAATATGCCTGAAAAATCGCCCTGCGGTTTTGATAAACCCTACTGTGGAAATGGAAACGGACGCCGCTTTCCAGTTTATTGCTAAAGAATCGCCCGCCCAAATCTGCATCGATAGACCAGCGGGGTTGAATCGCCGTAGCAAGATAACCGTCAGTGATGCTGCCATGATTACAGGTTGGATGTTTGATTAATTTTCCTTCTTGAAGATATTTTGATACAACATCAATATCCCTGTATGCATAAGAATCATCACACATCCAGTTTTTCAATGTCCTCAGTACGCCCAATCCGCCAAAAAATTTTCCAGTATCGAAACGCGTCTGCAATTCCACGCCTGTCCTCAATAATTTGTCAAACTGCTCAAACTCGAGATTGTAGTCGCGGTCGATGACGTTTTTTGTTTTGTTGTGGAAGTAGTTGATGCGGAAATCCGCACTTTTCATTTTCGGAAACAACCCTGTCAAATCATGAATATAGCCGATCTCCCAGTTTTTTGCGTGTTCCGGCTTCCAGCCGTAGCCGTAACGGGCGAATGAGCCTGCCGCTGTCGAGAAGCCGTATGTCCCCTCAAAAATGCTGGGAAAGCGCAGGGTTTCGGTATAGCGCAGATAGGCGCGGGCATAATCGGTAAAATTGACGGTCGCGGAAAAAGCTGGAGCCCACCCACTACCGCCCTGTTTTCGGGCGCGCTGCAACTCCGCAGGTGTAATCGGAGTCAGATAATTATCCCTTTCATTATTTCCTATAAGCACTTTATATGGCAACACCATACGGGGACTCTCAGGATTATTTGGATCGTATGCGGGGTTGACCACAGGTGTAACCAAACTAGGTGTAGAGAAAATCGGATTTGTACTCGGATTCAAACGGCCTTTATCGTCCTTAAGCCAATAGTATTCCAGCTTGTCCAGCTTTGGTCTGTTTACATCATTATGGGGAGTGGGATTTAATATTGCCACCCCTCTTTCATCTATTTCGATACTGTCATTGAATTCGTCATTGTTAATCGCATTCAGATAATCACGATATTCCTGCTCGGTAGCCACACGTGTCAGCTTGTAAGCCATCCCACGATTCATCATCAAAGGCTGCCCCCAACTGTCTATTCCCGTTTTCAAACGCTCACTGTGATCTTGTATTTTGAAGTTGGTATAGCGCGCACCTGCCGTCAGTGTCAGCCAGTTCAGCGGCTGATACCGGAAATTGAAACCGAGATTCCATTCCCTACGCCTACCGTTGCGCGGTTCTCCGAAATTGGTCAACTCATAATTGGCTCGGATTTTGCCTTCTTCCACTTCTTCGGGGTATTTGTCCCTTCCCTCATTACGCAACTCTTCGGCAAACTCATTACGGGATCTCAATTTTTCATTTTGGAAATCACCCATTAAGGTCAGCGTCAGTTTATCGTGCAATTTCATACGGTTGGAAAAATTGAAACCGTTGCGGGTATTGTTGGCATAGTAGGCATTACCCTCTATGGTATTGAAGCGTCCGTTGGTGTTTGGAAGCTGTTCGACAACATCAGGTTTTTTTGTGTAACCTGATTCTTCAATTATTCTCTTGGTTTCTTCGTCATAGGTATGCCATCGATTCATGGCGGTTTTCCATGGAGACAGATTATCTACCCTGTCTTCATACAGGGCATCGCCGGGTGAGCCGCCTGCTGTATTGGTTTTGGATTTGGTACGGGTCGTCCACAATGATGCGCTCAAATCTATCCAGCGGCTACCCTCGGGCTTCCACGCATAATCGATATTGTAGGAACGCTGCTTAACCCATGCCCTCGGCCATTCTGCAATCTTATTCAAGTTTTCCGGCGTGGCATAAATCGGACCGATAACGCGGGAAGGCATGATTTCGCCAAAAATAGTATCAGTATGGCGTAGGCCGAATTTAAGAGTCTGATGGTTCGGCAGACGGAAGGTGGTTTTACCTACCCATGATTTGGTTTCGAGCGAAGTATTGGTTACCTCTCCGCCCGGATGATAAAAAAGTCCGATCTTGGCAATGTCAGGTGAACCTAACATATTTTCACTACCGTAAAATTTTTCGCCTCTTGCAGCGGCATCCGCAATCTGCCTGTTTAATTCATTGACCGTTTCCATTGTCCAAGGACCGATATAGCCGTAGCGCTCCGCACCTTTTTTACCGGAAAAATAATTGCCTTTACTGCGGTAGGCATAGGCAAGCATGGCATCAAAATTGTCCTGCTTGGTGGCGGCGGCAATGCGGTAAGCTTTATCCTCCCCAAATCTATTGCGTCCGCTGAAACGCTGACTGACGCGGTCAGTATCGTCCAACATCGCCCGCCAAATACCGCCGAGTGCGACAGCAGGCGCATCCAATGTCCGATAATCGACTGATTTTTCATAGACATTGGCACGTTGTTTGATGGAATTATTGGCAGCCTCCGCCTTCACTTCAAATCCGTATTTCTGCCCTTCGGGGACAATATCGTCGGCATCGATGGTTTTCAAGGCGACGGAGCCGCCTATGCCGCTTTTCATATCACGGCTGAACGAGGGGCCTTTTTCGATGGAAACGCTGCTGATGATGTTGGGGTCGACGTAGTTGCGGTTGTTTGCGCCTGCGTAGCCGCGCCAGACGGTAATCGCCTGCTCAGTGCCGTCGATGGTAACGGGAATCCGTCCCTGTCCCTGTACGCCGCGTATATTTGGGTCCAGCGCACCGCTGTTGCGCGCGTCGCCGCTGTACACGCCGGACATACCGCTCAAAAGGTCGGATACGGTGTTGCCTTTGAAGGTTTCGACTTCGTTTTTGCCTTTGTAAAGATTGACGATTTCGCGGGTATAAACTCGGTTTTTACCGATTTCATCTTTATTGCGTGTGCCTTTGACGGTAACGGTATCTAGAATCACGGTCGGCGTATTATCGGCAGCATAAATGATGGGAGAGAAACCGATGGCGGCAATGCAGGCGGCAAGGGTGTTGACTTTGACTGGCTTCATAACGGATTCCTTGTGTGGCGGAATGTCAGACAGCGTCGTCTGAAAGTTTTCAGACGATCTCGGAAAGGTTTTGCCGCAAGTCAGATTGAATATAAATATAATGATTTTGATTATTATTTATATATTTTCGATAATTTTAACCAAATCTCGATAATATGCAAACATTTGCTTGCTTCTTCGGTATCCTGTTCAGAAATATTTAAATTATTTAACATTTTGTTTTTAAATAAAATCAAATTATTTTCCTCAAAATAAAGCTGCACAAATACGCAGTAGTCCAAAGGTCGTCTGAAAATCCGATGCCTCCAATCAAGACAAAGCGATTTTCAGACGACCTTTCCAAACGGATTCGCAATAATCCGCCCCTATTCCATCCTTTCTTATCCTCATTCCTCCGTTGTTGATACAATACGAAACAGCCTGATAACAATTTCAAATATATCTGATATGGACGAAAACCTTACCTTCCTCACTCTGTTTCTGCTCGGTTTTTTCGGCGGCGGCCACTGCGTCGGTATGTGCGGCGGGTTAAGCAGCGCATTTGCCTTGCAGCTTCCGCCCAACCTCAACCGTTTCGGATTGATTGTCCTGTTGAACTTAGGACGTGTAAGCAGCTATGTCCTCATCGGCTTCCTAGTCGGACTGATCGGGCAGGCAGGGATTTCTTTGGATGACACCCGTGTGTTGCAGCAGGGCCTGTATATCGCGGCAAACATTCTGTTGTTGCTTTTAGGGCTTTATCTGGCGGGAATTTCGACGGCGGCAACGCGTATCGAACGCATCGGCAAACCGATATGGAAGCGGCTGAATCCTTTTTTAAACAAGCTTTTGCCCATCCGTTCCGTCCCAGCCTGTTTCGGCGTGGGGATGCTCTGGGGCTGGCTGCCGTGCGGCCTGGTTTACAGCGCGTCGCTTTACGCTTTGGGCAGCGGCAGCGCGGTTCACGGTGCTTTATATATGTTGGCTTTTTCGCTCGGCACGCTGCCCAACCTTTTGGCGATGGGCATCTTTGCAGCGCAGTTGAAAACGCTTTTGCAAAAACGCAGTATCCGCCTGTTGGCAGGGTTGACGGTGGCGGCTTGGGCCTTGTGGCGGCTTTGGGTTTCGGTTTCAGACTGGACGGCATAAAGGTCGTCTGAAAACCTGTACACAGCCATACCGCAGAATCATGTGAACAGCTTGTGAACAACTCTCCTTTCCTTTTGATTTTCCAAAATAAAAATATCATGATTAAAAAACAGGCAATACAAAATATTGCCCACAACCCGCATTCGGATTGATGTGTGCATTCTGTGGAAAACTCAGATAATATTTTGAAATCTATTGAATATTTTTAGCTGATTAAAAAATAATCAATCTATTCGCAACCCTCTAAAGACAAAAAAGACAGGAATAGAAATGCACACCCTTTCGGAACAAATCCGCTTAAATGAGGCGCGCAAAAAGTTGGCAAAAAGCAGGCGTTGGGCGACGGGCTTGCTGCTCGCGGCGTGCGGGCTGTTTGCAGCCTCCGCCGTTTATGTGCGCCAATATCCTTGGTTGGGATTTGTCAAAGCGTTTGCCGAAGCGGCGATGGTGGGTGCGCTGGCGGACTGGTTTGCCGTAACCGCGCTTTTCAGACGACCTCTCGGGCTGCCAATTCCCCATACCGCGATTTTGCCGCGTAATCAGGCGCGTATCGGCGATGAATTGGGACGGTTTATCGAACACAATTTTTTGCAGGGCAAACCCATCGCCATGCGTATTTATCAAGCGCAGCCCAGCGATAAATTATTGAAATGGCTGGACGGCGAAGACGTGAAATCGCATTGGCTGCCGTGGCTTTCCAAGCAGATTCCGACCCTGCTTGCCATCGCCAAACCGGAACAGACAGCGCGTTTCACAACGATGTTGCTGGAAGAACGTTACAGCGGCGAACAAATCGGCAACACACTTGCCGACGGTTTGCGGCTGCTGAAAGCGCAAGGGATGCACGAAAAAGCGTTTGAAAGCCTGCTCCGTCAGATTCGGCGTTGGCTGAAAACGCCGGAAACCCGCGAAATGTTGGAGCAGAACCTGCGCGAGTGGGCGGCGAAAATCGAAGGCGGCAATCCCGGAACTTGGGACAGGCTCAAAGCGGCGGTGAAATCGACCTTGGTGGAGAAAGTCGATGATTGGGCTGCAGAAAAAGCGTTGGCATGGATAGACGGCTATTTGGCAACTGCGGACAAGCAGGACAACGCGCTGCGCCGACAATTCTTGGTGCAATACGACGAACTGACCGAACGCCTGACCACATCGCGCCTGTGGCACCGCCGCCTGGACAAATTCAAAACTGAGCTTGCGCAGTCGCCCGCCCTGCAACGTCAAATCATGACCCTATGGCGCGGCATTTTGGACTGGGCGCGGGAAGATGTGGAAAAACAAGACTCTTTGTGCCAAGCGCAACTGGAAAAGCTACTGAACCATATGCTTTCGCAAGCCCAGGCATACCCGCAATTTATGCGGCGGGCGGATGTACGGATTTCGCTTTTGGTTCGGGATTTTGTGATGCGTTATAAAGATAAAGCCGCTTTATTTGTCGCGGACAAAGTCAAAGGCTGGGACAGCCGTCTGATGGTGGAAAAACTGGAATTGAGCGTGGGCAAGGATTTGCAATATATCCGCATCAACGGCACACTCGTCGGCGGTCTGGTCGGACTGGTGATTTATACGGTATCGCTATGGCTGGCGGGATAGTATGAAAAAAGGTCGTCTGAAAACAGGATTTCAATGAAATTTGCTTTTCAGACGACTTGTTGCTTCTAGTAGCAAACTTAATCCGCCACATCGATACACAAATATTTCAATTCCAAATATTCGTCCGCACCGTATTTGCTGCCTTCGCGTCCCAGCCCACTGCGTTTTACGCCACCGAACGGTGCCGCTTCATTGCTGATTAAGCCCGTATTGATGCCGACCATGCCGTATTCCAAGGCTTCGCCGACGCGCCACTGGCGGGCGGTGTCGGAGGTGAAGAGGTAGGCCGCCAAACCGTATTCCGTATCGTTGGCGGCCGCGATGACTTCGGCTTCGGTTTCAAAGCGGAACACGGGGCACAACGGCCCGAAGGTTTCTTCGCGCGCCACCGCCATTTGCGCCGTTACGCCGCTTAAAACGGTCGGTTCGAAAAACGTTCCGCCCAATGCGCTGCGTTTGCCGCCGGTCAGGCAGACCGCGCCTTTGGAGAGCGCGTCGGCGATGTGCTGCTCGACTTTCTCCACCGCTTTTTCCTCAATCAGCGGCCCTTGGTTGACGCCTTCATCCAAGCCGTTGCCCAATTTGAGCGCAGCTACTTTTTCACTCAATTTACGGCAAAATTCTTCGTAAATTCCTGATTGAGCGTAAACGCGGTTGGTGCAGACGCAGGTCTGACCGCTGTTGCGGAACTTGCTGGCGAGTGCACCTTCGACGGCTTTGTCCAAATCGGCATCGTCAAACACGATAAACGGCGCGTTGCCGCCCAGTTCCAAACTGAGTTTTTTAATGTCTGCCGCGCTGTCGGCAAAAATTTTCGCGCCGACTTCGGTCGAACCCGTAAAGCTGATTTTGCGCACGGTCGGATTCGTGGCAAATTCATGGCTGATTTCCGAAGCACGACCGCTAACGACGGGAAGCAAATCCTGCGGCACGCCAGCTTCGTAAGCCAGTAGCGCCAGCGCATACGCGCTCAGGGGCGTGAGCGACGCAGGTTTGACTATCATCGCGCAGCCCACCGCCAAAGCAGGCGCAGCCTTGCGCGCAATCATCGCGGACGGGAAGTTCCACGGCGTAATCGCGGCGGTAACGCCGACAGGCTGTTTCAACACGACCAGTTTTTGCGACGCCTTCACACTTGTCAGCACATCGCCGTCAATCCGCCGCGCCTCTTCGGCAAACCAGCGCACAAACGAAGCCGCATAATCGATTTCGCCGCGCGCCTCGGTCAGGCTTTTACCCTGTTCCATCGTCATGATGCGCGCCAGTTCTTCTTTGTTTTCCTTTATCAGAAAATACCAACGCCACAACACATCGGCGCGTTCCAACGCAGTTTTTGCCGCCCATAATTTTTGTGCTGCATCCGCCTTTTGAATCAGCAGCTTGAGGTCGTCTGAATGGGTCGTGCGGACAAACGCCAAAGTCTCGCCCGTCGCCGGATTATCGACTTTGATGCCGTCTGAAATCGGGGAAAAAGAAATGTCGGGATGATTTAACAATGATGCAAAAGAGTTCATGCCTGCCCTCGTATGTATAGATGATAGATGGAGGTCATTATTCTCTTGATAGGGGAAAAGCGCAAACTGCTGAAACATTACGTCGCCGATTTTTCGACTTTGCCGTTTTATAGTGGATTAAATTTAAATCAGGACAAGGCGACGAAGCCGCAGACAGTACAAATAGTACGACAAGGCGAGGCAACGCCGTACTGGTTTAAATTTAATCCACTATATATTGAGCGAAATAGCAAAACCCGCAACTATATAAGGGTAAAATATTTAGATGTCCTTTCAAAAGTAAATTTACTTTTCCGTTTGATGCTTTTATTAAAGATTTGTCTAAACCAAAGACAAAGTATGTTATCTCTGCTATTGTGTTAACGTTTAGCACCACTTTTATCAATAATTCATATGGAGTAAACCGATGAATAAAAATACCAAGTTACTGATTTCTGCCGTTATTGCCGCTGCCGCGCTGTCCGCATGTTCCAGCTCTTCCAAAGGAAAACCTGCTGCGCAACCTGCTCCTGCTCCGCAACAAGCAGCGCAACAAAACCAACCTTTCACTCCTCAAACCATGAAAGTGGACGCTATCGACAGCACCAAAGAGGTACACTACCGCTGCGGTCAAAACGGTCAAGACCCATTGAGCGTTATGTACGGCTTCAAAGGCAACGAACCTGTTGCAGCACAAGTGAAATACAAAAACGAACTGACCCCCAACCTGTTCCGCATCGTCGGCTCCAGCGACGATATTAATGCCTTCTGGGGCGAAAATGTCGCATGGGTGGCAGGTCGTGCCAATTTGGGCAATATCGACAAAGTGGACGGCAATATGCTGACCGTACGCGGTAAAACAACTGTTAACGGCAAAGAAGAAGTCGTTGATCAAATCGTTGCGAAATACTGCTCCGTTGCCAACGCCCCTGCCAAAGCAGGCAAACCGGCTCCTAAAAAATCTGCCGGAAAAGCAAAACGTTAATTTCTAACTCCACCCGTAGAAGTTAATCTGAGGTCGTCTGAAAATTTTCAGACGACCTTTTTGCATTTTGTGTAATTCATTACCAAGAGCAGCATAGAAGTGTCCGTCTTATACAGTCGATTACTTTCAAAGAATCCTTCCCTTTAAGCCAATCTTTCCCTTCCTCTATCTGAAACAAGAAAAGTGTGTTCCTTTCCATACAGTCAAAACAATACCGCCATATTTGCATCACAACTATCAAATCAACTACCCAAAATAAAAAAGTCGTCTGAAAACCTGTTGCCAAGTTTTCAGATGACTTCTTCAAATCGCAATCATGAAAAAATCAGACCACGACTTCTTCTTTCTTCTTCACTTCCTTCGCGATATTGTCGCGGCTCAGACCAAACATCAGCAAGAGCGGGCTGGCTACCAATACTGAAGAGTAAATACCGAACACGATACCGATGGTCAACGCCATGGAGAAACCGTGCAACGCTGCGCCGCCGAACACCAGCATGGAAACGACCATTGCCTCGGTCGAACCGTGGGTAATGATGGTACGGCTCATGGTGGCGGTAATCGCGTTGTCAATGACTTGCGGAACGGTGTGTCCGCGCATACTCGGTTTGCGGAAGTTCTCACGGATACGGTCGAAGACGACGACGGATTCGTTCACGGAATAGCCCAATACGGCAAGGATACCCGCTAACACGGTCAGTGAGAACTCCCATTGGAAGAAGGCGAAGCAGCCTAAAATAATCACGATGTCGTGCATATTCGCGATGATGGCGGATACAGCGAAACGCCATTCAAAGCGCATCGACAGGTAAACGATGATACCCGCCACGACGAAGCCCAGTGCCATCAGACCGTTGGTTACCAATTCTTCGCCTACCTGCGGACCGATAAATTCGACTTGGCGCAGGGTAACGTCGGGCTGCTCTTTTTTCAGCAAGTCCATAACCTGATTGGAAAGCTGGGCGGAAGTTACGCCTTCTTTGTTGGGCAGACGAATCATAATGTGTTTATTCGTACCCAACGCCTGAACTTGGACATCACCCATTTTCAGGGTATCGAGTTTTTCACGGGTTTTGTTGACGTCCACGCCCTGCTGATATTGCACTTCCATCACGGTACCGCCGGTAAATTCGACGGAGAAGTTCAAACCTTTGGTAACGAGGAAGAATACGGCGGCAATAAAGGTTACCAACGAAATAAAGGTCGTCAGTTTGCCGTAGCTCATAAACGGGATGTCGCGTTTGATTTTAAAGAGTTCCATGTCTTACTCCTTGCCAGCCGCAGTTTCGGCTTTAGGTTTCCATACTGCGCCGATGGAAATGTTCTGCAATTTGCGGCGGCGTCCGTACCAAAGATTCACTAAGGCGCGGAAGACGACGACGGATGAGTACATCGAAGTCAGGATACCCAGACAGTGTACGACGGCAAACCCGCGGACCGGGCCGGAACCGAATACCAAAAGGGCAATACCGGCAATCAGAGAGGTCAGGTTGGAGTCGACGATGGTTGCCCATGCGTGTTGGAAACCGAGGTTGATTGCCTGTTGCGGCGGCACACCTTCGCGCAACTCTTCGCGGATACGTTCGTTAATCAATACGTTGGAGTCAATCGCCATACCCAACGTCAACGCCAATGCGGCAATACCGGGCAGCGTCAGCGTTGCCTGCATGGCAGACAAAATACCGACTAAGAACAAGATGTTGGTACTCAGGGCGATGGTCGAGAAGAATCCCATCAGGCGGTAGTAAACCACCATGAACAAGGCAACGGCGGTAAAGCCCCATAAGGTCGAATGGAAACCTTTTTCAATGTTTTCTTTACCCAAAGACGGGCCGATGGTGCGCTCTTCCACGATTTGCATCGGTGCAGCGAGAGAACCTGCACGCAGCAACAAGGAAGTATCATTGGCCTCCGCCTGCGTCATGCTGCCGGAAATTTCCACGCGTCCGCCGGTAATAGCGGAACGGATAACCGGTGCGGTAACCACTTCGGATTTGCCTTGGTCAATCAACACCATCGCCATGCGTTTGCCGACGTTGGCGGCGGTCAATTCGCCGAAAATACTGCCGCCTGCGCTATCCAAGCTCAGACTGACGGCAGGTGCGCCCATTTGGTCGAAACTGGGTTGCGCGTCATTGATATTGTCACCGGTCAATTCAACCTGTTTGTTAATCAGCAAGGTTTCAGGATGATCACCACCACTGGTCAGCAACTCGAAACCGCTCGGAACATTACCTTCCAAAGCTTCGCGCACTTTGACAGGGTCGTCTTCCACCATGCGTACTTCCAAAGTCGCGGTACGGCCGATAATGTCTTTTGCTTTGGCTGTATCTTGTACACCCGGCAGCTGCACGACGATACGGTCGAGGCCAGATTGCTGGATGACAGGTTCAGCCACGCCCAACTCATTGACACGGTTATGCAAGGTGGTGATGTTTTGTTTCACCGCATCGGATCGTACTTTGTTAATCGCTTCTTCGGACAATGTCAGCGTGATGTTATTGCCGTCGGCATTTAAATTTGCCTCAGGGAAAAGCTGACGCAGCTTAGGCATGGCTTTTTGTACGTCGGCAACGTCCTGCATCGGGACAATCAGACCGTTTTCAATCTGACGGACGGTACCGGTGCGGATTTTTTCACGGCGCATTTCGCGGCGGATGTCGCCCGAATAACGTTCAAACGTTTTCTGCATCGCAGCTTTCATGTCCACCTGCATGGTGAAATGCACACCGCCGCGCAAGTCCAAGCCTAAGAACATCGGATTGGCGCCGATTTTTGCCATCCATTCGGGGCTGTCTGCCAGCAGGTTGAGCGCAGTAATATAGCCATCGCCCAAAGTGTTTTCTATAACGTCGCGGGCTTTAAGCTGGGTTTCGGTATCTTTGAAACGCACTTTCAGCGAGTTGTTTGTAACAAACATCCCGTCGGTCTGAATACCTGCCTGCTTCAGCGCGGCATCCACTTTGGACTGGGTCTGTTCGTTGATAACGATGGCTTGTCGGTTGGTTGATACCTGTACTGCGGGCGTTTCACCGAAAAGGTTGGGCAGCGAATACACTACGGCAACCAAAATCGAGCACGCAATCAGCAGGTATTTCCATAAAGGATAACGGTTCATGGTAAACCTTCGATTTATTATTAAGACAAACAGCCGCGCTCAGCTTTCCGAGGCGGCTCTTGGCAAAAATACGGATTACTCGGCTTTGGCGGCAATCGCGTTACGTTCCACTTCGACTTCGATTTTTGCACCCTGACCGATGTCCACAGTGAAAAACTGCTCGCCGACTTTGGTAACACGGCCTTTGAAGCCTGCTGCCAAAACAACCTTATCGCCGACTTTCAAAGCGGCAAGCATGGCTTGGTGTGCTTTGAATTTCTTTTGTTGGGGACGCATGATCAGGAAGTAGAACACCACCATAATCAGCACTAAAGGGGCAAATTGGGCCACAGTTTGATTCATAATTTGTCCGTTTTCTAAGAGATTAAAATTAAGTAAAACACCGCTTGCGGCAGAAAAAAGCATTGGTACAGCCGCAAAATTAAGCTATTCTAAAGGTCGTCTGAAAAATTTCCAAGCTTTTCCCTATTTATTAACCATATTTATCATGTCAGGTCGTCTGAAAATGAAGTTTCCATGACATTAAGACCTGCCCCCTTCCCACCAACGACAGGCTCCGCGCCCTTTTCCTCATGAAAAAACTCATTCGACGACTGCGTACGCGCCTACGCCGCCTTTTGGGTAAAAATGCGCGCACGGTCTGGATTTCTCATCCCATTTTTGCGCAACACCAGCCCGGCGTAGGACACCCCGACTCGCCCGAACGCACTGCCGTTATCAAGGCAGAACTCAAACGCCAGGATATTTGGCGGCATCTGCAAACTGTCGAAGCCGAAGAAATCAGCGATGCCCGCCTCGCCTTGGTTCATCCGCGCAAATACCTGCGCTCTCTAGAAGCCTGCCTGCCCCAGCCGGACAAAATCTACCGTCTCGACGGCGACACCGTCATGAGTCATGGTTCGCTCAAAGCTGCCCGTCACGCCGCAGGTGCTGTCGTTCAGGCGGTGGACATGGTAATGAATAAGAAAGCATGGCACGCCTTTTGCGCCGTCCGCCCACCCGGACATCACGCACACAGCGATAAAGCCGGCGGTTTCTGCCTATTAAACAATGTCGCCGCAGGCGTCATGCATGCCATTGCCGAATACCGCCTGCAACGCATCGCCGTCATCGACTTCGACGTCCATTACGGCGACGGCACAGCGGAAATCTTCAAAGACGACCCGCGCGTCCTGTTTATGAACCTTTTTGAAACCGACCTCTTCCCATTTCCCGAAACCAACCATTCTGCCAACGGTGCCAATATGCTGCACCTGCCTTTCGCATCCAACACCGGCAGCCGCGTTTTCCGCACTACCGTACGCGAACAATGGTTGCACAAACTGACCGCATTCAAACCCGAGCTGGTCTTACTGTCTGCAGGTTTCGATGGGCACAAACAAGACGAAACAGGTCGTTTGAACCTGCACGAAGCCGATTTCGCCTGGCTAACCCACAAAATCATCCAAGCCGCATCAAGCTGCTCAGGCAGAATCGTTTCCGTACTGGAAGGCGGCTACACACTCGAACCTTTGGCAAAATCCGCCGCAGCCCATATCAGCGTCCTCGTAGGACTACCCAAAGCAGACTATGTTGCCGCCTATCAAAGACACTTGAAACGCGGGCAAAAAAGGGGAGATTCCCAGTCTTCCGAATGGCAATCTAAATTATTAAACGAAAGATTATCTGAAAATAAGATTCAAGGTTTTCAGACGACCTTTTAGCGGGTAGATTGCTCTCCAGATTGTTGTTATGGTGGATTAAATTTAAATCAGGACAAGGCAACGAAGCCGCAGACAGTACAAATAGTACGGCAAGGCGAGGCAACGCCGTACTGGTTTAAATTTAATCCACTATACCGTAAAAGGTCGTCTGAAAATCCTACCCACTCAAAAACAAACCGCCCTTTCAGGCGGTTTGTTTTCAGCTTAAACAGACGGTTATTGTTTTTTACCGCCGAATACACCGAAAGCGTTGTTACTTGAAGAGCCATTATCACCTGGTGTTTCATTGTAACTGTATCGTCCCGCCATTTCGGCAGCTTTGTCGCCGTAGAATCCGCCTGAGATAGAACCTTGCACACCGGAATCCCATTTACCATTAAAGCTGCTGCCTGCAATATTTGCAGTAAAGGCTCGTTCATTCATGAACCATCTGTCACCACTATTGATTTTACCTGCGATAGTCTTGGTATCGAAGTTGACATCTGCGGTAAACGAACCGGTAGTACGGTAGCCTCCTGTATCACCCACCCAGTTCTCCTTATCATCCAAGTTGCGGGCACGGAAATTCAACACATCGCCGGCATATTTGGCAGTACCGGACGGCAGAGAAGCACTCATTTCACCCTGAACAAACAAGGAGTAGGCATTATCGGCAAGTTTTGCAGCACCGAAGACAACATTGCTCAAATTGCCTGAAGCAACAAACGACTTGTAGTCCGAACCCAATTCAGTTTGATGGAGCTTGTTGGTAACAGGTGCCAAAGCGATTGCCGTACCGTTGATAATGACTTTGGTCAAGTCCGCGATATTCGATAAGACGTATTGCTCGCCTGTTTCACCTTTTTTCAATTCGGCTGCGGCGGCATCAACTTTAGGTTTGGTTACGGGCGCATCAGGTTTGGCAACCGGCGCATCAGGCTGTCCGCCTGCTTGAGCTGCATCTTGGCGTTTTGCACCAAACACACCGCGCGCCACTACGTCTTCATCACGTTGGTTTTTACCTGCCGCACTATATGTACCGGCAAGTTGGTCTGCCTTCGCACCAAAGAATCCGCCTTGCATCGTACCTTGCTTGTTGGAGAAGGTGTTGCCGTGCAAATCGCCATTGAAAGACAGGTTTTCCGCCATATCGCGCGCATTGGATTTGACGACACCTGCAATCCTATTGCCACCGCTACCACCGCCAACCGTTTGATCGGAATAGCGGTTGATGCCGACATTGATGGTTTTCTGGTCGAAATTGACTTTTGCGGTAACATCGGTTGCTCTGGCGGCAGAATACAGGTTTGCCAATTTAGACTCGGCACTTGTATCAGGAAGCTCGTTTAACAAACTGGTATTGACCGGCAGTCCGTTTGCAAAATGCAAACCGATACCTTTATAAGTGGCTTCGCCTTTTAGAGCGGCAACAGTATCGCTTCCGGCAGGAGTACCTTGTACAAATAAAGCTTGTTTGAAATCACGCAGATTGGTTACATCGGCAACACCGCCGTAGCGAACATCAGACAGCAGGTCGCCGCTGTGTATCGCATATTGTGCTGCATCGGCTTTACCGCCGTTCGTACTTCTTTCGCCCAACGTGAACTCACCTGCTTTAACGTCTTTGGTATTAATGGCGACACCATCAAGTACGACGCTGTTTTTATCCGAGGCAGTCGGAGCTTCGGTTTTGGCATATTCCAAATCGCCGGTTTCACGTTTTTTCGCTACCAAGACACCGCCATCCAAAGCCTTGCCCATTACTTTGCCTTCGCCGCCAAAACCTTGACCTGAATTGGCCTCATTGGCTTTCTTAGCTTCCTCAGCTTTCTTAGCTTCCTCAGCTTTCTTGGCTTCCTCAGCTTTCTTGGCCTCTTCAGCTTTCTTAGCTTCTTCAGCTTTCTTAGCCTCTTCAGCTTTCTTAGCGTCTTCGGCTTTCTTGGCTTCTTCGGCTTTCTTAGCGTCTTCTGTTTGTTTTGAATCACCTCCTCCGCCCGAGCCGGAATTATTGCCCGGCTGTTGCGGGGTCGGTGCAGGCTGTGCAGACGGCGTGCCACCACCGCTTGAGCCGCATGCACTCAATGCGATGCTGCAGGCAATCGCCAACATACTTAATTTAAATGATTCCTTCATGGTCAAACTCCTGAATGTGATAATGGTATTTTGGAATGATGGTGATAAAATATTTGATAATTATTTACATCAAACCAATTAAAATATACCGCAAATGCGGATAACCAAACGGTACTAAACTTACATCAGCATGAAGGTCGTCTGAAAACAGAATTTATGAATCCGTGCATACAGATGTGTTTCAGACGACCTCTACTTATATCGTCAAACCATTAATGACGGTGCGGAACAAAGCCTTCCGGAGCTTCCGCGCCTTCAGGCAGACCGAAAGTTTCGCGCAGAACGACTTTGTAGAACGCAAACGCATCTTTTGCGCCTTGAATCGCTTCGGCTTCGGCTTCAGGGCTTAAACCCAAAGCATTCAGATGCTCGACAAAGGCACGCCAATGTTTGCCGCGGCCGTTCGGATGGGGAGCGAGGTGGCGCGCACCGTGTTCGCCGGTGTAATCCAGTTTTTGCGCGTGTTTAAACAAAAATGCCGCGCCCAAATTGGAACCTTCGGCGCAATACAGCCAACCGATGGCTTTGTTGCCGGTTTCGTGTGGCAGCGGTTTGCCGTATTCGTAAGGTTTGTCACCCAAATCAGCCAAGTCTTGCGTTACCGCTTCGTAACGCGCCATGTATTCCAGCTCGGGAATGGCTTTGTTCAACTCCAGATCTTTATAGATATGATCGACCGCTTTGTGGAACACGGATTGCAGTTTCAAAAATTTGATGTAGTTCTCTTTGCTGGTAAACGGCTCGACAGACATAACCAAGTTGTCCACGCTATCGTGAATAGTTGTAGTCTGCTCTTTCAGCCGTTTGGCAAAAGTCAGCTCTTGTGTTTCGCTCATGTGAATATCCTTCATAAAGTTTCAGACGACCTTCAGGCCGCCTTTATTTAAACAAGGTGGATTGGATAGGTTTGAAAACAGATATGGGATGGAAGCGGAGGTTTGCAGGATGGGAAACCCGTCAAATCCGTTTGAAAACAAACCATCGGGTTTCGTTATTTTATGAAATATTTTTTAAAAATATATATCATTCTAATTCAAATGGCAAGAGAATGATTTGCAGCTACTTGCAACTACAAGATAATAACGGACAATTTTTCACCTTCGGCAAACAAGAGATGCAGGCTTAACGGAAAATGGTTCTATAGTGGATTAAATTTAAATCAGGACAAGGCGACGAAGCCGCAGACAGTACAAATAGTACGGCAAGGCGAGGCAACGCCGTACTGGTTTAAAGTTAATCCACTATATAACCATAAAAATATTGTTTACAAAGACATGACGACATCTCGGCAGACGCCGTCCTTGCCTCACCTGCGTCAAAACGGCATACTTTCGCCATACCGAGCCGCAGGTCGTCTGAAACCTGCCACACTATCAAAAAGGAAGAAACAACATGAACCCTATCCGCCCCTTCTTAGACCATACTCCGCAAATTCACGAATCCTGCCTCATCGACGAAACCTCCGTCATCATCGGCGAAGTATCGCTTGCCGAAGACGTATCCGTTTGGCCGTATGCCGTGTTGCGCGGCGACGTGAACAGCATCAGCATCGGCGCGCGCAGTAATGTGCAGGACGGCAGCGTTTTACACGTTTCGCACAAAAACGCGGAAAAGCCTGAAGGCTCGCCCCTGATTATCGGCGAAGACGTAACCGTCGGACACAAAGTCATGCTGCACGGCTGCCGCATCGGCGATCGTGTGTTGATTGGGATGGGTACGATTATTCTGGACGATACCGTCATCGAAGACGACGTGATGATAGGCGCAGGTAGCTTGGTGCCACCACGCAAACGTTTGGAAAGCGGCTATCTTTATGTCGGCTCGCCCGTCAAACAAGTCCGCCCGCTGACCGAAAAAGAAAAAGAATTTTTGAAATATTCTTCCGCGCATTATGTGCGCCTGTCCGGCCAACACAAACAGTCAAAATAATTTTCAGACGACCTTATATCCCTTTAAAAAAGAAAGTTTTATGCACACACTCTACCTAGCCTCCGGCAGCCCGCGCCGCCGCGAAATTCTGGAAAACCTAGGATTCAAAGTTATCCGTCTCCCTGCCGACATCGACGAAACGCCGCATTCCGACGAAAAAGCCGCCGATTATGTGCAACGTATGGCGCAGGAAAAAAATGCCGCCGCTGTCGAGCAATGGTTTGCCACACACGACGCGTCGCCCGAATATCCGATTCTGACCGCCGACACTACGGTCGCCTATCAAAACCACATCCTCGGCAAACCGGAAACCGAAGCCCAAGCAGCCGAAATGCTCGCCCGGCTTTCAGGGCAGACGCATCAGGTGCTGACTGCCGTATGCGTATATTGGCAAGGGAAAACGCACGGCGTTTTGCAAACCAGCGATGTACGTTTCAAAACCTTGTCTGCCGAAGAAATATCCGCCTATATCCGAAGCGGCGAACCGATGGACAAAGCGGGCGCGTATGGCATTCAGGGTTTGGGCGGCGTGTTTGTCGAGCATTTGCAAGGCAGCTTCACCGGCGTGATGGGCCTGCCCGTTTACGAAACGGTCGGCTTGTTGGAACAATTCGGATTGAGTATTCCCCCATTTGCCTGATTTTAAATACCTTCAAACAAACATTATGAAAACATACGCCTTCCCCTTTTTATCCGCAGTATTCCTTCTTGCAGGCTGCGCTGCTTTTTCAGACGACGGCACACCTTCTATCCGCGAAGGCAACGACAGCATCCTCTCTTTCGGGAAGCTTGGCTCCGCTACGGAAGATGCGCCCGCAGGCGGCTGGGTCATGTTCGGCGATCAATACACCTATGTGTTAGACAAAGGGTCGTCTGAAAAGCTATCTCCCGTCTTTAAGGCCAAACTGAAACATCCCTACGAAATCAAGTTTGCCTCTTCTATGAAGAATATCAAAAAGGCAGGGTTTACCGTTTGGCAAGAGGATCGCAGATTCAGCACACTGCTTTGCCTGTCTTACCCCCATACTGATAAAGATGAAGAAAAAACGCTGCAAAAATTGGCGTTCACCTTCAGCAAAGGGGAAAAAACGCCATTCAAGTGCATCAACCTCGATGGCAAAATCTATCAGCCCGTCCCGGCTGCCGGTTCGGGTTTACCGCTGCACGTCAACCTCGACATTCACACCCGCTCTTCCAAGAAAAACCTGACAATCGACGTACCTCCCCTATCCGCAGACATACGACCCGCAATGCCGTCAGTCCGCCCGCTCCATTTTTAAGCACTATCCGCCACACAAACCAAAAGGTCGTCTGAAAAATTTTCAGACGACCTTTTTTCTCAAACCAATCCTTCAAAATTTAATTAGTACCAGCCGCGCAGCTTCATCGCTTTTTCAACACGACGGATACTCATCATGTACGACGCGGTACGCAGGTCCACGTCATACTCTTGTGCCAGATTCCAAATATCGCGGAACGCGCGGCGCAGGACGACGGTTTCTTTTTCCTGAACTTCGTCAAATTCCCAGTAATAGCCTTGCAGGTTTTGCACCCATTCGAAATAGGAAACGACCACGCCGCCGCAGTTCGCCAAAATATCGGGGACGACCAACACGCCGTTTTGACGCAGGATGGCATCGGCTTCAGGCGTAGTCGGGCCATTTGCGCCTTCGACCACGATTTTAGCGCGCACTTTGCCGGCGTTTTCCGAAGTCAGTTGGTTTTCCAGCGCACAAGGGGCGAGTACGTCCACATCCAGCGCCAAGAGTTCGGCGTTGCTGATTTCTTTGCCGTAGCCCGCTTCATTGGTAATAAAGCCTTTTTCTTGGAACTCTTTGAACAGGGCTTCCATATCCAAGCCGTTTTCATTGTAGATGGCGACATCGACGGTAGAAACGGCAACGATTTTCGCGCCGGATTGATGCGCGTAATAGCCTGTGTGATAGCCCACATTGCCGAAACCTTGAATGGCGTAGGTTGCGCCTTTCACGTCTTTGCCGAGTTTTTCCAAAGCTTGGACGGCGGCGAAGTTTACGCCGTAACCCGTTGCTTCGGTACGCGCCAAAGAGCCGCCGAATTCGACCGGTTTGCCGGTGAACACGCCGGGCGCGGATTTTTTAACGACGTTTTCGTAGGCATCGACCATCCACGACATGATTTTGCCGTTGGTGTTCACATCAGGTGCAGGAATATCGATTTTTTCGCCGATGAGCGGAGAAATGGCTTCAGAATAAGCGCGTGAAATGCGTTCCAACTCGGCTTCTGAGTAATCGCGCGGATCCAAGGTAATGCCGCCTTTTCCGCCGCCGTAAGGAATGCCCGCAACGCAGCATTTGATGGTCATCCAAATCGACAGGGCTTTGACTTCGTCCAGATTCACATGGGGATGGAAGCGCACGCCGCCTTTGTAAGGGCCGACGGCATTGTTGTGTTGCGAACGGTAGCCGGTGAAGGTTTTGACCGTGCCGTCGTCGAGTTTGACGGGGAAGGTAACTTCCAAAACGCGTTGCGGGTTTTTCAGGATTTCATAAACCGCGGGATCGGCATTGAGTCGGTCGCAGGCGGTTTTGACCTGTTTGCGGGCGATTTCGAAAGGATTAAGGGTTTCTTTTGCTGCGGATTGGGACATTGCTCTTCCTTCTCATGTCGGATTGAGGTTTAAAGACTTTGCAGCTGTAACTATAACCAATTTCCAAATGAAATGTAATAGCATGTAGTCGGTATTTTCAAAATTGATTAATTTATATATGGTTTTATTTTTCAGACGACTGAAGAGGACATTCAAACTGCTTCATCCATCCCTTTACAGAATGTTCCTATTTTCTGAACGCTCTCCAAAAACCTTTGTTTTTAAAAAAGGTCGTCTGAAAATTGAATCAGCCTGCCTTTCAAAGTCAAAGCTTCTGAAAATCAATGAAATGCCATTTCAAGCTCCAACTATATTGTTAACAATCCATCTGAAAACTACCTATCGGGAAACAATGTTAAAATACGCGTCCCTATCATTCACGAGCAAACACATCATGACCGCCGCCATCGAACACGTCCAAGCCGCAGCTTTTGATTTGGACGGCACATTATGCGATTCCGTCCCCGACCTTGCCGCCGCAGCCGAAGCCATGCGCGAATATCTCGGCATGGAGCCGCTTCCCGCTAAAACGGTAGAAAGCTACGTCGGCGACGGCATCGGCAAACTCGTCCACCGCGTCATCACCGACGACCGCGACCAAGAAGCTGCGCCCGATTTGTGGGAAAAAGGTTTCGTGTTCTACATGAAATACTACCGCGACCACTTAAGCGACTTCACCCGCCCCTACCCCGAAACCGCAGCCGGACTGGCATTGCTCAAATCGCTGGGTATCCCGCTGGTGGTCATCACCAACAAAAACGAAATCCTCGCCGCCGAACTCTTGAAACAGCTCGGACTCGCCGACTACTTCAGCCTGATTCTCGGCGGCGACAGCCTGCCCGAAAAGAAACCCAGCCCATTGCCGCTGCAACACGCCGCCGAAGTTTTGGGCATTGATCCCGCCAACATGATTATGGTCGGCGACTCCCGCAACGACATTATCGCCGCCAAAGCCGCCGGCTGCCTCAGCGTCGGCGTAACCTTCGGCTACGGCGACATGACTCTGCTCTCACAAGACAAAGCGACCAAGCCCGACTGGATTATCGGCTCGCTGCCCGAAATCTACGAAAACCTGCGACCGAAAAAAGCGGAAGACGACGAATAAATCGGCACCCTTGTTTTCAGACGACCTTTATTCCTACTTCAAAAGGTCGTCTGAAAATAAAGCAGTGGAAATAAAAAGACTCGTCATTCCCGAACAAAGAGAATGACAGAATGAAAGTTTCTTATCTCTCCTCTATCCGACCCCTAAAGTCAGATTCAAGTATCTGACCTACGAATCGACCTTTTCAGACGACCTCTGCATGAAACCCCAAAAATCCCTGCGCGCCCGCGCGATGGACATCCTTTCCCGACAAGAAATCAGCCGTGTCGGACTCAAGCGCAAGCTCGCCCCGTATGCCGAAAGCGAAGAAGAATTGGAAAACGTGTTGGACGAATTTGCCGAACGCAACTGGCAATCCGACCAACGCTACGCCGAAGCCTACATCCACAGCAAAAGCCGTCAACACGGCTCCCTGCGTCTGAAACAGGCATTGGCGCAGCAAGGCATAGACGAAACCGTCAGCCACGAATTCATGCCCGACAAAGCGCGCGAACTGCAAACCGCAGTCGCCGTGTTACGCAAAAAATTCAAACAGCCTGCCGCCGATTTGAAAGACAAACAAAAACAAGCGCGTTTCCTCGCCTACCGCGGATTCGACATGGACACTATTCACGCCGCACTCAAAAGCAGCTGGGACGAAGAAATATAGTGGATTAACAAAAATCAGGACAAGGCGACGAAGCCGCAGACAGTACAGATAGTACGGAACCGATTCACTTGGTGCTTCAGCACCTTAGAGAATCGTTCTCTTTGAGCTAAGGCGAGGCAACGCCGTACTGGTTTAAAGTTAATCCACTCTATATTCGACGCTTCTGAAGAATAGTAAGCCTATTAACAATAAAGGTCGTCTGAAACCTTTTGTCGGTTTCAGACGACCTTTCGATTATTTGGTTTATCCCTATTCCGCTACCGTTTTACGGATCAGTTTTTCCGCGTTGGCGAGTGTGTTTTCCACTTCGGCAAACTCGATTTTGCTGCCCGACACCAGCGCGCGCGTGTCGTTGAATACGACTTGGACTGCGCCGTCGGTTTCGGTAACGAGGACGCGCAATGGCAGTTGCAGGGCGAAAGCAGGGTCTTTTTGCATCAGCGGCGTGCCTGCTTTGGGCGTGCCGAAAACGATGACTTTCGCGGGCTGCATGTCCAAACCGCTTTGTCGCGCGGCGGCTTGGTGGTCGATGACGGCGAACACGGTCATGCCTTTTCCTTTGACGGCGGTTTCCAAACGGCGGACGGTATCGTCGAAGCTGTATTTGCTGACGGCGGTATGGGTTTGATTCATGGCTGAACTTTGTCGGGAATCGGGTTGTCGGGCGGCATCGCCGCTATGTGAAGCGCAGGCGGTCAGGGCGGCGAGAATGGCGGCTGCGGCGAAAGTGCGTATCGGTTTCATGTTTTTCCTTGGATAAAAGGTCGTCTGAAACTTTTTCAGACGACCTTGTTTGTTGTTATTTCAAACCTTTTTTCAGCAAGTCTTCGTAACCGCCGTGGTTGGTTACGTTGGTGTAGCCTGCTTTTTTCAACTCGGCAAGCGCGACTTCGGCACGGCGGCCGCTGCGGCAGTAGAGGTTGACGGGCGCGTTTTTGTCGGGGCTGACGCTTTTGATGCGTTCGACGATTTGTTCGTGCGGAATGTTGACCGAGCCTTGCAGGTGGCCGGATTTGAATTCTTCTTCAGAACGTACGTCAATCCATACGCCTTTTGCTTTGGCAGGTTGCGCGCTGGCGGCTTTGGCAGCGGGCGCGGCATAGGATACGGCGGCAGGAAGGACGAGTGCGGCGGCAGTCAGCGCAGCAGTCAGTAATTTTTTCATGGTTGTTTCTCCAAACGGTTGAACAAAGACATCAATCTAAACGGTTCGGCGGCAAAAAGCAATGCCCGTCAGCAGAAGGGTCGTCTGAAACGGGAGTTGTTTTCAGACGACCCTTTGAGACAAAAATCAACGCTGCGCGTCAACCGCTTCCAAAGCGCGCAGGGCATAAGTGTAGGCTGCGCCTGCGTTCAAGGAAATAGCGGTCGCCAGCGCGCCGGCGATTTCGCTTTCAGTCGCACCCGCTTTGGCGGCTGCGGCGGCATGTACGCTGATGCAGCTTTCGCAACGGGTAGTGATGGCAACGGCGATGGCAATCAGTTCGCGGGTTTTCGCATCCAATGCTTCGGCTGCGGCGGCTTGTTCCAGCGCGCCGTAGGCTTGCAGCATTTTCGGGTGGTTTTTACCCAGCTCGCCGAAAGATTTTTTAACGTGTGCGGTGTGTTCGGGCCAATTTTGAAACATTTTGATTTCCTTTCCAATGTGTTTGATATGTAGGATGCTGCTCTTTCATGGCGGATTTAAAATTTAATCCGCCATCTTTACATCCGATGAATGGCATTATTGCAATAATTTGACTATTATAATCGTCAAATCATCTCATTCACTTGCAAAAAACACTTATGGACACTTTGGACAAACTCATCGAACTGGCGCAAATCACCGGCAGCGTGGACATACAATGCCTGTTCCGCGACAAATGGTACGCACCGCACGGACGCAGGCGCGCACACGGCATCGCGCACCTTGTCGTCGCCGGAGAAAGCTACATCAAAATCGAAGGCGAACCCGAAGCACGTCTCTTGCAAACCGGCGACCTTATCTTTTTCCCGCGCGGCGCGGAACACATCATCAGCAGCGAAGCGGACTGCAACAACTGCGGCGATACACCGCATATCGACAACAGCGGCGCATTCACGGTCGCTTCGTCCCGTAGCGGCGGCGAAAAAAGCCTCGATTTGTTTTGCGCCCGCTTCGAATACGACGAACACGCCGACATCATGCACGACCTGCCCGAAACCGTCCTTATCAAGATGGACCATCCCTCGCTGCAATGCCTCATTTCCATGTTGCAATACGAAAGCGCGCACACGCTTTCCGGCTCGCGCGCCATCGTCAACGCCCTTTCCTCCGTCCTCCTCGTCCTCATCGTCCGCGCCCATCTCGAACAAGGCGGAGAAGCGCCTTTGGGCGGCATACTCAACGGCCTGCGCGACAAACGCCTGCGCCAGCTTATCCAAACCGTCGTCAGCCGCCCCGAAGACGAATGGAACATCGAAAAAATGACCGCGCTTGCCAATCTCTCCCGCGCCCAACTCATGCGCCTGTTCAAACAGCAAACCGGCATCAGCCCCCACGCCTTCGTCAACCTCATCCGCCTGCGCCAAGCCGCCGTATTGCTGCGGCAAACCGCCGATTCTGTCTTATCCGTCGCGCTGAACGTCGGCTTCCAATCCGAAACCCACTTCGGCAAAGCGTTTAAAAAACAATACGGGATTTCGCCAGGACAGTATCGGAAAAATGCGGGAATCGGCGAAACCGATATTGAACCACCCGACAATATTTGAATCGAGAGATAAAAGGTCGTCTGAAAACTTTGAATCAGGTTTTCAGACGACCTTTCACTTTGGTAGAGAGGACAGCTGTAGGTCAGATTCTTGAATCTGACATCTCCATCTGCCACAACACCTAAAGGAAGCAGAAGCATTAAATATTCGTCGAATACAAGTATCCGACTACACATTACCCAGCAACTGATTTTATTCCGCAACGTAAAGACAAAAAAGGTCATCTGAAAACCTTAAATCATCAGGTTTTCAGACGACCTTTCATTCCTGCTGATTAACTAAGTCAAACCATCAAGCCTCTTTCAACTTCGCATCGGCATCGCGCAACGCGGTGCGCAGACCTTCCTCGATAACAGGGTGGTAGAACGGCATATCCAGCATTTGCGGAACGGTCATCTTCATTTGATGCGCCCATGCCAACAGGTGCGCCAAATGTTCGGCGGCCGGGCCTAAGATTTCTGCACCGATGAAGCGGCCGGTGGCTTTTTCGGCATACAGGCGCATATGGCCTTTGTTTACCAGCATCACGCGGCTGCGGCCTTGGTTTTTGAACGATACTTCGCCTATGACAAATTCGTCGTGTTGGTATTGTTCGGCAACCTGCGCGTATTTCAAACCGACAAAGCCGATTTGCGGACTGGTGAACACTACGCCGATGGTGCTGCGGCGCAAACCGCCGACGATATTCGGGTAGCGGCCCGCGTTGTCGCCGGCAATCTTGCCTTGATCCGCAGCTTCGTGCAGCAGAGGCAATTGATTGGACGCATCTCCCGCGATGAAGATATGCGGAATGCTGGTTTGCATGGTCAGCGGATCGGCAACGGGTACGCCGCGCGCGTCTTTTTCGATATTGATGTTTTCCAAACCGATATTGTCAACGTTCGGACGGCGGCCTACGGCTGCCAGCATATATTCGGCAACAAAGATGCCTTTTTCGCCGTCCTGCTCCCAATGGACTTCTACATTGCCGTCCGCATCGAGTTTGACCTCGGTTTTAGCATCCAAATGCAGTTTCAATTCTTCGCCGAACACGGCTTTTGCCTCGTCTGAAACGACAGGGTCGGAAATGCCGCCGATGATGCCGCCCAAGCCGAAAATTTCAACTTTCACGCCCAAACGGTGCAATGCCTGACCCAGTTCCAAACCGATAACGCCCGGTCCGAACACGGCAACGCTCTTAGGCAGCGTATCCCATGAAAAAACGTCGTCGTTGATAATCAAACGGTCGCCCAAAGACTGCCACTGCGGCAGGATGACAGGACGCGAACCGGTGGCAATTACGAAACTTTTTGCCGTGATTTGGGTATGGTCGTCGATTTGGACGGTATGCTCGTCGATAAATTTAGCCGAACCCATAATGCGCTTGTCGGCAGGCCACTCTTCCACATCGGCAACGACAAAGCCGACAAAACGGTCGCGCTCGGATTTGACACGGTACATCACTTCTTCGCCATTAACGACGATGCTGTCTTTGTCCAAATGCACGCCGAACGGATCGGTATGCAATGCGTGATGACGCGCTTCTGCGGCGGCAATCAAGAGCTTGGAAGGCATACAGCCCACGCGCGCGCAGGTCGTGCCGAACACGTTGTTTTCAATCAGGTAAACATTATCCGAATGTAAACGGGCATTGCGAAACGCGCCCATGCCGGCAGTACCGCCGCCAATTACGACGACATCTGCTTGAATTTTTTTCATAATCTTTGTCCTTTTTTTGTTGAGCGTCCGAAGCGGTATCAGCGTGAAGCGTATCAAGTTTTCAGACGACCTCTCTAAAAAACTATCGATAATATAAAATCAATAGCCATTTTAAAAATCTCGATTTAAAACAATAATCTCAAATTCTACTTGTAAATATAGAGCTATTCAGAACGACCGTGTAGCGTATCGTCTGAATAACTCTATTTTTCTGTTCAGACGGTTTTATTCAAACCGTCTTAAAGCACTAGGCAATCAGTTTTTAGCCAAGTAAGCTTCCAAATCTTCGCTGCCGCCGATGTATTTGCCGCCGATGAAGACTTGAGGAGCAGTCATCTTGCCGGTGATGGCGCGAACGGAAGTAACAGTTGCATCTTTGCCCAATACGATTTCTTCGTAAGACAGACCTTTGTCTTGCAAAGCCTTTTTAGCTTTAGCGCAGAATTGGCAGCCAGGTTTGGTGAAGATGGCAACAGACTCTTGAGCTTTCCAGTCAGGAGCGATGAATTTCAACATAGTGTCAGCGTCAGACACTTTGAAAGGATCGCCCGGCTCTTCAGGCTCGATGAACATTTTTTCAATCACGCCGTCGTTAACCAGCATGGAGTAACGCCAAGAGCGTTTGCCGAAGCCCAAGTCTTCTTTGCCGACCAGCATGCCCATGCCTTCGGTAAATTCGCCGTTGCCATCAGGAATCATGTAGATGTTGTCAGATTCTTCTGCGGCAGCCCAAGCGTTCATCACGAAAGTATCGTTTACAGATACGCAGTAGATTGCGTCAACGCCGTTTTCTTTGAACGCGCCGAACAATTCGTTGTAACGTGGCAGGTGGGAAGAAGAACAAGTCGGAGTAAATGCACCAGGCAGAGAGAATACGACTACTTTTTTGCCTTTGAACAAATCATCAGTGGAAACATCTTTCCAAGTGTCGCCCACGCGGGTACGGAATACGACGGAAGGTACTTTTTGACCGGTACGATCTTGCAAAGCCATTTTGGATCTCCTTGAAATTTTAGGTTTAGGGAATGATACGAGTGAATGGGTGCATTCTAGCGCAGGGAGTTTGATTTGTATAATTTATAGTTCAAATAATATTAATTACCTGAAGCTATGAAAATCAATCTGCGAATGTTTCAATCAAATAGAGGTCGTCTGAAAGAAAACAAGCCCCCAGCTTGGAATTATTTTTCGGAATCATGTGCATCGGACAATACGACTTCGCGGATGCTGCTTTCTACTTTGTCTTTCAACATAAAGCGGTCTTCGTCTTTACCGGGGCGAATCGGGGCGGCAAAATCAATACGAATGCGCAGCTTTTTCATGGAAACGATACGCCAGAGCGAGCGCACCAAATCGACTTGCGCATAAGACGGAATCGTCGTCCTTTTACCGGCATCATCATAATAGCGCAGCGTAACCGCCTGAACAGGCGCGTCGGCATCAATGGCGGATTGGAAGAGCGCGGCTTTGAACGGCAAAATATCCAAGCCCAAAGAAGTCCGCGCCTCGGGGAAAAAGCTGACATTCTGCCCTGCTTTCAACGCAGCGCAGATGGCTTGGTTAATCGGCTCGACATCGCGGCGGGAATTGCGGTTGATAAACACCGTACCTGCATTTTGCCCCATTTTACCCAACACCGGCCAGTTTTTAATCTCTTGCTTGGCGATAAAGCTACTCGGATACACCGCGCTCATGGCAAAAATATCCAGCCAAGACACATGATTTGCCGCCACCAAAGCACCATTCACATTATCTACGGGCGGCGTGCCGATTTCCAATTCAATATCCAAGGCTTCCAGCGCGCCTTTGCCCAAAGTGATGACCGCATGGTCGCGTTCGGCAGGATTGCCGGCATCGATACGGCGCAAATGACTTCCGGTTCGGAACAGCCATCCCGTCAGGCGGAACAATCTGCCCAAACGGGTAAAAAACGGTGCTTTTCGTGAGTGCATAACTGTTTTTCTTTTCGTATTAAATGTGTATCAAATCATAGTAATAGAATTTTCAGACGACCTGAATTATTGAAGGGATCGTCTGAAAACAGGTTCAAACATTATTTCTGGCAGTTCGGACAATAAAACGTCCCGCGCTGCCCCAGAACTTCCTTCTGTACCAAACCGCCGCAACGGACGCAGGGTTCGTTGTGTCTGCCGTACACCGTATATTCCTGCTGGAAATAGCCGCTTTTGCCGTCGCTGTTGACGAAGTCGCGCAACGTACTGCCGCCGGTTTCAATCGCGCGCTGCAACACTGCTTTGACCGTCTCCACCAAGACGGCACATTCTTTTTTCTTAATCTTGTCCGCTGGGCGGTGCGGCGAAATACCCGCTTTAAACAGGCTTTCGTTCGCATAAATATTGCCCACACCGACCACGACGGCATTGTCCATCAGAGCCAATTTGACCGCGCGTTTTTGCGTTTTGAGCTTTTGATACAGATAATCGGCGGAAAAGTCGTCTGAAAGCGGCTCGTGGCCCAGTTTCTCAAGGAGCGGATGATGTTCCGCAATGCCTTCGTACCACAAAATTGCGCCGAACTTACGCGGGTCGTGATAGCGCAACACCGTTCCATCCGCAAACACAATGTCCACATGATCATGTTTATCAGGATGATCAATCCGCGCGTCGCCATCCGTAAAAATCCGTAAGCTGCCCGACATACCCAGATGAATCAACAAAATACCCGTTGCAAAACCGATAATCAGATATTTCGCCCGCCGACGACAACTCAACACCTCCTGCCCCGCCAAAAGCTCCGCCAACTGCGGATTGACCTGCCAACGCAGCTTGGTTTGGCGCAACACGACATCCGCCACCTTTTTACCTTGAATATGCGGGCTGATACCGCGCAAAGTCGTTTCCACCTCAGGCAATTCCGGCATTTTTCTTTATCCTCAAGCTAATACAGTCAACATCGATCTTTCAGACGACCTGCGATTCTACCGATGCAAAAGCAGCCTGACAATTTGCAACCAATCGGCTTTACAGGAAGCAAGCAGCAAATCCAAGGCAAAATGACAAATATAGAAGAGGCTATTTTTATGGAGTCAAACCTGCTGTTTTCAAATATTCAGCCCCAAAACGTCGTCTGAAAACCAGTCATGCCGGTTTTATCAACACCGCATTTCTCAATCCGAAATCCGCGCCGCCCCCAAAGCCACTGTCTGCGTTCCCAATATTTTTTCAAACTCCGGCAACGGCGTAACCCCCGCCATACGTTTAACCAAAACCAAACCGTACACCGCCGCGCACTGCGGCCACCACCTATCCCCCGCCTTCTCCATAAAACGCCAAAACCGCAGCCCATTTTGCGAATTCACAGCAGGCAGGTACACCATAAACTTCCCAAACTCCACCTCAAAATCTAAATCCGCCAGCCGCTGCTTCAAAGCCGGCAAAGTCAGGCAATGCTCCTTTTTAGGCAAGCGCGTTCCATCAAACCACTTGCTGAAAAACCACAAAGATTTCGGATTAAATCCCGTCAAAACCAACCGCCCTTCAGGTTTCAACACCCTGGACGCTTCATGCAGCACTTGCGTCAGCGCGGCAGTTTCATGACTGTGCGGCATCAGCAGCACATCAATAGAATGACTTTCCCAAGCCATAGCATCCGCCGTCATCAATACATCATGAGGCACGGCAACCACGTTTTCAGACGACCCCAACCATTCACCACCTTGCTGGACGACGGTTTGAACACCGCATGGCGCAAACCGCTCCAAGTAATGCGCAAAAAACTGCTTTTCCCGCTCCGCCGTATAGCGGCCGATAATAGTCCGTTCAAACCATTCTTCCATCACCCTGCCCTTTCAAAATGCTGCAACCCGCATTATAACGGCATCATGCGGCAGACCAAACCTCCATAACTTTATAGTGGATTAACTTTAAACCAGTACGGCGTTGCCTCGCCTTGCCGTACTATCTGTACTGTCTGCGGCTTCGTCGCCTTGTCCTGATTTAAAGTTAATCCACTATACTTTGTTATTGAAAAGGTAAAAGGTCGTCTGAAACCTATTTACCCAGTTTTCAGACGACCTCTTGTCTTTATCCGCTCAACGGAGATGCTTACAACTCAATCCCTTTCAACTTCGCCACGGTATTGATGTCTTTATCGCCGCGGCCGGACAGGTTGACCAGAATCACTTGGTCTTTGCCCATCTTCGGCGCGTTGGCGACTGCCCATGCGAGGGCGTGGCTGGATTCGAGCGCGGGGATGATGCCTTCGAAGCGGCACAATAAATCAAAGGCTTCGAGTGCTTCGTCGTCTTTGGCGACGGTGTATTCGACGCGTTGGATGTCGTTCAGGTGGCTGTGTTCCGGGCCGATGCCGGGGTAATCCAAGCCTGCGGAAACGGAGTGCGTCCCCAAAACTTGACCGTTTTCGTCCTGCATCAGGTAGCTGCGGAAGCCGTGCAATACGCCGATGGGGGCTTTGCTGGTAATCGGTGCGGCGTGGTCGGGGGTATCCACGCCCAAACCGCCGGCTTCCACGCCGACGAGGCGCACGTTTTCTTCGCCGATATACGGGTGGAACAGTCCGATGGCGTTCGATCCGCCGCCGACGCAGGCAACGGCGACGTCAGGCTGTCTGCCGATGGCTTCCTGCATCTGCGCTTTGGCTTCGTTGCCGATAACGCATTGGAAATCGCGCACCATTTCGGGATACGGCGCGGGGCCGGCTGCGGTGCCGATGATGTAGAACGTATCGTCCACGCGGGCGACCCATTCGCGCATGGCTTCATTCATCGCGTCTTTCAGCGTGCGGCTGCCGCTGTCGACACTGACCACGTTTGCGCCCAATAATTTCATGCGGAACACGTTGGGCATTTGACGCTGGATGTCGTCCGCGCCCATGTACACGTCGCAAGTCATGCCGAAGCGGGCGGCGACGGTGGCGGAAGCCACGCCGTGTTGACCCGCGCCGGTTTCGGCGATGACGCGTTTTTTGCCCATGCGGCGGGCAAGCAATGCCTGACCGATGGTGTTGTTTACCTTGTGTGCGCCGGTATGGTTCAAGTCTTCGCGTTTCAACCAGATTTGCGCGCCGCCCAAATGCTCGGACAATCGCGCGGCATGGTAAACGGGGCTGGGGCGGCCGACGTAGTGTTTCAAATCGCGGTGGAACTCTTCCCAAAACGACGGGTCGTTTTTCGCTGCTTTATAGGCATCCGCCAGCTCTTGTAAGGCGGGAATCAGGGTTTCGGAGACATAAAGTCCGCCGTGTTCGCCGAAAAAGCCCTTCTCGTCGGGCGCTTGGTAGTTTTTCATCGGATTTCTTCCTTGTCTGTTTTTTCAGACGACCTCTCGGTTTAAGAAGGTCGTCTGAAAGGGAAAATTGTCAGCAATTATAGCGGTTTTTTACGCTTTGTCGCAGGGTTTTGCCGGAATACGGATGCCGGTTTTACGTCATTGAAACCGTATTAGCCAAAAGGTCGTCTGAAAACCCTGTTTCAAGTTTTCAGACGACCTTTTCAACCCAGCATCAAGACATTAGGACTCGACGGGGATGATGCCGATTTTTGCCTGCCATTTACGTGGGGCGGTGGCGTGGATGGACTCGCCTTTGCTGTCCACGGCGACGGTTACGGGCATGTCTTTGACTTCAAACTCGTAAACCGCCTCCATGCCCAATTCGGGGAACGCCAATACTTTGGAAGATTTGATGGCTTTCGCCACGAGATACGCCGCGCCGCCGACTGCCATGAGGTACACGGCTTTGTTGTCGGCAATGGCTTCGCAGGTGGCTGCGCCGCGCTCGGATTTGCCGATCATACCCAAGAGGCCGGTTTGTTCGAGCATTTGGCGGGTGAATTTGTCCATGCGGGTGGCGGTGGTCGGACCTGCGGGACCGACAACTTCGTCGCCGACCGGATCGACGGGGCCGACGTAGTAAATCAGGCGGTTGGTGAAATCGACGGGCAATTCTTCGCCTTTATCGAGCATATCGACGAGACGCTTGTGCGCGGCATCGCGGCCGGTGAGGATTTTGCCGTTCAGCAGCAATACGTCGCCGGTTTTCCAGCTGGCGACTTCTTCTTTGGTCAGTTTATCGACATCAATGCGTTTGCCGTTGTCGGGGCTGTAAATCAAATCGGGCCAATCTTCAACGCGCGGCGGAGTCAGTTCGACCGGACCTGAGCCGTCCAATTCGAATTCGACGTGGCGGGTGGCGGCGCAGTTCGGAATCATGGCAATCGGTTTGGAAGCGGCATGGGTCGGGTAATCGAGGATTTTGACGTCCAACACGGTGGTCAGACCGCCCAAACCTTGTGCGCCGATGCCCAGCGCGTTGACTTTTTCAAAGAGTTCGAGGCGCAGGGCTTCTGTGGTGGACAATTCTGCGCCTGACGCGGCTTTTTCCTGCAACTCTTGAATGTCGATGTGGCTCATCAGGGATTCTTTCGCCATCAACACGGCTTTTTCGGGCGTACCACCGATGCCGATGCCCAAAATGCCGGGAGGACACCAGCCCGCACCCATGGTCGGAATGGTTTTCAACACCCAATCGACGATGTTGTCGGAAGGATTGAGCATGGCGAGTTTGGATTTGTTTTCAGAGCCGCCGCCTTTTGCCGCGCAGGTTACTTCGACTTTATCGCCCGGCACGATGCTCATATGGATGACGGCGGGGGTGTTGTCTTTGGTGTTTTGACGCTTGCCGGCAGGGTCGGCGAGAACGGACGCGCGCAGGGTGTTGCCTTCCCAAGTGTAGGCGCGGCGTACGCCTTCGTTAACCATCTCTTCCACGCTCATGTCCGCATCCCATTGGACGTTCATGCCGACTTTGAGGAAAACGGTTGCGATACCGGTATCTTGGCAGATGGGGCGGTTGTTTTCCGCACACATACGGCTGTTGACCAAAATCTGCGTCATCGCGTCTTTAGCGGCGGGATTTTCTTCCTTCTGCCACGCTTTATAGAGCGCGTCAATGTAGTCTTTCGGATGGTAATAGCTAATGAATTGGAAGGCATCGCAGATACTTTGGATAAAGTCTTCTTGCTTGATGACGGTCATGATTATGTTCCTTTTCTCATGGTAGGGAGGGTTTGTTCACTTTTTATAGATGTCGCTTTTCAGACGACCTTAATCGGTGTAATAGTGCTGTCAATCGCTATGAGCGACAATATAATTTTTATAATTAATTGATTCTTATAGAACTTAATAACCTATCATTCCACTCGGATGATGATAACGGATATTGTCGGCAATTTTCACAGACAGAAATAAAACTACAAGCAAACCGATGGTTCAAAGCGTAAGTGGTCGTCTGAAAACTTCGGCTTCATCGCTGCAACCAAATCTACTAAAACCATAATTTAGAAAATAAACAATTACTTTTCAGACGACCCATCCTTCTTTTTTCAACCATACACAAATGTAAAAGCCGTGTCATTCTACCCATGATGATTTTTGATGGAAGTCAAACTTAGTTATTTTTCTGAAATTTTATAACACCATTTGCATTTGCTTACACTTCGCAAATTTATCTAATAAATACATAGATATATACTTTTATATCAAATGCTTAATAATGATATTTACTCGTATTTCAAAACGATTTTTAGCAATTATTCTTTTATCGTAAGTTTATTTTATCTTACAAAATAACAAGATGGCGTAAAAGTCGTCTGAAAACTGCTGTTTTTTGTTCACAATCCGCCCCTGCTCTGTCTTTCAAACTCCGCCATCATCAAAAAATCCGAATTCTGATACACTGATAAAAGACAGTCAGACATTGATTTATAAGATATTTCCCAAAAATATCCGCACTTTTAAAAATTTGTAATAAAAATACACGCATCCGATTTCCCTATCTCATTCCACAGGACACTACCATGAGTGAAAACTTGTTAACCCTGACCATAGACGGCCACGAGGTCAAAGCCTCCGCCGACTCGTCAATCATTCAGGCCTATGCCCGTGCCGGCAGCGCGATTACCGCCAACGTCGGTTGTATGGGGCAAGGCGTGTGCGGTTCGTGCCGCTGCATGATCCGCAAGGAAGGCGAGCGCGAAGTAACGACTGCGTTGGCGTGTGAAACCAAAGTCGAAGAAGGGATGCAGGTCAGCTTCTTGGACTACTTCATTCCCGAGCATATCCAATATTACGACGTGAGCGAGGTCGGCGACGGCTGGAACTGGCTGGACGACACCGCCAAAGCCTTCCCCGAAGCGCAACACTGCCGTCATTGCGGCGGCTGCAACCGCGCCTGCCCCAAAGGTTTGGAAGTGGAAAACGGCGTGGCGCAAGTGGTATCAGGAGATTTTGGCGCGGCTGCGCTGACGTTCGACCAATGCGTGATGTGCAACCTCTGCACCCTTTCCTGCCCGGAACACATCCGTCCGAACCACTTAGGCTTGTTCGCCCGCCGTATGAAAGCTGCGCGCACGCTGCGTCCGGTGGATTTGATGCGCCGCCTGCAAGAAATCGACAGCGGCAAAATGAAAGTCGAATTTGAAGAGGAGGCAATGTGATGGCGAAAAAAATTCAAGGCATAGACTACGAAACCGCCCTTGCCAACCTGCGTGCTTCCTCATTGGAACTGCGCGGCGACTTGCCGGAAAAAAACGAATTGTTGAGCCAATTCCACCCCGACTATCAAGCAAATGCGCGCGTCAAACTGCCCATCGGCCCGAACACGGGCGATTACTGCCATCCTGATTTAGCGAAACTGCTGATCAGTCATCCGCTGATTGACGACTATGATTTGTCAGGCGCGGAACATTTGAACACCGACGTGCTGGTTATCGGCGGCGGCGGTGCGGGTGCGGCAGCGGCGTTGTCTGCAACCGAAGCAGGCGCGCGCGTGATTATGGCGAACAAGCTGCGTATCGGCGACAGCAATACCGTAATGGCAGAAGGCGGCATTCAGGCTGCTGTCGGCGCGGAAGACAGCTTGCAGCAGCACTTTGACGACACCATCAAAGGCGGCCACAACGCAGGCAAAAAAGAATTGGTGGCGCAAATGGTTACCGACGCGCCGTCCGCTATCCGCTGGCTGATCGGCTTGGGCATGACTTTCGACCTTGCCAAAGGCGCGGACAGCAACGGTATGTTGAGCCGCAAACGTGCGGGCGGTACAACCGTGCCGCGCATCCTGAGCTACCGCGACTTCACCGGCCTCGAAATGATGCGCGTACTGCGCGAGGCGGTCGAACTCGACGAAAACATTACCCAGCTCAACCGCCACCCCGCCATCGAATTATTGTCGGACGAACACGGCCGCTGCGTCGGCGCGATTTTGTACGATTTGGAAAAACGCTCTTTGGTATTGGTTCACGCCAAAGCCGTGGTATTGGCAACCGGCGGCAGCGGACGGCTGCATTTGCAGGGTTTCGCCACTTCCAACCACTACGGCGCAACCGCCGACGGTCTGGTGATGGCATACCGCATCGGCGCGAAACTGCGCGACATCGATTCCTTCCAATACCATCCGACCGGCGTCGCCCATCCGCCGCACTTGGCAGGCGCGCTGATTTCCGAAGCCGTGCGTTCCGCAGGCACCAAACTGGTCAACGGCTTGGGCGAACGTTTCGTTGACGAATTACAGCCGCGCGACGTTGTTGCCGCCGCCATTTTGCGCGAGTGCCGCGAAGGCCGCGGCGTAGTACGCGACGGACAGGTCGGCGTGTTCCTCGACACCCCGCGCCTGATTGAAAACGATCCTGATGTATTGAACCGTTTGGTTACGCTCGGCCACGTCGCCCATAAATGCGGCATCGATCCCGCCGTCGAGCCTGTAATGATTCATCCGACCCTGCACTACCAAAACGGCGGCGTCGAAATCAACGGCGACGGCGCGACCTGCGTCGAAGGTCTCTATTGCGCCGGCGAAGTAACCGGCGGCATCCACGGCCGCAACCGCTTAATGGGCAATGCGCTTCTGGACATCATCAGCTTCGGCCGCCGCGCGGGTAAAGCCGCCGCAAATTGCGGTCTGCCGCTGAAAAAAGTACGCGGCGGTGTCGGACACGTCCACGATCTGCAACGCGAAATGACCCGCGCCGGACTAACCAGCGACATCAAAGCCCCCGTTTTATATCCCGACTACGGCAAATTCGATTTGCGCGAACACGCCGGTTTGCAGGAGCAACAATCATGAACCAAGCCAATCAAAACTTACTGCACCCGTCCCGCCAAGTCGGCGCGGATTTGGCCGCGTGGCGCAAAGTCGGCGGCGGCGAAGGCCTGCTGGCGGCGCTTGCCGATCCTCAAAGCATCGTTTCCAAGCTGCAAGACGCCAACCTCTGCGGCATGGGCGGCGCAGGTTTCCCGACCTGGCGCAAATGGGAGGCGGCCGTTGCCGCAGAAAGCAAACACGGCGACAAATACGTCGTCTGCAACGCCAACGAAGACGAACCGGGTACGTTCAAAGACCGCGTACTGCTGGCGAAAACGCCGCACCAAGTCATCGAGGGCGTACTGATTGCCGCCGTCGCCTGCCGCGCCAACAAAGCGATTATGTACGTCAACCCGCACCAGACCGAATCCGTCGCCTCCATCGTACCCGCCATCGAGCAATGGAAAAAAAGCGATTTGTTCATCCGCATCGAAAACTATCTGGGCAAACCTTTAGACCTGAAATTGGTCGAAACTTCAGGCCGCTACATCGGCGGCGAAGAAACCGCCGTGATTTCATGGTTGGAAGGCGGTTTCCCGTTCCCGCGCCGCAAGCCGCCGTTCCCTGCCGAAAGCGGCGTAGCAGGTGAACCGACCTTAATCAACAACACCGAAACCTTCGCCAACATCCCGCAAATCCTTGCCAAAGGCGCGGAATGGTACAAATCGCTGGGCCTGGGCGATGCCGCAGGCACGAAACTCTACTCGCTCTCCGGCGACGTATTGAATCCGGGCCTGTACGAACTGCCGATGGGTACGACCCTGCAATCGCTGATTTTCGACCACGGCGGCGGTATGCTCGAAGGACGGACGTTTAAAGCCGTCTTCACCGGTGGCCCGTCAAACACGCTCCTGACCGTCAAAGATTTGGATGTGCCTTTGGACTTCGTGTCCGTGCGCGAACGCAAATCCAGCCTCGGCACGGGCGCGATGATTGTGATTTCCGAAGGAACCAGCGTCGTGCGCAAAGTGGCTGAGTATGTGGAATTTTTTGCCTCCAACTCATGCGGACAATGCCCGCCGTGCAAAGGCGGCACCTTCCAACTTTCACGCCTGCTCAACCGCGTGGATACCGGCATCGGCACTTCAGACGACCTCCGCGCCCTGCAAAGCCTGTGCCAACTGCTGCCCCGAAGCGGCCGCTGCGGCCTGATTGACGGCGCGGTTACCGTGTTGCAAAGCTCGCTGCGTACCTTCCCCGAAGAGTACGGACTGCCGGCGGAGCAGGATTAATCCGATACGGCGTTTCAGACGACCTTTTCTATATAGGAGGTCGTCTGAAAAATGCTCGTAGGTTGGGATATGAACCAACATGATGATTAGGGTTTCAGTATTTGTTGGGTTTCACAACCGAACCTACTAAATCTGAGGTTTTTCCCTCTCCCTAACCCTCTCCCACGGGGAGAGGGGACGGATTACAGAAAATCCATAATAGTTGATTTCAGCGCCATTATTCCCTCTCCCCGCAGGAGAGGGGACAGATTGCAGAAAATCCGATAATAGTTGATTTTCAGCGCCATTATCCCCTCTCCCCGTGGGAGAGGGTTAGGGAGAGGGCAAAACGCAATAACCTAAAAAACGTCGTCTGAAAAAGATGGCAACAAAAAATACGCATTACCCAAACACTCAAAAGAAAAACATAAAAAATAACTGCTGCCAAATACGTTTCAGACGACCTCCCCCACCAAAACGGGCACACGTCGTCTGACTAAAACTTACCGGAAGATTTGCCATCAAGGAAAACGATACGGTGCATCCTGAGATTTTACCCTCTCCCTAACCCTCTCCCGCGGGGAGAGGGGACAGATTGCAGAAAATTTGATAAAGGTTGATTTTCAGCGCCATTATTCCCTCTCCCCGTGGGAGAGGGTTAGGGAGAGGGCAAAACGTAAAACTCAAGAAACGTCGTCTGAAAAAGATGGCAACACAAACACGCACTACCCAAACCACCAAAAGAAAAACATAAAAAACAACTGCTGCCAAATACGTTTCAGACGACCTCTCCCCACCAAAACGGACACACGTCGTCTGAAATCCGATTTCCCCGATACCTCAAACTAGGAGACTCAACATGGGCTTCAAGCCAATTCCTGCGGCGGTTGCGCTCGCGCTGACGCTGATTATCTGGTTCGTCATACCCGTGCCGCAGGGCGTATCGCCCGACGCATGGCACCTTTTGGCGTTGTTCGTCGGCATCATCGCCGGCATCATCGGCAAAGCCATGCCCATCGGCGCAATGGCGATTTTGGGCATTACCTTGGTCGCGCTGACCGGCGTGACCAACGAAAAAGCAGCCGACGCAACCAAAGACGCTCTGAGTAGCCTCAACAACTCGTTAATCTGGATGATCGGTATCGCCATCATCATCTCGCGCGGTTTGTTGAAAACCGGCTTGGGGATGCGTATCGGCTACCTTCTGATTTCCCTTTTCGGCAAACGCACGCTGGGCGTAGGTTACAGCCTGGCTTTGGCGGACTTGGTCATCGGTCCGGTAACGCCGAGCAACACCGCGCGCGGCGGCGCGATTGTGCATCCGATTATGCGTTCCATCGCCCTGAGCTTCGATTCCGACCCCGAAAAAGGCACGGAAGGCAAAATCGGTAAATACCTCGCGCTGGTCAACTACCACGCCAACATCATCACCTGCTGTATCTTCATTACCGCAACCGCACCCAACCCGTTGGTTGTCGAATTAGTCGCCAAAGCTACCGATTCGCAAATCCACCTCTCTTGGGGCACATGGTTCGCCGCCATGGTCGTCCCCGGTCTGATCGCCATGTTCCTGATGCCGCTGGTGCTGTATTTCCTGTATCCGCCCGAAATCAAACAAACACCTAACGCGACCGCCCTTGCCAAAGAAAAACTGAAAGAAATGGGCGCGATGAAGCGCGATGAAAAAATCATGCTCGGCATTTTCGTGATTCTGCTGCTTTTGTGGGCGGGCGTTCCCGAAATGCTGTTCGGCGTGAAAGTCGATGCCACCGCCACCACCTTCCTCGGCCTGAGCCTGTGCCTGCTCACCGGCGTACTGACATGGGACGACGCGCTGAAAGAAAAAGGCGCGTGGGACACCATCGTCTGGTTTGCCGCCTTGGTAATGATGGCGAACTTCCTCAACAAATTGGGACTGATTGCATGGCTGTCCGAATCCCTGCAGTGCGGCATCTCCCATCTCGGCTTGGGCTGGGAAGCCGGCTGCGCCCTTCTGGTACTCGCCTACCTCTACGCCCACTACGTTTTCGCCAGCGGCACGGCACACGTTACCGCCATGTTCGGCGCGTTCTACGGTGCAGGTCTCGCCTTGGACGCACCGCCAATGCTGTTCGCCCTGATTATGGCGTCCGCCACCGGCATCATGATGTCGCTGACCCACTACGCTTCCGGTTCATCCCCCGTCATCTACGGTTCGAACTATGTCAGCATGACCGAATGGTGGAAAGCCGGCTTCATCATGAGCGTGGTCGAAATCCTGATTTTCGGCACCATCGGCATTATCTGGTGGAAAGTGCTGGGCTACTGGTAAACCCTGCCTGAAATCAACAAAAGGTCGTCTGAAAATAGGTTTTCAGACGACCTTTTTGTTATACAATCCCATCATCCTTACCAATCCCCCCAAAAAACCGTGAAAATCCTCATCCTCGGCAGCGGACAGGTCGGCTCGACCGTCGCGCAAAACCTCGCCTCCGTTTCCAGCAACGACGTTACCGTTATCGACATCGACGAAAAAGCCCTGCAACACATCGGCAGCCGTCTCGACGTCCAAACCATACTTGGCAACGGCGCATCCCCGTTCATCCTCGAACAGGCGGGGGCGGCAGACTCCGACCTCCTGCTCGCCCTGACCCGCAGCGACGAAACCAACATCGTCGCCTGTAAAATCGCCGCCGACCTCTTCAATATCCCCAGCCGCATCGCCCGCGTGCGTTCCAGCGAATATCTGGAATACCCCTACCCCGAAAATGACGATACGGAAAACGGCAGCCTTACCGTCTTCGACATCACCGAAACCATCAGCCCTGAACAACTCGTTACCGAACAGCTCGTCGGGCTGCTCAGCTACACCAGCGCGTTGCAGGTATTGCGGTTTGCCGACGACAAAGTCCGCATGATCATCGTACAGGCGCGCAAAGGCGGGCTGCTCGTCAATCGTGAAATTGCCGAAATCAACCAACACCTCCCCGAAGACGTGGACTGCCAAATCTGCGCCATATACCGCAACAACCGCCTCATCGTCCCCACGCCGCAAACCGTCATCATTGAAGGCGACGAGGTACTTTTTGCTGCCGACACCAACAGCGTCAACACCATCATGCGCGAACTGCGTCCCAAAGAAGCGCGCACCCGCCGCATCATGATTGCCGGCGGCGGCAACATCGGCTACCGCCTCGCCAAGCAGCTCGAATCCAAATACGACATCAAAATCGTCGAACACAACCCTCGCCGCGCTGAGTGGCTCGCCGAAAACCTCGACAACACCCTCGTCCTGCAAGGCAACGCCACCGACGAAACGCTACTGGACGAAGAATATATCGACGAAATCGACGTCTTCTGCGCCCTGACCAACGATGACGAAAACAACATCATGTCCAGCCTGTTGGCGAAAAACCTCGGCGCCAAGCGCGTCGTCACCATCGTCAACCGCTCCAGCTACGTCGATTTGCTCGAAGGCAACAAAATCGACATCGTCGTGTCGCCGCACCTCATCACCATCGGCTCCATCCTCGCCCATATCCGCCGAGGCGACATCGTTGCCGTCCACCCCCTCAGACGCGGCACTGCCGAAGCCATCGAAGTTGTCGTCCACGGCGACAAAAACACCTCCGCCATCGTCGGCAGGCGCATCAGTGGCATCAAATGGCCGGGCGACTGCTACATCGCCGCCATCGTCCGTGCCGAAACGGGCGAAGTCATCATGGGACACCACACCGACGTCCTCGTTCAAGACGGCGACCACATCATTTTCTTCGTTTCCCGCCGCCGCGTCTTGCCCGAACTCGAAAAACTCATCCAAGTCAAAATGGGCTTTTTCGGCTAACACTATCAAAGTTCGTCTGAAACTGGTTGCAGTAAAGTCAAAACCTTTTTTAACTTCGTCGAAACCGTACTTTCAGACGACCTGACACAAATTATCCAATATTATCCGTTTCCACATCTGATACCAAAAGGAAAATCCATGTTACGCCCGATTCTTGCCGCTCTTATGCTCGCAACCGCCCTGCCCGCCGCAGCCGAAACCGACACCCTTCATTACAACATGGTCGAGTTTGCCGAATCCGCCAATCTGGAAATAACCCGCGATACCATGACCGCCCACTTCAGCATCAATGCCGAAGGCAAAGACCGCGCTACGGTGAATAAAGCATTTCAGAAAAAATTCAACGACTTCAACAAAGCCGTACAAAACAACAAGCTCCAAGCCGAACTCCTCAGCCGCAGCGCCAGCCCTCGCCATGAATACAACAACGGCAAGCGCATCCAAACAGGCTGGGAAGAAGTTGCCTCGTTCAAAGTCGAAAGCAAAGACTTTGACGCCATCAACCGCCTGACTGACGAGACGCTGCAATCTGCAACCCTCAACCACATCGGCTTCAGCATATCCAAAGAAAAACGCGAAGCCGCCGTCGATCAAGTCAGCAAAGCCGCCATCCTGCGCTTCAAAGACCGCGCACAAGATTTAGCGAAAACGCTCGGTTTTTCCAACTACAAAATCGTCAAACTCAATTTAGGTCACATCGGCAACCGCTCCATCGACGACCGTTTGGGTTTCGCCCGCGCCAAAATGATGAGTGCCGAATCCGCTATTGTTAGAAGTGCGGCAAGCGACGAAAACAACGCCATCCAAGCCCCTTCTCCCGGCTCAGAAGAAATCAGCATCACGGTCATCGGCTCAGTGCAGATGTAAAGTTCCACACAATCAAAAAAGGTCGTCCGAAACCCATAATCAGGTTTTAGACGACCTTTTATATTTTCTGATTATCCTTACGGTTTCATCAGAATTTATGAACCATGCCCAAAGAAACGGCTTTTTGCTCAACAGACCCTGTTTGGGTCGGCGTCAGGCGGGTTTTGCTGCCCAGTTTCATATAGCCGGCATGAGCAAGCATAGAAGTACGTTTGCTGAATTTGTAGTTGGCACCAACTACTACTTGATCGAATTTATCAACCAATTTCTCGCCGCTGTTCACGCCTTTTGCTGCCCAGCCGTGGGCGTAAGTGAGGCGTGGGGTCAGGTTGCCGAAGGTATAACCCACGGTAACGGCTGCATCGGCGACTTTGACGGCTTCATTTTTACCGGCATCGGCAGTAATGTCAGTGCCTTTGTACGTATTGAAATCATCGGTAAAGTAACCCAAATATTTGTTCGCGTTTTCATGACCTTTAGCGTATTGCCCACCTACGCCGACAAACAGGTTGTTTTTGTCGTAGTAACTCTCGATTTTAGCGATTTGCGCGGCTTTGGTTTTACCGTTCTTGTCGGTGTACGCGCCTTTGTAATGGCCGTAGGCAAGGTTGGTGGTGAAACCGCTGTTTTCATAAGTCAAACCGGCGGTATATTGCTCCTTGCCGGGTTGTTCATGTTTATATTTGTCGTCCGGATTGCGGTTGTCGCGCGGCGCGTAGGATGCATTAAACTTGAACCCGCCAAACGAAGGGCTGTCGTAACGTACGGATGTGGTGCGCACACCGGTGCGGGTGTTGATGCCCAAACCCATCGCGTTGGTTTTGTACAACCACGGGTCGATGGTATCCATCTCGTTGAGCATATTGTTCATATTGCCGACACGTACCTTACCGAACGTGCCTTCCAAGCCGATGAAGGAATCGCGGTTGCCGAAACGCTGGCTGTTGGATTCACCCAAAATGGAAGTACGCTGTTCAACCTGCCAAATGACTTTGAGGTCGTCTGAAAGTTTCTCGTTGCCTTTGAAACCGATGCGCGAAGTGTTGTCGTTGATACGGGTTGCAGTCGCGCTTTTTTCCGTACCTTCGTTACCTTTGATTTTCACCTGTCCGGAGGTGATGGTGCTTTTAACTTGTCCGTACAGGACAACTTCGGCGGATGCTGCAAAAGGCAAAGCCGCAACAGTCAGGGCAATAATGGCTTTTTTCATACAAACTCCTCTTTAATCAAAGAATCAAATCTAGGCCTATCGTTTTACAAAAATAAGAGACTCAAAACCAAAAACAGCAGACCCGTGGAACAGTTTGCGCAATCATAATGAACTTTCGATATTTAAACAATGCTTTTCATCTTGATAGGAATTATTATTCATTAGAGTTTAGACTTTTTACAACAATACGACATTTTTATAGTCAATTCAAATAGAAAGGCATAGCTCATCATTTCAGAACAGGCTAGAATTTTGAAATTTTAAAATTGTCTTCCCCCTTACATCCTTCTTAAAATACTAAGAATCGTTTTTCCATTTCGCGGGAGATAAGACGATAGCCATTTTTATTTGAATGAACATTATCCATAGTCGTCTGAAAAGAGAAAAAGCACCTCAATCGAGGTGCTTTTTCTCTTTTCAGACGACCTTTTGCCAAGCATCAGCTTTTTTTATTGTTCAACGCGGCTTTGACAAACGCGGTGAACAAAGGATGGCCTTTGCGCGGATTGGAAGTGAACTCGGGGTGGAACTGGCAGGCGAAGAACCAAGGATGGTTCGGCAGTTCAATGGTTTCGACCAAGCGTTCGCGTCCTGCGGATACGCCGCCGATAACCAAGCCAGCCTGTTCCAGCGCGGGAACGTAGTTGTTGTTGACTTCGTAGCGGTGGCGGTGGCGCTCGCGGATGTGTTCGCTGCCGTAGATTTTGGCGGCGAGGCTGCCTGCTTTCAATTCAACCTCTTGTGCGCCCAAACGCATGGTACCGCCCAAATCGGCGGATTCGTCGCGGGTTTCGACGCTGCCGTCGGCGGTTTGCCATTCGTCAATCAGGGCGACGACGGGCGCGGCGCATTTGAGGTCGAACTCGGTGGAATTCGCGCCCTTCAAGCCTGCCACGTCGCGGGCGTATTCGATCAGCGCAATCTGCATACCGAGGCAGATGCCCAAGTATGGCACGTTGTTTTCGCGGGCGTAGCGCACGGCGGCGATTTTGCCTTCCACGCCGCGCGAGCCGAAGCCGCCGGGAACGAGGATAGCGTCCATGTCTTTGAGCATGGAAACGTCGCCGTTGTTTTTCTCGATGTTTTCGCTGTCAACGAAGGTGATTTGCACGTCGGTTTCGGTGTGGATACCCGCGTGTTTCAAGGCTTCGATCAGCGATTTGTAGGATTCGGTCAAATCGACGTATTTGCCGACCATGGCGATTTTGACGGTGTGTTTCGGATTCTTGATGGCATGGACGATTTTTTTCCACGCAGTCAAATCCGCCTGTTGCACGTTAAGCTGCAACTGCTCGGTAATGATGTTGTCGATGCCTTGGTCGTGCAGCATTTCGGGGCATTCGTAGATGCTGTCCACGTCGTAGCTGCCCACAATCGCGCGTTCTTCCACGTTGCAGAACAAGGCGATTTTGCGGCGTTCGTCCGCGGGCATTTCCCTATCCATGCGGCAAATCAGGATGTCGGGCTGCAAACCGATGCTCAACATTTCTTTAACGGTGTGCTGGGTCGGCTTGGTTTTAATTTCGCCTGCGGCGGCGATGTAGGGAACGTAGCTCAAGTGTGCGAACAAGGTGTTGTTGCGTCCCAACTGGCTGCGCATCTGACGGATGGCTTCCAAAAACGGCAGCGATTCAATGTCGCCAACCGTACCGCCGATTTCGACGATGGCGACATCGTAACCCGCCGCGCCTTCGTGGATGCGGCGTTTGATTTCGTCGGTGATGTGCGGGATGACTTGAACCGTACCGCCGAGGTAGTCGCCGCGGCGTTCTTTGGCGATAACGTTTTCGTACACCTGCCCCGTACTGAAGCTGTTGCGGCGGGTCATGGTGGCGTTGATGAAACGTTCGTAGTGTCCCAAGTCGAGGTCGGTTTCCGCGCCGTCGTCGGTGACGAACACTTCGCCGTGCTGGAACGGACTCATCGTGCCGGGGTCGACGTTGATATAGGGGTCGAGCTTGAGCATGGTCACGTTCAGACCGCGCGATTCGAGAATGGTGGCAATAGAAGCGGCGGCGATACCTTTTCCGAGTGAAGATACGACGCCGCCGGTTACGAAAATAAATTTAGTCATGATGCAGTACCCATGTTGGAATACGGAATTTTACCTTTAAGCGGGTTTTCTGGCAAACGCGGGACGGGATGCGGATGTGGTTTTCAGACGACCTTCGCTTCTACCCTTTTGCGTCTAGGCAAGGCAATAATTTGTTAAAATAACGTCTGTTTACGATTACTGATGACGATAAGGTCGTCTGAAAATATCGGCTTCCTCATCGCCATCCCATACCGCCGAATGATTCAGCCGGTTTGTTAAGATTAGTTGATATGTATAAGTTCCTTCCTATTGTCCACGTTTTGTCCAGACTGGGGCTGCTGTTTTCAATGGTGCTCGCAGTACCGACGCTGATGTCGTATTTTTTTCTGGACAATGCGTTTCCGGCGTTTGCCTACACGGCTTTGGCAACGACACTGACTTCTTGCGCGGTTTGGCTGATGACCTTCCATTTCCGCCGCGAGCTGCGTCCGCGCGACGGGTTTACGTTGGTTTTGATGTTGTGGCTGGCGTTTGCGCTGGTGGCGGCGATGCCGATTTATATTCACATCCCGGGCATCAGTTTTACCGATGCGTTTTTTGAGGCGATGTCCGGACTGACGACGACGGGCGCGACGGTCATGACGAGCTTGGACACGCTGGCCCCGTCGGTGAATTTTTGGCGGCATATGCTCAACTGGCTGGGCGGCATGGGTATCATCGTGCTGGCGGTAGCGATTCTGCCGATGCTGGGCGTGGGCGGAACGCAGCTCTTCAAGGCCGAAATTCCGGGAATGGACAAAGAAAGCAAGATGGCGCCGCGCATTTCGCAGGTGGCAAAAAAGCTTTGGTTCTTCTACACGATGACGACGGCGGCGGCTTTTCTGACGCTGCATTTTGCGGGGATGAGCTGGTTTGACGCGCTTTGCCACGCGATGTCGGCGGTGTCGCTAGGCGGTTTTTCGACACACGATGCCAGCATCGCTTATTTTGATTCGCTGACCGTCGAATGGGCGATCATGTTTTTTACGCTTTGGGGCGGTGTGAATTTCGCTACGCATTTCACGGCGCTGACACGGCGTTCGCTCAAATCTTATTGGCAGGACGAGGAATGCCGCGTACTGCTGGTGCTGCTGGCGGGCAGTATTTTGATGTCGGCGGTGTATCTGTGGCAGAAAGATTTTTATGCAACCTTTGGGGATTCGCTGCGTTTTGTCAGCTTCAACTTTGTCTCCATCGGGCTGGCAAGCGGTTTTTCCAACACGGATTTTGCGCAATGGCCGCTGATCGTGTCGCTGTGGATGTTTTTCCTGTCCAACCTGTTGGCAAGCTCAGGCTCTATGGGCGGCGGCATTAAAAACGTGCGGGCGTTGGTCTTGTTCAAATTCAGCCTGCGCGAGATGATGATTCTGCTGCACCCGAAAGCGGTGCGTACGGTCAAGGTCAACGGGCGCATGATTCCCGACCGTATGGCGTTGACCGTGATGGCGTTTATTTCGATTTATTTCATGACGACGATTGTGTTCAGCTTTTTGCTGATGGCAAGCGGGATGGAATTTATCTCAGCCTTCACCGCCGTCATCGCCTGTATCACCAATGCAGGACCGGGCTTGGGCGAAGTCGGACCGGCGGGCAGCTATGCGGTATTGAGCGATGTGCAGAAATGGCTGTGTTCGGCCGTCATGCTGCTGGGGCGTTTGGAAATTTTTACCGTGTTGATTCTGCTGACACCGGCTTATTGGAAAAAATAAAGACAGGTCGTCTGAAAACGGATTTCGGGTTTTCAGACGACCTTTTTGCTTCACTGACACATCTTCATTACCGCACAACACCTTTTCTTACCGTTACGCCTTCTATACATATGCCCAATGACAAGGATGCTACAATTGGCATATTTTTACCATTATCGGACAGGTGTTTTATGCAGTATTTCTGCCTACTCATCCCCATCCTCATTGGCTATTTTCTTGACGAAATGACCGTCGGCGTCATTTTCGGCTCCCTTTTATGGTTGTTTGCGCGGGAACTCGGCAAGCCGCATCAGGAAGAACATGATGCAAAACTGCAAAATCTGGAAAAAGAAATCGAGTTGCTGAAGCAGCGTTTGACGGCTTTGGAACAAGAAACCGTTCATGATGAAGCAGAAGTCGGGCAGGCGCGGAAACTGCGTGCTGTTTTGTCCGAACATGTCGACAATATTCAGACGACCTCTGCGCCGCTTCATGAGAAGGTTGAATCTTTGGCAACGGCGGACAATACGCCCGTCGAGCCGCACATCGAACCGGTCGTCGCGCCCTCTTTTTCTACACCTGTTCCCCCTGTTTCCGCTGAATCTCCCGTACAGTCCGAACCTGCTTTGCACGCAGACAGCGTGGAAACGCCTGCCCAAGTTTCCGCTATTCAAGAGGACGTACTCGAACAAGACGCGCCTGCCTTGCTGACGTCGTCTGAAAATACATCATTAGAAACCGCAGACGCAGATTCTCGTGAAACCGTTATCCATAAGGAAGAAGGTTTCGATTTCAAATTCTCCGAAAATCCGATTGTCGCTTGGTTCCTGCGCGGCAATCCGCTGCTGAAAACCGGTATCGTGGTGCTGTTCCTCGGCTTGGCGTTCCTTTTGCGCTATGCCTCCGAGCGGATTCATGTGCCGGTGGAAATGCGTTATCTGACAGTTGCAGGCGCGGGTCTGGCGGCGGTCGTCGGCGGCTGGAAGCTGCAAAGCCGCAAACGCGAATACGGCTTGATATTGCAGGGCTTCGGCGTGGCGGTGATGTATCTGACCTCTTTAGCAGCGTTGAAACTGCATCCGCTCTTGCCCGCACCGATCGTGTTCGTGCTGATGGTGGCAATGGTTGTATTGATGGCGTTGCTGGCAATCAGGCAAAACGCGCAGATTATGGCGCAGGTTGCCTTGGTCGGCGGTCTGGCGGCGCCCATCCTGACATCCGACGGCAGTGGCAATTATTTGGTGCTGTTTTCCTACCTTTCCCTGCTCAATGCCGGCGTAGCGGCGATTGCTTGGTTTAAGGCATGGCGGCCGCTGAACCTGACGGGTTTTGCCGGAACTTTCTCCATCGCCGCGTTGTGGGGCATGCAAAGCTATACGCCGCAGCATTTCGCCACTACCGAGCCTTTCCTGATTTACCACTGGCTGCTCTACACCTTCATTGCCTATTTGTTTGCCCGCCGCAAGCTGACGGAAAACCGCGAAGACACGCTCGCGCCCGTTGCCGACAATGCGACGCTGGAAGAAATTTGGAACAGCCTCTGCTCCCACGGTCTGCGCGTCCACGTCCTTGACCATACTTTATTGTTCGGCACGATGGCGGCGGCGTTCGGACTGCAATACCGCATGGTGGAACACTGGCCGTCTGCGGACGCATTCTCCGCGCTGGGCTTCGCCGCCGTTTACGGACTTGCCGCGCTGATGCTGAAACGGCAACAGGGTTTGTATATCCTGCGTCAGGCGTTTTTTACTCTGTCGCTGCTGTTCCTCACGCTCGCCGTTCCGCTTTACTTTGAACGCGGCAACACCGTCATCCTGTGGACGGTAGAATCCGCACTCGTGTATTTCTTCGGACTGCGCCAACAGCGTCCGCATATGCGTTTGGGTGCGCTCGTCGTTTATCTGCTGGCGGCGCTGATCCAGCTGAGCGGTTATCAACCGGGAGAAACCACCATCCTGCAAGGTCAATGGTTCACCACCCTACTGACCCTGTTCGGCGGTGCGGCAATTTACCTGCAATGGCATCTCTACCGCCGTAAAGGCTCTGCGCAATGGGAACAGACGCTTCAAGACGCAGCTCTCTGCGCCGCCCTGTTCTACACATCCATCCTGCCTTTGCTGTTTTTCGCGGAACGCGGCAGCATCATCGTTTTCTCTGCTTTGGTGGCGGCTTGGGCGTTCTGCCGACGCAAGGGCAAGTCGGACGTGTTCAGCACATTCGCCTTGGGCAATGCAATCTTTATTCTGTTCTTCCAAGCCTCGATTAATGATGAACCCTACGGCTTTTTGACACACTGGCATCTTTTCGCTGCTGCGCCGCTGCTGTTTGCCGCTGCCTACATGCTGCAATATCCGCGCGTCCAAACCGAAGCATCTGAAAACCGAGACAAACAAGACCAAACCCTCCCGTTCTCGCAGATTGCAGGCTGGGCTATCCTCGTTATCGCCCTGATGCTGGGCGGCTTCGCCACCTATACCCAATGGACGGGCGAAGAAACCCTGTTTATCGAGCTTTGGGCATTGCCGATATTCACTACCTTGCTGTTGCTTGCCAACCGTTTGAACTGGAAAGAGCTTTTTCAGACGACCTTGGCATTCATGCCCCTGTTTGCCCTGCACTTTATCGGCTATCACCTCGAACACCTATGGACTGCCGCCGCAGCCTTGCCGCTTGCCGCCGCTACCGTGTTGAACTTCGTCATCCTGAATAACCGCCAAACCAATGCGCCTATCGGCTTGCACAAACTCAACATCATCCTGATCGGCATCCTTTGGTCGCTTTGGGCAGGAATGTATGTCGGCGATCGTCTCGACGGCGTTTGGTCGCAGCTCTCGTGGCTTGCCGTACCGCTGATCATGTGGGTCGTCCTCCATACGCAGCGGCAGCGCGACTTTTTCAGACGACATCAAGCTGCCTATCAGCATTTCGCCCTGCCGATAGCCGCCCTTGCATCGGCAAGTTGGATGATATGGACGAACTTCTCCACCCCGTTCCAACCCGCGCCGTTGCCGTATATCCCGCTGCTTAACCCGCTGGAACTCGCCTGCGCCGGAATGCTGTGGTTTGCCCTGAAGTCCCTGCCCGAAGCCCTGCCTGCGGAATACCGCCGCGTGAACGCGCCCGGCGTCGCCGCCCTCGCATTCATGGTCATCAGCGCGGGTGTGATGCGCCTGTGGCACTTCTACGACGGCATCACTTGGCAACTCGACATCATGCTCCAATCCTTCGGACTGCAAGCCAGCCTCTCCGTCGTCTGGGCAGTTACCGCCATCATCCTCATGGTGTACGGCAACCGTCGCAAACTGCGCCCCTTCTGGATAACCGGCGCGGCGCTGATGGCGATTGTCGTCGTCAAGCTCTTCCTCATCGAGCTTTCCAACAGCGGCGGCATCGCCCGCATTGCCTCTTTCATCATCGTCGGCGTATTGTTGCTCTTGGTCGGCTGGTTCGCGCCCGTTCCGCCGAAAGCGGTGGAAAACGAAGAGGACAAAGCATAGTCCAGTCCCCCAAAGCAAAGGTCGTCTGAAAACCGATTCAGGTTTTCAGACGACCTTTTTTAACAGGGCAAACGTACCCGACTGTTATTTCAGATGAATCGTCGGTTGATAGCCTTTTGCTTCTTCCGAACCATCAAACGGCACAACGACGCCGTCCGCGTATGTTACATAAGCTTTGTATTTCACTGATACATCGCCTTTAGGATTCAGCGCGATAAATGGGAAAGCAGTAAATTCGCCCGCTTCCATACGGCCTTTGTAAGTAATGCTGACTATATTGCCTTCCTCATCTTTTTCTGTTTTATAGTGGATTAACTTTAAATCAGGACAAGGCGACGAAGCCCCGCAGACAGTACAAATAGTACGGCAAGGCGAGGCAACGCCGTACTGGTTTAAAGTTAATCCACTATACATTACCGTTTTGTAGGAGAGTGGGAAGTGTACAGATTAATAGTATTACGGACGGTAGAGAGAAGGAACGTGGGGATTATTAAGATTGGAAAAACAGCTTAAAACAAGACAGATCGCCTGAAAAGAGATAAACTCACGCAAAATATTGAAAATTGCGTGAGTTTGAGAGGGTTGATAATGAAAGTAACCAAACCGCCGAAAGTAGAAGAGATTTTATTTGAGAATGTGCTAAAGAAAGTTACTGACTCGTTTTTACCGAATATGGAGCAAAAGCCGTACCAATTAGAAAATACGGCCGACGGGGCAGTCCGTCCGGAGACAGAAGAATCATTCCCATCCCGGACTGTTCAAATTCAAAGCCTGAATATCCCCATACCGGAAGAACAAGTATTGGCCGATGCTGAAAAATTATTCGAAGAAGGCTACTGCCTGATGACTACCCATAAAGCCACGGACGAAAAAGGCCGTTATCTGTATTGGGATAAAATCAAACACAAATACGGCAAACAGGCGGAAAAGGTGTGGGCGGCAACCAAGATTAACCGTTTGGCAGGCAAGAAAAAGATTACGGATTTTCAAAATCACGAATTCAGTTTCTGCGTGCCCGACACTATGCAATCATTATTGCATTTTATCGATAAGACCTGCGGCAGCCATATGATGCTTTCAGACGGCCTCAAGCTTCCTGAAGCTGATAAAAAAACCTTGATGATGGAAGAATCAATTACATCGGCGCAATTGGAAGGAGCAGCCACGACTAGGAAAGTTGCCAAAGCCTTATTGCATTTAAAGCGGCAAAAGCCAAAAGACAAACATGAAAAAATGATTGTGAATAACTACAGGTTGATGCAAAAGGTTGTCGAGTTGAAAAACGAGCTGTTAAGTATCGATCTGATTTTATCCCTGCACCGTATTGCAACCGAGGAAGCCATCGAAAACCAAGCCGTTTCCGGAGCGTTCCGTCAGACGGACGATATTCATATCGCCGATTATGATAGAAACCTTGTTTATCAGCCTCCAAAATGTTCCGAAGTACCGCAGCTGATGGAAACATTGTGCAATTTTGCCAATACCGACCATGATGGTATTGAAAATCCTCTGTTTATTCATCCGGTTGTTAAAGCCGTTATGCTGCATTTCCTGACGGGGTATATCCACCCGTTCGGCGATGGGAACGGCCGTACCGCACGCGCCTTGTTTTATTGGTTTATGCTGAAAAACGGTTATGGCTTGTTTGAATATATTTCCATCAGCCGATTGTTGAACCAAGCTCCGTCCAAATATGCCAAATCTTATCTTTATACCGAATATGATGATTTGGATATGACATATTTTATTTACTACCAACTGGATGTTATCAAGCGTGCCATTTTAGATTTGCAGGCTTATGTGGAACGGGAATCGGCCAAACTGAAAAACTTTACCGCCGAAATTGCACAATTTGCAGAAAGGCATCAACTGAACAGCCGCCAAATTGAAATCTTGCAAACTGCCGTCCAAGACAAGGGACGGACTTTCAAGGTCAAAGACACCGCCGCACAATTCGATGTTGCCGAAAACACCGCACGCGCAGATTTAAACCGATTGGCGGCCCTGAAGTTGTTGGGGCGTCTTAAAGACGGAAACGCCATTCATTTTGTTGCATTAGGTGATTTGAAGGAAAGATTGAGGTAAAAAAGAGTAAGCAGGTAGGTTGTACATGAATGTTCAACCTACCTCGCAAACTGACGGCAGATGAATTTTCAGACGACCTATTCTTTTCGATTTTGTATTTACTCATCTGAAAACTCATCTTCATGCCGCAAGCTGCAGATAAAGGTTTTAAAATCGGGGGCAAGTTCGACTATTTCAAAATCCGATTCTTGTTCGACAAATACTACTTTCGGCTCTCCGTCTTTTCCACACTCTCGATAGTCCAAGGCAAACAGGGCATGCCCTCCTGACGGGTCGTTGGCAAAATACACGCCGATAGGCGGATATTCCCATTCTTCCAGCCAAAGTTTTTGCCCCATCTCACCGCACAGACTCCCTTCTTTTTCAAAACCGATTCCCGATACCTCGCAAATTTGCACATGATCTTTCGCCCACGAATTTCTCTGCGTGGTCGGAAAGCAGCTTTTAACAAATATCCCGCCGTTTTGTACTGCCATCAATTCAATAAAACTTTGCGGCAATTTATAGCCTAGCTCACTTTCTACGGCAGCCAAAATTTCAGGGGTAAACGGGGCTTCTTTGTAGTTTTCATCTGCCCAACTATTAGTTTTCCATACGGAGGACAAATCAAAATCTTTAAAAACTTGGGACATAATGTTCTTTCTTATTGATTTCAGCTATAAACAGGGGTTAGGTATCTATACCCGACTTTTACCGTCCGTCATTCCCGCGCAGGCGGGAATCCAGAAGTTTGAAATTACAGCAGCCTTGAAATGTTCCCGAAATGCCAAGGTCTGGATTCCCGTCTGCGCAGGAATGACTGCGACAGATTAAACAATCGAATCCGATCGGCAAGACAGTATCGACGCACTACCACCCCGTAGCGTGGGCTTTGCCCACGAAATCCGTTTGAAAACCTTGAACCAAAGAATAGCTATAAACCCGAACGGACAATGACTATTTCAAAACAAAGGTCGTCTGAAAACGGACAGCAAGTTTCGCTAAAACGTTTTCAGACGACCTTTCAGGTAACAACTGCCTCTTAGTTAATTCCCCATAGATTTTTTGCCGGACAAATCGGCGATCTTATTCAACAAATCAAGCACCTTATCCGATCCGAAATCATTGTCCGACTGCTTATCTGCCGATGAATTGTCGGGCAGATATTGACTATTGAGCAAACGATTTCGTATCTGGGTAAAGGTTTCCTGCACATATTCATCCGCTTTTTCCGGATTATTGAAGCTGGCGGCAGCATGCTGAGAGGCTTCAAGCAAACCACTACACAGTTCGATTTGGTGTTTCATATTGGAAAAATGACGGACTTCCCCCAACAGATTTTTCTGATGGCGTAGACAGGTTGTGCCAATCAGCATTAGAGTGATGATAGGGAATGTGTAAAATAAAATATTGAAATTTTGGGTGAGGAAAGAATCGGGAGCGCATAAAACGAATATACTGAAAATCAATAGTAAAATTATGGTGATAATGAACAAAGCAATACCTAACCGCTTGAACCAACAGGCTGTATTTTCGTTATTTTTGATTTGGTTGTCGGTATTTTTTAAGGCATGAGCGAGTGAATTTCTAGCGTACTGAATTTGATTGCGCCATTGTAATTTTAATGACTTTTTCAGGTCTTCTAAACTTTGATTTTTCTCTTCCTCTATCTGTTTGATTTGTTTCTGTAGTTTGTCAATTTCTTCCTGATTTCCTCTACTATTAGACTCCGATTGTGTCTGTTCCAACCCTTTCTGTAAGAGTTGAATTTTATCCTCGAATAAGGATATTTGATTTTTTAGAGACTCATTCTCTACTTTAACAATATCAAAATCGATATTTTCCGCAAATCTGATATGAATTAATTGATTTTCTTCTATAGTTGCACCTCCAAAGTCTGCACTATGAAAATTAGCCCCATGCAAATTTGCCCCTTGCAGTTGTGTGTTCCGAAAATTCGTTTCTTGACAGTTCGCATCTTGAAGGTTTGCATTTTCGAGATATGAATAGGTTATACCTGTTTTAAAGAGATCTGCTTTCGTCAAATTTGCTTGAACTAGAGAGCTTTCCTCAATGTTTGCCTCACTAATATCCGCCCCGCTGAAATCTGCATCAAATAAAATTGCCCAATAAAAATGGGTGTTTTTCAGATTTGCACCGCGAAAATCAGCTTGGCTCAAGTTTACGTCCCTAAAATACAATCCACTTAGGTTTGAATAACTCAAATCTATTTTTGAGAGATCCTTCTCCCAAAAAGGAGGAACTACATATCTTGCCTCTGCATAATCTGAATCTAAGCCGCTTAAATCATATCCCGTAAAAACAGCTTGTTTACCTTCTTTGCCACCACTTGAAAGCCATAACTGATGGTCTTTCAGCATGGATACTGCGGTGTCCATGTCTATCTTCTTGTATGTTCGTTCCATTATTTTCTCTAAATTAATCGTAATCATTGGATTGACTTAAAAAAGTAATCCACTAACCTAAGCCGTAGATACGGTCGCCCCTCTCAAGCATGGAAGCTAACCTACCGCCGTCATTCCCGCGTAGGCGGGAATCCAGACCTCGGCATTTCGGGAACATTTCAAGGTTGCTGCAATTTCAAACTTCTGGATTCCCGCCTGCGCGGGAATGACGGCGGAGGTTTCGGCAAAAATTGTTGTTCCCGTTTTCAAACGACCTTTTTCCTCTCGGTGTACATCGTAGCGTGGGCTTCGCCCACGATAATATTGGCTAAAAGAGGTCGTCTGAAATTTTGAGTTTGATTCGTGGGCAAAGCCCGCGCTACGGGTTTCAGACGACCCCTGCCATCTCCCTTTTACATCTCTTCCAATTTCGCAAACTTGGTGTCCAGCTCTTTCACGCCTTGTTTGCCGAAGTTGATGGTCAGTCGGGCGGATTCGCCTTTGTCAACGGCATCGATGATGACGCCGGTGCCGAATTTGGCGTGGCGGACGTTTTGTCCGATGCGGAAGCCTGCGTAGGTTTGCGGCTGTTTGAAGTCTTCGATGATTTTGTCTTTGAATGTGGCGGTTTGGCGCGGGCTGCCGTAGCTGTCGTAGGCGGTCTTTTTGACGGACAGGTAGTGCAATACTTCGGGCGGGATTTCTTCGACAAAGCGGGAGACGATGCCGAATTGTGTTTGTCCGTGCAGCATACGTTGCTGCGCCATGGTGATGTAAAGGCGTTTGCGGGCGCGGGTGATGGCGACGTACATGAGGCGGCGTTCTTCTTCGAGGCCGCCACGTTCGGTGAGGGAGTATTCGCTGGGGAAGCGGCCTTCTTCCATGCCGGTGAGGAAGACCGCGTTGAACTCCAAGCCTTTGGCGGCGTGGACGGTCATGAGCTGGACAGCTTTTTCACCCGCGCCTGCTTGGTTTTCGCCGGATTCGAGGGCGGCGTTGCTGAGGAAGGCGAGGATGGGGAAGGCGGGGTCGTCTGAAATGTTATCGGGCAGGATTTCGAAGTTGCTGTCTTCGGGTTTGAACTCGATGGCGGCGTTGACGAGTTCGTCGAGGTTGTCGAGGCGGTCTTGGTTGTCGCCTTTTTGGGTTTTGTAGTGTTCGGTCAGGCCGCTGTCTTTGAGGATGCCGACGATGATTTCGGGCAGGGGCATTTGTCCGACTTGGTTGCGCAGGGCTTCAATCAGGCGGACGAAGGCGGCGACTTTGGCGGCTTTTGCGCCGGCGTTGCAGGCTGCCTGCCAGAGGGTGATGCCTTGTTCGTTTGAGGCCGTCTGAAGGTTTTCGATGGTGCGTGCGCCGATGCCGCGCGGTGGGAAGTTGATGACGCGCAAGAGGGCGTTGTCGTCGTCGGGATTGACGGCGAGGCGTAGGTAGGCGAGCGCGTGTTTGATTTCTTGGCGTTCGTAGAAGCGCAACCCGCCGTAGATTTTGTAGGGGATGCCGCTGCGGAACAGGCTTTGTTCGATGACGCGGGATTGGGCGTTGCTGCGGTAGAGGACGGCGATTTCGTCCAAATCCCAGCCTTCACGTTCGAGAGCTTTGGTTTCGTCAACGATGAATTGGGCTTCTTCGAGGTCGGTAAAGGCGGAGTAGTAGCGGATTTTGTCGCCTGCTTCGGCATCGGTGCGCAGGTTTTTGCCGAGGCGTTCGTCGTTGTTTTCGATAACAGCGTTGGCGGCGGTGAGGATGTTGCCGACGGAGCGGTAGTTTTGTTCGAGCTTGACGGGCGCGTCGATGTGGAACTCTTCCATCAGCGCGGTCATGTTGCCGACGTTCGCGCCGCGGAAACGGTAGATGCTTTGGTCGTCGTCGCCGACGGCAAATACCGCCGCGTTGCCGCCCGCCATGAGTTTGAGCCAGGCGTATTGCAGCTTGTTGGTGTCTTGGAACTCGTCGACTAGGATGTGGTTGAAGCGGTTTTGGTAGTGCTGGCGCAGGATTTCGTTACTTTGCAACATTTCGTAGCTGCGGAGCATGAGTTCGGCAAAATCGACCACGCCTTCGCATTGGCAGATTTTGTCGTATTCGGCGTAGCATTCGATCATGCGGCTTGTGTGCGGATCGGGCGCGCTCAACACAGAAGCGCGCAAACCGGATTCTTTTTGCGCGTTGATAAAGCCTTGCAGCGAACGCGGCGCGATGATTTCTTCGGCGATGTTGAGGCTTTTGAGCAGGCGTTTGATGAGGGAAAGCTGGTCGCCGCTGTCGAGGATTTGAAAGGAAGACGGCAGACCCGCATCGCGGTGGTGCAGGCGCAGAAAGCGGTGGCAGAGACCGTGGAACGTGCCAAGCCACATGGCGCGGACGTTGATGGGAATCATCGCGCCGAGTCGGGTTTGCATTTCTTTGGCGGCCTTGTTGGTAAACGTTACTGCCATAATGCTGTGTACGCTTGCCTGACCGGTTTGCAAAAGCCATGCGATGCGCGTGGTCAGCACGCGGGTTTTCCCGCTGCCTGCGCCCGCCAAAACGAGGGCGGATTGCGGCGGCCAGGTTACGGCGGAAAGTTGTTCGGGGTTTAAGCCTTGCAGGAGGGCTGAGGAAGGGGATTCGGAAAACATAAATACCGCATGAAAAAAGTAGGAATACGGTATTTTAATAGAAACGGTTTAAGGTCGTCTGAAAAAGTGCAGCGGCAGGGCAGCACTTTTCCAATCGACGGTTTGATGATGCGGCACAGAAGATATTGACAAACCGCCTCCCCTACATATAGATTCATTAAAACATAACCAAAATGAACAACAAATGAGAATAGAGATCACACCAATCAGCGAGTCCGCTTTGGTCTGCCGACTGAATGCACCTTCCGAACTGGGCAAACAGCAAAAGTTGTGGGCGTTTGCCGCTGCGCTCGAGCAGCACGACAGGATTGAGGAAGTGGTGGTCGGCATGAACAATCTTACCGTGTTCACCCGTTTCGATACCGATTTGGCGACGCTTGCCGATGAATTGCAATATGTGTGGGAACACACCGCCGTTACAAAACATCAGGGCAAACTGGTGGAAATTCCCGTCTGCTACGGCGGCGAATACGGGCCGGATTTGGCGGAAGTCGCTGCTTTCCATCAGACGGATATTTCCGAAATCGTCCGCCGCCATACGGCGCAAACCTATACCGTATTTATGATAGGCTTCCAGCCAGGTTTCCCTTATCTGGGCGGCTTGCCCGAAGCATTGCACACGCCCCGCCGTGCCGTGCCGAGAACGTCCGTTCCCGCCGGCTCGGTCGGTATCGGCGGCAGTCAGACCGGTGTGTATCCGTTCGCTTCGCCCGGCGGCTGGCAGATTATCGGCAGAACCGAATTACCCTTGTTCCGAGCCGATTTGAATCCGCCGACCCTGCTGGCGGCGGGCGACCAAGTCCGCTTTGTTGCAGAAAGGATTGAGCCATGATTCACGTTTCGGCAGTGCAGGCACCGGCGCATATTCAGGATACCGGACGCTACGGACACCGGCGTTTCGGCATCGGTCATGCCGGTGCGATGGACACGGTTGCTTTGGCGGCGGGCAATATTTTATTGGGCAACGACGAAGGCACGGCCGCAATCGAAATCGCTTTGGGCGGGATAATGCTGGTGTTTGAACGGGATACGCCGTTTTGTCTCACCGGTGCCGTGTATCAGGCGGAATTGGACGGCGAACCGGTCTATTCGTATTGGCGTTATACCGCCCGCAAAGGGCAGACCTTGAAGCTGGTGCGTGCCGTGCAGGGCATGTACGGCTATGTGTGCGTGGCGGGTGGATTTGATGTGCCGGAAGTGATGGGTTCGAGAAGCACCGACCTGAAAGCCGGTTTCGGCGGCCATCAGTGCAGAATGCTGCAAAAAGGCGATTGTCTCCCCATCGGCAAAGGTGCGCAGGAATTGTCCAAAGTCGGCATCGCCCCGATACCGTTTACCGATACCGTCCACCTTGTTCCTTCGTCGGAATATGCCGCTTTCAGTGAAGAAGGCCGTCTGAATCTGGAACGGGAAACGTGGACGCTGCAAAGCGACAGCAACCGCATGGGCTACCGCTTCGACGGACAGCCGCTGGCCCTGTCGCAACCTTTGGAAATGCTGTCCCACGCTGTTCAGGCAGGAACCGTGCAGGTGCCGCCCGGCGGAAAACCGATTATCCTGATGGCCGATGCGCAAACCACCGGCGGTTATCCGAAAATCGCCACCGTTGCCGCCGCCGATTTGGGCAGGCTGGCACAGGTGCGTTTCGGCAGCAAAATAAAATTCAAAATAATCGGCTTGAAAGAAGCCGCCGCCCTGCGGCGCAAAAACCAAGCCTATCTGAACCAAATACGGAGAATCGCCCATGAAGCAGGTTGATTTAAACGCCGATCTCGCCGAAGGCTGCGGCAGCGACGAAGTCCTGTTGCAGGTGATTACTTCGGTCAACATCGCCTGCGCCCAACACGCCGGCAGCATTGCCGATATTCGTGCGGCATTGGCGTATGCCCAACAAAACGGCGTGCGCATTGGAGCACACCCCGGCTATCCCGATCGAGAAAACTTCGGCCGTACCGAAATGAATCTGTCCGAAGCCGATTTGCGGGCGTGTCTGAATTACCAGTTGGGCGCATTGCAGGCCTTGTGCCGTGATCAGGATTTGGAAATGGCTTATGTAAAACCGCACGGCGCAATGTACAACCAAGCGGCGAAAAACCGTGCGCTGGCGGATACCGTTGCCCGAACTGTGGCGGATTTCAACCCGAAATTGAAACTGATGGCACTTTCCGGCAGCCTGCTCTTGGAAGCCGGAAAAGCCGCAGGCTTGGGCGTGATTTCCGAAGTATTCGCCGACCGCCGCTATATGCCCGACGGTACGCTGGTTCCCCGCAGCCGCCCCGATGCGCAGGTGGACAGCGACGAAGAAGCCATCGCCCAAGTATTGCAGATGGTGCGGGACGGGCAGGTCAAAGCAGTGAACGGCAGCCTGGTTGCCGTGCAAGCTGACAGCATCTGTCTGCACGGCGATGGGCCGCACGCCGTGGTGTTTGCCGAAAAAATCCGGCAGGAACTATTGGCGGCAGGCATCAAAGTTTCTGCTTGAAAAACAGTTCATAGGCCGTCTGAAAACCGCAGGTTTCGCCAAAACGAGCAAAGCGAGTTTCTGCGTAGCTAAAACCGCAGGTTTCGCCCAAACACAGTAACAACCAATTTTATATAGAGAATAAGCGATTATGTCTGATCAAAAAAACCGCAGAAATGCCTTAATCGGCGCTGCATTCCTGATGGCGACTTCCGCCATCGGCCCCGGCTTTCTGACCCAAACCGCCACCTTCACCCAAGCACTGGCGGCAAGTTTCGGCTTTGTTATTCTGCTCTCGATTCTGCTCGACATCGGGGCGCAGCTCAATATTTGGCGGATTGTCGCCGTTTCCGAAAAACGGGCGCAGGATATTGCCAATCAGGTCTTGCCCGGCGCAGGCTATTTCTTGGCTGTGCTGATTGTGATGGGCGGTTTGGCGTTCAATATCGGTAACGTCGGCGGGGCAGGCTTGGGTCTGAATCTGCTGACCGGACTGTCGCCGGAAACCGGTGCCGTGATCAGCGGCGTGATTGCCATCGGTGTGTTTCTGTTTAAAGAAGCAGGCAAAGTGATGGACAAATTCGCCCAAGTGATGGGTTTCGTAATGATTGCGCTGACGGTTTATGTGGCATGGCAGGCGAATCCGCCGCTGGCAGATGCCGCCGTGCATACCTTTATGCCGGAAAAACTCGATGCAATGGCGATTGTTACACTGGTGGGCGGCACGGTCGGCGGCTACATCACCTTCGCCGGTGCGCACCGTCTGCTGGACGCAGGCATCAAAGGCAAATCGGCGTTGCCGGAAGTGAGCCAAAGCTCGGTGCGGGCGATTCTGATTGCCTCGATTATGCGGATTGTATTGTTTTTGGCGGTTTTGGGCGTGGTCAGCCAAGGCGTGCAGCTCAATCCCGACAACCCTGCTTCCACACCGTTTGAATATGCGGCGGGATACATCGGTCTGCTGATTTTCGGCGTGGTGATTTGGGCGGCTTCGATTACTTCGGTGATTGGTGCGGCTTATACTTCGGTGTCGTTCTTCTCCGGTCTCAGCCCGTCTATCGAACGCAATAAAAACAAATGGATTATTGCCTTTATCGCCGTGTCTACCGCCGTATTTTCCACCATCGGCAAACCGGCGCAGGTGCTGGTGTTCGTAGGCGCATTAAACGGCCTGATTTTACCGATTTCCCTCGGTCTGATTCTGATTGCCACCTACAAAACCAAAATTGTCGGCGACTACAAACACCCGCTGTGGCTCACTGTTTCCGGCGTGATTGTGGTCGGTTTGATGGCAGTACTCAGCGCCATCACCATCAGCAAATATATCGGCGGTTTGTTCGGCTGAACCTTGTAGCGCAGATGTTTGATTTTGTATATTATCCGAAGTTTGCCGCCTGATATGGAAAATCCCTGTTTCAGACGATGTATCCGGTCTGAAACCTATTCACAACTATGAAACGCTTCACCTATCCTCTTTCCGACGGTTTGTGCATCGAAATCGAACTCAAACGCAGTGCCAAGAAAAATCTGATTCTACGCCCCGTCAATATGCAAACGGTCAGCATCAACGTCCCACCCTTTTTTCAAGACCACGCGTTGGCAAACTGGCTGTCGACAAACGAAACGATATTGCGGAACACGCTTGCCAAAACGCCCGTACATCCTGTTTCCCATCCAAACTTACCCGAGTGGATTTGGTATCTGGGAGTAAAGACCAAGCTGGATACCCACAGCCAAAGCCATATCCGTATTACGTCGTCTGAAATCCTGCTTCCCCGAAAAGAAACCGCCGCACAAATCGACCACCTGCGCCGCCTGTTGAACGAACGCGCCCGCGAATACCTGCTGCCCCGCCTTAAAAAACACGCAGCCGAAACAGGACTGACGCCCGCTGCCACAGACCTGAGCAACGCCAAAACCTTTTGGGGCGTATGCCGCCCGCACACCGGCATCCGCCTCAACTGGCGGCTGATCGGCGCGCCCGAGTACGTCGCCGACTATGTCTGCATCCACGAACTCTGCCACCTCCGCCACCCCGACCACAGTCCGCGCTTTTGGCATTTGGTGAACACGCTGACGCCGCATACCGACAATGCTAAAAGTTGGCTGAAGTGGCACGGGCGGGAATTGTTTGTTCTGGGGTGAAGGGTAACCGTAGCGTGGGCTTCGCCCGCGAGAATCCGCCCTCTCCCGTCCGACGGGAGAGGGTTGGGGAGAGGGTGGCTCTTGTCCCTTGTTCCGTATATTTGCAAGCCACCCTATCCCAGCTTTCCCCCGTCGGATAAGGGGAAGGGATCAAGCTGCTGTAACTGAAAAAGGTCGTCTGAAAATAGTTTTCAGACGACCTTTCCACATTACCGCGTCAACACTCAAATCAATTTCTGCTGTTTCAACTCATTCTTCAGATACGCATAATAAACCGGTGCGACGATGATGCCGCCGACGCCGAAAATCCGTTCGAATACGACCATCGCTACCAGCAGTTCCCATGCGCTTGATTCGATTTCCGAACCGATGATTTTCGCGTTCAGGAAGTATTCGAGCTTGTGGATGACGACCAGAAACACCAGCGAGGCGACCGCCACATATAAAGACGCGCCGAGGCTCAAGATGATAATGATGGTGTTGGAAATCAGGTTACCCGCGACGGGAATCAGCCCGACGATGAAGGCGATCACCAACACGGTTATTTTAAACGGCAACTCCACGCCGAAAAGCGGCAGGATCAGATAAAGGTACACGCCCGTCAGCGCGGTATCGATCAGCGAGATTTTGACCTGCGCCAGAAACACGCGCTCGAAGCTGGTTTCGAAGTTTACAATCCGCCGCACCAGCTCTGCCTTGAAGGGCGGCATTTTGCGGCGGTTTTTGCGCATGTTGAGGCGGTGGAAACTGAGCATTGCGCCGATGATGATGCCGATAAGGATATACACGAACGAGGTGAAGCTGTTTTTGCTGATGCGCGTCAGTGCGGCGCTGTATTCTTCAATCAATTTGACCGCATAGGCTTTGATTTCTGCGGTATTGTTGGGCAGCATGTTCAAAACCGACTGCGGCAGGCTGCTGCTGTTTTTCGTGTCTTCCAAAATCGCCGCCAGCTTGGTCAGCATCACGGTGATGTGCCCGCCGTGAATCAGGTGGTAAATCCCCAGCGACATCAACAGGATAACCGTCAATACGATGCCTATGGTCAGCGTGGTCGAAATCAGGTTGATATTGTGCGCGTTGAGCGATTTGTGCAGAAACGTATTGCGCGCGAGCGTACGGCGGCGCAGCCAGAGAATCAGGCCGTTGGTCTTGGTGATGAAGACGTAGGTCAGGATGACGGCGAGCAAAAGGGGCAAAAAGTGGAAGTACAGCACCACAAACAGGGCAATCCCCATCAAGATGTAGGATGCATTGCGAAAGCGGGAATGTTCGAAAATCATTGGATGTAATGCCATGAAATATATAAATTTAAACAATCAAGCTATGAGATGCGATTAATAAAGCAGGACAAGGGGGTTAACCCGCCTTTTGAAACTTTATTTCAATTTCGCTTGACCTGACTTCGGTTTACAAACAAACCGTTACAATAAAAACTCAATCGTACCAAGTAGTTATGCGTTTGTCTTTACGCAAATTGCCATTTGGCATTTGACGGAATTATTTTATCAGACAAATTTCCCGAAAGGATATTACACATGAAAACATTGTCTAAATTGACTTCACTCGTTCTTGTTTCTGCCGGTTTGATCGCTGCTCCTGTGGCTATGGCCCAACCTGCTTCCGGTAAAGCCGCTACTAAAGCAGGACATGTTCACAAAAAAGCCAACAAAGCTAAAAAACAAGCCAACGATCTGAAACAAGACAAAGCCGCCGAAGCTGCAACAACTGAAGCCACTTCCGCCGATGCCGAAGTTAAAGCCATGGGCGAACAAGGCCAGGCCGCAACCCAGACCGCCCCTGCAGCAGATCTGGAACAAGCTCCCGCCAACCAAACCCCTGCTGCAAAATAAGCAGGATTATAGTGGACTGAATTAAAAGAGGGATTTTATTTCCCACGCACCGTTTTTGACGGTTGTCGTCCTTTTTGAATTTAGGCCATTAAATGTCTACCGCAGGCAAAAGGTCGTCTGAAAAGTTTTCAGACGACCTTTTGCCGTTCACGATTCACACATATTCGCTTTTATCGTTTTCTTTCCAAGCCTGATGCGAGCAGAGCCAGAGCAACACAATCCCGCATACCGTCGAAGCCAGCATCATGCCCGCCATCACCAACGCAGAACCATTGTGCAGCCGTGTTGCCAACAGCCCCACGCTTGCGCCGATGATGGATTGGAACACGCCCAATACCGCGTTCGCACTGCCGCTTTCCTGCTTGAAATAAGTCATAAAGCAAGCCTGCGTGTTCGCGCCGACCAAGCCTTGAGTGCCTACCGAAAACATCACGCATGGCACCAAAGCCCACATCGGCGGCAGCCCCAGCAATAGAACCAGCAGCACCATCGTCAGGTTCGCCACAAACTGCACGATAATGCCCCATTTCAAAATACTTTGCGGGTGCGCCCCCGTTTTCAGCCGCCATGCCGTGATGCGGTTGAACGAAGCCATCGTGAGGATGTTCAGCGCAAACACCCAAGCGTATTCGCGTGGCGTAACATGGTACAGCTTTTGGTAAACAAACGATGATTCCGTCAAAAATGCAAACATCGACGCAAAGCTGAACGCCTGAAAAAACAGATAGCCCATCGCCGCCCGCGTTCTCAGCACTCTGGCGAACCGTCCCGCCACCAGTCCGAAAATATCCATCCCGATTTTGCCCGTCTGCTTCGGACGCGGCAGGAAAGTAAACACCAAGATAAACAAAACAAACGAATACGCCGCCAAAAAGCCGAAAATAAAACGCCAGCCGCCCAATTCCTGCAACAGTGAGCCGACCATAGGCGCAATCAGTGGCACGACCATCAAAATAATGCCGATTAATGCAAACATCTGCGCCGCCTGCCTGCCCGAATAATAATCGCGCACCATCGCCCCGACGATGACCACCGTCATCCCCGCGCCGAACGCCTGTACCGCGCGCAGGTTCAACAGCCCGTCCACCGACTGCACCATCGTCAGCGCGGCAACGGCCGCAAAATAAATGCTCAAACCGACCAAAGCCACCGGTCTGCGCCCCTTGATGTCCGAAACCGCACCGCCGACAATCTGCCCGAACGCCACGCCGAACATAAACAAAACCAAACTCTGCTCGATACGGTGTATATCCGCGCTCAGCGACTGCGCCATTTCCGGTATGGCGGGCAGGTAGGCATCGACCGAAAACGGCATCAGGGCAACCAACATCGCCATCAAAACCGCCATTTGCTTTTCACCCAGCGGGGAGGGGGTGGATTGGGACATAAGGGACTTTCAGAATGTTCAAACGAAACAAACCGCCCTGACATATCCTAGGCGGTTGAAATAAAAAGAAGTATATCATGTTTTCATACCGGGCCGCAGCATCCCCCCTATTCACAGAGAGGTCGTCTGAAAAACGTCCCGACAGATTTCAGACGACCTCTCCCGTTTTCCGTTACAATAAACACCCTCCGAATCACAGCACACGACCGTCCATGTACGACAACATCCGCTTCCACCTAGACGAAGAATATCCCGAAGGACTGCCGTCCGAAAACGCCGCCACGCATATCGGCATGTACTGGATATGGGCGGCGCAGGCAGGGCTGGCGAATCCCGTTTGGCAAACCGCCCCCGAAAGCGCGGAAGATTTCGCCAATATACTCAAAGGCAGAACCAGCGGCCGCCGCTTCCTGCTCAAACACATGGACGGCGTGCTCACGTCCGACGACTTCACCGAACAAGGGCGGCAATTCACCTCCTACTACTACGACAATGAAGAAGACGGCTACGGCGCATTTCTAGAAGATTACGTCCGCACTCTCGACACCCCGTCGCTCGGCGGCTTCTACCACGTCCCCAACACCCCCGAAATCTACAAACGCCTCAAACCCGTCTTCCAAGCAGCGTTTGAGCAATGGAAAAACAATTTGGAATCCCCTGTCGGAGAGCAACCGTGAAACTCATCATCCTCGACCGCGATGGCGTCATCAACCAAGACCGCGACGACTTCGTCAAATCCGTAGACGAATGGATACCCATCGAAGGCAGTATGGACGCCATCGCCTTCCTGACACAAGCAGGCTACAACATCGCCGTTGCCACCAACCAATCCGGCATCGGCCGCAAATACTTCACCGTCCAAGACCTGACTGAAATGCACGCCAAGATGCACCGCCTCGTCCGTCAGGCAGGCGGAGAAATCGACGGCATCTGGTTCTGCCCGCACACCGCCGCCGACAACTGCGACTGCCGTAAACCCAAGCCCGGCATGATTTACGACATCCTCGAACGCTTCAAAGCCAACCCCACCGAAACCTGGCTGGTCGGCGACAGCCTGCGCGACCTGCAAGCCATGCACGAAGCGGGTGGCAAAACCGCGCTCGTCCTGACCGGCAAAGGCAAGAAAACCCTATCGCAACAGGAAAAAGAATTACCCGAAAACACCCAAGTTTTCGACAACCTGCTCGCCTTCTCCCAATACATCATGCACGAAACCGCGCAAGACTGTGCAGACGGATAGGTAAAACCGTAACAGCCATATTCGGCAATCTGCCTCCTCCCGCCGAACAGAGGCAAGAACAAGATTGCCGTTGCAATTACTGAAAGAGGTCGTCTGAAACCTTGTCCGCGGCCAAATTTTCAGACAGCCTTCGCAAAAAAGAAACCTAAACAGCCGTCATTCCCGCGCAGGCGGGAATCCAGACTGTCAGTATTCAGAAATATTCAAAGGTTACTGTAATCCCAAACTCTAGATTCCCGCCTGCGCGGGAATGAGGGAATGAATGTTCCTGATTTGAAGGTTACTATATATTTTGTCCTCCCTATTTTTCAGACGACCTATCCGACAGGTAAAAACATGCTCCTCATCCGCAACCTGACCTACTGGTTCATCCTCAGCACCAGCCTGATTTTACTTTTCCCCTTCATGCTCCTCGCCCTGCCCGTCCAAGGCGGCGCGCACAAAATGGCGCAGATCTGGGTACGCATCCTCAACTGGTCGCTCAAACACATCATCGGACTCAAATACCGCCTCATCGGTGCCGAAAACATCCCCGACCGCCCCTCCATCATCTGCGCCAAACACCAAAGCGGCTGGGAAACCCTCGCCCTGCAAGAAATCTTCCCTCCGCAGGTTTACGTCGCCAAACGCGAATTGTTCAAAATCCCCTTCTTCGGTTGGGGCCTGAAACTCGTCAAAACCATAGGCATAGACCGCAGCAACAGCCGCGAAGCCAGCAAACAACTGATGGAACAAGGCATGGCGCGCAAAAACGAAGGCTACTGGATTACCATTTTCCCCGAAGGCACACGCCTGCCGCCCGGCGAAAAAGGCCGCTATAAACTCGGCGGCGCGCGCATGGCGAAAATGTTTGAAATGGACATCGTCCCCGTCTCCCTCAACAGCGGCGAATTTTGGCCGAAAAATGCCTTCCTCAAACACCCTGGCACCATCACCGTCGTCATCAACCCCGTCATCCCCCACAGCAGAGGGACGGAAGCCGAATTGATGGCGGAATGCGAAAAACGGATTGAAACGCAACAACCCCTTATCGAAGGAAAAGGACCGTTTGCCGCAAAAAATAGGAAAGCAACAGCATCGCCATCATGATAAAAGGTCGTCTGAAAATCAGTTTTTAGACGACCTTCCCTCAAATAAGAAAAAACCTGCACGGTTGTCCGTGCAGGTTTTTGTTTGCGCTCAGGTTTGGGCAACCTTACATCATGCCGCCCATACCACCCATGCCGCCCATGTCAGGCATAGCTGGTTTTTCTTCAGGGATTTCGGCAATCATGCAGTCGGTCGTCAGCATCAGGCCGGCGATAGACGCGGCGTGTTGCAGCGCGGAACGGGTTACTTTGGCGGGGTCGAGTACGCCCATTTCGATCATGTCGCCGTATTCGCCGGAGCCTGCGTTGTAACCGTAGTTGCCTTTGCCTTCCAACACTTTGTTCACAACTACGCTAGGCTCGCCGCCTGCGTTGGCAACGATTTGGCGCAGCGGAGACTCAACGGCGCGCAAGACGATTTGTACGCCTGCGTCTTGGTCGGCATTGCCGGTGTGCAGGTTTTCCAAAGCGGCACGGGCACGCAACAGGGCTACGCCGCCGCCGGCAACCACGCCTTCTTCAACGGCTGCGCGGGTAGCGTGCAGCGCGTCTTCCACCCGGTCTTTTTTCTCTTTCATTTCGACTTCGGTAGCGGCACCGACTTTAATCACTGCCACGCCGCCTGCCAGTTTGGCAACGCGCTCTTGCAGTTTTTCTTTGTCGTAATCGCTGGTTGCGGTTTCGATTTGTTGGCGGATTTCGGCAACACGCGCTTCGATTTGGGCAGCGTCGCCAAAGCCGTCGATGATGGTGGTGTTTTCTTTACCGATTTCAATGCGTTTGGCTTGACCCAAGTCTTCCAGAGTGGCTTTTTCCAAAGACAGACCGACTTCTTCGGCAATCACGGTGCCGCCGGTCAGGATGGCGATGTCTTGCAACATGGCTTTGCGACGGTCGCCGAAGCCCGGAGCTTTCACGGCAACGGTTTTCAGGATGCCGCGGATGTTGTTCACCACCAAAGTCGCCAGGGCTTCGCCTTCTACGTCTTCAGCGATAATCAAGAGCGGACGGCTGGCTTTGGCCACTTGTTCCAAAACAGGCAGCAGGTCGCGGATGTTGCTGATTTTTTTGTCGAACAGCAAAACAAACGGATTGTCCAGCGCAGCGATTTGTTTTTCCGCGTCATTGATGAAGTAAGGGGACAAGTAGCCGCGGTCGAACTGCATACCTTCGACGACATCCAATTCGTTTTCCAAAGATTTGCCGTCTTCAACGGTAATCACGCCTTCTTTGCCGACTTTTTCCATCGCTTCGGCAATAATCGCGCCGACTTGTTCGTCAGAGTTGGCGGAAATCGAGCCGACTTGGGCGATTTCTTTGGAAGTATCGCAAGGTTTGGCGATGTTTTTCAGCTCTTCAACCAAAGCGGCAACGGCTTTGTCGATACCGCGTTTCAGGTCGGTCGGGTTCATACCGGCGGTAACGTATTTCATGCCTTCGGCAACGATGGCTTGAGCCAGTACGGTGGCGGTAGTCGTACCGTCGCCCGCTACGTCGTTGGTTTTGGACGCGACTTCTTTCACCATTTGCGCGCCCATGTTTTCGAATTTGTCTTTCAGTTCGATTTCTTTAGCGACGGTAACGCCGTCTTTGGTGATGTGCGGGCCGCCGAATGCGCGGTCAACCACTACATTGCGGCCTTTAGGACCCAAAGTTACGCGGACGGCGTTTGCCAGAGTGTTCACGCCGCTGACCATTTTTTGGCGGACTTCGTTACCGAACTGTACGTCTTTTGCTGCCATGTTTTGATTCTCCAAAATTGTTTAATGTTGTCTGAGGTCGTCTGAAAACCTTGTATGCCTTTTCAGACGACCTGTCGTTCTGAATGCACGGAATGTTTATTCGACAATACCGAAAATATCTTCTTCGCGCATAACCAACAGCTCTTCGCCGTCGGCTTTAACGGTTTGACCGCTGTATTTGCCGAAAATCACTTTGTCTCCGACTTTGACATCCAGCGGACGGCGTTCGCCGTCTTTACCGATTTTGCCCGCACCTACGGCGATCACTTCGCCCATATCGGGTTTTTCAGCGGCTGCGCCCGGCAAGACGATGCCTGATGCGGTTTTCTCTTCAGCTTCCAAGCGTTTGACGACGACGCGGTCGTGTAAAGGACGGATGGTCATGTTTTATGCTCCGATAAATAGTTTGAAAACAATCATCTGCCTTTATCCGGCAGATGCGGTTTGAAAAAGAAGGCGGCAAGTTTGTCAACAAACTTACCTTAACACAGCGGCAAATTAGGGTTTGTCCCGATAAATTCAAGGGAAGAAGTAAAAATTTTCTATGCGGGGTCGTCTGAAAACAGACATGACAAGTTGCGCACCATCCCCGCCCTACTTTCAATGCTGATCAAGCAGGCAGGCATTTTCAGACGACCTTTTACAGACGGGGGGCTTCACATGCTTCAATCAACAAAAAACCAAACATTATTGGCGCAAAACTATGCACACCTTTACAAAATAATATCCCACCTTTAAAATAAATAAAAATTATTATTAATAAATAATTTATCGATTAACTGAAACTTATCCAACAGAAGGAAATTTCCATGACTTCGCCCCTGTTCCGCTTCAGCCTGCTTTCAATGGCACTCGCCGCCGGTTTTGCCCACGCGGAAAACGAAGCAAAAGAAAGCGTTACCCTTGATACCGTTACCGTAAAAGGTGACCGCCAAGGCAGCAAAATCAAAACTAATATCGTTACCCTTCAACAAAAAGACGAAAGCACGGCAACCGATTTGCGCGGATTGTTGAAAGACGAACCTGCCATCGATTTCGGCGGCGGCAACGGCACGTCCCAACACCTGACTTTGCGCGGCATGGGTCAAAACTCGGTGGATATTAAGGTGGACAATGCCTATTCCGACAGCCAAATACTGTATCACCAAGGCCGTTTCATCATCGACCCTGCGCTGGTCAAAATCGTCTCCGTACAGAAAGGCGCAGGCTCCGCATCTGCCGGTATCGGCGCGACCAACGGCGCGATTATTACCAAAACCGTCGATGCCCAAGACCTGCTCAAAGGCTTGGATAAAAACTGGGGCGTGCGCCTCAGCAGCGGCTATGCCTCTAATGACGGCGTAAACTACGGCGCAAGCGTATTCGGAAAAGAGGGCAACTTCGACGGTTTGTTCTCTTACAACCGCAACGATGAAAAAGATTACGAAGCAGGTAAAGGCTACAAAAGTCCCAACGGCGGCAAAACCGTACCTCACAGCGCACTGGACAAACGCAGCTACCTGGCCAAAATCGGAACAACCTTCGGCGACGGCGACCACCGCATCGTGTTGAGCCACATGAAAGACCAGCACCGGGGCATCCGTACTGTGCGTGAAGAGTTTACAATCTTCGAGTCCGACCCTGCAAAAGACAGGCAGAAACCCTCATACCGTGAAACTACCCAATCCAACACCAACTTGGAGTACACGGGTAAAAACCTGGGCTTTGTCGAAAAACTGAACGCCAACGCCTATGTGTTGGAAAACGAACGCTATTCCGCCGATGACAGCGGCAGCGGTTACGCAGGCAATGTGGTCGGCCCTAACCATACCCGAATCGCCACTCGTGGTGCGAACTTCAACTTCGACAGCCGCCTTGCCGAACAAACCCTGTTGAAATACGGTATCAACTACCGCCATCAGGAAATCGAGCCGCAAGCGTTTTTGAACAACGAATTTAAGATCTCCGGTAAGAAACCAGACCCAAAAGATCCTAAAAAAGAAATAGATAAGACTGATGAAGAAAAAGCGAAAGACAAGAAAGATATGGATCTTGTCCATTCCTACAAACTGTCCAACCCGACCAAAACCGATACCGGCGCGTATATCGAAGCCATTCACGAAATTAACGGCTTTACCCTGACCGGCGGACTGCGTTACGACCGCTTCAAGGTGAAAACCCATGACGGCAAAACCGTTTCAAGCAGCAGCCTTAACCCGAGTTTCGGCGTGATTTGGCAGCCGCACGAACACTGGAGCTTCAGCGCAAGCCACAACTACGCCAGCCGCAGCCCGCGCCTGTATGACGCGCTGCAAACCCACGGCAAGCGCGGCATCATCTCGATTGCCGACGGCACCAAAGCCGAACGCGCGCGCAATACCGAAATCGGTTTCAACTACAACGACGGCACGTTTGCCGCAAACGGCAGCTACTTCTGGCAGACCATCAAAGACGCGCTTGCCAATCCGCAAAACCGCCACGACTCTGTCGCCATCCGTGAAGCCGTCAATGCCGGCTACATCAAAAACCACGGTTACGAATTGGGCGCGTCCTACCGCACCGGCGGCTTGACTGCCAAAGTCGGCGTAAGCCACAGCAAACCGCGTTTTTACGATACACACAAAGATAAATTGTTAAGCGCGAACCCCGAGTTTGGCGCACAAACCGGCCGCACTTGGACGGCTTCCCTTGCCTACCGCTTCCAAAATCCGAATCTGGAAATCGGCTGGCGCGGACGCTATGTTCAAAAAGCCGTGGGTTCGATATTGGTGGCAGGTCAAAAAGGTCGCGACGGCAAACTGGAAAACGTTGTACGCCAAGGTTTCGGTGTGAACGATGTCTTCGCCAACTGGAAACCATTGGGCAAAGACACGCTCAATATCAATCTTTCAGTTAACAACGTGTTCAACAAGTTCTACTATCCGCACAGTCAACGCTGGACCAATACCCTACCAGGTACCGGACGTGATGTACGCTTGGGCGTGAACTACCGCTTCTAAAAAGAGCGGGTAAAATACGGGCAGGTCGTCTGAATCAGCTTCGGTTTTCAGACGACCTGCCTGTCAATCGGATTTCTCAATCTGGCATTTTCCAAACTTTTTTGACAACGGCAGGATTGGAACAGGTGTTTGATGCGAGCATCCGCTTTGCGGATTTTCAGACGACCCGTCCATATTATCTGCCCCGAACCCGACAACGGAGAAATTATCCCATGTTACGTTTAACTGCTTTAGCCGTATGCTGCGCCCTTGCTTTGGGCGCGTGTTCGCCGAAAGATTCCGCTTCAAACCAAAACGCCCAAACCGCTTCCGCAGCCCAAACCGAAGGCGCAGATTTGACCGTCAAAACGACGCGCGGCGACGCGAAAGTGCCGCAAAATCCTGAACGCATCGCCGTTTATGACTTGGGTATGCTCGATACTTTAAGCAAATTGGGCGTGAAAACCGGTTTGTCCGTCGATAAAAACCGTCTGCCTTATTTGGACGAATATTTCAAAACGACAAAACCTGCCGGTACGCTGTTCGAGCCGGATTACGAAGCACTCAACGCTTACAAACCGCAGCTCATCATCATCGGCAGCCGCGCAGCCAAAGCGTTTGACAAGTTGAACGCCATTGCGCCGACCATCGAGATGACCGCCGATACCGCCAACCTCAAAGAAAGTGCCAAAGAGCGTATCGACGCTTTGGCGCAAATCTTCGGCAAACAGGCGGAAGCCGACAAGCTGAAGGCGGAAATCGACGCGTCTTTTGAAGCCGCGAAAACTGCCGCGCAAGGTAAAGGCAAAGGTTTGGTGATTCTGGTCAACGGCGGGAAAATGTCCGCCTTCGGACCGTCTTCACGACTCGGCGGCTGGCTGCACAAAGACATCGGCGTTCCGGCCGTTGACGAAGCCATCAAAGAAGGCAGCCACGGTCAGCCCGTCAGCTTCGAATACCTGAAAGAGAAAAATCCCGACTGGCTGTTTGTCCTAGACCGAAGCGCAGCCATCGGCGAAGAAGGGCAGGCGGCGAAAGACGTGTTGAACAATCCGCTGGTCGCCGAAACGACTGCATGGAAAAAAGGACAGGTGGTTTACCTCGTTCCCGAAACCTACTTGGCGGCGGGCGGCGCACAAGAATTGCTGAACGCGTCCAAACAAGTTACCGACGCGTTTAATGCGGCGAAGTAAGTTGATTTGATTTAAAAAAGGTCGTCTGAAACCACAAATCAGGGTTTCAGACGACCTTTTTATTATCCGCAAAACTTACAGATAGAATTTTTCAACCACTTTCAAATTGTCGTCCAATTTGTACACCAGCGGCTGACCGGTCGGGATTTCCAAGCCCATGATGTCTTCGTCGGAAATGCCTTCGATGTGTTTTGCCAATGCGCGCAGGGAGTTGCCGTGTGCGGCGACCAAGACGCGTTTGCCGCTGAGCAATGCAGGGGCGATTTGGTCTTCCCAAAACGGCAATACGCGCTCCAAAGTAACTTTCAAATTTTCGCCGTCGGGTACGACATCGGCGGGCAGGTTGGCATAACGGCGGTCGTTGTGTGCGGAGAACGGGTCTTTCGGATCGAGCAGCGGAGGCAGGGTGTCGTAGCTGCGGCGCCAGATGTGGACTTGCTCGTCGCCGTATTTTTCGGCAGTTTGTTTTTTGTCCAAACCTTGCAGCTGGCCGTAGTGGCGTTCGTTCAGCCTCCAGCTTTTGATTTGCGGCACGAACAGTTGGTCGGATTCTTCCAAAACGATGTTGCAGGTTTTAATCGCGCGGGTCAGGACGGAAGTGAAGGCGATGTCGAACTCGTAGCCTTTTTCCTTCAGTTTTTTACCGGCGGCGGCAGCTTCGGCAAGCCCCTGCTCGCTCAGTTTCACGTCGCGCCAGCCTGTAAACAGGTTTTTTGCGTTCCATTCGCTTTGTCCGTGGCGGATAAATACCAATTCCATGTCGTATGCTCCAATTTGAGTTCGGTAGAAGGGCTTATTTATAACATATTTCGACGGCTTCTGCCGAACCACCTACCCTACCCTTGCCTTCAGTCAAACAGCCGCTTTTCAAAATATGAAACCTGCCTGTTAAGACGACCTGCTTTATAATGTTGCCAAAATACGCTTTTACGAAAGACTTTCATGACCCGACGTTTGATTATCGGCATCAGCGGAGCCAGCGGTTTCCAATACGGCATCAAGGCCTTGGCACTTTTGCGCGCACACGATGTCGAAACGCATCTGGTGGTATCCAAAAGCGCGGAAATGACGCGCGCGCTGGAAACACCGTATGAAAAAGACGAACTCTACCGCCTTGCCGATGTCGTCCATCCGATAAACCATATAGGCTCAGCCATCGCCAGCGGTTCGTTTAAAACCGACGGGATGCTGATTGCCCCCTGTTCGATGCGCACGCTGGCCGCAGTCGCAAACGGCTTCGGCGACAACCTGCTGACACGCGCGGCGGACGTAGTCCTGAAAGAGCGCCGCCGCCTTGTGCTGATGGTGCGTGAAGCCCCGCTCAACCTTGCCCATCTGGACAATATGCGCCGCGTTACCGAAATGGGCGGCATCGTCTTCCCGCCTACCCCCGCCCTCTACCAGCAGCCGCAAACCATAGACGACATCATTACCCACAGCACCGCCCACGCGCTTTCACTTTTAGGCTTCGATACCGGCACCGTACCCGAATGGACGGGTGGAACATCTTCCTAAACATCAAAGGTCGTCTGAAACCCGTTTTCAGGCCGACAGAAAGCCTCCCTCCATATCAAGCTGATATAATCCCCGCCAATCATATTTACACGGAGTCATCATGCAGTTCTCGGCATTCGGCGAAAAATTCACACAACACAGCGGCATCTTGCAACTTATGGACGACCTCGGCGACGCGCTCAAAAGCGACAAGCCCGTCAACATGCTCGGCGGCGGCAATCCGGCGCGAATCGCCGAAGTCAACGCCGTGTTCGCCGACGTATTTTCCAAGCTGGCGGCGGAACACGCGGTCGAGAACATCGGCAACTACTCCAATCCCCAAGGCGATGCTGCGCTGATTGACGCGTTGACTGCCTTCCTCAACCGCGAATACGGCTGGAACCTGACCGCCGACAATATCGCGTTGACCAACGGTTCGCAGAACGCGTTTTTCTATCTTTTCAACCTCTTCGGCGGCAAATTCAAGGTTTCAGACGACCTTTCCGTAGAGAAAGCCATCCTGCTGCCGCTCGCGCCCGAATACATCGGCTATGCCGACGTGCATGTCGAAGGGCAGCACTTCGTTTCCGTCAAACCGAAAATCGAAGCTGTCGAACACGAAGGCGAAGCAGGCTTCTTCAAATACCGCGTGGACTTTGACGCGCTGGAAAGCCTGCCCGAACTCAAAGCGGGCAAAATCGGCGCGATTTGCTGTTCGCGCCCGACCAACCCGACCGGTAACGTGCTGACCGACGGCGAAATGGCGCGGCTGGATGCTTTGGCGCAAGAACACGGCATTCCGCTGATTATCGACAACGCCTACGGAATGCCGTTCCCCAACATCATTTACAGCGACGTTACGCTGAATTGGCACGAAAACATCATCCTCTGCTTCAGCCTGTCCAAAGTCGGCTTACCGGGCGTGCGCACCGGCATCATCGTCGCCGCGCCCGAAGTGGTCAAAGCCGTCAGCAGCCTGAACGCGATTGTGAATCTGTCGCCCACCCGCTTCGGCGCGGCCATCGCAACGCCGCTGTTGCGGGACGGTCGTCTGAAACAGCTTTCAGACGACGTCATCCGGCCGTTTTATCGCAATCAGGCGCAAACTGCCGTCTCACTGCTCAAGCGGGAGCTGGGCGCGTATCCGCTGAAAATCCACAAGCCAGAAGGCGCAATTTTCCTGTGGCTTTGGTTTGAAAACCTGCCCGTTTCGTCGCAAACCCTGTACGAAATGCTCAAAGCCGAAGGCACGCTGATTATTCCGGGCGAACATTTCTTCGTCGGCATCGACACGCAAGATTATCCGCATGCCCACGAGTGCATCCGCATGAGCATCGCGCAGGACGCTCAAACGCTGGAAAAAGGCATCGCCGCCATCGGCAGGGTGGTGCGCGGGTTGTATGATGCGGCGTAAACAGTAAAGTTGAGAACCATTCAGTCAAAAGGTCGTCTGAAAACAGTTTCAGACGACCTTTTTCTATTTCATGTGTTAGTTGATAATAAAAATTTAACAAAAATAAAAATTCAATTAATAATAACAATATTAAATTGAAGTCATAGTTTTAATAGACAAAATCTTTCTGTATAGTCTTATTCATAGCTTAAACAAAAGGAAAAATAAATGTCGATACAAGAAATTTATGAATGCCAAGAAACCGGCTACGAATATGCCTTTCGGCAAATCGTTTTATAAACCACCTACCATTTCACAAAGGAAATCACCATGACCGTCTCTAAATGCCCTGTAACCCACCTGACCATGAACAACGGTGCGCCCGTTGCCGACAACCAAAACAGCCTGACCGCCGGTCCGCGCGGTCCGTTGCTGGCGCAGGATTTGTGGCTGAATGAAAAACTTGCCGATTTCGTGCGCGAAGTGATTCCCGAACGCCGTATGCACGCCAAAGGTTCGGGCGCATTCGGTACGTTTACCGTGACGCACGACATTACAAAATACACCCGCGCCAAAATCTTCAGCGAAGTCGGTAAGAAAACCGAGATGTTCGCCCGTTTCACCACCGTGGCAGGCGAGCGCGGCGCAGCCGATGCAGAACGCGACATCCGCGGCTTTGCCTTGAAGTTCTATACCGAAGAAGGCAACTGGGACATGGTCGGCAACAACACGCCTGTGTTCTTCCTGCGCGACCCGCGCAAATTCCCCGACCTGAATAAGGCGGTCAAACGCGACCCGCGCACCAATATGCGTTCTGCCACGAACAACTGGGACTTCTGGACGCTGTTGCCCGAAGCCCTGCACCAAGTTACCATCGTCATGAGCGACCGCGGCATCCCCGCCAGCTACCGCCATATGCACGGTTTTGGTTCGCATACTTACAGCTTCTGGAATGAAGCGGGCGAGCGTTTTTGGGTGAAATTCCATTTCCGCACTCAGCAAGGCATTAAAAACCTGACCGACAAAGAAGCTGCGAAAATCATCGGAGACGACCGCGAAAGCCACCAACGCGACCTGTACGAAGCCATCGAACGTGGTGAGTTTCCGAAATGGACGATGTTCATCCAAGTCATGCCTGAAGCCGATGCGGAAAAAGTGCCGTATCATCCTTTCGACCTGACCAAAGTTTGGCCGAAAAAAGACTATCCGTTAATTGAAGTGGGCGAATTCGAGTTGAACCGCAATCCCGAAAACTTCTTCGCCGATGTGGAACAATCCGCCTTCGCACCGAGCAACCTTGTGCCCGGTATCGGCGCCAGCCCCGACAAAATGCTGCAAGCCCGTCTGTTCAATTACGCCGACGCGCAACGCTACCGCTTAGGCGTGAACTTCCGCCAAATCCCCGTCAACCGCCCGCGTTGCCCCGTCCACAGCAACCAGCGCGACGGACAAGGCCGCGCCGACGGCAACTACGGCAGCCTGCCGCACTACGAACCCAACAGTTTCGGTCAATGGCAGGAGCAGCCCGACTTCGCCGAACCGCCTTTGAAAATCAACGGCGACGCAGCGCACTGGGACTACCGTCAAGACGATGACGACTACTTCAGCCAACCGCGCGCCTTGTTTAACCTGATGAACGACGCGCAGAAACAGGCTTTGTTCGACAACACCGCTGCCGCCATGGGCGACGCGCCCGACTTCATCAAATACCGCCATATCCGCAACTGCCACCGTTGCGACCCCGCCTACGGCGAAGGCGTGGCAAAAGCCTTGGGGCTGACCGTTGAAGACGCACAAGCCGCCCGCGCGACCGACCCCGCATTGGGTCAGCCCGGTTTGCTGTAAATGGGAGGGGTTATGTGGATAGAGATTGAAGCGTTGTTATCCCACGCAATCAGATACCGTAAACCGTAAACCGCCGACTTGGGCGTGATACGCAAATAAGGAAGTATTGTTAAGCATCCCTTTTTTGGGAGCAATATATAAGGTCGTCTGAAAAACTTGGGAATCCGTTTTTTCAGACGACCTCTTTCAATCTCAAACCTGCCCTCTTAAGCGACTTAGGAAGTGAATAATATACCATTAAAGCAAACCGTAGCGCGGGTTCTACCCGCGAAACAGATGTAAGCACAACTGCCCGACTCAGACTAACGGACAAAAAAATCTCGCGGGCGAAGCCCACGCTACGGGGTTCGGCTTATCCACAGCGTGTTTTGATTAATCAAGGTCGTCTGAAAACTGGGAAACCAAAGTTTTCAGACGACCTCTTTTCAATCTCAACCCTGCTTTCTTAATCAGTTCAGGAAATAGATAAGACACCCTCAAAGCAAACCGTAGCGTGGGTTCTACCCGCGAAGCAGATGTAAGCGCACAACTGCCCGATTCATACTGACGGACAACAAATCTCGCGGGCAAAGCCCACGCTACGATGTTGGTTTCTCTCAAGCGTTCGTTGATTTAAAAAAGGTCGTCTGAAAACTTGGTTTCCTAGTTTTCAGACGACCTTTTACCGTTCCAATCAGGCTTTATTCAACTGTAACCGATTTCGCCAGATTACGCGGTTTGTCCACGTCCGTGCCGCGTGCGAGGGCGGCGTGGTAGGACAGAAGCTGCACGGGGATGGTGTGCACGATCGGCGAGAGTACGCCGACGTGGCGCGGGGCGCGGATGACGTGCACGCCGTCGGTGGCGTTGAAATTGCTGTCCAAATCAGCGAAGACGAAGAGTTCGCCGCCGCGTGCGCCGACTTCCTGCATATTGGCTTTGACTTTGTCCAGCAAACCGTCGTTCGGCGCGATGACGACGACGGGCATGTTTTCGTCCACCAATGCCAGCGGGCCGTGTTTCAATTCGCCTGCGGGATAGGCTTCGGCATGGATGTAGGTGATTTCTTTCAGCTTCAACGCGCCTTCGAGAGCGATCGGGAAGTGGATGCCGCGACCTAAAAACAGTGCGCTGTTTTTCTTGGCAAATTTTTGCGCCCAAGCGGCGATTTGCGGCTCAAGGTTGAGGGCGTGTTGGATGCTGCCGGGCAGTTGGCGCAGTTCTTCGACGTATTCATGCGCTTTTTCGGCGGAAACAAAGCCGCGTTGTTTGCCCAGCGTTACCGCCAAACCAAACAAAACAACCAGTTGCGTGGTAAACGCTTTGGTTGAGGCGACACCGATTTCTGCGCCGGCGCGGGTGTACAGCACCAATTCGCTTTCGCGCGGCAGGGCGGATTCCATGACGTTGCAGATGGACAGGCTGTGTTTGTGTCCCAAAGACTGCGCGTATTTCAGGGCTTCCATCGTGTCTAAGGTTTCGCCGGATTGGGAAATGGTGATGACCAATTGTTTCGGATCGGCAATCACGTCGCGGTAGCGGTATTCACTGGCGATTTCGACGTCGGTCGGAATTTTGGCGATGGACTCGAGCCAGTATTTGGCGGTCAGCGCGGCGTAGTAGGACGTACCGCAGGCAAGGATTTTGATGCTGCGGATGTCGTCGAACACTTCGCGTGCGTTCGCGCCGAAGTTTTCGGGTTCGAAGCCACCGTCAAGGAAGACTTCGGCGGTATCGGCGATGGCGCGCGGTTGTTCGTGGATTTCTTTTTGCATGAAGTGGCTGTAAGGGCCCAACTCCAGCGAAGCGAGCGACAACTCGGATACTTTGACTTTGCGTTGGGTGTCGGCACCGGTTTTGTCGATCAGTTTTTCAATACCGTTCGCACTCAATACGGCAATGTCGCCGTCTTCCAAATAGGCGATGCGGCGGGTAAAGGCGATGACGGCGGATACGTCGGAGGCGATGAAGGTTTCTTGATCGCCCAATGCCACCAAGAGCGGACAGCCCATGCGTGCAACGACCATTTCTTCGGGTTTGTCCTGCGCCATCACGGCGATGGCGTACGCGCCGTGGAAACGGGCGGTAGCTGCGCGGACGGCTTCAAACAGTTTGCCGCCGTTTTGGGTGTATTCGTGATTGACGCTGTGGGCGATGACTTCGGTGTCGGTTTGCGATTCGAAGGTGTAACCCAAAGCTTTGAGGCGTTCGCGTTCGGCTTCGAAGTTTTCGATGATGCCGTTGTGGACGACGGCGATCATGCCGCCGGAGATGTGGGGGTGGGCGTTGGGTTCGGTTACGCCGCCGTGGGTCGCCCAACGGGTATGGCCGATGCCGATGTGTCCGAACACGCCTTTTTCGCGCGCGGCGTCCTCCATCAGCTGCACGCGGCCGACACGGCGCACGCGTTTGATTTTGCCGTCTGCGTTGACGGCGATACCCGACGAGTCATAGCCACGATATTCAAGGCGTTTGAGACCGTCGGTCAGAAAATCGACTACATTGTAATTGGCGCGGATGGCGCCGACGATACCGCACATATAAGTTCCTTAGTATCTAAAAGTTGAAAAAAGACAAGACGCCGGCTTCCGAACGCCTTGCCCGAGTATTATATCACAGCAGAATGTATCATACTGAATTTTAAAGAAATTAACATTTAAAAACCATGCAATACGCTTGCCATATCGGCATAAACGGCGGGCTAAAAAGCATTTCCAAAGCTTCTGACGGCCTTTCCCCTGCTCTAGTAACAAAATAACTGTTTTTTTCCTAGATAACTAAAACAGTTTCAAAATCCAATCATCAGCCTATTTTTTACGCAAAACCCATTTTACGTCCTGCCCGATCAGTTCTACCGAACGGCTTTCCCACTCGCCTTCCGAAGTTAAAACGGCGGGGTTGGCAGGGAGGGTGAGTAGGCTTCTGCCTTCGCCTAATATTTTCGGCGCTTGGTACAACACGATTTCGTCTGCCAAGCCCGCTTCGATAAAGGCAGAGGTCAGTGTCGCGCCCGCTTCGACCATAATCTCGCCGTAGCCCAGTTCTGCCAACTGAGGCAGCAGGGCGGCGAGGTCTATGCGTCCTGCGGCGTTTTCAGACGACCTCAAGATGCGGATATGAGGGAATGCGCGGTATGGTTTGAGACGTTCTTCGTCATCGACGGCGGTTACGATGACGATGGGGCTGAGGTCGTCTGAAACCATGTGGCTGCCCAACGGCGTTTGCAGTTTGCTGTCCAACACGATACGCGCGGGCTGGCGCAGCGTTGGAAAGGTGCGGACGTTGAGGCGAGGATTGTCTGCAAGCACTGTGCCGATGCCGGTTAAGACGGCGCAGCTCTCGGCACGCAAGGTTTGTACGTCTACCCTCGCTGCTTCGCCGGTAATCCAGTAGCTGCGTCCGTCGGCGAGCGCGGTTTTGCCGTCCAAGCTGGCGGCGCATTTGACGCGGACAAACGGGCGGCCGCGTTCAATACGGGAGAGGAAGCCGCGGTTGAGTTCGCGCGCTTCGGTTTCCAGCAAACCGCTTTCAGTGCGGATGCCGGCGGCTTCCAGCATTGCCAAGCCTTTGCCTGCCACCAGAGGATTGGGGTCAGTCATGGCGGCGACCACGCGTGATACGCCTGAACTAATCAGGGCTTCGGCGCAAGGCGGCGTGCGACCGTAATGGCTGCACGGTTCGAGCGTCACATAAGCCGTCGCCCCGTGCGCCATTTCGCTAGCCTGCCGTAGCGCATGTACTTCGGCATGCGGTTCGCCCGCTTTGACATGAAACCCCTGTCCGACGATTTGGCCGCCGTGTGCAATCACGCAGCCAACGCGCGGGTTGGGTGAAGTGGAAAAACGCCCGAGCCGCGCAAGGGCAAGGGCGTTTTGCATCATTTGGGTATCAATACAATCAAACATAATTTGGATTTCTTAAAGTTTTCCGTTTTCAGACGACCTTTTCTTTCACCGTATTCAGTTCGTCAAAGCATTAACGCGACAAGCTCAATTCTTTCAACACTTCCGACAATTCCTTCTGGCCCGCGTGATGGCTGTACGCGCAAACGGTATAAATATTGGCTTCGTGAATGGCGATGCAGTATTGGTTGAACTTTCCTTGCCGGTCTTCGCGGTCGGTTTGGTAATTCATGCGGTTGTCGGTGGCGATACCGACGCGGACATTTTGAGTCTCGTCCGATTGCAGCGCGGTTTTGAGTTCGGCGAAATAGGCTTTGGCATCCGTTTGGGCTGGACCGTTGTTCGCCGCATAAATCGTAATGCGCGCTTCAGGGTCGTGTTGGAGCAGAATCAGGCTGGAGGCGGGAACGTTTTTCGGATGGCGGGCGGAATCGGCAATGATGTCGGTGAAGTGGCTGTTGTGAACGGAGATAGAAATTTTGCCATCCATGCTCGTCAGCGTTTGAACCGTATCGGAGGCGGCTTTCGACACGGTATCGCCCTGCTCGGGGCTACAGGCGGCAAGGCAGAATAGTGCGGCGGCTACGGATAAAACTCTTTTCATAAACATCCTCTTCATATCAACACACCGCTTTCAGACGACCTATTTCCCGTCGGTCTGCACCAGCGTGGCGATTGCCTGAGTAAACTCGGACACGTCGTTGAAACTTTTATAAACGGAAGCAAAACGGACATAAGCGACCTGATCGATTTTTGCCAATTCCTCCATCGCCATTTCCCCCACCATGCGCGACGGCACTTCCTTTTTACCCGACTGATACAGACGCTGCTCAATCAGCGCAACCGTTTCGTCGATTTTTTCCTGCGCAATGGGGCGTTTGTGCAAAGCCCGTTCCAAACTGGTTTTCAGCTTGTGCGGATTAAACGCCACGCGCGTGCCGTTGGATTTAATGACCTGCGGCATCCGCATTTCAACCGTTTCAAACGTACTGAACCGCTGCCCGCACTCCAAACAGCGGCGGCGGCGGCGGATGCTGTTCGTCTCTTCCAAGAGTCGCGAATCAGTGACTTGAGTATTAGGATGCTGACAAAACGGACATTTCATAAGTTTTTGAATTTATTTGTTTGTGAAACGGAATTGTAGCCGATTGAGCTATTCCCGTATAGTCGGTGGGTTTATTGTGGGTTGAAGAGGTCGTCTGAAAACTGTTTTCTGTTTTTCAGACGACCTTTCGTTTGCAATACCCGTTAACGGATGTCCATAGGCGCGAAGGATTTGACGGTTTCGTCCACGGCTTTGACGCGGGTCAGGAAGTCTTCCAGCTGGGCAAGCGGCAGGGCGCTGGGGCCGTCGCATTTGGCTTGGTCGGGGTTAGGGTGTGATTCGAGGAAGAGGCCTGCGAGGCGGGTTGCCATGCCGGCGAGCGCCAAATCCAGCACTTGCGCGCGTCGTCCGCCGGATGCGGCTGCACCGGATTCGCGGGTTTGCAGGGAGTGGGTGACGTCGAAGATGACGGGCAGGCCGCCGCAGGTTTGTTTCATGACGCCGAAGCCGAGCATATCGACGACGAGGTTGTCGTAGCCGAAGTTGGCGCCGCGTTCGCAGAGGATGATTTGTCCGTTGCCCGCTTCTTGGAATTTTTCAACGATGTTTTTCATCTGCGAGGGGCTGAGGAACTGGGGTTTTTTGATGTTGATCACGTTGCCGGTTTTTGCCATGGCGACGACGAGGTCGGTTTGGCGGGCGAGGAAGGCGGGCAGTTGGATGACGTCGCAGACTTCGGCGACGGGGGCGCATTGGTAGGGTTCGTGGACGTCGGTGATGACGGGCACGTTAAACTCGCGTTTGACGGCTTGGAAGATTTTCATGCCTTCGTCCAAGCCGACGCCGCGGAAGGAGTGGATGGAGGAGCGGTTGGCTTTGTCGAAGGAGGCTTTGAAGACGTAGGGAATGCCGAGTTTGTCGGTTACTTTGACGTATTGTTCGCAGGCTTTGAGGGTGGAATCGAGGTCTTCCAGTACGTTGATGCCGCCGAACAGGGTAAAGGGGAGGTCGTTGCCGACGGTGAGGTTGTTGATGCGGATGTTCATGATGATGGGGCTTTCTCGTGGGTCGTCTAAAAATGGTTGAAAGGTCGTCTGAAAGCGGATTTTGCGGTTTCAGACGACCTTTGTGTTTTATAGGACGGTGTGCGGCGGCTCGTAGGAGAGGATGTCGCGGATTTTGTTGTGTTCGTCCACGAGGACGACTTTGGGTTCGTGTGCGGCGATTTCGGGTTCGGACAGCATGACGTAGGACATGATGATGACGATGTCGCCTTTTTGGACGAGCCGTGCGGCGGCGCCGTTGAGACAGACGACGCCGCTGCCGCGTTCGCCGGGGATGGTGTAGGTTTCAAAACGTTCGCCGTTGTTGTTATTAACGATGGCGACTTTTTCGTTGACGAGGATGCCTGCGGCGTCGAGCAGGTCTTGGTCTATGGTGATGCTGCCGACGTAGTTGAGGTCGGCTTCGGTAACGGTGGCGCGGTGTATCTTGCCGCCGAGCATGGTGCGGAACATGGGTTTCCTTTTGGTTTGGGATTGCGGATGCAGACGTAAGGTCGTCTGAAAATCAAAAGCCGTCATTATAGTGGACTTCCCTGTAAATTCATAATGATGCTTGGGCGTTTTTCAGACGACCTCGAGTAGCTGCTTATAAACCTAAACTCTGCTTCAGCCAGCGCAAATAGGGGGCGTATCCGCGCGAGACGTTTTGCATCAGGATTTGCGGGCATTCGTAGCTGTGGTTGGCGAGGATGGTTTTTTGGATTTCGCGGTAGCAGTGGCGCGAGGTTTTGATGGTGATGCGGATTTCGTCGTCGCGGCAGATTTCGCCGTTCCAAAGGTATTGGCTGGTGATGGCTTCGTATTGCACGCAGGCGGCGAGTTGCTTTTCCAGCAGCAGGCTGCCGATTTTTTCGGCTTCTTCGCGGGTCGGGGCGGTGGTGGTAACGATAACGGGTTTGAACGCGGACATTTCAGACGGCCTATTGGGGTTTGAATTCAACGGTTGCGAGATATTTCATCCATCGTCCTGTGGCGTTGTAATTGCCTTTTTGGGCAGCGGCCACGGCTACTTTGTCGAATTTGCTGTAACCACCGGATTCGATGATGTTAATCTCCTTGGCTTCGCCTTCGGGAGAAACAATGACGGCGAGTTTGACGGAATTTTCGGGGGCGGAGGCTTGTTTTACCGGATTGTCGTTTTGCGCGGCCGCAGGCAGGGTAAGGGCAAGCAGCAAGGCGAGAATGATGGCGCGGATGGTCATGATTGTTTTCCTTGTTTGAAAAGTTTTTCAAGCAACTTGCTGCCATTTGTTTTCAGACGACCCTTTGTTTTCCGTGGGCGAAGCCCACGCTACGGCATTGAACCCGTTTGAGCGGGCGGGCGCGGTTTTGATTATTTGAAGTTTAATATCGGCCAACCTTTTGCTTTGGCTTCCTGTTCCAGCTCGGCATCGGGATTGACGGCGACGGGTTCGTTGACGAGACGCAGCAGCGGCAGGTCGTTTTTGGAATCGCTATAAAAATAGGTTTTGCCGTAGCTTTCGAGCGTTTCGCCGCGTTCGGCGAGCCATTGGTTCAGGCGGGTGATTTTGCCTTCTTTTAGGCTGGGTGTGCCGATGTAGTTGCCGGTGTAGCGACCGTCAGTGCCGGTTTCGAGTTGGGTGCCGATGATGTTGGTGATGCCGAAAAGGTGGCAGATGGGGGTGATGATGAACTCGTTGGTCGAGGAGATAACGAGGGTTTCATCGCCCGCCATTTGGTGGCTCTGCACAAGCATGCGCTGCATGGGCGAGATGTGGGGCGTGATGAACTGTGCCATAAATTCGCGGTGAAATTCCGCCAGCTCTTCTTTGCTGTAACGGGCGAGCGGGGCGAGGTGGAATTTGAGGAAGGCGTCGATGTCGAGGCAGCCGTTTTGGTAGTCGCGGTAGAATTTTTCGTTTTGCGCTTCGGTTTCGGCAGCGTCAACCAGGCCTTTTTTGATGAGGTATTGCGGCCATGAATGGTCGGAATCGGTGTTGATGAGGGTGTTGTCGAGGTCGAAGATGGCGAGGTTTTTCATTGGGTTTCCTGTTGTTTCAGAAGCTGGCGCAGAAGCGGCAGGGTGATGCGTTTGCCCATGGTAACGGCGTAGTTGTCCAGCGTGTCGAGCATCTGCATCAGGCTGTCCATGTCGCGCCGCCAGTGGTTGAGCAGGTATTCGAAGATTTCGGGGTCTATGGTGACTTGGCGCGCCGCCGCTATGCTGACGAGCGCGTCGATTTTTTCTTGATCGGTCAGGGGTTTGACTTCGTAAACGAGGCAGTACGCCATGCGGGTGCGCAAGTCTTCGCGGATGACGAGCTGTTGGGGCGCGTGTTCGGAACTTAACAGCAGAAAGCCTTTGCCGCTGTTGCGGAAGCGGTTGAATACGGCAAACAAGAGGGATTGTTCTTCGTTGCCCAGTTTTTCGATTTGGTCGATGGCGAGGTATTCGGCTTCAAAGGCAGCTTCGGTCAGCGGCGTAGCGGCGGCGTCGATATAGACGGCTTTTTTCCCCGCGTCGAGCGCTTGGGCGACCCACGCGCGCAGCAGGTGGCTTTTGCCCGCGCCTTCTTCGCCCCAGACGTAGATAAACGGGTCGTGTTTATGCTGTAACACATAGACCAGTTCGGCATTTTCCGTTCCGAGGAATTTGTCGAAACCGGGATAGCCGCGTTCGGCGAAATCGAAAATAAGCTGGTTCACAAAGGCATACCGGATGGGTTGGAATCGGGTTTATTGTACGTTGTTTTGTCAGCGCGTATCAAGGCGCGGGGTCGTCTGAAAAAGGGGCGCGCGGCATGGGTTTCATATACAATGGCAGACATTTGGCGACGCGTCTGTTTTCAGACGACCCCTGTCTTTTTCATTTCAGGAAGATTTCGTGATTTCGACCCTTATTGATTTTATCCTCCACATCGACCAGCATTTGGTCGAGATTTCCGCGCAATACGGCGTATGGATTTACGCGGTGTTGTTTTTGATTATTTTCTGCGAAACGGGCTTGGTGGTTACGCCGTTTCTGCCGGGCGATTCGCTGCTGTTTGCCGCGGGCGGGATTGCCGCGGTCGGCAGCATGAACATTCATGTCATGGTCGCGCTGCTTTTGGCCGCCGCGATTTTGGGCGATGCCGCCAACTTCATGATCGGCAAGTTTTTCGGGCGCAAACTCTTTGCCAACCCCGATTCCAAAATCTTCCGCCGGTCGTATTTGGAGAAAACCCACGCGTTCTACGAAAAACACGGCGGCAAAACCATCATCATCGCCCGCTTCGTCCCGATTGTGCGGACGTTCGCTCCGTTTGTCGCAGGCATGGGCAGCATGCACTACGGCACCTTCATCCGCTACAACATCATCGGCGCGGTATTATGGGTCTTGTCGTTTTCCTATGCCGGCTATTTCTTCGCCAATATTCCGGTTGTCAAAAACAATTTGGCTTTGGTGATGGTGGCGATTATCGTGATTTCCATCCTGCCGGGCGTGGTCGAAGTCATACGCGCGAGAAGGGCGGCGAAGAAATAAAAATTGTTTGAGCCATAAGAAAAGGTCGTCTGAAAACGTTTTTCAGACGACCTTTTACAATCGTTCCAGTCTTTTATTGATAAACACATCCATTGTGTTCCAGCCAGCCGTCGGTATGGCGGCCTGCGGGGTCGTGGTGCGTCCAATGGAGGACACCGCCCTGCTCCGACCATTCGTATTCGCCGTAGAAGCCGACTTTATCGCCTTTTTTCAAGCCTTTGATTTTGTCGGCGAGGTCGATGTTGTGCGCCACTAAAAGCGTTTGCCCGCTGGAAAGTTTCAAGATAAAACGCTGATGGCGCGTGCCTTGGTTGTCGTCGGGCAGCGTTTTCAGAACCGTACCTGCACCCTTCACTTGAATATCGCTCTCTTGGTTTTCAAAGGCTTGCTGCAATATTTGTTCCGCGCTGCCATGCCCTGCTTGGCGGTCGGACTTCGGCTGCTTCGGTTGCGATTTTTTGGATTCAGACTGCTCGGATTGGCGTTTTTCCGCCTGGGTTTGGGGCTGCGTTTGGGTTGGTACGGTATCCGCTGCCTGACCTTGCCGCCCCTGCTGCATTTTTTGATAACCGACTACCACGGCGGCAACAATCAGTATCCAAATCCATTTGTTTTTGTTCATAAAATCCACGCCCAAAAAAATGCCCGACGGTTCATCGGGCATAAATTATTTGAAAGGAGTTAAATCACGATAACGTGAGCCGCCATTATATACAAAACCGGCGGAAAAATCAGCATTTTCAGTCCGATACCTGAAGCGGCGGCTGCGTTATCACGCTTTTTTGTTCCCCTGACTGTATTTCATTTCGTATTTGATGTCGTTCAGGATTTTTTTCACGTTGTAATCCAAAAGCTGTTCCACCAAATCGGGCGCCTGTTCGCTGAGGGTTTGTTGGAGCTGGTAGGTAAACAGCGCCATTTGTTTCTGCACGGCGGTGCGTATCATGCCGTTGACGGCATCGGCAACGTGCGGGCGCAGGCGTTTGATTAAACGCTCGCTCAGGTCTTGCTCGGAAATGCAGAACACTTCCCTGCGGTTGATGACCTGCGGGTTTAATACGTTGATATGGACGGTAATTGGCGGCGTTTCTTCTTTGGGGTCGTCTGAAACCTGCTCTTGCACCTGCGGATTTTCGTTTTCAGACGACGTTGCCTCTGCCTTTGCAGGCGCGTCAAATTCGACCGTTTTACGTTTCGGGTTCAGCCAAACCGTGCGCGTGGACTCAATTTGCCTGTCGGACGCGCTCATTTGCAGCGAAGACTGCGCGTTCAGCCAGTTTTCCTGCAAAATCACCATCGCATCGGTCTCCGCCGTTTCGGCAGCGTCTTCCTCCAGCATGGCGTTGTGTTCCTCCTGCCATTTGCGCAGATATTCCGTCAAGACGGCATCGCGGTTGGCATCGTCGAGCTTGGCGGTTTTGGCTTTGTGCTTCTGCTCGACGGCTGGCTCTTGAGATTCGCGCACCAAAGGCGCGTGTGTGTAAGGTGCGTTCAATTGGCGGGTTTGCCGCAGCTTTTCCAAGCGGCTTTCCCAATCCAGGCTTTCATCCGTTTGTTGTGGCGTATCGGGACGATTCGTATCCATTTTTAGCTTTCGTTCTTCCGTTGTGTCATTTCATTTCACGCGCATAGCGAATGCCGTGATTTGCTATAATGCGGTATTTTAACAGATTCCCAGGAACACATCATGAGCAGCATCGAACAACGCCTCGAATATTTGGAAGAAGCCAACGACGTTTTGCGTATGCAGAACCACGTCCTCGCCACCGCCCTCAAAGGCCTGATCCGTTCGCTGCCGTCCGAGATGGCAAACGAATCCGTCGAGTCCATCCAGCTTGCCTTTGAAGACGCACTCGCCGAGTTGAACTACGAAGACAGCCCGCATACCGACCTCTTCCATGACGTAACCTACGCTTTTTTCCGCGAAAAAGAACACTGACGCGTAGCGACTTCCCCAAACCGTGTTAAACTATCCGTTTATTTATTAATATCCGTAAAGAAGGAACCTCCCCATGAACATGAAAAAATGGATTGCAGCCGCCCTCGCCTGCTCCGCTCTGGCACTCTCCGCCTGCGGCGGTCAAAGCAAAGACGCATCCTCGTCAGCCCCTAAAGCCGACAAAGTGTACCGCGTTGCCGCCAACGCCGAATTCGCCCCTTTCGAATCATTGGATTCCGCCGGCAACGTTGAAGGTTTCGACGTCGATTTGATGAACGCCATGGCAAAAGCCGGCGAATTCAAAGTCGAATTCAAACACCAGCCTTGGGACAGCCTCTTCCCCGCGCTCAAAAACGGCGATACGGATATCGTCATCTCCGGCGTAACCATTACCGACGAGCGCAAGCAGTCCATGGATTTCACCGACCCTTATTTTGAAATCACCCAAGTCGTCCTCGTTCCCAAAGGCAAAAAAGTCGCCTCTTCAGACGACCTCAAAAACATGGCGAAAGTCGGTGTCGTTACCGGTCAAACCGGCGACTTCTCCGTTTCCAAACTCTTGGGCAACGACAATCCTAAAATCGCCCGCTTTGAGAGCGTTCCCTTGGTCATCAAAGAACTGGAAAACGGCGGCGTGGATGCCGTAGTCAGCGACAGCGCGGTCATCGCCAATTATGTGAAAAACAACCCGACCAAAAGCATGGACTTCATCACCCTGCCTGATTTCACGATTGAAAACTACGGCATCGCCGCACGCAAAGGCGACGAAGCGACCGTCAAAATGCTGAACGAAGCGCTGAAAAAAGTACGCGACAGCGGCGAATACGACAAAATCCACGCCAAATACTTCGCCAAAGAAGGCGATAAAGCGGCAGCCGCCAGCCAACCTGAAGCAGCCAAATAATCTGTTTCAACGTTCTTAAGCAATAAGAAAGGTCGTCTGAAAGCCTGTATCACGGGTTTCAGACGACCTTTTGTTTAATGAGCCGGCCATTTTATCTCTAATGACGGCTATACTGTCCCTACAATTTTCCGACTGACATCTACGAACAATCGTCCCAAGAGATTCAAACGTTTTTTTAATGTTTGCAACGACATTGCAAGATTTTGCCCAAAACTTCAATACCCTTGAAAGTGAATTTATGTCTAATCAAATAGAACAACAATCAGACTATGCCATCGCTGCCGTGGTATATGCTGATGAAGGCGATGCTGCGATAACTGCATTATGGCAGGCCGTGCGCCGGTTGCAACAAGACGGATGGCGCGTGGCAGGACTATTGAATCCGATAGACAACAAAGGCAAGCACAGCAATTCGGAGCTGGCTTCCGTCGCAGACAACCGATGCTTTTCCATCTTCCAAAATCTCGGCAACCATTCCAGCGGCTGCAAACTAGATGCCGGCGCACTGGCAGCAGCAGGTTCGGTGATTCGCGAAGCCATAGCGGAAGGCACGGATTTGGTAGTCATTAACAAATTTGGCCATGCAGAAATCGATAGCTGCGGTTTGTTGTCGGAATACCTTGCCGCTATCAGCTCAGGCATTCCGGTTCTAACCACCTTGCAAAGCAAAACCGACTGTGAAATCTACAAAGGCTTCGCTAAGAAATTCAGCGAATTGGCCAAAGACTATATCGGCGTGCGAAAAGACGTCGTACTGACACCGCTGATGCACGACAGCCCGCAAGAGCTCGGACAACCGTTTGATCCGAAAGACTGGAAACATGGCGAATGCGACCCGATTCCGGGCAAAACCATGCCTGCAATTACCGTGGTCGAGCGCGATTACGGCGCGATTTACGAAAAATTCACTTCAGTCGGCCCGTTGCTGGAAAAAGTCAACCGAAAATCGAAACTGCCATTGACGCCTGCGAGATGATATTAACCCTCGCTCCGTAAACTAACGGACATGTGGCAAAAAAGGCTTGGCAAGCCTTGGGCAAAGCTACAGGCCGCGACCATACACATCTGATTAATGCCAGCGAGCACACGCAAATCCGCTTCCACGACATCGTCGCCCAGCCGCGCAAGATTGTTACCTCACCGATTTGGTCGGGCGTGGAGAGCGAAGAAGTGTGCTACACCGCTGGCTATACCAATGTGCACGAGCTGATTCCGTGGCGCACGCTGACCGGCCGCCAGCAGTTCTACCAAGACCACAAGTGGATGCGCGATTTCGGTGCTGCTTTCTGCGTGTACCGTCCGGCGGTGGACACCAAAACCACCAAACAGCTGCTGGGTAAAATGCCTAACGGCAATCCGGAAATCACACTCAACTTCCTCACGCCGCACCAGAAGTGGGGTATCCACAGTACCTATTCGGAAAACCTGCGTATGCTCACGCTCTCACGCGGCGGCCCGCACGTGTGGATTTCCGAAATCGATGCCAAGAAAGCCGGTTTGGTGGATAACGACTGGGTGGAAGTGTTCAACACCAACGGTTCGATTGCCTGCCGTGTGATTGTGAGCCAGCGTATTCCCGAAACTATGATTTTGATGTACCACGCTCAGGAAAAACTGGTACATACTCCGGCGGCAGAAACCACCAAAAAACGCGGCGGTATCCACAACTCGGTAACCAAGGCGGTCTTGAACCCGACCCACATGATAGGCGGCTACGCGCAATTGGCGTACAGCTTCAACTACTACGGCACAGTAGGCTCTAACCGTGATGAATGGGTGATTGTGCGTAAAATGAACAAAGTGGATTGGATGGACGAACCGGCAGGTTAAGGTCGTCTGAAAACTTAGTGAAGAGCAATGCCTGTCTAAGAGGAAACTTTCAGACAGGCATTTTTTATTATCAAATTCTCCGTCAATAGGAAATAAAGCGGCTGAGGCAATTTATGCACAAGATTTCATTCATAGCTAACTACTTGTTGAGCAGAACAATAATGAGGAGATAATCAGAATATCATCCTATTTGAGATTGAGTACATTTATTGAGAAATGATTTTTATAGACAACTTCTCAAGCTAGCCTTTACCTGAAGATATGTATTTTAAGTCCTGCTATTTTGCACATTGCCAACACCCACAACAGATACAGCTAATCAGGTACAATGTAGTTTTCTATCTTTTGGGTCTGCTATTATCATGAACACACTCCCTACCATCACCATCGGCCTAATTTCCACCAGTGACCGCGCCAGCAGCGGCGTGTATGCCGATGAAGGAATTCCCGCACTCAAAAGCTGGCTTGACAAAGCCGTCCTCAATCCGATCCGTTATGTAGAAGCCCTTATTCCTGACGATCAAGACGAAATCAAAAGCGTGCTTATCCATATGGCAGATGAAGAGCATTGCGATGTGATTTTTACCACCGGCGGCACAGGACCTGCCCCTCGCGACATCACCCCCGAAGCCACGCAAGCCGTATTAGACAAAGAACTGCCCGGTTTTGGCGAACAAATGCGCCGTATCAGCCTTCATTATGTACCCACAGCCATTTTGTCACGCCAAACAGCAGGCATTCGTGGCAACAGCCTGATTGTGAATCTACCCGGCCGACCGAAAGCCATTGCTGAAACATTGGGCGGCGTACGTTCGGAAGATGGCAGCATCGTTGTACCAGGTCTATTCGGCGCCATTCCTTATTGCGTAGATTTAATCGGCGGTGATTTCATTGAAACCGATACCGCCATTTGTACCACCTTCCGCCCCAAATAAAAATAAACTTCTTCCATATTTTTATGGCCGGCTATAGTTACTCCCGCTCTCTAACTGCTGAATCATACCTGCACGAAGATTCTAATCGCTTAACTCCTATTTATAGGACAAATAAATTAAAAAACTGTTAGCATCAAGCTTTTGTAAACAAACCATAATCAATACATAATTTCAAAGCTATATGCTTACTATGAATATCCACCGTTTCAAAAGTCTAAAATTATAAAAGTCGTCTGAAAAGCAAACTTAATCCTACCCTCCTTTTCAGACGACTCTCTATTCTAACTTTACTCCTTTACATCATATAGCTGAATAATAATTCATAACCTAAATATAATTGAGTATTTACATCATTTGGGTACCAAAAGGCTACCACTACTCAAAGGATAGAAAGCCACCGATAAGCTTTTGGTTACCTGTTTATCGCTATCGACGGATTTTCAATAAAGTTATATACCGCCATTTTGCTGGACAAAACCTCAGACAGAACAGTCAAGATTCTGACCAAGCACCTGATTAAATACGTTTACTCTGATAATAAGTACGCGATACAAAAGCTTGGCCAACCATGCTTTCGGTATGACTTGTTATGAGGGCAGTATTGGTTAGAATTTTATTCGAGTTACCTGACCGCAGATCAACAGGAAGGCGAAACGTGTGATCCGCACCTTGATGGAAATATGGCATAATGAGTTTCTATTTAGGGATTCAGAATACCAGCAAAATAAACCGCAATAATTTGTGAATTTTTATAAAATATAGTAAAATCACATAAAAGTCTGAAGGGAGTGCCTTTTGAGGTTTTACAGGCTTATTTTTCTCAACCTGTTGTGTAAACAACTCGATGTTTTCTTACATCAGATCATTACCATTCATACGAGTATAATTTCACAATATTGTAATTGTAGGAATTGCCGAAACGTTACATTGTCTTTCCCCGCTCTGTGCCACGGGAACAAGATCGGTCCAACAAACAAAAACGCCCGCTCCCTTCCGGGATTGGACGTTTTTTAGTTTGGCCATCGTATTCATCTGTAATTTCACGAATACGCGGATAGGTTTATTTTTTAGGTGATGGGACGGCGTTTTTAGCTTTTGTGTTTGCAGGTGCGGGCGCGACGGTTGCTTCGGCCTTCAGTTTGGAGAAGATACCCTCGCCGATGCCTTTAACGTTTTTGAGCTCTTCCACCGATTTGAAGGCACCATGCTG
>NZ_POWX01000005.1 GCF_003044445.1 Neisseria mucosa
GCGGCCTGAACGACAAAGCCGTGGCAGGCAAAGCAGGTTCGGCTGCCGCCGCGAACAAAGTCGCCGGCGTCGTTACCGTCGGCAACGGCACGGACGAGACCCGTCAGGTACAAGGTGTGGCGGCAGGTGTGGTATCGGCGGATTCTACCGATGCGATCAACGGCAGCCAGTTGTATTACACCAACCAGGCGATTGCCAACGTAGCGACACAAGCGACAGCGGCGAAAACCGAAGTTACCGCAGGTAAGAATGTCGTTGTTAACCAAACGACCGGCAACAGCGGTCAGACCGTGTACAACGTTGCGACTACCGATAAACTCGACGTAACCAGCGTGACCGCAGGCGGTGTAACCGTTAACGCGCAAGGTGTCAGCATCGCTGCTCCGACCGCCCATAATCCGGCGAATACCGTCAGCCTCAGCCCGATTGGTCTGAACAACGGCGGACAACGCATCACCAACGTCGCTCCGGCGAAAGAAGGTACGGATGCTGTCAACCTGAACCAGCTTGCCGGCATGGGTAATGCTCTGCAAAACAACATCGAACGCGTCGGCAAAAAAGCCTACGCAGGTGTAGCGGGTGCGATTGCACAAGGCTCGATTCCGCAAGTAACCCGTCCGGGTGCGACCGGTATCGGCGTGGGTAGCGGCTACTACGGTGGTCAATCCGCCATGGCAATCGGCGTGTCTGCGATGAGCGACGGCGGTAACTGGGTTGTTAAAGGCAACTTCTCCGCCAACACAGACGGCCACGTCGGTGTCGGAGCAGGTGCGTTGTACCAGTGGTAAGCTAACGGCTCTTAGCTGAAGCAAAGCAAAGGTCGTCTGAAATCCAAACAGGGTTTCAGACGACCTTTTTTATATTTTGTAGGGGATAAATTAGTTTTATTTGAAATTCATGGCTGGAAGGATGAAGGAAGTTTTTCTTCTGAAATCTAAAGCAACATCACGACTTTTTCAGACGACCTTTGGTGATTCAATTTACCAAATCCCTGTAAATATTTTTTCCGCCCGCCAAAATTTCCAACGAGATTTGGGTGTGAGTGTTAATACGCCGCCGTTTTCCCCATCGGTCGTCAAGGTCAGGTTTTTCAGACGACCTGTGTGCAGCGCCTGCCAAATCGGGTCGAACCAGCGTTGTTCCCAATCCTGCAAAATATCTTGGTAGGTCAGTACGTCTGCCGTCAATCCGGTAACGGCCAAATCATCCATAAAAATGACGGCAGTGTCTGTTCTTGTTTCTTGCATCCAAGAGGCAAAGGCGCGAAAGTCGTATGGTGCATCTATGCGGCCGGAGGCAAATTGCGCCCACGGGCTGTCGGAGAATAGGGAGGGTGATTGCTGCGTCCCTTGAATATCGTGCCACAGCCACAGACCGTTTATCGGCGGTGTTCCGAGTTGGTTGCGAATGTTGTTGATCGGGTGTTGGTGCAGCCACATTTGGATTTCCGTCTGCTTGGCCAACCATTGTCCGCTATCTTTGCCTGATGCTTGTTCAGACGACCCCATTTGTCCGTAAATATCTAATGCAGGCTTAATTTGCCAGTCTTGCGGATTGGGTAATAAGACAAGCCACAAATCGGGGCGAACAGAGACGAACCGCCAACCCTCGTCCTGATAAAAATCAGACAGTTCGCGACATAATTCATCTGCCTCGTCAGTAGCAATACCGATATATTCGCCACCAACGACGCTGACTTGGTGCAAACCCATCTGCTGCCATAGCGGGGAAGCCAGTGCGGCAGGTTGTTGCTGTGGAACGTTTGCAGCAGTTTTTGCGTGTTCGAGCAGACTGCCGTCCCATAAATAACGCCCGTAAAATTCTGATGTTTCAACTGCTTGTTTGTGTAAATGTCCGAAGCGCAGCAGACGGTTGAAGGCGGGCAGGGTAAGAGATGGGACGGATTCGTCGCTTTGGCGGTTCAGCGACGGAATGGCAAGGGTCAGGTTCATGGCAGGCAGCAGGTTGGGAAAAAGCATCATTTTAAGGGAGAATACCGGCCATTCCCAAATGGCTATGGGATAGGGCGTTTGAAGCAATATACGCGATTGTGATATAATTACGGACGTAAATTTCAGAAAAAACGGGTGTAAATCAAAACAATAGCCTTGATAATACGCCCTTGGTTCCCCATTGTGCTGTTTGCCGAACTATGAAAAAGGTCGTCTGAAAGACGGATAAATAGCAGACAGTCTTCTTTTAAATGAAAATCACATTGCCCGTGCGGATTGATAAAGCAGCCGCACCGCCGCATTAAAAGGATAATTCGTGATCGAAACAACCCGATTTCCCTTATTGCGCCGATTTTGGCACAACAAACCTATCCGCTGGTCTCTGTTGGGCATCCTTTTGCCCGTTTCCGGCGCGATGACTGCCTATGCAGTAACCGAACCTGTTCCCGAGTATCAAGGATTCAAAGTCGAGCGCGTTTCTGAAGAATTGCCGGCAGTTTATGTTGAAACCGGTAATTTTCAGTCCAGTTACTGGGCGCAAGAAGTTGTTCAGCAGGGCGACTCCCTCGCCGATGTGCTTACCCGCATGGGTGTGCCCCAAACCGACATCAAGCAAATCATGGCGAAAAACAGTGCGGAACGCGATATGCAACATTTGCGCGCCAATCAGTCTGTCAATATCCGCATCGATGCTTCGGGACAAGTTACCGACGTACAGTTTTTCACGGATGAAGAGCTTGAGCGCAACCTTGTCGCTTTGGAAAAAGTCAAAGGCAAATGGCAGGCTTCTACTTCAGAAGTGGATATGAAGACCATGCCGACCCTGCGTTCCGTCGTTGTCCGCACTTCCGCACGCGGTGCAATGGCGCAGGCGGAAATTCCTGTCGAAATCCGCGAGTCACTGAGCGAAATTTTCTCCGACGTACTGAGCTTGGAGGACTTGAAAGAAGGCGATGTAATACGATTGCTGTATGACAGCATGTATTTCCGCGGACAGCAGATGGGTACGGGTAATATTCTGGCGGCTGAAATCGTCAAAGGCGGTAAAAGCCATCAAGCCTATTACTACAGCCAGGGTAAAGGCGACGAAGAGAGCGGCAGCTATTATGATCAAAGCGGCAAATCGCTCCAGCAAAAAGCGGGCTTCAACATTGAGCCTGTCGTCTATACGCGCATTTCATCCCCATTCGGTTACCGAGTCCACCCCGTTTTGCATACCGTCCGTATGCATACCGGTATTGACTACGCAGCTCCTTCCGGTACGCCGATTAAAGCGACCGCTGACGGTGTGATTACCTTCAAAGGCTGGAAGGGCGGCTACGGTAATACCGTTATGATCCGCCATTCTAACGGCGTTGAAACCTTATACGGGCATATGAGCGCGTTTACGCCTGCCCAAGGTACGGTGCGTGCAGGCGAAGTGATCGGATTCGTCGGTACGACGGGACGTTCTACCGGTCCGCACCTGCACTATGAAGCACGCGTGAACAGTCAGCCTGTCAACCCGACTACGGTTGCCCTGCCGACACCTAAGCTGACACCAACCAACATGGCTGCGTTCCGTCAGCAGCAGAAATCGGCAAATACCATACTTGCCTCTGTCCGCGGGCTGCCTGTTTCTGTGGCACAATTGGATTAATCAGGCTGCCCATATAGTATTGGGGTATGCTTTAAAAGGTCGTCTGAAAACCAGGTTTAAGGTTTTCGGACGGCCTTTCGCATTGGAATGGATACGAAAACTTTTTCCAGTTCATACGGCTTGAGGCAAGTTGCTTGGGAGTGACTTTCAAATAACAGAATGACCCAGAATCTCAATGATAAATTGATAGGAAATTTAAACGGAAATATCAGTCGGTTATTTATGCGAGAGAGATGTAGAGATACGTATTTGTTGTCATTTTGAAACATGTCTTCATGGCGGGAAGTACGTTCGTTTTTGAGCAAGAACGGCAGGTAACGTTTTTATTTTATGTGTTATGTTGTGTGATTGCCATAAGAGACTTGTTATCAAAAAAGGTCGTCTGAAACCGAATTTGAGGTTTCAGACGACCTTTTCGTTTTTGATAAGGGTGTGCAGTTTTTAGCGTTTCTTTCAGTTTTCTTGTAAAGAAACCGTCTGTTTGGTAGGGGGAGCAGGATGCAGTGCAGTCAGCTTCTTCGTCAAGATATTCAAAATCACGCCATAGGCAGGCAGGAAGAAGAGGGTGCAGATGGTGAGTTTGAACAGGTAATCGACAAAAGCGATGCCCTGCCAGTTTGCTGCCATAAATTCATCGCTGCTTGCGTAAAAGGCAATGGCGAAAAATACCAATGTATCCAGGGCGTTGCCGATGACGGTTGATGCGGTCGGGGCGATCCACCACGCTTTCAGACGACGTAATTTGTTGAACACAAAAATATCAAGGATTTGTCCGAGTGCGTAAGCGGCAAAGCTGGCTAAGGCGATGCGTCCGACAAAGGTATTGAATTCGAATAGCGCGCCTAAGCCCGTCCAACTGCCGTCGTGGAACAAAACGGAAAAGATGTAGGAAAGCAAAAGGGCGGGGAACATGACCCAAAAGATAATCCGCCGTGCCAAGTGCGAACCGAAAATGCGGACGGTCAGGTCGGTGGCAAGGAAAATGAAGGGAAAGGAAAACGCGCCCCAAGTGGTGTGGATGCCGAAAATTTGGAAGGGGAACTGCACCAAATAGTTGCTGGTAGCGATGATGAGGATATGGAAAAGCACCAGCCAGAAGAGTGCCTTCTGTTGTTGCGCTGTTGTAAATTCGTACATGGAAATCTTTCGGAAAGGCTTTCAGACGACCTTCTCATGAAAAAGGTCGTCTGAAAATGCGTAAAAGGGGATGGATTATTGTCTGTCGTGTTCGAACAGGCGTTTGCGTGCCAGTGTTTCAAACTCGGTACCTGCTTTGCCGTAATTGGCAAAGGGATGAATGGCGATGCCGCCGCGCGGTGTAAATTCGCCGAAAACTTCGATGTATTTCGGATCCATCAGGGCAATCAGGTCTTTCATGATGATGTTGACGCAGTCTTCATGGAAATCGCCGTGGTTGCGGAAGCTGAAGAGGTAGAGTTTCAGGGATTTGCTTTCCACCATTTTGATGTGCGGGATGTAGCGGATGTAGATGGTGGCAAAGTCGGGCTGCCCGGTCATGGGGCAGAGGCTGGTGAATTCGGGACAGACGAACTTGACGAAATAGTCGTTGTCGGGATGTTTGTTGTCGAATGCTTCGAGAATTTCGGGAGCGTAGCCGGTCGGATATTGGGTTTTTTGATTGCCCAAAAGCGAGATGCCTTGCAGCTCTTCGGTATTGCGGGACATGAGGGTTTCCTTAGTTTTTTAATGTGGGAGGTTTTCGAACCACGAAGGGTGGATTGTAATATAAGGCAGGGGTGATGTGTAACCTTTATGCAGCATCGGAGATCGTCTGAAGATATTCGCAATTAAACGATTTGAATTGTAACCGCAATTTTAAAAAATGATTAAAAATGTAATTTTTCAAATGATTGCTTTATTTTCAGCTTATTTCTGTCAATTGCGGGTAAATGAGGCTATGTGGTAAGAACTAAGCAGGTATCTGAAAGTTCTAAGAGTCGGTTTGATGGAAGACAAAAGTTGGTAGTTCGCTCGAATGCAAATAATGTTTTATGCATAAAAAGTACCACTCGTTATCAACTTTAACCGATTGTCAGATTTTCATCAGAAGAATAGTCAATTAGATTAGTATGTTCACATAAAATAAATATTTGGTATTTTGATTCAATGATTTTTTCATCGTTGCTCTCATCGGAGGGGGTGGCGATTGAAGTTGGTAATTAAGAGGAATAAACCATGAGTTTTTCACAAACCGATTTGACCACGGCATTAAAAACCCTATCTGACCGCCTGCCTCAATTTTCCGAGCAGCAGACCAGGGCTGGGCGGATGTTGCGGGTCGTAACCGAACGCCTCAGTTCGCATCTGAATGATAATCTGAAAGTATATGGCATCAATGAAAACCTCTGGTTTGCCTTGATGGCTGTTTACGTCAGCCCGAACAGTGAAATTTTGCCATCACGCTTGAGTGATTTGATGGATCTGACCCGTACCAGCGCAACCAGATTGTCGGACGAAATGGTTAGCCGAGGCTGGGTTGCACGCTATATCAACCAGCAGGACCGCCGTCAGATTGTGCTAAAATTGACCCCCGAAGGTGAGGTTTTTATCCAAAAAGTATGGCCGCAGGTTTCCAGTACGAGCCAAGAGGCTTGGAAAGATTTCACCGATGAAGATTATAACCAGTTGCAATATTTGTTGGGTAAGCTGCTGCGCCGGCTGGAGGGCTAATAAAGCGGATGCAGGATGTGGCGGATACCGATGATAAAACGGAGTATTCCATGAAAGCCAATCCCTACAAACAGGGAATCTGTATCGCTACCGCCATTCTACTTTCTGCCTGCGCTCAATTCGGTAAACAGGCTCCTTTGGAAGAACCTACCAATTACGGGCTATCTGAGGGTAGGTCAGCAGCCATAGTTCAAGATGCGTGGTGGATGCAACTGAACGACCAAAAACTTAACCAATTAGTTGCACTCTCTATCCGTAATGCTCCCGATTTGCGTATTGCTAAGGCACGCTTCGAACAAGCACAAGCGCAGCTGGGAATAACTGAAGCTGCAAGCAAAATGCAAATCGGGTTGTCCGCGCGAGGGGCGGGAGCATATGTTGCTCCTAAGCCTCCATCCGGTCATATTGATACTGACCATACCTTATTATTGGCAAATACTGCTTTACAGGGTACTTGGTCGTTTGATTTTTGGGGTAAGAACCGGAAACAGGCTGCGTCCATATTAGGAAAGCGTAAGGCCATTCTGTACGAGGCTCATCAAACGCGCATTGATATCGCTAATGCGGTTGCATCACAATATTTCACATGGCAGATGTTGTTAATACAACAAAATCTATTATCCGAGCGTATCGAAACCGTAGACAAGATGCAGCAACTGATGCGCAGAAGGATTAATGCCCGCTTGGCTTCTGCAGAATCGCTTTATCCGGTTGAAATGCAACAGCAAAGTATGCAGTTGGAAAAGCTGGAGTTAGAGCGCCGAATTGCTAAAGTGCGTCATGCTTTAGCAATATTAAGCGGGACAACCCCTGATGGTTTATCTTTGTATATGCCTGAAAAAATGGCGGCAGTTCCCGTTGTTCCAGTCAATAAAATTCATGCAGATTTATTGGGCGCCCGCCCGGATATTGCTGCACAAAAAGCTATGTTGGAATCTCGGTTCAATACGGTTAAAGCAACAGAAGCTGAGTTTTACCCCAATATAGAACTCAAAGTTTTGGCAGGTCTGGCACATATTGATGCTTTTAATGTTGTACGAGGACGCACATCGGGTATGATCGGCGTACTTCCTGCCTTAAACCTGCCAATTTTTACTTCAGGAGCATTACAATCTAAGTTGGCAGGGCGGCGTGCTGAATATAACGAACAGGTAGCCCTTTATGACCGTACTGTTTTAAATGCTATGCGTGCTGCTGCTGATGCAGTTGTTGACTATCAAAATATGCAGAAACGACAAAGCGTTTGGGAAAAAATGCAGGAAACTGCTGAGAAAACGGTCCGTAACGCGAATAGTCGTGTCAATGCGGGATTAGATAATGGTCTATCTGCTCTACAAAAACAGAACGAACTTCTCCAATTAAAAATGCAGAAAGCACAATATCAAGCCGAGTCATTGATTGCATGGAGCAATTTAAATACCCAATTGGGCGGAGGGTTTAAGCTTGAGCCTTTGGAACGAAATGTCTCAAAAAAAAGTACAGGTAAAAAAGTACGCTGAGGAAAACAATGGCGGCTTGTTAATCAAGCTGCCATTTTGCTCTCTGTTGATTGCTGATAGGGTATAAGTGGACTAGTAACAATTAGGGAATGTAAAGAAAATTTTATAGAAATGCCAATATGATCTTCAATCAACTTACTATTTTAGTTTTCCCTTTGGTGTATTTGAATAATAGGGGCTGACTGTTTAGGAGCGATGACTAGATTTCAAATAATGTTTTGCTTGAGAAAAACACAAAACCCGTTACTTAAAAAGCAGCGGGTTTTGTGTTTTTCGGTTTTGAGTATCTGATATAAGGGGAACGGTATGTCTCGTATATGCGCACTCCGATGAGATAAAAAAATGAAGAGGGGAGAATCGTTGTTTAATGACTCGAAGCAGGACGGCATCCGAGTGATTGCTATTATATAATAATAGTAATTATTATCAATAACAAATTTTTAAATTCAAGATAACTTTCTGAAAGATATGAAAATTATTTTTTAAATTTGAGTGAAGGCTAAAGTAAAAAATGAAAATATTAAGTATCTAACTGATTTTATTAGTGTTTGAATAAGATATTCTGAGCAGCCATTGGTTAAAATAAAGCGATCTTGCTACTTTAATAGCAAGACCGCTTTATTTTCAATAATTTAAAATTTTGGCTTTAGAATAAAGAGTCTAACTGTTTATTATTGCCGGTATTGCTTGGTACAACCGGTTCCTCTTGTAACTCTTGGCGTCCAGGGCGGTTAGAGTTTTGGGCATCAGACACATTGTCGTCAGAAGGTTGACGAGTACGTCTAGATGATTGAGGGATCGGGCGTGGTGCTACTCCACCGTTTTCCAAGGCCAAGTCAGAACTGGTAGTCAGTCGTTCCTTCATATAATACTCGCCACCATTAGAAACTATGCCTTCAGGTGCTTTCATTCCCTTGATCTCAGTGCCTTTGAGAGCGTAACGCATATAATCCACCCATACCGGAACTGCAATCGTTCCACCATAACCTGCACGCCCCATACTGCGGGGTTTGTCAAAACCAACATAAACAGCAGTTACCACTTTGGGATTAAAGCCGACAAACCATGCATCCTTGTTGTCATTGGTCGTTCCGGTTTTACCGGCAATGTCGCTTCGACCTAATGCTGTTGCACCTCGAGCAGTACCAGCACGGACTACGTCTTGCATAATTTTATACATGATATATGCGTTTCGAGGATCAATCGCCTGAGGAGCATTTTCTCCTGCAACTAAGGGTTGCATCTGTGCTTTCAGACGACCTTGGCTATCGTAGATTTTGTCGATAACATAAGCTGAGATTTTATAACCACCATTGGCAAAAACACTATATGCCTCTGCAATACGGAGTGGAGTAGTTTCTCCGGTACCCAAAGCCATCGATAAACTTGTGGGAAGCTCAGACGGTTTAAAACCAAAACGCTGAGCATATTGTTGGGTGTATCCGATTCCGATAGACATCAGGATGCGGATAGAGACCATATTTTTCGATGCAGTTAATGCTTGGCGCAATGTAATGTAACCAGAATAACGCCCATCTGAATTTTTTGGGGACCACACACCACCATTTGCTCCTTTTCCTGGTAGGGATATTGGGGCATCATTTATCATGGTTGAGGCTGTCATACCTTTAGCTAGTGCAGCAGAATATACGAAAGGCTTGAATGTTGAACCAGGTTGGCGCATTGCCTGAGTTGCACGGTTAAAAGTTTTGCTATGGTAGTCATAGCCACCAACTAATGCTTGAACAGCCCCGGTTTTGGCATCTAAAGAAACAAGTGCACCTTGTAGTAAAGGTTCTTGTACAACGGTCCAGCCATTGCCAATATTTTTCACTCTGATGACTGAACCGCGTCGGATACGGTCTTCCCCCATCTTTTCATTATTAACTGCTTTAGCTGCAAAACCTAACGATTTAGTATCAAGGGTAATTTTACGACCGTTGGGTAGTTGGATTTGTACCGCTTTTCGAGAGGCTTCTAAGACAACCGCAGGAACCATTTTATCCACGGTATATAAAGTAGATAAATATTGGCTGACTGTTTCTTCAACATCATCTGTTTTGCTGAGGTCAATGTAGTTTTCTGCTCCTCTGTAGCTACTGCCTCGGTCAAAGTTTCTTAAGACCTTACGCAATGCTTCGGTAGCAACACGCTGATTTTCGGTATTTACGGTTGTATAAACATGAAAGCCTTGGGTGTAGGCTTCTTCACCATATTTTTCATATAGTTCTTGACGAACCATTTCTGCTACATACAACGCGTTTTGATCAATTTTTTGTACAAACCGCTCGTAATGTAATTCTTCTTTTAATGCATCGTCACGTTGCTGAGAAGTGATCATCCCTTCTTCCAGCATATTATTCAGGATATAAGTTTGTCGCAGTTTGGCGCGTTCTGGATTCACAATGGGATTGTATGCAGAAGGAGCCTTAGGTAGTCCGGCCAACATGGCAGCCTCGGCCAAAGTCAAATCTTTAACATTTTTATTGAAATAAATCTGCGCTGCCGAAGCAAACCCATAAGCGCGTTGTCCCAAGTAAATCTGGTTGAAATATAGCTCTAAAATCTTATCCTTGCTCAAGGATTGTTCAATTTTATAGGCTAAAAGTGCTTCGTTAAATTTTCGGGTAAATGTACGTTCACTGCTTAAATAGAAGTTTTTGGCAACTTGTTGAGTGATAGTGCTTGCACCAGATTGAACGCCTCCTGCAACGATATTACTAATCGCTGCTCGAGCAATACCCCAAACATCTACGCCCCAATGTTCGTAAAAGCGTTTGTCTTCTGCGGCAATAACCGCGTTCTTGAGAATATCGGGGAAATCGTTGATTTTGGTAAATTCACGCCGTTGCTCACCATAGACGCCAATAATTTGCCCATCTGCCGAGTAAATAGTCAATGGCATTTTGGGTTGGTAGTGTTGTAAGGAGTCTAAGGGAGGGAGTTTGGGGTAGGTTACTAAAATTGCTATAGCAATCAATCCAGTAGTAAAAATTGCTAGGCCCAACATCAAACCGATACAGGTTGTTATAATCTTTTTAATCATGACTAGGTAATAATTTTGCCATTATTGGTATTAAATAAAGTAAAATAGATATCGATTTCTATAAAACACGGCATTTCTCGTGTAAAGAGCAAGTCCTTTACGGATATCGAAACAGTTACTCACTCCTAATAATACAGGGAAATCTTATGATTGGCTTATCAAAAAACCCTAAAAATACAACTAGTAAGGCTGGCAAGTCCTCTTCAGGGTTAAGCAACCGTTCTGCCATCGGCATCGATATTAGTCAGCATGCCATCAAGATGGTTCAGCTGTCAGGGCGTAGTTTAAACCAAATTCAGTTGGAAAAATACGTTATTACTAAATTACCTAAAAATATTGTAAAAGGTAACAAAATTCAAGACTACGACCAACTTGTTACTTATTTGCAACACGCATATTCACAATTGCGCAGTTCTTGTAAGAATATTATTGCAGCTATCCCTCAAGGATTAGCGACAATTGAGCAAGTGGTTTATTCACAAAAGGATACTGAGTTGGATTTGGATGAATTTGCAGAATCCGAAATCTCCTCAATCGGACCTATCGATGAAATAAATTATGATTATCAAGTCGTCGGTGCGTCTGTTATTCCAGCAGGGCAGCAGATTTTGACGGTTGCAGCGCGTAAGGATGACGTTGAACCTATGATCGAAATGTTTGAGGGGGCAGGATTGTCCCTATCGGCGTTAGATTTGGATTTATTGGCGCAGCGTAATGCCTTCGTATTTTGGATTAACCAGTACGCTCCTGAATTAACAAATGAAAAAGTTGCTATATTTGGAATTTATGCAACACAGATGTATGCGTTGATTATTCAGAATGGGCAAATTCTATACAAGCAGGAAATGCCTGTAAGTACTGAGCAATTGAACCAGTTGATTCAACGTACATATCAGGTTACGGAAGAAAAAGCTGCCCAAATGATGGTATCTACGAGTAAACCAACTGATTATCAAGCACAAATTGCAGACCGTTTTAATGTTCAAGTGGCTCAGGAGGTGCAAAGAGTATTACAGTTTTATTACACAACACAGCCGACAGATGCTTTTTCAAATGTGAAGCATATTTTATTAACTGGCTCTGCATCGCAACAGACTGGTTTGGCTGAAAGCATTTTTTCGCAGACAAATACAGCAACACAATGTATTCAGCCAGTTACATACGTGGAGCGAGGCGGTAAGGTCGATTTGTCACAGTTACAAGTTGATGCTTCTGCTTTGACACTTGCATTTGGATTAGCATTAAGGGGATTGTAATATGACTGAATTAATTAAAATTAACCTTCTCCCATATAGAGAAGAAATTAAGCAACGTAAAAGACAGCAATTTAAAATTTTGATGCTTTCTTCGTTATTAATAGGAGTTGGTTTATCTGCAATAGCTTATTTAGCGATCAATAATGCTATTAGTGATCAAGAAAGTAGGAATACATTTTTGGAAGCAGAAATTACCAAGTTGGATAATGATTTAGGAGAAATAAAAAAATTACAGCAGGAAAAAGAAAACTTCTTGGCTAAAAAGCAAAAAGTTGAGGAGTTGCAAGAAAAACGTTCCCAAGCTGCATATATCATCGATAGTTTGAATGTGGTTATTCCAGATAATACTTATATCACTTCTCTTGATGCAGAAAATCCGACTTCTTATAAGATTACAGGTCGAGCGATTAGCGATAATAAAATTGCCATGTTTATGCGGTCTTTGCCAAGTACAGGTATTTTTACGCAGCCAGAACTTTTGGAAATTAAGAAAATTGATAATTATCAAGAATTTAATATTAAATCTATGATTGGTTCTGCGAGTATTCCAGTCAAGTCTGAGAGAGAAGCAATTAATGATGATCCGACGAAAGCACAGAACGGGGAGGAAAAATAAATGGCCTCAGCAAAAGTAAAAAATTTGGATATTCAGAATTTATATTTGTTGAATCCTGCTGCAAAGTTTGTATTAGCTGCATTAGCAGTTGCAGGAGTATTGGCAGTTGGCTATGGAATAGTATTTCGTGATCAGCTGGAAACACTTTCAACCCAAGAGGCAAAGGAGGCAGAGTTAAAGGAAACATATACGAAAAAGAGTATTGAGGCTGCAAGTTTGGATAACTTGAAAGCCGAATTGGCCTCTATTCGTTCTTCATTTGACATCTTGTTAAAACAGCTACCTACTGATGCTGAAATTCCTACTTTGATTCAAGAACTGCACCAGGCAGGTTCAGCAAACGGTCTTCGCTTAGATAGTGTAGTTCCACAGGTTCCGGTCAATGATGGACCAATACAGAAGTTACCGTATGAAATATCGATTACGGGCAAATATAATCAGATTAACCAATTTGCTAGAGATGTTGGTGGTTTATCGCGGATAATTACATTGGAGTCGTTAAAAATATCGCATGTTTCAGATAGTAAAAATAGCAAAGATAGTAAAAATGATATTTTAACGCTTAGAGCAATTGCGACGACATATAAAGCCCGTCCAGCAGATGAAGTAGCAGCAGAACTTGCCGCTCAGCAGAGTCAGGCACAGGGGGATTCAGAAAATGGCCAAGCCAATTCTGAACAAAAATAATAAATGATAGGAAAATCATGAAAAATAAAATTTTCTTACTTACAAGTATCCTGTCATTGACGGGGTGTACACCGGCATATGACGATTTGAATGAGTGGATGACTAAGACACGTCAGGATGCTAAGTCTCATATCATTCCATTTGAGGCTCCGGTAGTGAACCCTCCAGCTGTTTATAATCCACCGGCTTATAGTGGTTTAAATGCATTCGATTTTCGACGGTTGGATAATGCCCCTAAAGGTAATAACGCTCCAAATCCTAATCGTCCAAAAGAAGCATTGGAAGCATTCAGTTTAGAAAATATGCGGTACGTAGGGATGCTGAGTAATGGCAGTAAAACTGCCGGTTTTATTGATGTAAATGGACATGTCTATACAGTTTATCCGGGGAATTACATCGGACAAAATTATGGAAAAATCCAAAGCATTACTGAGGATTTGATTGTTTTGACAGAATTGGTTGAGGATAGTTCGGGCAATTGGATTTATCGAAAGGCGGAATTGTCATTAAGTAATAATGCTGAAAATAGTTCAAATGATGTCGGTAATGCTTCAGCAACGAATTCAAACTAATTTAAGGGGTCTCACTTCATGAAAACTAAAAATATGACGAAATTATTTGCCGGCATCAGTATGATTGCGGCAGCACAAATTGCGTTGGCAGGTAATATTACTGATATTAATGTATCAACTTTGCCGGATAGTCAAAAAATTATCAAAATTCGTTTTGATCGGGATGTGATTAGCCCGAGCGGTTTTGTTACATCCACTCCGTCCCGAATTGCCTTGGATTTTGCCAAAACAAATATTCAATTGGCTCAACCTGTATTGGAATACGCAGATCCTTTGTTAAATCAAATTACTGCGGCTCAGAATAATGACCGATCTCGTATTGTTTTGGGATTGAATAAAGCAGCGCAATATAATACTGAAGTCCATGGTAATGAAGTATGGGTATTTGTTACAGAATCATCTGATCGAACCATAACTTCTGCAGCTATTTCAAATAATGGAAATGCACATCAGAAAGTAAGCTCGTCTGAAACAGTCAAACAAACTGTAAATTCAGCTAATATTGACTTCAGAAAAGGTGCACATAACTCTGGTATTGTGGAATTGAATGCGCCTGCTTTTACAGGAAAGCCTGAAGTGAAGCAACAACGTGATCGAGTTATTATTACTCTGAAAAATTATCCGTTGCCAACACAAGCGCAACGCAGTTTGGATGTTGCCGATTTCAGTACACCGGTTAAAAATATTACGTTAAAACGTATTGGAAATGATGCCCAACTCATTATTCGTAATAATGGTAATTGGGATTTCAATACCAAGGCTGCAAATGGTCAATTTGCTTTTGAAGTAATGCCTAAGTCCGCTAGTACGGAATCAAGTGGATTGAATGCAAATCCAAATAAATCTTTCCGCGGCCGTAAAATTTCCCTAGACTTCCAAGATGTTGAAGTACGTACCATTTTACAAATCCTTGCGAAGGAGTCCGGGGTTAATATCGTGGCCAGTGATTCCGTGAATGGTAAAATGACACTTTCTTTGAAAGATGTGCCTTGGGATCAGGCTTTGGATTTGGTTATGCAGGCGCGTAATTTGGATATGCGCCGACAAGGTAATATCATCAATATTGCACCTCGTGATGAATTGTTGGCCAAAGATAAGGCTTTCTTACAGGCAGAGAAAGAAATTGCTGAGTTGGGGCCTTTATATTCTCAAACCTTCCAATTGAAATATAAGAATGTAGAAGAGTTCCGGAAAATTTTACGTTTGGACGACAACAATAGTGGAAACTCCAATGGTAGAAATACCTTGTTGAGTGGCCGTGGTAGTGCGCTGATTGATCCTGCAACGAATACTTTGATTATTACAGATAATCGAAATGTTGTAGAAAAATTCCGTAAGTTAATTGAGGAGTTGGATGTGCCGACTCGTCAAGTCATGGTTGAAGCCCGTATTGTTGAAGCAAAAGACGGTTTTTCGCGTGATTTGGGGGTGAAATTCGGTGTCGCAGGTTCCAAAGGACGCAACGCTTGGGGTAACTCTTGGAGTAATGCGCAAGATAACCATAATACTAATTCGGCTGTTTTGCGAGGTGATGCAAATTACCGTACATGGTCTTTACAACCGAATATTAGCCTGCCTGCAGCAGCAGCGACTAATAATATTGCTCTGGTACGAGCTTTGTCATCAGGTGCATTGGGTTTGGAAATTTCTGCTTCGGAAGCTACCGGTAAAAGTAAGACCATTTCTAATCCGCGTGTCCTGACTCAAGACCGTAGAGAAGCTACTATTGAGTCCGGTACCGAAATACCGTATCAGGAGGCTTCTTCCAGTGGTGCAACTTCGGTTTCGTTCAAAAAAGCCGTGTTGGGCTTAACGGTAACGCCGAATGTAACGCCTGATGGTCAAGTTATCATGACTGTAAAAATTACCAAAGATACGCCGCAAGACTGTACAGTGGACTCTTTGATTACCAAATGTATTCAGACTAAAAACTTGAATACTCAGGCAATGGTTGAAGATGGTGGCACGTTGATTGTTGGCGGTATCTATGAAGAAGATAATAGCGATACGATTAACAAAGTACCATTATTGGGCGATTTGCCAGTGGTAGGCAATTTGTTCAAATCCCGTGCGAAAAAAGAAGAGCGTCGCGAATTGCTGGTTTTCATCACCCCGCGAATTATGGATGGTGTAGGCAGCAATCTCCGCTACTAAAATTGGAAAAGGCATATACTCGGAAGGGTATATGCCTTTTTAATTGGCACAAATTAGATAGGGAATTTTAGGGATTTTTGTTTATTTCGGAAGGAATATGGTGAAATATCCATAAATGGTAATAGCTATATTTGATGATTGATGTATTTCTATTTGTTGAGGAGTTTAATCTAGACTTCACCACATAGTAAGAGATATTGAGTTTTTTATACACTGATGGCTACTTTCATTCTATAGTGGATTAAATTTAAATCAGGACAAGGCGGCGAAGCCGCAGACAGTACAGATAGTACGGCAAGGCGAGGCAACGCCGTACTGGTTTAAAGTTAATCCACTATAAATTGTTTGTGACAAATGAGTGGGGATGAAGCTACTATTACTATAGAGAGGTCGTCTGAAAACATCACTTTAATCTTTATACCATCCATGGTCTTAGGTAAGCAGGGTTAAACACGATATAATCGGTACTGTTGGAAACTAAGTATAAATAAGCACTAACGCATGCTCGGCAGTATTCATAAATCTTGTATCGGATGAACACCTTCATGGAAAAGCTCAATGGTAATTTAATTCTCATCGGATTGATGGGAGCAGGAAAAACAACGCTGGGAAGGCAGTTTGCTCAAATTTACGATTGCCCGTTTTATGATAGTGATTTGGAAATTTGCTCAGCGTCAGGTGTTTCTATTTCCACTATCTTTGAGATGGAAGGAGAGGAAGGATTCCGCCACCGTGAGACTTTGATGCTGAAAAAGCTGTCGGCATTAAACGGTATTGTGTTGTCGACGGGAGGTGGCTCGGTTTTGCGTGAAGAAAATCGACGTTTCTTGCGTGAGCATGGTACGGTAGTTTATTTGCATGCATTACCTGAAGTGCTGTTGGAGCGTACACGTTATGATAGCAGCCGCCCGCTTTTAAAAACGGACGATCCTTTAAAGAAATTACGCGGATTGTATACGGTTCGGGATCCGATTTATCGTGAGACTGCGCATATCGTTATAGAGTCTGAGAGTTGTGCTAAAACCCTTCGAAAATTGGTTGAATGTTTGGATGAGCGACAATTCATTGAATATGATGATTGAAGGTGTTGCCTTTGTTGATTAGGTCGTCTGAAATGTAATAAAAACGGTTTCAGACGACTTTTAGTTATGCGCTTGCAGCCCTATTGGTTTTGCTTGATAAAACGTTCTTTATCTAGTCAGTTTTCAACAGAACGGCAAGCGTATATTATTTTGCGTTGTTCTCACATGATTTATTTTGACAAGGAGTCTTCTCCTATGCGTACTTTGACTGTTCAAACTCCGTCTCATCAATATCCTATTTTTATCGGGTACGACCTTATCGGTCAGGCTGATAGTTTACTCAAGCCTTATTTGAATAAAACAGCCGCAATCATAACCAACGAGACTGTTGCGCCTTTATATCTGAAAAGTCTTCAAATGAGTTTGGACAGAATCGGTATCAGGCATTTCAGCATTATCTTGCCGGATGGCGAAAAATATAAAAACTGGCAGACATTGAACCTTATTTTTGACGGATTGATGGAAAACAGGGCCGAACGGAAAACCACACTAATTGCATTGGGTGGCGGGGTAATCGGCGATATGGTCGGCTTTGCCGCTGCAACGTATCAACGAGGTGCGCCGTTTATCCAAATCCCGACAACTCTGTTGAGTCAAGTGGATTCATCCGTAGGTGGGAAGACGGGCATCAACCATCCGCTTGGAAAAAATATGATTGGTGCGTTTTACCAACCGCAGGCGGTCTTGGCTGATTTGGAAACATTGAAGACCTTGCCGCGCCGAGAATTATCGGCAGGCATGGCGGAAGTTATTAAATATGGTGCACTTGGCGATGTTGATTTCTTTGAGTGGTTGGAACAAAACATTGCGGATTTGATGGTACAAAACCAAGAGAAATTGACGCAGGCGGTATATCACTGCTGCAAAATGAAAGCCGACATTGTTGCCAAAGATGAAACCGAACAAGGTATCCGCGCGTGGCTTAATCTTGGTCATACTTTCGGACACGCTATCGAGGCGGAAATGGGTTACGGAGTATGGTTGCATGGTGAGGCAGTGGCAGCGGGTTGCGTGCTGGCAGGTAGATTATCCGAAGCATTGGGTAAAATTTCCGATGCGGACACACGTCGAATCGCTGTTTTAATGGAGGCTGCAGGATTGCCGTCATTGCCGCCTAAATTCCCGTTTGAAAAATGGATCAGCCATATGAGTCATGATAAAAAGGTCAGTAGCGGCGTGATGCGCTTTATCGGGCTGAACCGTTTGGGGGAAGCCAATATTACTGAAGTTAGCGATATTGATATTTTAAAGCGGACTTTGCAGCCGTATTTGTAATGCGCATTCCAGTAAATGTGCCGTGCATATTCATTGTCGCATGAGTCAAAAATAGAGAAAGGTCGTCTGAAAAGTTTTCAGACGACCTTTTTATATGATTAAGGTAGGAGTGGAGTTTGTATCAAACCGAGTTTTTCATCAAAGCCGAACATGATATTCATATTTTGAACAGCTTGTCCTGCCGCCCCTTTAACTAAGTTGTCGATGACGGACAGAGCGATCCATACATTGTCAGACGAAGATTTTTGGATGCTGACACGGCAAAGGTTTGCCCCGCGCACGCTGCGGGTTTCTGGTGTTGAACCGGCCGGCATGATGTCCACAAAAGGACTGTCCCGATAAAATTCGCGTAAAACCGCTTCCGGATTGCATCCGTCCTCAAGATGCAGGTATAAAGTGGCGTGCATACCACGGATCATGGGTGTCAGATGAGGAACGAAGATGAAATGTTTGGCAATTTCTGGTTGCAATGTGGCGATGGTTTGCTGAATTTCGGGTTGGTGTCGGTGTCCCGCAATGCCGTAGGCTTTAAAATTATCCCCGGCTTCACAAAGCAGCGAGCCGATATTGGCTTTCCGACCTGCGCCGGATACGCCTGATTTACAGTCTGCAATCAGCGGCATATGCGGTTTCAGACGACCTTCTTTCAGCAAGGGCAGTAAAGGCAGTGAAACGCAGGTCGGATAACAGCCGGGGTTGGCAACGATTTGTGCAGACGCGATGGCATCTCGGTTTAATTCACTTAATCCGTACACCGCTTGAGGAACAATATCGGGGCTGACGTGCTTCATTTTGTACCAATGTTCCCATGTGGAAATATTCTGTATACGAAAGTCAGCGGATAAGTCGACGATGCGGATACCTTTTTCCAAAAGACGGGGAGCATCGTTCATGGCGATTCCATTTGGGGTGGCGAAAAAGACAATATCGCATTTTTCCAAACCGGCGTGTTCGGGTGTTTGAAAGGTCAGATCGTAGATTCCCCTCAGACTGGGAAAGTAATCAGAAACTGCTTTACCTGACTCGCTGCGGCTGGTTACCGTTGTAATTTCAATATTCGGATGACTGCTGAGAAGCCGTAAAAGCTCTACGCCGGTGTAGCCTGTTGCACCGACGATGCCGACTTTGATTTTCGAATTCATAGATTTCTCCAAGAGTAATTTTTAGATGTAGGCAGATTTGCCGGTATCGACTTCGTTCGAATACTGTGGCCCATTATAGAGGAACGGTGATGTATAGTGGAAACAGCCACTATGAGTAATACGAAACGGTACTGACATATATAAAATAAAAGTCGTCTGAAAACATGGAAAACAAGTTTTCAGACGACCTTATAAAGGCAACTTACCTAACGGTTATTCCTGTTCATGCAGAATAAATGGTGAGCAACCTATTCTATTTTAAACAGTTATAGGGCAATCTCTACTTAAAACAGCAATGAAGTAGGATCTCCGTCTGCCGGCAGATCATATTTTGGATAGGAAGGTGTAGAAGCTGCCGGTGGAGGGGTGTATTCGGCAGCTTTGGGTTTTCTCGGTGAGTATTCCGAAGCTGCTTTCGGAGTCGGAGTATCTTCGGCATCTATTTCGATTTCAGAACCGGCGGGTAATACTTCATCTTTCACAGGGGCGGGTTTCGGCATGACTTTCGGTTTGCTGAAGGCACTGGAGCCGCTCATCCATGCCAAGGATTTCAGCGGGGTTTTCAATTTGACGCCTTTGGCACAGGTCAAACAGTTTGCCGCTCCGGTACGCGCCTTCAAAATTGCATCGATACGGGTGGCATTAATCGTTTTGCCGTGCGCCTTAGCCCAGGCGGCAATACTTTTTTTCAGTGCATCGGTATCGAGGTTCTTTTTATTGTAAGGATCGCGATATGCAGCCAGCCAAAGATTTTTATTGGCATCTTCGTTGAGGCTGGCAAGTTGGTAAATAACGGAAGCAGGGGCGCCGGTTGCGATGGTTTTTGCAAATTCAAGCGCATCCGGAGACTTCATGCGCACACAACCGTGGCTGCGGACGCCCGGTACGCTGGCAGGCGCGTTCGTGCCGTGAATGCCCAAACTGAATTTCGGGTCGCCCAAACGGACAAAAACAGGACCCAGAGGATTATTGGGGCCGGGCGGTACGGATTTGACGCCGTCTCCGCGTTCTTTTTGAATAGATTTCGGAATGTGCCAAGTAGGATTAAAAGCTTTGGCTCCGATTTTGTGTTCCCCAAGGTTGGTTTGGGTCATGGCTTTGCCGACAGCAACAGGATAAATTTTTGTTAGTTGTCCGTCGGTATAGAGGAACAGACGCTGTTGCGGAATGTTGATGACAACATGTTGACCTTGTGAGACGGGCGAAACATCAGGAACGGGAGTGTTGGCAGTTGCGTAGGCGGTCAGAGCCGCGAGGCTTGTACTGAAGAGAATTTTTTTCATGTTTTAAAATTTAAAAACGAGGTGGAAATATTTCGGGCAATCATACCTGAATCTTTTGGGTTTTGTGCGAAAATACACGTTTTTGCAAACGAAATATGCCCTGTCGGGCAAAATGGATTTTCTTGATGAAGATGCTAACAGATAACAGGCGATATGATGGTGAGGCAGATGTTTTTTCTTTGGATTATGAAGGAAGAGGTGTTGCGCGCGTTGATGGTAAGGCATTGTTTATTGAGGGAGCGATGCCAGGAGAACGGGTACGGTTTGAAATCATCCGTTCGAAAAAACAATTTGATGAAGCACGGGTAATTGACATCATCCGATATTCGGAAAATCGAGTTAAACCAAAGTGTAGGCATTTTGATACATGTGGCGGTTGCTCAATACAGCACATTGATCCGACAGCCCAGATTGCATTTAAGCAGCGCATTATGGAAGAACAGTTGGAACGCATCGGCAAAATTCGACCTGAGCAGATTCTCCCTGCTATATATGGAACGCCATGGCATTATCGGGATCGTGCCAGACTGAGTATTTCAAAGGATGCGGGTGGTCGTCTGAAAATCGGTTTTAAGGCAAAAAAGAGCCATGAAGTGATTGATGTCGATTCATGCATGGTGTTGCCGGCTCATATTTCTGAGAAGTTGCCAAAAATAAAGCAAATGTTGCAAAGTTTGATAGATTTGGATTTGCTATTTATTGAGTTTTTCAATAGTGAAAAACTAACGGTTTTGAACATTTGTTCCAGAAAAAAACCGCCTAGTCAAAAATTGAGACAACTTGAAAAATGGTTTGATACGATACTAGGTTGTGAGAAAAAGCAGTGGCAGATTTGGCTGCAAGCCGGAAGACAGGAGGCTCAGCCATTTTATCCAAAAGATTGTCAGCCTTTGGGATATGCTTTGCCTGAGTTTGAGGTTGAAATGCCGTACAAACCCGGGGATTTTACCCAGATTAATGCAGGTTTAAATGGAGTGATGGTTGGCAGGGCTTTGAAACTTCTGGACATTCAGAAAAACGAGCGTATTGCAGATTTGTTTTGCGGGCTTGGAAACTTCAGTATCCCTATGGCAAAAAGCGGGGCTGAAGTGGTTGGAATCGAAGGTGAGGGTTCGTTAGTTGAGCGGGCCCGAAATAATGCTTCGGCTAACGGTTGTTTCGATAGGGTATCCTTCTCTGAAGCGGATTTGTTTGAAACAGATGAGACTGTGTTAGCGTCATGGGGTCAATTCGACAAGATGTTGCTTGATCCCCCGAGAAGTGGTGCCTATGCTGTTGTCAAATCACTACATGTTCCGTATTTGCCGGTAAAGATAGTATATGTTTCTTGCAATCCGGCAACCTTTGCCAGAGATACGGAAGTATTGGTAAATAAGGGTTATAGGCTGAAATTTGTAGGCGTAATGAATATGTTTGCACAGACTTCGCATGTCGAATCTATAGGTGTCTTCGATTTGGAAAATGGTATATAGGTATTTGCAAAATGGTTTTTTATGTAATTATCGGTTGAATCATGTTATCATAATTCACTCAGAAAATAAGATGATTCGGCAATTTTGATGGTTGCCGGATATGAATATAAAATATAGTTTGTTTGCTGCTCCACAGTAACGGGAGGTGTTCTTGGATTATTCACTTTTAATCGTATTGTTGGCGCTTTTGTTGGTTGTATTGTTGTTTGTCCGTTTCAAGCAAAGCGGAACGACACATAAAAAAACAACTAAGGTTGCCAAATCATCAATACATCATAACAAACCAAATCAAAAAGATGAGGATGCTGTTACTCCGGATTGGATGGATCAGGTCAATCAGTCTGTTTCTGATACTGAACAACAGGATTGGGAATGGGGTGGTGGAGAGACCTCGGGTTCAACGGCATCAGTATCTGCTCAGGAAGTCGATCCTCTGACTGAATATCAGGTGTACAAACAGTTCGGTTATGAAAGCAAGGCTGCGGAGTCTTTGGCAGGGTATCTGAACGGGTTGGGCGATGGGGCTCCCGAAAAGCTGGTTCATGAATTAATCGGGTTGAGCCTCCGCGTAGGCAATGTCGACATGTTGGCTGATGCGTTGGAAAAACACGGATTGGTTTTGTCCGAGGAGAGTTTGGCTGAATACGTTAAGGTTGGTTTAATGACTGAGCCGACGCATTTGCGCCTGCGTGTTTTGGCTGAGGAGCGTTTGGGATGGAGCTTGCAGGAAATTGAGCGCAGAATTGGTGAACCTTCAGGAATCGAAGATTCTTCAGAATCGGATTCAACTTCTTCAGATGATGTTCAGCACACTTCTCCAACTTCTCAAGCTTCAAAACGTTCTTTAATTGTGTTAGGGAAAAAAGAATTTAATGACATCACACCCGAGGAAATGGGTGCAGTCATTGGATTTGTTAAGCCTGAGCATGGTGCAAAAATTTTGAAGGATAAGGTTGATTATAAAACGGCAGTACAACAATACAACCGTGCTATTCAAACCTCTCCAAAACCTGCCAGCTTAATTATTGATGCTTTGAAGTTGGACTACCAAAATGAAGAAATTGGTCAGTTCGCGCAACATTTATGGAAGCTTTATCACTCACTCGGACAATATGGCCGCCAAGTGAAAGAACGGATGCTCGGCTGGGGATATAGTCTAGGTTACCATGAGGTTTTTGATGATTTGGAAAAGGGACCAAATGAGAATCGCGTGAAAGAAATTGGTTTGGCCAGAGGTTATTTGCAGCCCACTTCTTTGCAAATGAAAGCGAAATACCGAGATTTGGTACAAAAAGACTCGTCCGTTATCAGCATGAATTCATCACCTGCTGATGAGGCTCTAAAAGAAGTCGAGTCCTTATTGATGTATGGTCAGTTGGATTTGGCTGTTGATACTTTGGAGCAGGCTGTACTGCAATATCCGCAAGAGTCTCAGTTATATATCATGTTGTTTGATCTTTACGAAAGAGTTGAAGACTGGGCACGTTTGGAACAGTTCTTACGTATCTTGCGTGAACGGGTTGTCAGTTTGCCGGAAGAGGTTATTTTGGCTATGAGCCGCTTGCTTCAACGCGTAAATCAATATTCAAAAAAATAAAATAACATTTAGAGAGTACCATCTATGGACAATCTGTTACCTAAAATTAAAACCATACGGGTTATGCTTCGGGATATGAATGAGCAGCAGGAAGCTGTATTCCGTATGGCTTTCAAAATGCACAATACGACGAATTATCAAATCATCGGTACGGATTCTGTTGAAAAGCCGGATTTGGTTCTGGTAGATACAGATACGGCTGACGGCATTGAGACTTGGAAAACGTTGAAAATCGAATATTCCGATATTCCAGTTGCGATGTTTTCCTCACAAGAACCTTCTGTGGAGACGCCATATCTCTCTAAGCCGGTCAAATTCGATACCTTGTTTCCTGTATTGAGAAGTTTAGCTCAAGGAGGCAATGTTTTTAATCCTGCTGATAGTGAGACAGCAAAACAAAATCCCCAGGGTAATGGTGGTGCCGAAGGAGGGCGAAAAGCAACAATCAAACGGTTTAACCCGAATAAAGGATTGTTGGGAGCATTGAAATTCGCTAGTCAAGGCCATCAGGATATTGCTGTTTTACATGAAGGTAAGCCGGTATTGATAGTTTTCCCAAGTATTCAGCGTGTTTTGTTGACTGTTAATGCACATGATTTGGAGAGCCTTTGCAAAGACGACAATCTTTCTGTGGTATGCAAAGTAGTGCCTGACAATCCTCAATGGAAGGAAAAAGCCAAAGTTACCATTATGTCTTGTCTGTGGCAGATGGCGATTTGGACCGCACAAGGTCGTCTGATTTATCCGATGACGCCTCAAACTATTTTTACATTGAAACGTTGGCCCAATCTGACCAGGCTGGCTCCTGTGCCTGAATCTATGAGGCTGTCCGCCTTTCTGACTAAAACATCGGTTAATCTGAATATTCTCTATAAGGTTATGCCGTTGGAGATGCCCGATATATTGAATTATCTTGCAGCTACCTCTGTAACCGGTTTCTTGGCAACGGACACTGAATACGCACACAATCAGACCAATGTTTCCGAACAAGTTGATGTAAATAGCAATGTGCCTGATAGTCAGATGGTAAAAGATGCCGAGAAAATTGCAGGGCCGTCGCAAGAACAACCACGCGGACTGCTGCAACGATTGATGCGTAAGTTATTGGGAAAACGATAAGAAGGACATGTAATGAAGGAAAATAAGATTATCTTTACCGGTCCGGTCGGAGTGGGTAAAACAACAGCTATTTCAGCTTTGTCGGATGAACCTCCTGTACAAACGGACGCATCAGCTTCCGATATGACGTTGGTGCGAAAAGGTTATACTACTGTAGCAATGGATTATGGAGTTATTCATTTGGATGAAGAGGTGAAAGTCCACCTTTATGGTACACCAGGGCAGGAACGCTTTAATTTTATGTGGGAAATTTTAAGTCAAGGTAGTATGGGTTTGGTTCTGCTTTTGGATAATACCCGTACTAACCCACTAAAAGACCTGCAATTTTTCTTAGAGGCTTTTCGTGAATTATTGAAAAAAGCCCCGCTAGTTGTCGGTGTTACTAAGATGGATATTCGATCACTGCCAAGCGTTGACGTTTATCAGAAATACTTGGCTCAAAATAATTTTAATGTGCCGGTATTTGAGATTGATGCTCGAAGAGAAGATGATGTAAAACAATTGGTAAGTGCAATGTTGTTCTCAATCGACCCGGGTTTAGAGGTATAAAATAAATGGAATCGACTCTTTCTTTACAATCAAATTTATATCCTAAAGTTACACCGGCAGGGGCATATTATGCGGTGACGAGTGATACTCCCAGTGCCAGCCGCACTTTGTTATATAGCTTGCTGAAGGCAAGTCCGACAGAGGTTATCAGCAGTGAGAAAATTTTGGCATGGGCAGATACCAGTGATATTGATACCGCTTTGAATTTACTGTACCGCCTGCAACGCCTTGAGTTTCTGTATGGTGATGAAAATGTCAGTAATGAGGATATACATCTTACTGACGAGCAATTGCCTTCTGTATTGGAGCAACTTTCAAGCTCAGGTAAGGCATTATTGGCAGATGAGAACGGATTGTATTTTGCAAATGCGAATTTCCATCACGAGGCTGCCGAAGAGTTGGGGCTTTTGGCCAGTGAAGTAACGAAGATGGACAGTAGCCATCGCCTATTAATCCGTAATAATCTGCATATTAATAATAATGCATGGGGTATTTGCGATCCTTCAGGACAAAGTGAGTTGACTTTCTTCCCTTTATATATCGGTAATACCAAGTTGATTTTGGTTATCGGCGGTATGCCTGATTTGAACAAGGAGGCATTTGTAACCTTGGTCAAAGTTTTATACCACCGCTATGGAAGCCGTTAACACACTATATACCGATTATTATTTTAGAATGGAATATGTATGCAACAATTATTGATTTCTGTATTAAGCGATTTGAATAATACCTCTCCTGATATTACTGCTTCAGCCGTTATTTCTACTGACGGTTTGCCTATTGCAACCATGTTGCCGTCGCATTTAAATGCAGACCGTGTTGGTGCGATGTCAGCAACATTGTTGGCATTGGGTAACCGCTCCGTCCATGAGTTGGCTTGCGGTGAGCTTGATCAGGTTATGGTGAAAGGGAAGACTGGTTATATTTTGCTGAGTCAGGCAGGAGAAAACGCGGTTTTGGCTTTGATGGCAAGAGAAAGCGGTAAGCTGGGCTTGATTTTGTTGGATGCCAAGCGTGCTGCGAAGCATATTGCTGAAATTCTATAAATTCCGGTATTTATCCGTATTTTAGGAACTTACACCATTGTATTTTTTAAAATAGTGTTGACGTAAGTTACTTCTTTCTCTATAATTCGAAATCTTTCCCCGATAGCTCAGTCGGTAGAGCGACGGACTGTTAATCCGCAGGTCCCTGGTTCGAGCCCAGGTCGGGGAGCCAAATATAAAAGCCTGATTATTTCAGGCTTTTGCCTTATTCACTGAGAGGTCGTCTGAAATATTTCAGACGACCTCTCAGCTTTTATGATGTTTTAAATACGACGCATCCTTATTTATAGAAAACTTTCCAATCAGGAATACACAGCCTAATCCTTGCTTACTTAAGGGAAATGGTGGTTTAAGAACGTTTAGCGTTTGATTATGATGCTTGTACTGTTTTTACCTGGTTGCTTTTTATCAGATGTGTTCATTTATTAAATACAAGAAAATATATAGGGTATAGGATAAATGTGTAGTAGTTTTAAAGCGGTATTAAGGGATACGACCTTCAATAGTTTTTGTGTTTTTTCATCAAACGACATCTTCTATAGGGAAATCCTCACAAAGCCTCCAGCATTGTTATGTTTCCCATCTTAATCCTGTTGCTTGATGAGCAAAAAAGCTACTTGGAAAATTAAATGTCGGCAAATCCAAGGAAATCTTGGAAGTATTTTATGTTTTAGCAGGCAGAGCTGATGGATAATGAGATGGAAATGAATGAAGGAAGAATGATGACATTAGATGATTGGATACGGCAGTCTCCACTACCGCGCATAGAGGCACGTATGCTTTTGCAAAAGGCGGGAGGTTACAGCCGTGTTCAATTAATAACGCAGGGAGCAGAAGCGATTCCGGCAGATATTTTCGCTCGGCTGGATAGTTTGGTGGAGCGTCGTCTGAATGGTGAGCCAATAGCTTATATCATGGGTGGTCGGGAGTTTTATGGCCGTTGGTTTGAAGTCTGCCCTGATGTTTTGATTCCCCGTCCGGAAACCGAGCATTTGGTTGAAGCGGTTATCGAACATCTTCCGAAAAACGGACGGGTTTGGGATTTGGGTACCGGTAGCGGGGCGGTTGCCGTTACGGTGGCATTGGAACGGAAGGACGCAGAAGTACGCGCGTCTGATATTAGCAGGCAGGCTTTGGTTGTTGCCCGTCGAAACGCAGAAAATTTGGGTGCAGCAGTTGAGTTTGCATCAGGATCATGGTTCGATACAGATAAAACCTCGTCTGAAGACAAATACCGTTTTGATGTTATTGTTTCCAACCCTCCTTATATTGAGGCAGATGACAGCCATTTGAACCAAGGAGATTTGCGTTTTGAGCCTCAGACGGCATTGACCGATTTTGCCGACGGCTTGACCTGTATTCGGGAGCTGGCACAGCGTGCGCCTGAATTTTTGAAAGAGGGCGGGTGGTTGCTGTTGGAACATGGATATAACCAAGGTGGGGCAGTACGGCAGATTTTGTCGGAAAATGGTTTTACAGAGATTGAAACCCGACAGGATTTGGCCGGTTTAGATAGGCTGACTTTGGGCGTCAGGCGACATATTGAATAAGAGTTTTGGTGGTTTGAATAATAAAAAACCAAACGTCAAACCCGTACACGCCAATACAGCCCGGAATTTAAAAAAGTCGAGACCTTTGCAAAAATAGTCTGTTAACGAAATTTGACGCATAAAAATGCGCCAAAAAACTTTCAATTACCTAAAACCTTCCTAATATTGAGCAAAAAAGTAGGAAAATCAGAAAAGTTTTGCATTTTGAAAATGAGATTGAGCATAAAATTTTAGTAACCTATGTTATTACAAAGGTCTCAAGTCGTCTGAAAACCCAATTTTTGGTTTTCAGACGACCTTTTTTAAAGATTACGCCTTACAAATCAAATTCAGCCACGACTGGCGCATGGTCGCTCGGGCGTTCTTGCGCGCGCGCATCCAAATCGACATAAACGTCTTTCAACACGGCAGACAGGGCGGGGCTGATAAGCTGATGGTCGATGCGCAGTCCGAGTTTGCGTTGGAACATCGCGCCGCGATAGTCAAACCAAGTGTAAAACGCGCCTTCGGGGTGGATTTGGCGCAGGCTGTCGGTCAAGCCCAAATCCAACAGATTTTTGAACCACTGTCTCTCAATGGATGAGCAGTGGATTTTTTCATGCCATTTTTCGGGGTCGTAGCAGTCGGCATCGGCAGGCGCGATATTGAAGTCGCCGAGCAAGACCAGTTTTTCGTGGCGTGTCATTTCGTCGCGGACAAATTCGGTCAATGCGGCAAACCATTGTTCTTTATATTGGAATTTCGGGCTGTCGAGAGCTTCGCCGTTGACGCAATAGACATTGATGACGCGCACGCCGTTGACGGTTGCGGCGATGACACGGCGTTGAGGGTCGTCGGGCAGGGCGGGCAGACCGACGTGTACGTCTTGCGGTTCGCTGCGGCTGATGATGGCGACGCCGTTGTAGGTTTTTTGTCCGCTCCAAACGCTGTGCCAGCCCATCATTTGCAGGGCGGCGGCGGGAAATTTGTCTTGGTCGAGCTTGAGTTCTTGCAAAACGAGGACATCGGGCTGATGGTCGGCAAGCCAGTTTTGCACCTGTGGCAGGCGCACGTTGAGGGAATTGACGTTCCAAGTGGTGATTTTCATGCGGATTCCGTGTGTGAGGGTCGTCTGAAAAGCGTTTCGGGCTTTTCGGGCAAAATAAGGACAAAACAAAAGCGGTTCATGCAAAACCGCTTTGTTGGGTAAACGGGACGTTATTGTAACATCAGGGGATTTTGGCGGCTGCCGGTTTTGAAACAAAAATCCGTTTGAAAAAACAACGCTCAACAGCCTTTAGGCGGCTTTACGGTTTTCCAAATGGCGCAGCGTATTGAGAATGACGGCGGCTTCTTCGGATACCAGTCGGTATTCGATGACGCGGTGGTAGCGGGTGAAATCGATCAAACCTTCGGAGCGCAAACGCGCGAGATGGTTGGAAACAGCAGTCGCAGGCTGTCCGAGTGCTTCGGATAACTCAGCGATGCTGCGTTCGCTGTCCATCAACATGAACAAAATGGTCATGCGTTCGGGGTTGGCGATGAGTTTGAGAAGAGAAGAGAGACGTTTGGTTTCCATGGTGTATGCCTTTCTGTTCGTGTAGTTTGATTTGAGAAGCATTACAAAAAGAAGATGATTGTGATTCTTCTTATATTTTTGATAAATTTCAAATGCTTACGTTCGTAAGTGTACATCAATCAGGCGCAAAAGAGAGCATTTGCGTTTAAATTTGCCGTAAATAATTGTTGTTTGATCAAATCCCAATGTATTTTAAAACGAGCAAAAAAGACGATTTTTTAGAAATGAAAAACAAGGTTTAATTTATAGGGAAATGAAAAGGCAGAAGTGTAGATTTGGGTTGAAATTTAAAAAATAATTTATAAACAGATAAATATAAAAAGCAAAGCTGTTTTTCCGATATTTTTATTGATAGCAGATAGCTGTTTTGAAAATTAACGAAGTTTTAGGGAAAGTCTCGTCTGTACGTTTTCAGTCTGTAAAAATTTTACAACAGTTACTATCAATTTTGTTATTTAGTTTGAAGGAGCATCTTGATGGAAACGGCGTGCAGGCAGTCAAAGAGGTATCGACTGCCTGCGTATTCGGCTATACAATCCGACCACCTTTCTTTGGTATACCTTTATGTATATTCTGATTACCTTTTTTTTCAAACTCTTCGCTGCCATGCCGCTGCGCCTGTTGCACGCATTGGCGGGCGTGTTGGGCGGTGTGGTTTATTATCTGCGCCGTGAGGATCGCGAACGCGTATTTGACAATATGCGGACGGCCGGTTTGCAGCCCGATGAGGCGGCGGTCAAGACTGTGTTCCGCGAAACCGTCAAAGGCGGGTTGGAATTGCCCGTGGCTTTTTTCAGACGACCTGAGAGCATAGAAAAATTGTTTGTAGAAGTACGCGGTTGGGAGCATGTACAGGCTGCGTTGGATGCGGGCGAAGGATTGTTGTTTATTACCCCGCACATCGGCAGCTACGACCTTGCCGGACGATATATCAGCCAACAGCTTCCGTTTCCGCTTACGGCGATGTACAAACCGCCGAAGCTCAAAGCGATGGATGAAGTCATGCAGGCGGGGCGCGTACGCGGTAAAGGTAAAACCGCGCCGACCAGTATTCAAGGCGTTAAGCAGGTCATCAAAGCCTTGCGTGCGGGCGAAGCCACCATCGTTTTACCCGACCATGTCCCTGCGCCAGAAGAAGGCGGAGACGGTGTGTGGGCAGAGTTTTTCGGTAAACCGGCTTTTACCATGACGCTGGCAGGCAAGCTCGCGCAGGTAAAAGGGGTTAAGGCATTGTTTTTCTGCGGAGAACGCCTGCCGAAAGGACGCGGGTTTGTCCTGCACATCGAACCCTTACGCGGCGAACTGAACGGCGATAAAGAACACGATGCGCGGGTAATCAATGAAAATACGGAATATTGGATACGCCGGTTCCCGACGCAGTATCTGTTTATGTACAACCGCTACAAACAGCCCGCAGGTGCGCCGGAGTCTCCCGGGCATGGTTGAAAAAATGTGAAAGGTCGTCTGAAAACCTGGTGTTTGAGTTTTCAGACGACTTTTTTAATCATTTTTGTGGACGGATTCCACGCTACGGCGCTTGTGTCATCAGCAGACACCGTAGCGTGGGTTTTGCCAGCGAGCTACTCAAAATTTCAAACACCTGTCCGTCAATTATCTTCGTAGGTAGAACCTACGTCATGGATGCTACACCCCTCACAAACAATAGCCGGTTCAAACATAAGGTCGTCTGAAAAGCGTTTTCAGACGACCTTTTGTCTTATCCGTGTGGATGGTAGCGTGGGCTTTGCCCACGAGAATAATGGGTAAAAGAGGTCGTCTGAAATTTGGGGTGTGGTTCGTGGGCAGAGCCCACGCTACGGGTTTGCAGTGATTCGTAGGTGGAACTCACGCTATGCGGTTAATGACTTAATTCCCCTTCGTAATACCTGCTTTATCCGAGCTTTGCTTCTTCGCCGAACACTTCCCGCCACAATTTCCTGACATTGCCGTAATGGGACAGCAATTCGTCGGTTACTTCGGTTTTTTCCGCGTCGCGCAGTTTGGTGTTGTGTTGCTGCTGGCGGTAGAAGCGGTAGGCGGTGCGGCTTTGTTCGGCGAGGGTTTTGTCGATGAGGCCGCAGTCGGCGGCGATGTTTAAGAGGGCGATGTTGCCGTAGTTGTCGAGGAGTTGCGGATATTTTCGGGCATGGGCAAGGATGAGGTATTGGACGATAAATTCGACGTCGACCACGCCGCCGCGTGCGTATTTGACGTTGCTGTCGACCGGCGGATGGGTGGGGAACATTTTTTCGCGCATTTCGATGATTTCTCCTGCCAAGGCGGTTTGGTCGCGTTCGGCGGTGAGGATTTCGGTGCGGATGCGGTCGAAGGCCGTCTGAATTTCGGGTGTGCCGCAGATGAAGCGGGCGCGGGTGAGGGACTGATGTTCCCACGTCCAGGCGTTTTCGCGCTGGTATTTTTCGAAGGCGGCGATGCTGTGGGCGAGGAAGCCGGCGTCGCCGTTGGGGCGCAGGCGCAGGTCGGTTTCGTAGAGGCTGCCTGCGCCGGTGGCGGCGGAAAGCCAGTTGGTCAGGCGGCGGGCGAGGCGGCTGTACGCGTCGCCTGCGTCGGGATGGGGGTCGTCGTAGAGATAGACGAGGTCGAGGTCGGAGGCGTAGCCGAGTTCTTTGCCGCCGAGTTTGCCGTAGCCGACGACGGCGAATTGCGGGGTGTCGCGGTGTTTTTTGGGCATGTCCGCCCACGCGCACGGCAGGGCTGCGGCGAGGATGGTGTCGGCGAGGGCGGAGAGTTGGTCGGAGAGGGATTCTACCGTCCACAGTCCGGCGAGGTCTTGGACGGCGAGGCGGAAGACTTGGGCGTGCTGGAAGCGGCGCAGGGTGTCCATTTGCGCTTCGGTGTCGCCGCCGCAGGCTTTGAGGTCGTCTGAAAGGGCTGCGGCGAGGGCTTGCCAGTCGAACGCGGTATCTAAAAGCTGCGCGCTGATGAGTTCGTCCAGCAGAATCGGATATTTGCTCAGATACGCCGCCCCCCATGAGCTTTGGCTCATAATCTGCGCCAGTTGCGCCAAGGTCTGCGGATGCTCGTTGAGAAAGGCGAGATAGGCGGAGCGGCGGCTGATGTTTTCGAGGAAGTCAAACAGCCGCATCAGCGTATCGGTCGGATTGGGTTGCTCGACCGCCGCCTGTACGAACAGCGGCACAATCGCGTCAAAACGCGGCTGGGCGTGTGCGGAGAGATGGCGGTATTTATGACCGTGCCGGATTTGGTCGAGCCTTGCGGCGATGGTTTCGGCATCGAACCCGTGTTCTTTCAGACGGCCTTGCCGCTCTTCTTCGTCGGGCTTTTCCTGCCATGCCCACTGCCATTCGCTGTTGTCCTGTGTTTGCTCTTCGGGTTCGCTCAAAATTTCGTTGAACAACTGATTGACCTTGGCGCGGTGGGCGTTGAGGTCGTCTGAAAAGGCGGCGTAGCTGTCGAAACCCATGCTTTCGGCGAGCAGTTGCTGCTGTTCGGGCGAGGCGGGCAGGGTTTGGGTTTGCTGGTCGTCCCAGTATTGCAGGCGGTGTTCGACGTCGCGCAGGAAGCGGTAGGCGGCAAGCAGGGTTTCGACGTTTTCAGACGGCATGATGCCCAACTCGGCAAGTTTCTTCAGCGTTTCCTGCGTGCCTTTCAGTTGCAGCGCGCGCATTTGTCCGCCGCGTATCATCTGGAAAATCTGGGCGATGAATTCGACTTCGCGGATGCCGCCTGCGCCGAGTTTGATGTTGTCTGCCATGCCTTTTTTGCTGACTTCGCTGCGGATTTGGCGGTGCAGGTTACGCATCGCTTCATACGCGCTGTAATCAAGATATTTGCGGAATACGAAAGGGCGCACCAGCGATTTGATGTCGTTCGGATACGGTGTAACCACGCGGCCTTTGCACCATGCGTAGCGTTCCCATTCGCGCCCCTGCGTAATCAGGTATTGCTCCAGCGCGGTTTCGCTCAATACCAGCGCGCCGGAATCGCCGTCCGGCCGCAGCCGCATATCGACGCGGAACACCTGCCCGTCGGCGGTAATGTCATTCAGCAACGCAATCAGTTTCTGCCCGACTTTGGTGAAAAACTCCTGATTGCCGCGTTCGCGCCTGCCGTCGGTGTCGCCCGATTCGGGATAGACGAAAATCAAATCGATGTCGGAAGATACGTTCAATTCATAGCCGCCCGCCTTGCCCATCGCCACCACGCTCAAATGCTGCGGCGATTTCGTATAGCGCCCGATCGGCGTGCCGTACATGTCCCGATAATAGGCGTAGGCGAAATCCAGCGCGGTATTGACGGCAAAATCGGCAAACAGCGTAATCGTGCGGGTTACTTCGTTCAAATCGCTGATGCGGTTTATATCGCGCACGATAATCTGCGACACCACATAACGGCGCAACTCGCGCAGCTGCCGCGCCAATTCTTCCTCGTTTTCTTCCGCGCGGATTTTGTCCCAGTCGGCAAAGGCTTGGAAATCCGCTTCGGTCAACACCTTGTCCAGCATGGGCAGGAAAATTTCGGGCTTGAGTTTGCCGTTGTCGAGCTGGCGGGCAAGGAACAGGGAATGGCGGCGGGCGGTGTCGAGGCGGTTGTCGGACATTTCGGATTCCGTTTGGAAGGATGGCGGGAATGGGATAGTGGATTAACTTTAAATCAGGGCGAGGCGAGGCAATGCCGTATTGGTTTAAAGTCAAGGCACTATATCATAGCAATCTTGGAGGTCATCTGAAACAGCAAAACACCTTTCAGACGACCTTTGCAAAAGCTGACGGCAAAGCGTTTACATGGCAAAATACCGCTTGTTTGCAGGTCATCCGAATTTTTCAGACGACCTTTTACCCTCTTCAAAAGGAATCCCCATGTCTTTGCAAAACATCATCGAAACCGCCTTTGAAAACCGTGCGGACATCACCCCGACCACCGTTACCCCCGAAGTTAAAGAAGCAGTGTTGGAAACCATCCGCCAACTCGATTCAGGCAAACTGCGCGTTGCCGAACGTTTGGGCGTGGGCGAATGGAAAGTCAACGAATGGGCGAAAAAAGCCGTGTTGCTGTCGTTCCGCATCCAAGACAACGAAGTCCTCAACGACGGCGTGAACAAATACTTCGACAAAGTGCCTACCAAGTTTGCCGATTGGTCTGAAGACGAGTTCCGCGCCGCCGGTTTCCGCGCCGTACCCGGTGCCGTTGCGCGCCGCGGCAGCTTTGTTGCTAAAAACGTCGTATTGATGCCGTCTTATGTCAACATCGGCGCATACGTTGACGAAGGCGCGATGGTCGATACTTGGGCGACTGTCGGCTCTTGCGCGCAAATCGGTAAAAACGTCCACTTGAGCGGCGGCGTCGGTATCGGCGGCGTACTCGAACCCCTGCAAGCCAGCCCGACCATCATTGAAGACAACTGCTTCATCGGCGCGCGTTCTGAAATCGTCGAAGGCGTGATTGTCGAAGAAGGCAGCGTGATTTCTATGGGCGTGTTCATCGGACAATCCACCAAAATCTTCGACCGCACCACCGGCGAAATCTATCAAGGCCGCGTACCGGCAGGCTCGGTTGTCGTGTCCGGCAGCATGCCTTCGAAAGACGGCAGCCACAGCCTCTACTGCGCCGTCATCGTCAAACGCGTGGACGCGCAAACCCGCGCCAAAACCAGCGTCAACGAATTGCTGCGCGGTATTTAATCGGAGAACAAAAAAGGGGAGAGGTCGTCTGAAACAGCGCAAAACATAAATGTGCTTCAGGCAAACGGTTTCCCCTTGTTTGAATGGAAAGAGGTCGTCTGAAAACCGGATTCCGGGTTTTCAGACGACCTCTTTGTTTACGGTATGTGGCGATATTGCGTTGTATGGCTTGAAATGGAGAAGTAGAAAAATATAATTTAAAACAATATATTATCCTGTTTTTCTAGAATTGTTGTATGCAATCGCGTATAATTTTGCGATTAATTTGTTTAACGGTCGTATCAGACGCAGGCCGTCTGAAACCGGATACAGGAGCCCAATTACCATGATGACCTTATATTCAGGCATTACCTGCCCGTTCAGCCAACGCTGCCGTTTCGTGTTGTACGAAAAAGGCATGGATTTTGAAATCAAAGATGTCGATATTTTCAACAAACCCGAAGACCTTGCCGTCATGAATCCGTACAATCAAGTACCTGTTTTGGTTGAACGCGACCTCATCTTGCACGAGTCCAACATCATCAACGAGTATATCGACGAACGTTTCCCGCATCCGCAACTGATGCCCGGCGATCCCGTGATGCGCGGACGCGGGCGTTTGGTATTGTTCCGCATGGAAAAAGAATTGTTCAACTTCGTCCATGTTTTGGAAAACCCCAACGCGACCAACAAAGAACAGGCCAAAGCGCGCGAAGCCATCGGTAACGGGCTGACAATGCTGGCTCCTGCTTTTGCGAAGAGCAAATACATCCTCGGCGAAGATTTTTCTATGATTGACGTAGCGCTGTCTCCCTTGTTGTGGCGGCTTGATCATTACGACATCAAACTCGGCAAATCCGCCGCACCTTTGTTGAAATACGCCGAGCGCATTTTCCAACGCGAGGCTTTCATCGAAGCGCTGACGCCCGCCGAGAAAGCCATGCGCCGATAAGCTTCCGAAAGGAGATACCATGACGACTTCGACCAAACCCTATCTGCTTCGTGCCTTATATGAATGGTGTACGGACAATGGCCAAACGCCGCATCTGGTCGTTTGGGTTAACGAACATACCCGCGTACCTATGCAATATGTCCGCGACAATGAAATCGTACTGAATATCGGCCCGACCGCCAGCCATAATCTGAATATCGATAACGATTGGATCAGCTTTTCCGCCCGTTTCGGCGGGGTGGCGCACGATATTTGGATTCCCGTCGGCCATGTTATCAGTATCTTCTCCCGAGAAAGCGGGGAGGGGATGGGGTTCGAAGTCGAGCCTTACGAAGCAGATGCTTCCGGTAATGAGGCGCAGCAGGAGCCGGCGGCAGATAAGCCGAGTGACGGCGAGCCTGCCAAGTCGGGCAAGGTATTGAAGTTCGTCAAATAAAACGAAAGGTCGTCTGAAAGTAGATTTCAGACGACCTTTTTACTGATACGCATGATCTTTCAGGTTGGGTTCTTTGGGGAGGATTACGTTATCCGTTTGCCCAAGATGACCACATCCGCTGTTTCCAAATCGCACACTGCGGGCAATCTGCCCCATTCTTGAAAACCGAACGAGTGAAAAAGATGCAGGCTGGGGTGGTTGTGTCCGAAAATCACGGCCAAAACGTTTTTAATACCCAAGGAGGGTGCACGCTCCAGCATATTGCGCAGCAGGATTTTACCGACGCCGACCCCGCGCATATTGTGTCGGACATAAATACTGATTTCCGCGCTGATATGATACGCGTGGCGCGGATAATAATCGCTGAAGCTGCCCCATGCCAGCAATTCGCCGCTATGGTTTTTCAAGACATAAAGCGGGCGTTTGCCGGAATGTGCTTCAAACCAAGGCTTGCGGGTTTCGATGCTGACGGGCGATAAATCGGCGGTGGATTGGCGCGCTTCAATCGTACTGTTGTAGATTTCGACAATGTCGGGCAGGTCTTCTGTTTTCGCCAGAGTAATCGTGTATTCCATTTTCAGACGACCTGCCGACTATTGGATGAGTTTGGAAATGGTTTTAAAGGCAGGATGTTTCGCATCACCCATCAGGTTGAATAATAGACTCTCAACGTTGGATACGGCAGCTCCGGCAGTAAGCATCTGCTGCAAGGCATTGTCTTTGTTAAGCGGGTTTCTGGAGGTGGTACATTCGTAAGGAATGTGGACGCGGATATTGTGCTTGAGCAAGTCCAAGGTCGTCTGAAGCATACAGATGTGCGCTTCCGCACCGATTAAGATGATGTTTTCGATTTGTTTCTCTTTCAGAATGGCCATGACTTCGGGTGATGCGGCAGAAAAACGGGTTTTTTCGAATATCGGCGTATTGTGCAAAAGCAGGGATATGGCGGGAACCGTTTTACCCAAACCCTTCGGATATTGTTCCGTTGCTGCAAACGGTATGTTTAGAGCCGACAAGCCTTGCAGCAGGATGCGGCAATGTTCGACCATTTGTTCACTGCCGTGCAATGCGGGCAGCAGGCGTTCTTGAATATCGACAATCAGGCAAAGCGTATTTTCCGTGTTCATTTGGATTTCCTTTCAGACGACTTTGGGAAGAGGTTGTTTGTGTATATGCTGCATCAAAACGGTAAAAGTACTTAAAGTCTGTTTATTTTAAGAAAAACAAGTGGGAAAGGTAAGACGGTCGGTCAAACTGTTCTGTATTATACAAAGGCTCTTATAAGAAGAGCCAATTAAAACAACTTACATATCACACGGAGGTAATACTATGGGATGGATCGTTACGATTATTATCGGTTTCATCGTTGGTGCTTTGGCAAAATTCCTGCATCCGGGTAAGGAAAATTTCGGATTCATTATGACGACTCTGTTGGGTATTGGCGGGTCTGCGTTGGCAGGATTTGTGGGGCAAAAATTAGGTTGGTATCACGTGGGTGAACCTGCCGGATGGATTGCCTCAACCATTTTTGCCGTAATCATTTTGGCGGTTTATACACGGTTTTTGAAAAACCGCTAATCTGATATAGATGATTAAAGCAGGCCGGAATATCGGTCTGTATTTAGGATTGAAATGGAAAAGCCCATGTTGTTATTTCCCGTACAAGCGGGAACGGCAGCTTGGGCTTTTGGGTTTGAACTTTGTATATTTGAAAGAAAAATAGGGGTATAGATAATGGAACAATATAAAAAGTAAAAGACCTGCATATTTTATGCAGGTCTTTTATTTTGGGGTGGCTGATGGGGCTCGAACCCACGACAACTGGAATCACAATCCAGGGCTCTACCAACTGAGCTACAGCCACCGTAAAACTAAAATTTTGGCACGCCCGACAGGAATCGAACCTGTAACCCCCGACTTAGAAGGTCGGTGCTCTATCCGGTTGAGCTACGGGCGCTCATGCCGATTCGTGCTAAAGCATTATTGGTCGGGGCGGTGGGATTCGAACTCACGACCCTCTGCTCCCAAAGCAGATGCGCTAACCGGGCTGCGCTACGCCCCGACTTGAAGAATGAAACTATACACATAGGTTTGTAAAAGGTCAACTGTATTTTTAAGTTTGTTTTTATTTCTTGTCCTATCTTTTTATTTTTCATTAAGATTTATTTTTATGGGTATGCCAGGAAATGGAATGGGAATAGGGGTTTGAATGTGCAGGAATGTGGTTTTACGGGATGTGTCAAACCGGTTTAAAAATGCGATAATTGCCGATATTGTTTCATTTTGATTGGGAAGGAAGGTTTATGGCTGCACAATTAATCAACGGTAAAGAGGTGTCGTTCAAAAGACTGGCAAAAGTTGCCGAAGCGGTGGTAAAGCGTCAGGAAGATGGTTTGCGCGAACCTTGTTTGGCGGTCATTTTGGTGGGTAATGATCCTGCCAGTGCGGTATATGTCCGCAATAAAAAGCTGGCTTGCGAAAAATGCGGTATCCGTTCTTTGTCTTATGAGCTGCCCGAATCGACTTCCCAAGAAGAGTTGTTGGATTTGGTCGGGCGATTAAATGAAGATGATGCTGTGGACGGTATTTTGGTGCAGCTTCCGTTGCCGGCACATATCGACAGTCAGGCCGTTCTGGAAAATATTGTTCCACATAAGGATGTGGACGGCTTCCATCCTTACAATATAGGACGGCTGGTAGTGAAAATGCCGCTGATGCGGCCATGTACGCCCAAAGGCGTAATGACGCTTTTGGAAGAATACGGGGTCGATCCAAAAGGGAAAAAGGCGGTTGTTGTCGGCGCTTCAAATATTGTAGGCAGACCCCAGGCTTTGGAACTATTGTTGGCACGCGCGACGGTAACGGTATGCCACAGCGCGACGCAGAATCTTGCTGATGAAGTGGCTGCGGCGGATATTTTGGTCGTCGGCGTGGGTATCCCGAATTTTGTTAAAGGCAGTTGGATTAAGCCCGGTGCGGTTGTGATTGATGTCGGTATCAACCGTTTGGAAGATGGCAGTTTGTGCGGTGATGTGGAGATTGATGTGGCAAAAGAACGGGCCGGCATGATTACCCCTGTTCCCGGCGGCGTCGGCCCGATGACGATTGCGACGCTTTTGGAAAATACCTTGCACGCGGCTACACTGCATGACTGAATGATATAAATTGTTATAGAAAAGCCGAGCCGGAATACCCGGGAGGGATACGGTGTCCCGCGTGTTCCGGCTTGGCTTTTTGATGTCGTGGTAAAGGTCGTCTGAAATCAGTCGGTACATGATTGCCCCTTACGATTTCAGACGACCTTTTTTTATTTTTTCAACAGGTGCAGCAGATATTGACCGTATTGGTTTTTTGCCATCGGGCGGGCGAGTTCTTCCAAACGCTCGTCTGAAAGCCAGCCGTTACGCCAAGCGATTTCTTCGAGGCAGGCAACTTGCAGGTCTTGGATGTTTTGCACGGTTTGGACGAATGAAGCGGCTTCGTGCAGGCTTTCGTGCGTACCGGTGTCCAACCATGCAAAGCCGCGTCCCAAAAGCTGGACGGACAATGAACCATCGTCAAGATACATTTGGTTGAGTGTGCTGATTTCGAGTTCGCCGCGTGCGGAGGGTTTGACTTGTTTGGCAAATTCTACGACGCGGTTGTCGTAGAAATATAAGCCTGTTACCGCCCAGTCGGATTTGGGCTGCTTCGGTTTTTCTTCGATGGATAAGGCGTTGAAGTTTTCGTCAAATTCAACGACGCCGAAACGTTCAGGGTCTTTGACTTGGTAGCCGAACACGGTGGCACCGTGTTGTTTGGAGGCAGCTTGTTTCAGGGTTTGGGTGAACGATTGGCCGTAGAAAATATTGTCGCCCAAAACCAAACAGACGTTGTCGTTGCCGATAAATTCTTCGCCGATGATGAATGCTTGTGCCAAGCCGTCAGGGCTGGGCTGCTCGGCATAGCTGATGGAGATGCCGAAATCGCTGCCGTCACCCAGCAGTCGTCTGAAAGAGGGATTGTCTTCGGGGGTGGTGATGACCAAGATTTCACGTATTCCTGCCAGCATCAATACGGACAGGGGATAGTAAATCATGGGTTTGTCGTACACGGGCAGAAGCTGCTTGGACACACCGCGCGTGATGGGGTAGAGGCGTGTGCCGCTGCCGCCGGCAAGGATGATGCCTTTCATGGGTTTTCTCCTGAGTAGTGTGTGTTTGCGTGATTTTCAGACGGCCTTCGGTCTTAAAGAGGCTTGCCGTTTCTCATGCCGAAGAAGCTTTTGATATCGAAGTAAATGGAACGGATGTCACCAGCTTCATTTTGAACGTCAATACGGTCATAGACGCTGTCATTTTTCTTTAACAGAGCTTGTCCGACTACACGATATTCAGGCATGTGTTCTTCAATCCAGGAGTATTCGGCGGCAATGCCACGCATAGTATCATTTTCAATGATGACAATTGCCCTTTCGATAGAGCTACCATCGGCTTTTATTGTCTTCTGAACTGTCGTTTGTGCAACATGATGTCGTGTTTCTTTGGCTGAAATTGGCGTAGAAACAAACAAGACGGAGGTCAAAGTTGCTAATAAGAAAATGCGGAATGGAGAGTACATGGATATTCCTTTGTATGATGAAGTCTGATGTTTTCAATAGAAGGATTGCATAGTTTACAACTTACCTAAACGTTCCAAACGGTAGTTGCCGTTCAATACGTTTTGCCACCAGGTTTTGTTGTCCAAATACCATTGCACTGTTTTGCGGATACCGGATTCAAACGTTTCCTGCGGTTTCCAGCCCAGTTCCCTGCCGATTTTGGCGGCGTCGATGGCATAGCGTACGTCATGACCAGGGCGGTCTTGCACGAAGGTAATCAAATCTTCGTACCGTGCTACGCCGGCAGGTTTTTCAGGAACGAGTTCTTCCAGCAGGGCGCAGATGGTTTTGACCACTTCGATATTGGCTTTTTCATTGTGTCCGCCAATGTTGTAGGTTTCGCCGACGACGCCTTCGGTAACAACCTGATACAGCGCGCGGGCGTGGTCTTCGACAAACAGCCAGTCGCGGATTTGCATCCCGTCGCCGTACACAGGCAGCGGTTTGCCGTCGAGCGCGTTCAGAATCATTAACGGGATGAGTTTTTCGGGGAAATGGTACGGACCGTAGTTGTTCGAGCAGTTGGTTACGATGGTCGGCAGACCGTAGGTGCGCAGCCATGCACGCACAAGATGGTCGCTGGACGCTTTGGAGGCAGAGTAGGGGCTGGACGGGGCGTAGGGCGTGGTTTCGGTAAACAAATCGTCCGTGCCGTGTAAGTCGCCATAGACTTCATCGGTGGAAATATGGTGGAAACGGAACGCCGCCTGTTTTTCAGACGACATTTGCTGCCAATAGGTACGCGCCGCTTCCAGCAGGTTGAATGTGCCGACGATGTTGGTTTGTATGAATTCGCCGGCGGAATCGATAGAGCGGTCAACATGACTCTCCGCAGCCAAGTGCATCACAGCATCAGGCTGGTGTTGTGCAAACACGCGGCCAAGTTCGGCACGATCGCAAATGTCCACTTGCTCAAAAGCGTAGCGCGGGCTGTCGGCTACGTCGGTCAGTGATTCGAGATTGCCTGCGTAGGTCAGTTTGTCAAGGTTGACGACGGAATCTTGGGTATTTTTGATGATATGGCGGACGACTGCCGAGCCGATAAAGCCCGCGCCGCCGGTAACGAGGATTTTTTTCATGGGATGGGTCTAAGATACAGTACAGCCTTGAATTATAACTGTATATATATTTTTTGTATCTTGAGTATCAATTAATATCACGGCATTATTTTGATATTTCGGTAGATCATCTCATTTAACTCTAAGAATATCATGAAGATATTTTCTATGATTATTTTGGCGTACCTTAAACGTTTTACTATAATTTAATTTCAGCAGCATGAATCCCAACAGTCCAGCCATCTTAAATCCGTAATTAAGTCTTCCCCTTAAAAGACAATCGAATTTTGTATCGTGCCTGAATGAAAATTTGTATAAAATGCTATTGGCAATATTGAAAAAGAAATTATTAAAATAAATTTTGTTTGTCAAAACCCTTTTATTAACCTACTACAATAAAATCATTATGAAACACACACCTATACCTTATGAACGTCAGGAAATCATCCGGCGTGAACGTGAGTTGGCTAAATATGCCAATACTATGGATAGTTTGTTTTGCATTCCTTTTACCAAGCAGGGCATCGGCGTTGATGCCATATTGTCGCTGATTCCTTTTGTCGGGGATATTGCCGGGCTTTTTTGACGATGAAGGCTTTTCGTATGGGGCGGGAGTTGGGCGTGCCGGAACATAAAATGCGTCCTGCCGTATATCTTGCTTTTGCCGATATGGTGCTTGGCATGATTCCTGTTGTCGGTACGCTTATTGATATTTTCTTGCAACCGAGCCGCCGTACTTTGAAGGTCATCAATGAACATGTGCGCAGCGAGTATGGCATCGACTATGACTTGCATTTGGAGCGTCCGTTTATGCACGCGGCTTTGGAGAAGAAGCAACAAAAATCAGACTTTTGGCGCAAACCTGTTGCTGCTTGGTTGTATCTGCATCTGCCTGATTTTTTCGGTTTGATTGTGCTGGTGTTGATGGGTTGGATAACGGTTGCCGTAAGTAAATGGGCATGGAGCGGTATGGCTTATCTGTTCCACGCTGTTGCCGGTTGGTTTTGAATGCTTGTGATTTGAATGGAGATATATAGCAGGTTAAGTTTAAATCAAGATTGCGTTGCAATGTCCCAGTATAGAGAGAATGGCTCTCTAAGTATGAGCGTACCAAGTAGACTGGTTTCGTACTGCCTATACTATCCGCGATTTTGCCCTAATTTAAACTTAACCTGCTATATCTAAAACATACGTTTAGGTCTTGCTTCCTAAACATGCAGCCAACGGCAAAGCACCGACTTAATTGATATCCAAACGTTCCATACGGTAGCGCATGGAGCGGAAGCTGATACCCAAAAGCTTGGCTGCCTGAGTGCGGTTGTAACGGGTTTGCTGCAACGCTTGTTCGATAATGCCGCGCTCGATTTGGTCAAGGTAGTCTTGAATCTGCATGGTGCGCGGGTCAAACGGCGGAAGCGGCTGATGATCCAAAGTTTCGCCTTTTTGTGTTTCGGAATCGGCGATGTCGTCGAGATCGAGGTTTGGATGGTCGTTTCTCGGCGTCGGCGTATTTTGGATTTGTAGGTCATCCAGTTGGATGACTTGTCCGACAGTCAGGGCGACGGCGCGTTCGAGGATGTTTTCAAGTTCGCGGAAGTTGCCGGGATAGCTGTAATGCAGCAGGGCTTCTTGCGCTTTGGGGCTGAGTTTGTAGGTTTGCGTACCGTGGCGGTGTTTGTAGAGCAGGTACAGAATCAGCGCGCCCAAGTCTTCACGCATTTCGCGCAGGGGCGGCATGTGCAGGGTAACGACGTTGAGGCGGTAATATAAGTCTTGGCGGAACGCGCCGCTGTCAACGAGGGCTTCGAGGTTTTTATGGGTGGCGCAGATGATACGGACATCGACGAAAGTTTCGCGGGCATCACCGATGCGGCGCACGGCTTTTTCTTGGATTGCGCGCAGGAGTTTGACTTGCATGGCAAGCGGCAAGTCGGCAACTTCGTCGAGGAACAATGTGCCGCCGTCGGCGTGTTGGAAGAAGCCGAGACGGTCTTGGTCGGCGCCGGTAAAGCTGCCTTTTTTGTAGCCGAAGAATTCGCTTTCCATCAGGTTTTCAGGAATCGCGCCGCAGTTGACCGCGATAAAGGGCTTGTCGGCGCGATCGGACAATTCGTGGATGGTACGCGCAGCCTGTTCTTTACCGGTACCCGATTCGCCGGAAATATAAACGGGCACGCCGCTGCGGGCGAGGCGGCGGATCAGATGGCGGACTTCGACCATTTGGGGCGAACTGCCGAGCAGCCGCGGCATATCTTCTTCGCCACCCAATTCGGGCACGTCTTCGTTCGCACGCATGGCGATTTCGCCGGTGGCAAAGCGTTCTTTCATGGAACGCAGACCTTCAGGAACGGTAACGGAGCCGCTCAAATCGCGCTTGGGCGGTTTGGGGGGCGTTTTCGGTTTGTTGAATGCGGCGGCGACGGGCGCAGATGGTTTTTCTATCGGCGGCTGGGCAATCTCGTCCGTGCTATTGGAAACGGAAACGGCGGATTTAACCAGCGAGCGCAGTTGTGAAAGGGTAATCGGTTTTTGCAGGTAGTCGAACGCGCCCGCATTAAGGGCTTCGACCGCCTGGTCGGCATTACCGAAAGCAGTAATGACGGCGACGGGCGTGTCGAGCATGAGTTCGTCTATGTATTGGACGACTTCGAGACCGGAGCCGTCGGGCATCCGCATATCGGTCAAGACGAGGGAATAGTCGTTGTTGTCGAGCTTGTCTTTGGCATCTTCTACGCCGACGGCGGTCTGCACGCGCAGCCCCATCTTCATCAGTGTCATTTCCATCAAGTCGCGGATGTCTGCCTCGTCATCGACGACCAATACTGGGTCTTGCAGCTTACTCATTGTGTTCTCTCGGTAAAATCAGTTCGAATCCGTTCATTTCGGGGTGGTAATGGAGTTGACCCATATTGGCGTGCGCCAGTTCGCGGGCAACGTACAATCCCAATCCCGTACCTTGTTTTTCAGTGGTGTAGAACGGTTCGAAGAGATGGTTGCGGACTTCAGGCGAAATGCCTTTGCCGTTATCGGCAACGACGATGGAAATGTGCATCCTGCCGCTGGGGCGGATCAGGACGGTAATCGCATTCTCGTCCTGACGGCTGTGCCGCCAAGCGTTATTGCAGAGGTTCCACATGATTTGCTGGATGTGCATCACATCAGCGAGGACGGTAAGGTTGTTGCCGTCCATGTTCATACGCAGGCAGCCGATGGCTTCGGAATTGTTGAGCGTGAACTCTTGTTTGAAGTCGAGCCAGAATTTCATCAAGTTGATCGGCTCGCGGCTGATGTTGTCGCGTTTGTTGAGCAGGGAGATGTCTTCCAACATTTTGTCGATGCGCTGGATGTTGCTGTCGATGATGTCGCAAAGCTTGGCTTTAACGGGATCGGGTTCGGCATCGTCATCACTTTCTTGCAGCAAGTCGCTGGCGTGACGGATGGCGGACATCGGATTGCGGATTTCGTGGGCGAGGTTGGCGGTAAGCTGTCCGAGCGAGGTGAGCTTGGTGGACATGGCTTCTGCCGCCACTTCGCGCAACGAACGGACATACAGCATCAGCAGTTCCGTCTGTTCCTGAATCAGAGGGACGGCACGGACGTGCATGGCGTGTTGGAAGATGTGGATATCAGTTTCAAACGGTTTGTCGGGATGATATTGCCAGCGTGTCACCAATTCGCCGAACACGACTTCTTGCTGGTCAACCACCAAGCCGGGGAAATAGGTTTTTGCCTGTTTGTTGAATAGCCAAACGCGCTGGGTGCTGTCGATGACGATAACGGCTTCCTGCACGCGGTTGAGAACGAGGCGGTTCAATCCGCTGATGCGGCGGTAGGCAAGCTGATGGCGGCTGGCGGATTCGGTTGCCTGCTCCAAATAACGGGCGGCGAACGAAGTCAGCATGGCAACTAGATAACACGCGCCGCTAAGCAGGACCGTAGTAATCAGAGGCTGTGTATCCCAATCAAACGGATGTAGGCGGATGCTGCCGTCGAGCAACAGGTTGAAGAAAAACAGCATGGACGCGTAACCTGCGTACAGCATGGGGTAATGCCCGTAGCTGAGGAGACAGGACGTCGCAACGAAAGGAAGGACAAGGATGCCGAAGCCCGAATCGACTCCGCCGGCGATATACACCAGTATCATCATCATCGAAATATCGACGACTGCGCTGGCATTCGGCAGCTCCATAGTCTGCCATTGCCAGTCCGGACGAGCGACGGACAACAAGATAAGGAAGGAGTACAGCGCTGCCCAACTGTAAAATTCGACGGGCGGGAATGACATGCCGACGTGGGCACCATTGCTGTAAACGCCGAAAGCATGCATGACCAACAGCGGCAGCACGATGGCAATGCGGGCGATATTGATTAAACCGGGTATCCGCTCACTCAGGTTTCCCAGTTCCTGAAAGCCGGATTTACTCATATCCGCAACCCTTTTTGTTTATTTTTATCATTATTAGTACCTGTTTTTAAAATCGTTCTGCGATATTTCTGCAGACGGTCGTAAATATTTTTTTAATTTTGTCAGCATAACATAAAACGACCGTGTTTTCTAGGTTTTCAATGTGTTACCGCGCCTTTTGTTGTTTATGCGGAGGCAGCGGACAAGGTTTTCAGACGACCTGATACGTCCAAAACCTTCCCTTTTTTGCCGCGCTTGCCGTCGATGTCGCAAATGCGCAATTTTTCCTGATGCGCCGCACCGCGCTTACCGACGGTTTCGACGATGAATTCCGCAGCCGTGGTCACGAGGACGTGTTCCAAAGACGCGCCGTCGGTCAGCGACATCAACTGCAAACCGCGCCCTTTAGGCATGACTTTGAGTTCGCCGATGGAGAACGCCAAGAGACGGTGGTCGCTGCTTGCCAGTACGATTTTGCAGTCGGGATTGATGAGCGAGGAGGCATAGACGGCAACGGGCGACAGGACGGTTTCGCCGCTGTCTACGGTCATCACCACTTTGCCCGCTTTCACACGCCCGACCATATCGCCCAGTTTGGCGATGAAGCCGTAGCCGCCGCTGCCTGAGAGCAGGTAGTGCTGCTCGGGCTGGCCGGTGAGCATGGCGACGGGTTTTGCGCCGTTTTGCAGCTCGATTAATGATGAAACTGGCACGCCGTCGCCACGTCCGCCGGGGATTTCGGCGGCATCAAGCGTGTAGGTTCTGCCCAATGAATCAAGGATGACAACGGGTAAAACGGTGCGGCCTTCAAGGGTTTGTTTGAGGCGGTCGCCTTCTTTGAACGCGGTTTGGCTTAAATCGAGATTATGTCCGGCACGGCTGCGTATCCAGCCTTTTTCCGACAGAATCAGCGTAATGGGTTCGTCGGCGGTGGTTTGTGTCAACACGGCGCGTCCGGCCTCCTCCACCAGCGTCCGGCGCGCGTCGCCGAACTGCTTCATGTCCGCCTGCATCTCTTTGATAATCAGCTTGCGTTTTTCGTTTTCGTCGCCCAAAAGGATATTCAGACGACCTTGTTCTTCGCGCAATTCATTCAATTCTTTTTCAAGTTTGAAACCTTCCAAACGCGCCAACTGGCGCAGGCGGATTTCCAAAATGTCTTCGGCTTGGATTTCGGTCAGCCCGAATGCCGCCATCAGGTCGGCTTTCGGGTCATCTGATTCGCGGATGACTTTAATCACTTCGTCGATGTGCAGAAAGACTTTCAGACGACCCTCAAGGATGTGCAGCCGTTTTTCCACTTGGTTCAAACGGAATTTCAGACGACGTGTGACGGTCACGACGCGGAAATCCAGCCATTCCTGCAAAATTGTTTTCAGGTTTTTCTGCGCGGGGCGGTTGTCCAGCCCCATCATCACCAAGTTCATGGACACATTGCCTTCCAGCGAAGTCTGTGCCATCAGCGTGTTGATGAAGGTATCCGTATCGATGCGGCTGGATTTCGGTTCAAACACAAGGCGCACGGGATGTTCGCCGTCGGACTCGTCGCGCACGCGGTCGATTAAATCCAGCATCAGCTTTTTGGTATTAAGCTGGTCTTGGTTCAGCTGCTTTTTACCCGCTTTCGGTTTCGGGTTGGTCTGCTCTTCGATTTCGGCAAGGATTTTGGCGGAATTGGCGTTCGGCGGCAGCTCGGTCACAATCACGCGCCATTGCCCGCGCGCCAGCTTCTCGATTTCGTAACGCGCACGCACGCGCACGCTGCCCTTGCCGGTTTCGTAAATCCGGCGCAATTCGTCCGCCGGCGTGATAATTTGACCGCCGCCGGCAAAGTCGGGAGCGGGGATGTACTGCATCAGGTCGGCGGTTTCCAGTGTCGGCTTTTTCAACAGCGCAATCGCCGCCTGCGTCACTTCGTTCAAATTGTGCGACGGAATTTCGGTCGCCATGCCCACCGCGATGCCTGACGCACCGTTGAGCAACACCATAGGCAGGCGGGCGGGCAGGTGCAGCGGTTCGTCAAACGCGCCGTCGTAGTTCGGCACGAAATCCACCGTCCCCTGATTGATTTCGGACAACAGCAATTCCGCAATCGGCGTCAGCCGTGCTTCGGTGTAACGCATCGCCGCTGCCCCGTCGCCGTCGCGCGAACCGAAGTTGCCGATGCCGTCGATTAAGGGGTAGCGCAAGGTAAAATCCTGCGCCATGCGTACCATCGCTTCATAGGCGGAACTGTCGCCGTGTGGGTGGTATTTACCCAAAATCTCACCGACCACGCGTGCCGATTTCACCGGCTTCGCCCCCGCCGCCAAACCCATATCGCGCATGGCAAACAAAATGCGCCGCTGCACGGGCTTTTGACCGTCTGAAACTTCAGGCAGCGCGCGGCCTTTGACCACGCTCATGGCGTATTCGAGATAGGCGCGTTCGGCGTACTGACCTAATAGCAGATAGTCTTCGCCGACGGGAGAGGGGACGGAAACGTGTTGGCTCATAAGGAAGCTGGAAATAAAGGTAAAGGGCGATATTGTAAAATAAAAATGGGGTTTCTGTTAGAGAAGGACAGTTCGTACTGAGTTTTGATTGGGTATCGGCGGGAAGTTTATAGAATTTTAGACATTAAGGGTCGTCTGAAAATTTTCAGACGACCCTTAATGTACAGTAGTAGTCAGTATTTCAGTACGGGTCAAACCGGTTTGTTAGCTTCGTGTCCGTATGTTTGGATGTAAATGCTTTGTTGGATTGGAGAAAGTATTTTCAGATGACATAGAAGGTCGTCTGAAAAGCTTTGGTTTGTTGTAAAAAGTAGGTGTCGGTATTCTATAAACCTGCATAGTTTCGAACATGCAACAGTTATTCGTACACAATGCCTGCAATTATCTCATGTTCGTTTAGTCCGCCGTATTGTTGTTCCCAATCGTGTGAGGCTTCGAGTGTATCGCATTCTTGGGCAACGGATAATTGGATACCGTCCATTTTGTCGGAGGCCATTCCGCTAAGGCGGTCGCACATCTCGGCAGAGAGATTTTGTTCGGAAGATTGATGGGCTTCTGAATAACTGAAAGGAAATGCCAAAAATCCTAAAACGAAGGCAGCAACGGCGAGCCATGCATTTTTACGGTAACGGTTCATTATATCCTCCAATCAAATAAAACTAAGATTTTTCTTACTTGCTTGTGTCAAACAGTCTTTGCTTCATGAAAATCTGATTACAATCATCGTAATGCGAGCCATGTTTTTACCTGATTATGGCTGAAGAAGGTTTGGTTTGTTTGAAGCGTTGGAAGAATCATACTAAGCAAAAACAAAAAATGCAATACTTTTTCTTAATTCAACTAATATTTTTCTTACATTTTTAATAAAACTAAGGTAAAATAAACTCAAGTGCTTCATTGTAGGAGGCGCATTTCAGCTTGAGGATTGATATGGATACATTTAAAGACAGATTGGTGTTTTTGTGGAAAGACGAGGCGCGTCAAGCCAAAATTGCCGCAGACATTGATATGACTATTGCGGGATTTAGTAGGATTTGGAACGAAGGTGGATTGCCGAAATCGGAAACTCTAAAAAAAATCAAACAACTGAAAGGTTGCAGTATTGACTGGCTGTTGACTGGGGAGGGGAGTCCGTTCCCTAATGCGCAAGTTCCGTCTTCTACTGCAGTTGCTTATGATACATTGGGCAATCCGGTTGATATCGACGAGTTTGTCTTCGTTCCTCGTTATGATATTCAGGCTGCCGCCGGACATGGGCGGTTAGTAGGTGATGAAAAACCTGTTTTTACCATGGCATTCCGTCGGTATTGGGTAGAAAATTATGTTACCCGTGATACTAAAAACCTTTCCGTTATTTCTGTAAAGGGGGATTCTATGGAAGGGGTTTTGAATGATGGAGATACTATTTTAATCAATCATGCTGAGACTGCGCCGAAGGATGGACTGTACGTTTTGAGACTTAATGAGAATTTGTTGGTAAAACGATTACAGCTGGTGCCCGGCGGGGTGGTGAATGTGATTTCCGCCAATGAGGCTTATCCGACTTTTGAAATTGATTTGAATAATTTGACGGACGATGTTGCCATTATCGGACGTGTCGAGTGGTTCGGACGAAATATTTGAATAGTTTTAGTCCTTGTATTTTCAGACGACTTGTTAAGTAGTAGCCTATGGTGTTTTTCTCTATTGATAAATATAGAAGTGGACTCCATCTCTCGTGGAGAAGTCCGTGAAACTGCAACTCTTGATGCCGGTCAATCTGAGAGCAGACTTGCTTTAGGTTAAGGTTTGCAGGACAATATCGAAAATATTCATATAAAAGGAAACACATCATGTCAGACGAAAGTCCAATTATTTTCACTGATAGCTGCTGTACCAAGGTTGCCGATTTGATTGCAGAAGAAAACAATCCCGATTTGAAACTGCGCGTGTTTGTTAATGGCGGAGGTTGTTCGGGATTTCAGTATGGTTTTACTTTTGACGAAATCAAAAATGATGACGATTTTGAAATTCAAAAAAACGGCCTGACTTTCTTAGTAGATCCGATGAGCTACCAATATTTGGTTGGTGCGGAAATTGATTACACCGAAAGTTTGCAAGGATCGCAATTTGTTATTCGTAATCCGAATGCGGAAACGACTTGCGGTTGCGGATCATCCTTCTCAGTTTGAGTAGCATAGAGATAAAAAAAGGCCGTTTGTTTATACAAACGGCCTTTCGTTTGTAATTGCTTTTCAATAAAAATCATCTATCTTATAATCTATAATTCCCTTTGGGAATATTTACTCATGTACTATTATGTTGTCTGTTACTTGATTTGCATCTGGTTTTGTGCCGATAAGGATGTTTATCTAAAGAGATAACTATCAGATATTTGAGTAATTTAATAAATTTCGGGAGTAGTGTCTAAGTCAGATGATAAGTTGACGGATCGCTGCCGTGTATTATGGTATAGGAAAATCAAGCCGGTTTCCGTGAGTGGGATTAAAAGTTCGGTTTGTTCTAGGATAACAATGAAAAACTCTGACAAACTTTACGATGTTTATGTTTCTTATCCGCCAGATGTCGATCATGAGCGTATCAATGCATGCCTATATGATAACTTGCCGGAAAAAGAAGCAGAAGATTTGGTTCAGGCACTTTCTGAACGTCCGCAAGCGATTATTGCCGAGAATTGTACACAGGACGAGCGCGAGAATGCGCAGCAGTATTTCAACTACTTGGGACTTGATGTTATTGTGCGTCAATCCATGGAGTTGCAGGTAAGTGAGGACGAAGATGAAAACGAGGAAGTCTCTTTAAAGCAATGTCCCGTTTGTATGACGATTACTGAGGATGTGGCAGCGGATGAATGTGCCGTCTGCCATTTCCATTTTGCCAGTGCAACCGAACAAATTATCCAACGCAAACGCATAGAATGGCAGGAAAAGGTTGCGTTCGAACATAAAAAACAAGCTGAAATCGCTCACAAATTGCAACTTGAAAAAGAGCGGGAAGAGAAGTTGATGCGGAAAGAAATCCGTGCCGAACTTGAAAGCAAATTGAGGCAGGAGTTGGGACAGGATCCTAGACTGGAGGCTCTTACTTCCAAGCGCAACATGATTGTTCTAGTTTCTGTTTTGGGTGTGTTGGCTATGTTCGGCTTGGTGGCGGCGGGATATTTGGCAGCCAAATACCTTTGATGAATGCTTTTAAATTTGAATATATCGTAGGCCGGATTTCATTTTGAAATCCGGTTTTTATTATTGGGATGTCCTGCTATGAAGAGTTATAGTGGATTAACTTTAAACCAGTACGGCGTTGCCTCGCCTTGCCGTACTATCTGTACTGTCTGCGGCTTCGTCGCCTTGTCCTGATTTAAATTTAATCCACTATATATTGATTTTATGAGGATGCTGTATCGTGTCTATTGAAACGGACTGTCCAATGTACCATAATCCGATTGTTCCATTCCTATTAAAACAATAAAGGTCAAAATCATGTGCCAACTGCTCGGCATGAACTGTAATACCCCAACGGACATCATGTTTTCCTTCGAAGGCTTCCGCCGCCGCGGCGGCATTACCGACCATCATGCAGATGGATTCGGTATCGGTTTCTTTGAAGGAAAGGGTGTACGCTTGTTCCACGATGACAAGCCCAGCGCCGATTCTCCGGTTGCCGACCTGGTTCGCGCCTATCAAATTAAATCTGAAAACGTCATTGCCCACATCCGTAAAGCCTCGCAAGGGCAGACCTCTTTGGCCAATACCCATCCTTTTATGCGTGAAATGTGGGGCGAATATTGGCTCTTCGCGCATAACGGGCATTTGATTGATTTTTATCCGGAACAAGGCGAGTATTACCATGCTGTCGGTACGACCGACTCCGAACGCTCATTTTGTTATATTCTCAACCGGCTTCGCAGCCGCTTTGCTGAGAAACCTGATTCCGATACTTTGTTTGATGCCGTTGCCGCGCTAACTCACGAAATTCGCCGCTTCGGATTGTTCAATTTTGTGATGTCCAACGGCGACTGCCTGTTTGCCCATGCCAGTACGCTGCTGCACTATATCGTGCGTAAAGCTCCTTTCGGCAAGGCACGGCTTTTGGACGATGACGTGATGATTGATTTTTCCGCAGTTACCACCCCGAATGACAAAGTCTCAGTTATCGCCACACTGCCCTTGACCCGAGACGAAACTTGGTCGCAATTAGCTGTTGATGAATTAGTTATGTTTCGAGACGGTGATATTGTCCGCAGCGACCGCCCTGAAAGCCCTGTTTACATGAGCGCGGAAGAGGGGTTGGCAATTGCCCGCGCAGTCGGCGTGTCCGTATAAATATGAAAGGTCGTCTGAAAAATGTTCAGACGACCTTTTTTATGTCGCTTTTATCAATAATTGGTCGAGCAGAACTGCTCACGCTTGTCTGCATCGGCGGCATAACACGTCAAGCCCATTCCCGCCGCGTTGCTGTTGTTCGCCTTCGCTCCCGGTTTTTTGTTCACCAAAACCTTGCCGTTTTTCCCAATCTCCACGGTTACGCCTTTACCGTTTTTCAGCTTCCATTTCAATACCTGCGCATCGGCATTCTGACACTTGTTGATCGAACAGCCGCCTTCAGCCGCGACATTACCATTTTTATAAATCACGCATTGCTGCTGACTGTCGGTACAGGCCGCATAGGCAGCAACGGAAAAACAGGAAATCAGCGCGGCAAACAAAACAGGTTTCATGGTTTGGACTCCTTGGATGGTGATGATGGGTTTGTAATATTTGGAACTATACGCCTGTTTGTATGTGTCTACTACAAAATGTGTTTGCGCCATTTGAATAGTGGTAGGTAATGCCGCGCTTCACGTCAGACGGAAGTGCGGAAATCCTGTAAGTTTAATTCTATTTACTGTCGGGAATTAAGTTTCAGACGACCTCTTTTTATTGAAACGGCAGCCTTGTTTTCTGTTCTGTTAGAAAGAGAAGGAGCCATTTTCTAAATGCCGGATATTTCTGTTTTGGTGATTTCAGTGGTAAGAAAAGTCGTCTGAAAATCCCTTTTTCAGACGACCTTTAATATGAGTCTCAAAAAGCCAAACTTACCGTTTCAACTTCGCAAACGCATCCGCCATCGCCGAATTGGTCGGGGCACGCTCGTTGCGTTGGGGTTTGCGGTCGCGGCGTTCGGAATGTTTGCCTTCAGACGACCTGTTGCTTTTGCTTGCGCCGCGAGCCTCGTCATCCAGCCGCATGGTCAGCGCGATGCGTTTGCGTGCGGCATCGACTTCCAGCACTTTCACTTTCACCACGTCGCCGGCTTTCACCACTTCGCGCGGGTCTTGGACGAACTTGTTGGACAGTGCGGAGATGTGTACCAAGCCGTCCTGATGGACGCCGATGTCCACGAACGCGCCGAAGTTGGCGACGTTGGAAACCACGCCTTCGAGTATCATGCCGACTTGCAAGTCGCTGATTTCGTGGATGCCTTCGGCAAATGAGGCCGTCTGAAACTCGCCGCGCGGGTCGCGGCCTGGTTTTTCCAGCTCGGACAGGATGTCCAGAATGGTCGGCAGGCCGAAGCGTTCGTCGGTGAAGTCGGACGCTTTGATTTGCTTCACGCGCTCGCGGTTGCCGATGAGTTCGGCGGCGGTAATGCCTTGTTGAGCCAGCATTTTGGCGACGACGGGATAGGCCTCGGGGTGGACGGCACTCGCGTCCAGCGGCTCTTTGCCTCCGTTAATCCGCAAAAAGCCTGCCGCCTGCTCGAAGGTTTTTTCGCCCAAACGCGGTACTTTCAGCAATTTTTTGCGGCTGTCGAACGCGCCGTTTTCATCGCGGTAGGCAACGATGTTTTGGGCAAGGGTCTGATTCAAACCGGAAATCCGCGCCAAGAGAGGGGCGGAAGCGGTGTTCACGTCCACGCCGACGGCGTTCACGCAGTCTTCGACCACCGCGTCCAGCGATTTGGCGAGCTGGCTTTGGTTCACGTCGTGCTGATACTGGCCCACGCCGATGGATTTGGGGTCGATTTTGACCAACTCGGCAAGCGGGTCTTGCAGCCTGCGGGCGATGGATACCGCGCCGCGCAGGGAAACGTCCAAGTCGGGGAACTCGCGCGCCGCCAGTTCGGACGCGGAATAAATCGACGCGCCGGCTTCGGAAACGACGATTTTGTGCAGGCTGCTTTCGGGCATTCCGCGCACCAGTTCGCCCGCGATTTTGTCGGTTTCGCGGCTGGCGGTGCCGTTACCGATGGCGATGAGCTTCACGCCGTGTTGTTTAATCAGGCGCGACAGCGTTGCCAACATATTGTTTTCTTGATGCAAATAGACGATGACCGTATCCAGCAGCTTGCCCGTGTCGTCCACCACGGCGCATTTCACGCCGTTGCGGTAGCCGGGGTCGAGACCCAAAGTGGTCAGCCGTCCGGCGGGCGCGGCGAGCAGCAAGTCTTTGAGATTGCGGGCGAACACGGTAATGGCGTCGGTGTCGGCGGCTTCTTTCAGACGGCCTAAGGCTTCGAGTTCCAGCGACAAAAAGATTTTTGCGCGCCAAGTCAGGCGCACGGTGTCGCGCAGCCATTTGTGGTCGTCTGAAACCTTGAAGCGGCGAGCGATGAGTTGCTCGTATTCGCTTTGCTGCGTAATCGGCGTGTCGTCGGGCTGGTATTTGAGCGCGATGTTCAACACGCCTTCGTTGCGGCCGCGCAAAACCGCCAGCGCGCGGTGGCTGGGCATGGCGCGGATAGGTTCGCGGTGGTCGAAATAATCGCTGAATTTTTCGCCTTCGGTTTCTTTGCCTTCAACGACTTGCGCGTGGATTTCGGCTTCGTTCCACAACTTGTCGCGCAGCGTGCCGATGAGTTCCGCGTCTTCGGCAAACTGCTCCATCAGAATCGCGCGCGCGCCGTCCAATGCGGTTTGGGCGTCGGGAATGTTTTCGTTCAGGTAGCATTGCGCGGCGGCTTCCACGTCCTGCGGCTGCTCGGCAAGCAGCGCGTCCGCCAGCGGCTGCAAACCGTGTTCGCGCGCGATTTGTGCTTTGGTGCGGCGTTTGGGCTTGTAGGGCAGATACAGGTCTTCCAGCGCGGTTTTGTTGTCGGCGGCTTCGATTTGCGCCCTGAGGTCGTCTGAAAGCTTGCCTTGCTCTTCAATGCTTTTTAAAACAACGGCTTTACGCTCTTCCAACTCGCGCAGATATTGCAGCCGCTCGGCAAGCTGACGCAGCTGCGTATCGTCCAACCCGCCTGTAGCTTCTTTACGGTAACGCGCGATAAACGGCACAGTCGCGCCGTCGTCCAAAAGAGAAACGGCTGCGGTGATTTGCGCGGCGGTGGCGGAGAGTTCTTGAGAAAGGATTTGGGTGATGTTCATGGGGAAAGGTCGTCTGAAAAAGTGATTATTATATCAATGGCAGAGGAGGGCGGAGGCGAAGATTGTGTTTTGAATATGAAGCTTAGTCCTGAACCTTCTGAAAACAAAACGTCGTCTGAAAACCCTCAATACAGTTTTCAGACGACGTTTGACTTTTCTGCCTGCCTTAAATCTCGCTACCACCGACGGTCAGTCCCGAATCAATCCGCAAGGTCGGTTGTCCGACGCCGACAGGAACGCTCTGCCCGTCTTTACCGCACACGCCGACACCGCTATCCAACGCAGTATCGTTGCCTATCATGGAAACATGTTTCAACACTTCAGGGCCGTTGCCGATGATGGTTGCGCCTTTGACGGGATATTGCAGTTTGCCACCTTCGACCCACCACGCTTCGGATGCGCTGAAGACGAATTTGCCGCTGGTGATGTCCACCTGTCCGCCGCCGAAGTTGACGGCGTAAATGCCTTTATCGATGGACGCGATGATTTCGTCGGGTTCGTAGCCGCCGTTTTCCATAAAAGTATTGGTCATGCGCGGCATAGGGGCGGAGGCGTAACTTTCGCGGCGACCGTTGCCGGTGGATTGCGTACCCATCAGGCGGGCATTGGTTTCGTCCTGCATATAACCGACCAAGATGCCGTCTTCAATCAATACGGTGCGGCGCGTTTCGTTGCCTTCGTCGTCGATATTGAGCGAGCCGCGCCTGTCAGCAATGTCGCCTTGGTCAACGACGGTAACGCCTTTGGCGGCAACGCGCTCGCCGATCCTACCTGAGAAGACGCTGGTTTCTTTGCGGTTGAAATCGCCTTCCAAGCCATGTCCGACGGCTTCGTGCAACAACACACCCGGCCAGCCGTTGCCCAAAACGACGGTCATTTCGCCTGCGGGTGCAGGGCGGGATTCAAGATTAATCAGGGCTTGTTTGACGGCTGAATCGATAAACTGCCGCACCAAAGTTTCATCGAAATAAGCCAAGTCGTAGCGTCCGCCACCACCTGCGCTGCCCTGTTCGCGCCTGTCGCCCTGTTTGGCGATGACGGTAACGTTCAGGCGCACCATCGGACGGATGTCGGCAGCGTGTCTGCCGTCGAGGCGGGCGATGTAAATCATGTCGTATTCGCAGGTCAGTCCCGCCATCACTTGCACAATGCGCGGGTCGGCGGCTTTGGCAAGCGTTTCCACTTTGTTCAATAAGGCAACTTTGGCGGCAGAATCAAGACCGATAATGGGACTCAGCGTCGCATGAACGGATTTGCCGTGTGCAACGGACGGTGCTTTGACAGAAGCTTCGCCGCCTGCCGCACCGATAACGCGGACGGCTTGGGCGGAACGGTTGATCGAATCGATACACAAACTATCCGCATAGGCAAAAGCGGTTTTTTCACCTGAAACAGCGCGCACGCCCACCCCCTGATCGATTTGAAAACTGCCCGATTTGACGATGCCCTCTTCCAAATGCCAACTCTCAAAAGCAGTGCGCTGGCAGTAAATGTCGGCGTAATCGACGTGATGCGCGCCGATGATGCTCAGGCTTTTGGCGAGCAGCTCAGGGGAAAGGTGATTGGCTTCGAGCAAATCGCGCTGTACGGTAGCGTAAGTTGAGTGCATGGTTTTCAGACGACCTTCAGGGCTAGATAAACTTGGGGCTTGATTATACGGCATTTGTTATGGCTTTGGATATGTCGATTGTTTGTATTTATAAGTGGTTAGGGTCGTCTGAAAATAAGGGGCGGATAGGAATGGTTTCTCAGATGGGTCGGTATTTACATAATTAAACTGTTTTGAATATTGCATATTGTCATTTCATGCTGTACATTTGTATTCAAATGAATACAAAACAAATCAAACGAATATGAGTGCAACAAACCGTATCCCAGTCAGCGTGAGAATTACTCAGGAAGACGCTGATTTTATTGCTGAATTAAAAATCGAAGGCGCGAATACGCCGTCTGAAAAAATCCGCGAGCTGCTCAAGCAGGCGCGTTTGGCGCATACGCAGACGCGCGATTACGGTTCTGCGCTGACGGCGCAGGAGCAGTTTTTCCAAGCGGCGAAACATGATGTTCTGTACGCAGAAAAGCAGGCGGGTGTGCATTCGCATATCGTGGCGCGCTTGTTTGAACAACTGCCCGACTTGGGCGCGACGCTTGCCGCCGACCTGCCTGAAGAAGCCGACCTCGACAGTTTGAAAAAATATGAACGCGAACTGATGTGGCGCATCGTCCGCCTGACCGACAGCATCTTGCAGCTCGCCGTAACCGGCAAAGGCGCGGCATACGACGATACCGTGCTGCAACAGCTTGAAAACACTTTGAAACTGGCGAAGATTGTGCAGCAGGCGGGCGAGGTTTAGGGCGTAAATGGAAGGCTGACTGACAAATGAAAATCTATCATTGGCTGCTTACCGGTATGTTCATCTATCCCTCTTTGGCTGCGAGCGCAGACGGCGGCGCACAACCTGTTACCGAGCAGCAAGTCCTGCGGCTGACCGAAATTTATGTGACGCAGCATTACGGTAAAGAAACCGCTCAAGCGCAAAAGCCATATCGGGTGAAAAAAGACCGGGAACATTGGATTATCAGCGGCAAGCCACCTAAAGCATTGGGCGGCAATTTCCGCGCCGTTATCAGAGCAAACGGTCAGCTGGAAGAAATCACGCATAGCAAGTAGTGTAAGGTTTGAGGTCGTCTGAAATCCCCTTCCCTCTCATTCCTAAACATTCATGTCGGACATCAAAGACAGAGGCAAACTGATGGAAAAATGGATAGCAGAAGCATATGAATTATTTGCACCTTACAGTGTGCGCTTCCCGCTGAATATCTGCACTTGCAACAGTTGTTCTCCCGAAGATTTCCAACAGGCGTTGTTGGAATATCCGTTGCGCGAGATTCCTACCGATATGTTGCAGGCGTATTTGGGCAGCGTGCCTTTGGACAAAGGAGCTGCGACGGCTCTCGACATGAAACATTTCCTGCCGCGTATTTTGCAGGCTTTGGTCAACGAGGAAGATGTCCGATCGCTTGATGAAACGTTGCTCGATAAGTTGCGTTGCGATTTCCCCGAATGCTGGACAAAAGAAGAAATCGATTGGTTAAAACGTTTCGCCGCCGCTTGGTTTGACTCGCAACTGACCGCGCCCCGCTACGAAGGCTGCTTGGTCGTTTGGCTTAATATGTTTCAATTCGCCGGATTGGATGTTGTTGACGAACTGCTGGCAGTTTGGACGGAACAGGCGGATAAAACGGCAGCTTTACGCGAATTTGTCGACTTGTATTTAGAGATTCCGTATGGCAGCAACGAGCCGGATTGGTACAAAGTCTGCTATCTACCCGAGCATTGTCCGAATAGAACGCAATTCGCTGCCCGACTGTCGGCTTGGTTTACCCACCCGAATACCCGCACCACATTCAGACGAGCTTTAGAACAAGCCCTGCTGGAAGGCAAAGAAGACGAAAACGAAACATTGTCATGGGAGCAATGTTACGACTGGTTGGCACAATCGAATGCCGGCTAAACACAATATTTCTCATGATTTTATAAAGAAAGGAAAATCCAAATGAGCGAAACCCTATCCCGCAGAGTGGGCCGTCTGGTAAGCGGCGGTTTTCATGCCCTGATTGATGCGGCGGAAAACCTTGTGCCTGAGGCGGCAATGAACGAGAGCATCCGCGAAATCGAGCGGGCGGTGGACGAAGTGCGTGCCGAGTTGGGCAAAGTGTTGGCGCAGAAACACCTCGCAGCCAAGAAAATGGCGGACGAGAGCAACCGCCACGAAGCCATCGATGCCAACCTGCAAGCTGCCGTAGCGGCGGGGCGCGACGATCTTGCCGAGGCGGGTATCGCCGAACAAATGGACATCGAAGCGCGTCTGCCTGTTTTGGAAAACACCATCGCCGACTGTGCCGCGCAGGAGAAAGAGCTTGAGGGCTTTATCGCCGCCTTGCAGGCGAAAAAACGCGAGATGCAGCAGCAGTTGCAAGACTGGCGCGCCGCGCAGCAAAGCGCGGGCGCAGGCAAAGCGGCAGGCGGCAGCGACCTCAACCGCATCGCCCGTGATGCCGAAAAAAGCGGCAACGCCTTCGACCGCGTGATGGGTCGTCAAAACGCGGTACACAGCAGTACCGATGCGGCGCAGTTGGAAAAATTGAAGGAATTGGAAGATTTGAGCCGCAACAACCGTATTGCTGAACGATTGGCAGCGTTGAAGGCTGGAAAATAAGTTTTCAGACGACCTTCTTTATCAGAAAGGGTCGTCTGAAAAGAAAAACGCCGCGCGGAGCTTATCCTTGCGGCGTATGGCGGAACGGATTAATCGAATCAGTAGTCGATACGTTCGCTGATGATGCGTAAATCCGGCCATGAGAAAACGATGTCGTATTCGCGTCCGTTTTTGAAGGCTTCGGCTTTCAATACGGGGCGGCCGCGGCGGTCATCGGCTTCGATTTCGTGAACTTGGTAGCCGCGTCGTTCGAGAATCCGCATGACTTGTGCGCGTTTTTGCTCGAAAGACGGATCGCTGTAAATTTGGTGTTCGATGTAGTCGTCATCGTAATACTTGCCGTCGCGGTAACGGTAGTCGTCATAACGGTCGTAATCGCGCTCATAACGGTCATCATAGCGGTCGTCGTAACGGTCATAACGCTGCTCGTAGCGGTCGGTACGATAGTCGTCATCGTAATAGTCGTAAGGATAAGGGGCGGCACAAGCGGTCAGTGCGATACTGCCTAAGAGTAATACCGGTAAGAGTTTTTTCATGTCGTATCCTTTCGGGACGTGGGGTAAGTCAAATCAAGAATATTCGGAAGCGGATTATAAATCAACGCGTTCTACGAGAATGTTCAAATCGGGATAAGACATCACGATTTTGTATTCCAAGCTGCCTTTGTAGGCCTCAAATTCCAAAACGGGTCTTGCCCAATGCAGGTCGGTGTCGGAATCGTGGACTTCGTAGCCTCTGCTGTGCAGGATAGACAAAGCGCGGTCGTGGTGTTGCGCGAACGCGGGGTCTGTCTCCATGCGGTATTGGGCGTAGTCTTCGTAAAGGTCGAAACCTTCTGCTGCAAGAAAAATGGCGCAAACAGCGGCGACAGGAAGCAGCAATTTTTTCAAAAGCGGTTTGGACGGTTTTGTATATTGCGACTGAGAATGTTTCATTTCGTTCCCTTTGCGTCTGTTGTCGGTATAGACATTTAAACACGCAGGACTTAGGGAAAAGTTAGGAGCAGTTTCAGACGACCTTTCTTTACGATACGCACAGGTCGTCTGAAAAATAGGGGAATTTGATGATTTTTGCCATTTTGATCGGCTTGCTAACCGCCGTATTGCTTTACTTTGTGATGTTTAAGGATTGGGAAGAATTTGTCGAATGCGTCGAATTCTATTGCACTCCCGACATTTTCAGCGCGCTTCGGGGGCGGTATTGGGATGACGTATGGGCGGAAACCAAAATCCTGCTGTGGCTGGGCATCAGCGTAACAGCTGGCGTATCTGCCTATTTCTGGCTCGAATAGAACCGACGTTTTAAGGCTGATACGGTCTTATTGCCGCGAACAGTAAATAATTGAAAGGAATGTCAAAATGAGCAAAAAACACACCTACCGCACCGCGACAACATGGACGGGCAATCTCGGCGAAGGCACATCATCCTACACCGCTTATTTGCGCAACTTTACCGTTTCCGCCGAGGGTAAGCCCGACCTGCACGGTTCCGCCGACCCTGCTTTCCGCGGCGATGCAGATCGCTGGAACCCGGAAGAAATGCTGTTGGCCGCCGTTTCTGCCTGCCACAAACTATGGTACCTGCACCTGTGTGCCGACGCGGGCATTTGCGTTACCGCCTACACCGATCACGCCGAAGCGGTGATGGACGAAGGCGGGAATGGGAACGCGGGGCGTTTCGTCTCTGCCGTGTTGAAGCCGCGCGTTACCATCGCCGCAGGAAGCGACCGCGCCAAGGCTTTGGAACTGCATCACGAAGCGCACCGCCTGTGTTTCATCGCCAACTCGGTCAACTTTCCGATTGAATGCCGCGCCGAGATTGAGAGCAAAGAGGTCGTCTGAAAACCGAATGTCTGTTTGGGATGCACGGATAGGTCAAATTCAAATAAGGCATACCTAATGCCGTCATTCCCGCGCAGGCGGGAATCCAGACCTCGATTCTAGAAGTATTATTTGAAGATTGCCGTCATCTCAAACTTCTGGATTCCCGCCTGCGCGGGAATGACGACAATCAAACATTCAAATTTTCGCAAGCAGTCTATTTAAGGTCGTCTGAAAGTTGACAGAACAAGGAACGGAATATGTGGAATTTAATCAACGCCCCCGAAACGGAAATCTTCGGCATCGCCATAGCGCTGATGGTTTTACTCGGCGTGTTGGAAGTCATCTCCATGCTGGCGGGCGGCATCAGCGACTGGCTGGACAACCTGCTGCCCGACAGCCTGACCGAAACCGCGCACGCCGAAGTCGGGCTGGATGCAGCGGACGCGGGCGTGTTCGTCAGGTTTCTGAGCTGGCTGTATGTCGGTCGCGTGCCGGTGTTGATGCTGATGGTCGTGTTCCTTGCCGTGTACGGGCTGACGGGCTACCTGTTTCAGACGACCTTTGCCGCCGTGTTCGGTAGCTATCTGAACGGATGGCTGGCGGCAGTCGCCGTATGGTTCCTCTCGCTGCCGCTGGTGCGCCTGACCGCAGGCGGACTGTACAAAATCATGCCCAAAGACGAAACCACCGCCGTTTCGCAGGAAAGCCTGATCGGACGCATCGGCACAGTGGTGCTGGGCGAGGCGCGGGCAGGCAGCGCAGCGCAGGTGCGGGTGAAGGATGTGTACGGGCAGCAGCATTATGTGATGGCGGAACCGGATTCCGACGAAGTGTTGAAACAGGGCGACGCGGTGTTGCTGGTGTCGCTGAAGGGAAATACGTTTAAGGCGATTTTGAATCCGAGCGGGAGTTTGGTGGATTGAGGTCGTCTGAAAAGATATAGTGGATTGAATTTAAACCAGTACGGCGTTGCCTTGTCTTGCCGTACTATCTGTACTGTCTGCGGCTTCGTCGCCTTGTCCTGATTTAAATTTAATCCACTATAAACGTCAGTTTGCAATGAACCGTCATTTTTATCAGATTAGAAAAACAAAACGGGGATAGATATGGATCATTTGGCGCAGCCTGAGCGCGATATGCAATCCCGCATCGAAGCGTTGAAAAACAAGCTGCCGCGAGGGGTTATCGCTGTCGGCGACGGGCTGCTGTTTAAACATTCGTTATTTAGAGGTTTGTTGTTTCAACCCTTGGTTGCTTTCTTGTTCGGTCTCATCGGCGTGGGCGGCCTCTGGCTGAAGATAGTGAAATGGATGGATCTATCGCTTTCAAGCAACATGACTTGGCTGCTGGCTATTGTATTCACGCTATGGTGGTTGTGGCGTGCGGAACGTTGGTGGTGCGGGCTGACGACCCGGAAATCGATTTATATTGATCGCGAAAAATTGATTATTTACGGTGCATTCGGACGCATCCGTTATCAAGGCGGACATGACGGGGCTTACAGGAAGTTTAACCATATACGGGACATCGTCGGAGTCAGTCTGATTACCGAACGCAAAGGAACAACATTAATCGGCGGGCTGCTGGGCTTAGGAAGACACAATATTTGTACAACAGCTTCCCAAAACGCATTTATTGAATTAACAGGTTGGCAGTGGAATTCAAGGTAAGATACCCAGCTATCAGACTGCGAAAAAAGAAACACACAAGAATATTGATAAAACACAAAACAATAATCAGGAAAACAAATTTGTATGGATAACTCTCTTAACAACGAGCCAAGTTTGGAAAAATCCAACCCGGCAGCATTATGGCTGAAACGGACAGCGGTCTTAATATTGTGGCTTGCCGCGTTTCTGTCGGGTGTAACGGCTTTGTATGGTCTGACCAGAGTGGGCAATGAACCTGCAAATCTGATACTCGTCGCCTTATTGTCGGCAGGGGCGTGGTACGGTATCTATTTCGGCGGACGACTGACAGGCTGGTTCAGGTCGTCTGAAAACCCGCAAATCCGCTACCCCGCCATTCATTGGGCAATATGGACGCTTGAAACATTTTTCGCCTTATTTTTTGCAAGCATCATTTTCGATAAACAAAACATAGGATTGGTGGTTTTTTGCCTGATTTTTAGCGGCTTGGCGGGCGTGTCTGCATATTTGCGCGGTAAACGGCTGATTGCCGATTACCGGCTACGGAAAAATACCGAAGTCCGTGCAACGGTATGGCGGCTGATATGGAGCTTTATTTTTGCACTGTTATGGTCGGCAACCATCTTGCTCTGCCTGTATGCGCTTCTGCGCCAAATGGCATTGCCTGAAGGAATTGAGCCTGCTACTTTCTGCTTTATCTTCATCCTAACCGTACTGTCGGGATGTGCTGCATATTACTGCTGGAATGGGTTGGCAAAATTGTTCCAAAAATATGCACAACAACAGAAAACGTGGTAGGTCAGATATCCGTCTCCGATGTAATTCGACATGATGCCTATTTAGATAACCAAGTCCGTAGCGTGGGCTTCGCCCACGAGGCAAACAGCTCGGATGATCGTTTGATTCGAACGGCAGTAGGTTTTGCGGGCAAAGCCCACGCTATGGCTTGCAAAAAACAGAAATGGTGCGCAATTATCGCCCACCGCAGATTTTTAACTTTTTCAGACGACCCCAAACCCTAAAAAAACCGTCTGAAACCACGCCCCTCAAGGGTATATCGACAACAAGAAAGGAAAACCCATGAACTTAGTTTCCATCGGCATCATCGCCGGCGTCATACTCGTCGCGCTGTTTGTACTCGGCCTTATCCTCACCCGCCTGTACCGCCGCGCCAGCAAAGAAGTCTCCTTCGTCCGCACCGGTTTTGGCGGCGAAAAAGTCATCATGAACGGCGGTGCGATGGTGCTGCCCGTGCTGCACGAAATCATCCCCGTCAACATGAACACATTGCGTCTCGAAGTGCGCCGCGCGGCGCAGCAGGCGTTGATTACCCGCGACCGGATGCGCGTCGATGTGATGGCGGAATTTTACGTCCGCGTCAAACCCAGCGCAGAAAGCATTGCCACCGCCGCACAAACGCTGGGTATGAAAACCATGTCGCCCGACGAATTGAAAGACCTCGTCGAAGGTAAATTCGTCGATGCCCTGCGCGCCGTCGCCGCCGAAATGGCGATGGAAGAGCTGCACGAAAAACGTGTTGATTTCGTTCAGAAAGTGCAACAAGTCGTGAGCGAAGATTTGTTTAAAAACGGTCTCGAACTCGAAACCGTCTCCCTGACCGGCCTCGACCAGACCAGCTTCGAGTTTTTCAACCCGCAAAATGCGTTTGACGCGGAAGGTCTGACCAAACTGACCGAAACCATCGAAGGCCGCCGCAAAAAACGTAACGAAATCGAACAAGACACTGATTTGGCGATTAAAACCAAAAACCTCGAAGCCGAGCAGCAACGCCTGAAAATATCGCGCGAAGAAGAATACGCCAAACTCGAACAAGAACGCGAAATCGCCGTGCGCCGTGCCGAACAGGAAGCCAGTATCGCCGAGCAGGAAGCGCAGAAAAAACGCGAGGCGGAAGAAGCCAAAATCGCTGCCGAACGCGAAGTGGATTTGAAACGCATCGCCGCCGAACGCGACATTAAAAACGAAGACATCCGCAAAGCCCAAGCTGTCGAGCAGGCGGAGGTCGAACGCCGCAAAGCCATCGAGCTTGCCGAACAAGACCGCGCCATCGCCGTTGCCGAGAAATCGCGTGCCGAATCCGAAGCCAAAGCCGAGGCAGACAAAGCCCGCGCCGCCGCCGTGCGTGAAGAAGAGAGCGTGATTACCGTACGCGAAACCGAACGCGCCGAGCGTGCCAAAGCGGTCGAACTGATTGCCGCCGAAGAAGCCGCGCAAAAAGACGCGATCTCGCTCACCGTTGCCGCCGAAGCCGAGAAACAAGCCGCGCAAGACCGCGCCGAAGCCGTGCGCATCGCCGCCGAAGCCGAAGCGGAGAAACAACGCCTGCAAGCCAAAGGCGAAGCCGATGCCAAAGTCCTGTTGGCACAAGCGCAAGAGCAGCAATACAAAGTCGATGCCGAAGGTACCCGTGCCGTGAACGAAGCCGCCAACGTCCTGAGCGTCGAGCAAGTCGAAATGCAAGTGCGCCTCGCCCTCTTGAAACACCTGCCCGACATCATCCGCGAATCCGTGCGCCCGATGGAAAACATCGACGATATCAAGATTCTGCAAGTCAACGGCTTGGGCGGATTCAGCGGTGCTGCCAACGGCTCCGAAGGCGTATCGGACGGTCAAACCACACAAGCCAGCCTCGCCGACCAAATGGTCAACAGCGCCCTGCGCTACCGCAGCCAAGCCCCGCTGGTTGACGGCCTCTTGAAAGAATTGGGTCTGAACGGCGGCGACATCAACGGTCTGACGCAGGGGCTGGATAAAGGCATCGGCAAAGAATAAGCCGCTTCTTCGTAAAGAAGGTTCAAAAGCAAAGGTCGTCTGAAACCCGAAACAGGGTTTCAGACGACCTTTTGTCAGATGTTTTAGTATAAAATCCCACTTTATTTTTTCTCCCCGTCCTTATCCCATGCGCCTGACCCACATCAAACTCTCCGGCTTCAAATCTTTTACCGACCCGACCACGATTCATGTTCCGGGGCAGCTTGTTGCGGTTATCGGGCCGAACGGCTGCGGCAAGTCGAATGTGATTGACGCGGTGCGCTGGGTGTTGGGTGAGGCTTCGGCGAAGCAGCTTCGCGGCGAGAGTATGCAGGACGTGATTTTTAACGGTGCGGCGACGCGCCGTCCTGCGCCGAGGGCTTCGGTGGAGCTGGTGTTTGACAACAGCGACCACAGTTTGCAGGGCGCGTGGGGGCAGTATGCCGAAGTGAGCATCAAGCGGCAGCTGACGCGGCAGGGTGAATCGACTTATTTCATCAACAATCAGACTGTGCGCCGCCGCGATATTACCGATTTGTTCTTGGGTACGGGAGTGGGCGCGCGCGGTTATGCCGTTATCGAGCAGGGGATGATCTCGCGTATCATCGAAGCGCGGCCGGAGGAGTTGCGCGCCTATATCGAGGAGGCGGCGGGCGTGTCCAAATATAAGGAACGCCGCAAGGAGACGGAAGGTCGTCTGAAAGACACGCGCGAGCATTTGCAGCGTTTGGGTGATTTGCAGAACGAATTGGCGCGTCAGGTGGAAAAGCTGGAAAAACAAGCGGAAACCGCTGAACGCTACAAATCCCTGACCGCGCAGTTGAACCAACAACAGGATTTGCTCGATTACGCCCAATGGCAGCAATCGCTTGCCGCCGCCGACAAAGCGACCGCGCAGCATCAGTCTTTGCAGGCGCAGCAGGACGAAACCGCCGCGCAGGTTCAGGCGTTAAACGACGAAGTACACGCCTTGCAGACTGCCGAACAGGCGCAGCAGCAGGCGGTACACGAATTGAGCAACAAACGCGGCGTGTTGCGCGAGCAGATTGCCCGTTTGGAAGAACAAATCCGCCATCAGCAAAACCTGCACCAACGCATCGAACGCGACAAGCAGGCAGCACAGGCGCAGATGCAGCGCATCCATCAGGAGCAGCAGCAAATCCGCGTGCAGCTTGAAGAAAACGAGTTGCAGGCCGAAGAAAAGCAAACCGAATTGGCGGAATGGGCGATGCAGGTTGCCGAACACGAAGAGCGTCTGCCCGAATTGGAAGAAGCACAAGCCACGCTCAACGCCGCCTTCCAAATCCAGCAGGACGAGGCAAACCGCATCCGCCGCGAACTGGCGTTAAAGCAGCAGCAGCTTGCCCATGCCGAACAAACGATTGCCAAGCACGAAGAGCGCAAAGGTCGTCTGAAACAGGAAAACCAAGCCCTGAACCTGCCCGACGAAGCCGAAACCGCCGCCGCGCAGGAAGCCGCCGCCTTGTTGCAAAGCCAGCAAGAGCATTACGAAGAACAAATCATCGCCGCCGAAGAAGCCTTACACGCCGCCCGCGAGGCGTTTCAGACGGACTCAAACCGCTTCCAAAGCCTGAAGCAGCAACACATCACCTTGCAGGCGCAGCAGCAGGCGTTGTCGCAAATCCTGTCGCAACAGCAGGAAGCCGCCGACTTCTGGCAGGCAACCGACCACGCCGCCGCACCGCAACTATGGCAACACATCACCGCGCCCGCCGAGTGGCAGCACGCCTTGTCCGTCCTCCTTGCCGAACGTCTGCACGCCCGTAGCGTGCCGCACGGCTTCGTTCCGCCCGCGCCTTTGCCGCAGGGGCAGGCGGCATGGCTTTCAGACGACCTCTCCGGCGGCATCAAAAAATCCCTGCCCGTACAGGCATTGCTGAACCAAATCCAAGCGCAGCCGCCGTTTCAGACGGCGTTGCACCACTGGCTTGACGGCGTATTGTGCGCGCCCGATTTGAGCTACGCCCTCGCGCATCAAAGCGATTTGGGCGCACACCAAATCTGGCTCACGCCCGAAGGCCATCAGGTCGACAAAGTCAGCGTCCTGCTCTATGCCAAACCCGCGCAGGAAAGCCTGATTGCCCAAAAAGCCCGTCTCGACGGCATCGCGTCCGAACTGGAAAACCTCGCCCCCGAACTTTCCGCCGCCGAAGCCGCGTTCAAACAGGCGGAGGCCGCCGTGCGCTCATCTGAAACGCAGCACAAAAACCTGATGCAGCAGCAACAGCAGCACACGCGCCAATACAGTCAAGCGCAGCAACGCGCCGCCGAACTTTTAGCGCGCACCAACCAAGGGCAAATCCGCCGCGAACACATCGAGCGCGAACTGGCGCAGTTGGCGGAAGAACAGACCGTGTTGCAACACACGTCCGACGGGCTTTCAGACGACATCGCTACTTTGCAGGAAGCCGCCGCCGAACTCGAACACCAACAGCAAACTACCGCGCACAACCGCCAAGAGCAGCAAGGCCGTCTGAAACAGGCGCAGCTTGCCCTGCTGGAAGCCAACCGCCAATACGGGCTTGCCGAAGTCGCCGTCCACAAGCTCAACCAGCAAAAACAAAACTACCAACAGCAAATCGTCCGACTCGAGCAGCAAACCCTAGACTGGCAGGAACGCCAGCAAGAGCTTGCCCTCGCCTATGAAACCGAGTTCCAAAACGACGAGCAGCACATCAAGCTCGATGAGCTGACCGAAGCCGTGCACACGCTGGACGAAGAATACATCGCCGTGCGGGACAAACTCGCGCAGATTCAGGAACAGGGCAGGGAACAATACGCCCGCGTACAAACCCTGCAAACCAAGCTGCCGCAGCTTCAGGCAGCCACCCAAACCGCCCTGTTGCAGCAGCAGGAAGCCCTGATTAACGCCAAACGCTACCATCAAAACCTGACCGAACGCGCCGCCGATTTGGACGCGCTCGAAGCGTTGGCGAAAGAATCGCCAAAAGTATTGAACAGCAGCATCGGCAGCCTCACCCAGCAAATCGAAGCCCTCGGCGCCGTCAACCTCGCTGCTCTGCAAGAACTCGAAGAAGCGCGCGAACGCGACGGCTACTACCGCAGCCAAAGCGAAGACGTGCAGGCAGCCATTACCCTTTTGGAAGAAGCCATCGCCCAAATCGACGACAAAACCAAAGCGCGCTTCAAAGAAACCTTCGACGCCGTCAACGGCAAAGTCCAAACCTTCTTCCCGACCCTGTTCGGCGGCGGCGAAGCCACCCTCAAAATGATAGGCGACGACCTCCTGACCGCCGGCGTGTCCATCATGGCGCGCCCGCCCGGCAAGAAAAACAGCACCATCCACCTCCTTTCCGGCGGCGAAAAAGCCCTCACCGCCATGAGCCTCGTGTTCGCTCTGTTCAGCCTCAACCCCGCCCCCTTCTGCCTTCTGGACGAAGTCGACGCCCCGCTGGACGACGCCAACACCTCGCGTTTCTGCAACCTGGTCAAAGAAATGTCGGCGCAAACCCAGTTCCTCTACATCTCCCACAACCGCCTGACCATGGAAATGGCGGAACAGCTCGTCGGAGTAACCATGCAGGAAAAAGGCGTCTCGCGCGTCGTCGCCGTGGACATCAAGCAGGCGTTGGAAATGGCGGAGCCGTGATGAAGTGGTGGAGTTTTGCTTGTTTGAATTTGAAATAGGAAAGGTCGTCTGAAAGTGTATTTTCAGACGACCTTTTTTAAGATATACAGGCTGCGTGTTTAATCATCGTTGTAATCGTAGTAATCATTGTACCAGTCGCGGTATTTACGATAGTGGTGTTTATGTCTTTTGTAGCGTGCCTCACGGTAGTAAGGATCGTCATAGTCGTAACCATCACGATCGTAGCGGTAGTCGTGGTAACGGCGGTCGTACCAATAGCTGTCGTTGTCTTTCTGGTTCATTTTTTTATTTCGATAGGCGTAGGCATTACCTGCCAAACCACCTGCTACCGCGCCGATGAACGCGCTTTGTTCATCGTTACCCAATAGTCCGCCTAAAGCTGCGCCTGCTGCTGCACCGATAAGGGTAGCTTTTCTTTGGTTATCAGTGCCCCTAGCTTCCGCATTGATGGAGGGGAGGCTGAGGCTGGCGGCGAGCAATACCGCCATAAGTGGTTTCATAGTCATTGTTTCGTCCTTTCGTGAAACACGGCAGGTGCCGGAGAATGGTCAGCATTATAGTCATTCTTTTGTTCGCTGTTCATTTTTCTGTAGAAAATTAGCGTAAACAAATGTTGTTTGTTGAGGCGCGATTGCTTGGTTGATAGATTGGAAGTATTAACTATAGTGGATTAACTTTAAACCAGTACGTCGTTGCCTCGCCTTGCCGTACTATCTGTACTGTCTGCGGCTTCGTCGCCTTGTCCTGATTTAAATATAATCCACTATATATTGGATTTGGCGGTAACAAAACGCCCCGAAGCGACAATACGGTTTCGGGGCGTCGGGTTTTCAGACGACCTGTGCGGTGTCTGCAACACTTATTTGAAAAAGCCTATTCTTCAGGCAGCCGCCATACGGACAGAATGAATCCGCCCCAGATGACGACGAGTGCGATAATCATCATAACGATGGCTGAGGTACTCATTCTTGGTCTCCTTGTTCATGTTCGTGTTCGTCTTTGACGTTGAAGTTTTGACCATGTTTCCAAGGCAGAAGCGACAGCAACACGGCGATGACAATCAGACCGATCGACATACCCCAGCCGAAGATATTGAGGAAATCGTCGGGATAGTTCGAGTAGTTCTCTTTAAGCAGGCCGATTGTGTCTTGGTACAACATATAGCCGAGCATGGCAACGGTAAAGATGACGCAGGCAGTCCAAATCGTGCCGACGCGGACGGAGGAGAGTGCGTTCAGGTGGTTGCGCAGCTCGGGCAGTTTGCGCAGGGCGACGATGGCCAATACATAAACAAAGCCGACAGCGACGATGCCGTAGGTGTTGACGAATTTGTCCAAGACGTCCAAAACGGGCAGGCCGGTGGTCGTGCCGAAGAGCAGGGTGGAGATAATGCCCATCGGAATGCAGACAAGCAGGGTGGAGTTGACGCGGCCGATGTTCAATTTGTCCTGAATGGCGGCAACGATGACCTCGACGATGGAAATCATCGAGGTAATGCCTGCGAATACCAGCGAACCGAAGAATAATACGCCGATCAGCGCCCCCATCGGAGCTTGGTTGATGATGGTCGGGAAGGCGATGAAAGCCAAACCGATGCCGCTGGAAGCCACTTCGCTGACGGCTTGTCCTTTGGCTTGCGCCATAAAGCCCAGTGCGGCGAATACGCCGATCCCGGCAAGCAATTCAAAGCTGCTGTTGGCAAAGCCGACAACCAAGCCGGTACCGCCCAAGTCGGTTTTTTTCTTCAGGTAGGAAGAGTAAGTCACCATGATGCCGAAACAGATGGAGAGCGAGAAGAAAATCTGACCGTATGCGGCAACCCAGACTTTCGGATCGGCAAGTTTCGACCAGTCGGGCGTAAACAGCGCGTCCAAGCCCTTAGCCGCGCCCGGCAGCGTCAGCGAGATGCCGACCATTATGATGAACATAATCAAAAGCAGCGGCATGAAGAACGAAGATGCACCCGCCACGCCTTTTTGTACGCCTAAAGCCATGATGATGCAGGTAAACAGCCATACGCCGATCAGCGGGCCGACGACTTTGCCGACAAAATCCAAGCCAAAGGCTTCAGGACCTGCCATGTTCAAAAAGTCTTTAAAGAAAAACGCCTGCGGATCTGCGCCCCATGCGGCGTTCAGCGAGTAGTAGGCATAGCTTGCCGACCAGCCGATGATGACCGCGTAGTAGATACAGATGATGACGTTGGTCATGACGTTCCACCAGCCCACAGGCTCAAACCAGCGGCCGAGACGGCGGAAAGCCAGCGGAGCGGAGCCGCGGTAGCGGTGGCCGATGGCGTAGTCAAGCAGCAGCAGCGGGATGCCCGCAGTCAAGAGCGCGACCAGATAAGGGAGGAGAAATGCGCCGCCGCCGTTTTCGAAGGCGATGTAGGGGAAACGCCAAATGTTGCCCAAGCCGACGGCAGAGCCGATGGCGGCAACCATAAACGCGCGGCGGTTGTTAAACGTCGCGCGTTCGTTTGTTTTGGAATCAGACACTTTGATACCTCTTGCTTTGATGTGGTATGAAAACAGCCGCTTGGCGGCTTACGGTTATAGAAATGAGGTCTGACAGGGGTAATGTCGTCTGAAAAAACAATCGGCTTGTGACCTTTTGTTTACAATCTATGGCTGTATCGTAAAAAAATTTAACAGGCTTGGCAAGTGGGAAACAGATTTAAGTTGCGTTTCGGGCAGCTCTGGGAATTTCAGACAACCTTGCATTGCCCAAGGGCGGGGTGAGTTTGCCGGATGTAGACGTTATTGTTTTTGGCGTTAGGGCTTGTTGCGCAATTCGGTATGAATCCGAATACACATTCCTTTTTAAGGAATGACGTAAAAAATAAAAGGTCGTCTGAAAACCGATTTCAAAGTTTCAGACGACCTTTTATCTTTTCCAACGAACTCGGTTTACCCCCTGCGCAATACGGCGTTGTTGACGTATTTTTGGATGCCGGTGGCAATAGCATCGGCGCATTGGCGGCGGAAGGAATCGCTGCCGAGCAGCCGCTCTTCGGTCGGGTTGGACAGGAAGGCGGTTTCAACGAGGATGGACGGGATGTCGGGCGCGCGCAGGACGGCGAAGTTGGCTTCGTCAACGCGGCCTTTGTGGAGTTGGTTGAGTTTGCCCAATTCGGTCAGGACGGAATGTCCGAGTATGCGGCTGTCGCGCATGGTAGCGGTTTGGGTCATGTCGAGAATGGTGTTATCGACGCTGCGGTTGCCGCTTTTAAGGACGCCGCCGATGGCGTCGGCGTTGTTTTGGGTTTGGGCGAGAAATTTGGCGGCGGAGCTGGTCGCACCTTTGGTGTTGAGCATATACACGCCGGTACCGCGCGCCGACGGGCTGGTGAAGGCGTCGGCGTGGATGGAGACGAACACGTCGGCATTGCGGGCGCGGGCTTTGGCAACGCGCACGCCTAACGGGATGAAGATGTCTTCGTTGCGCGTCATGTAAACGGTGTAGCCTATGCCTTCGAGGCGTTTTTTGGCTTCGCGGGCGATGGAGAGGACGACGTTTTTCTCTTTCAAGCCGCTCGGACCGATCGCGCCGGGGTCTTCGCCGCCATGACCGGGGTCTATCATGACGACAGGACGGCGACCGCCGCGGTTGGAACGCGCAGGCGCGTCTTGGGCAATGTTCGTGCGCTCGGCAGGACGTTGCGTTTGCATGCGGTTCGGCGGATTGCCGTTGAGCAGCGCCATCATCGGGTCGTTGGCATCGACACCGTGCGGATAAAGGTCGATCACGAGGCGGTTTTTAAAGCCGCCGACAGGGGCAAGCGAGAAGACTTGCGGATGGGCGTTTTGCTTGAGGTCGATCACGACGCGTACGGTCGTCGGGGTGTTTTGTCCGGCGCGGATGCTGCGGATATAGGGGTCGTCGGGCAGGACTTTGCCGGAAATGCCTTGCAGGACGCTGTTGATGTTGGCATTTTGGATGTCGACGACGAGCCTGCCGGGGTTTTCCAAAGCGAAATGCTGATATTGCAGCGCGCGCGAGCTTTCGATGGTGATACGGGTATAGGCGTGCGAAGGCCAAATACGGGCGGCGACGAATTGGGCAGGCGGCGCGGCTTTGGCGAGGGCGGAGGCAATCGGCGTGAGGGTGAACAACAGTCCGGCAGTTTGGCGGACGACTTGTCTTCGTGTCAGTTTGAATTTAACCATGCTTCTAAACTTTTTTGTCCGTTGGCGGTGTGTGCGGTAGCGGTGCAGGTCCTGCCCTGCGCGGCGTGATTCAGGGATACGGTGATGTCTGCGGGCGGAGTGAACGCGCCGCCCTGTTGCGGCCATTCGATGATGCAGACGCTGTCAGGGGAGAACAGGTCGTCCAGACCCGCATCTTCCCATTCTTCGGGCGAGGCAAAGCGGTAGAGGTCGAAATGATGGAGCATGAACGCTTCCAGCGGGTAGGATTCGACGATGGCGTAGGTCGGGCTTTTGACCGCGCCGGTGTGTCCGAGTCCGCGCAGGATGCCGCGCGTGAACGTGGTTTTTCCCGCACCCAAATCGCCTTGCAGATGGATGACCAATGGCGCGCGCAGCGATTTTGCCCAACCCCCGCCCAGCTTGAGTGTGGACTCTTCGTCGGGAAGCTGGCGGGAAAGGGATGCGCCGTCGCTCATGAAATCAGCCTTATCGTGTTCTAAAAACCTTAATTATGCTGTATTTACGGGCATTTGCAAACATAAGGGAGGATAAAGTTAGATAAAGATGTTCCATATTTAACCGGTTTTTGCTTGTGAATGCTGCTTTGCTATTTATTAATTAACCTTTATACGACAATTTTATGTCCAATCTTTAAATCCACGGCTTTTTCGATTTAAAGTACGTTCACTATAAAAAACTTTACATTTGCCTCAAACAGGTTTAAAACTCTTCCTTTCTCATATTCAGAAATTTGTTAACAATTTCCCCCTAAGGAGCTCAACATGAAAGTAGGTTTCGTCGGCTGGCGCGGCATGGTCGGTTCGGTTTTGATGCAGCGTATGCAAGAAGAAAACGACTTCGCCCACATTCCCGAAGCGTTCTTCTTCACCACTTCCAACGTCGGCGGCGCGGCACCTGATTTCGGTCAGGCAGCTAAAACATTATTGGACGCGAACGACGTTGCCGAACTGGCGAAAATGGACATTATCGTGACCTGCCAAGGCGGCGATTACACCAAATCCGTGTTCCAACCCCTGCGCGACAGCGGCTGGAACGGCTACTGGATTGATGCGGCGTCCTCCCTGCGCATGAAAGACGACGCGATTATCGTCCTCGACCCTGTCAACCGCAACGTCATCGACAACGGCCTCAAAAACGGCGTGAAAAACTACATTGGCGGCAACTGCACCGTTTCCCTGATGCTGATGGCGCTGGGCGGCCTGTTCCAAAACGATTTGGTCGAATGGGCGACCAGCATGACCTACCAAGCCGCATCCGGTGCAGGCGCGAAAAACATGCGCGAACTCATCAGCGGCATGGGTGCGATTCACGCCAAAGTAGCGGACGAGCTTGCCGATCCTTCCAGCGCGATTCTCGACATCGACCGCAAAGTGTCCGATTTCCTGCGCAGCGAAGACTATCCGAAAGCCAACTTCGGCGTACCGCTCGCCGGCAGCCTGATTCCGTGGATTGACGTGGATTTGGGCAACGGCCAGTCCAAAGAAGAATGGAAAGGCGGCGTGGAAACCAACAAAATCCTCGGCCGCAGCGACAATCCGACCGTAATCGACGGCTTGTGCGTCCGCATTGGCTCTATGCGCTGCCACAGCCAAGCCATCACCCTGAAACTGAAAAAAGACCTGCCTGTTTCCGAAATCGAAGCGATTTTGGCAGGCGCGAACGACTGGGTAAAAGTCATCCCCAACGAAAAAGAAGCCAGCATCCACGAGCTGACCCCTGCAAAAGTTACCGGTACACTGTCCGTCCCCGTCGGACGCATCCGCAAACTGGGCATGGGCGGCGAATACATCAGCGCGTTTACCGTCGGCGACCAGCTCTTGTGGGGTGCAGCCGAACCTCTGCGCCGCGTATTGCGCATCGTGTTGGGCAGTTTGTAAGATTCGCAGTTCAAACAAAAAGCAACGGTTTATCCGTTGCTTTTTTATCAAGGTCGTCTGAAAGTAGCAGGGGTGGACGGATTTTTGAATTTAACGGTTTAAAGTGATTTACATAGAAACCTTATGCCGTCATTCCCGCGCAGGCGGAAATCTAGAAATTTGACATCATGGCAATTTTGTAAATCTTTCTGAAGCTCCGAAATCGAGATTCCCTCCCGCGTGGGAACGACGGCATGAATAAATTTTCAAACTCTACCTGTGCAATGCCTCCAAGGTCGTCTGAACGTCCTTTCAGACGACCCCTTCTTACATTTTCAGCTAAAATACGCGCCATTAAAGGACAAAGCCATGATGACGCCCGAAACCCAGAAACAGCTCAAAATCACCGACGTTTCCGCCAAGAAGCTCGACAAACTCAACCTCCATACCGCATGGGATTTGGTTTTGCATTTGCCGCTGCGTTACGAGGATGAGACGCACATCATGCCGATTAAGGATGCGCCGATCGGCGTACCGTGTCAGGTCGAGGGCGAAGTTATCCATCAGGAAGTAACGTTCAAACCGCGCAAGCAGCTGATTGTCCAAATCGCCGACGATTCCGGTAGCGTCCTTTTTCTGCGCTTTATCCACTTTTACGCCAGCCATCAGAAACAGATGGCGGCCGGCAAACGCATCCGCGCCGTGGGCGAAATCAAACACGGGTTTTACGGCGACGAGATGATTCATCCCAAAATCCGCGATGCGGAGAGCAGCGGTTTGGCGGAAAGCCTCACGCCGATTTATCCGACTGTAAACGGCTTGAACCAGCCCACTTTGCGCCGCATCATTCAGACGGCGTTGGACGTTACGCCGCTGCACGACACGCTGCCCGATGCCTTATTGGGTCGTCTGAAACTGCCGCACCTCGCCGAAAGTCTGCGCCTTTTGCATTCGCCGCCACCGAGTTTTACCATCCACCAGCTTTCCGACGGCGCGTTGCCAGCATGGCAGCGGCTCAAATTCGACGAACTTTTGGCGCAACAGCTTTCCATGCGGCTGGCGCGGCAGAAGCGCGTCAGCGGCACGGCGGCGGCATTGGGCGGCGACGGCACGTTGACCCAAGCCCTGCGCCACGCCTTGCCGTTTGCCCTGACCGATGCACAAGAAAGGGTCGTGTCCGAAATCCGCCGCGATATGGCGCAAACCCACCCTATGCACCGCCTGCTGCAAGGCGATGTCGGCAGCGGCAAAACCATCGTCGCCGCCTTGTCCGCCCTGACCGCCATCGAATCCGGCGCGCAGGCGGCCGTGATGGCGCCGACCGAAATCCTTGCCGAACAGCATTTCATCAAGTTCAAACAATGGCTCGAACCGTTAGGACTCGAAGTCGTCTGGCTCTCCGGCAGCCAGCGCAAAAAAGCCAAAGACGAAGCCAAAGCCAAACTCGCCGACGGCACCGTCAAAATCGCCGTCGGCACGCACGCCCTATTTTCAGACGACGTCGAGTTCCAAAATCTGGGCTTGGTGATTGTGGACGAACAGCACCGCTTCGGCGTCGCCCAACGCCTCGCCCTCAAAAACAAAGGGCGCGACGTCCACCAGTTGATGATGTCCGCCACGCCCATCCCGCGCACGCTCGCCATGAGTTTCTTCGCCGACTTGGACGTGTCCGTCATCGACGAGTTGCCGCCCGGGCGCACCCCGATTAAAACCCGCCTCGTCAACAACGTCCGCCGCGCCGAAGTCGAAGGCTTCGTCCTCAACATCTGCCGCAAAGGGCAGCAGGCATACTGGGTCTGCCCGCTGATTGAAGAAAGCGAAACCCTGCAACTGCAAACCGCTACCGAAACCTTAGAGCAGCTTCAGGCAGCCTTGCCCGAACTCAACATCGGCTTGGTACACGGGCGCATGAAGGCCGCCGAAAAAGCCGAAGTCATGGCTCAGTTTGCCGCAGGCCGTCTGAACGTCTTGGTCGCCACCACCGTCATCGAAGTCGGCGTAGATGTGCCCAACGCCGCCCTGATGGTGATCGAACACGCCGAGCGCATGGGCTTGGCGCAGCTGCACCAATTACGCGGGCGGGTAGGGCGTGGCGCGGCAGAAAGCGTGTGCGTCCTCCTGTTTGCCGAACCTTTGAGCGAACTTGCCAAAGCGCGGCTGAAAGTCATCTACGAACACACCGACGGCTTCGAAATCGCCCGCCAAGACCTCAATATCCGCGGCCCCGGCGAATTTCTCGGCGCGCGCCAAAGCGGCGTCCCCATGCTGCGCTTCGCCAACCTCGAAGAAGACCTGCACCTCTTGGAACAAGCGCGCGAAATCGCCCCTTTGCTGATTGAACAAAACCCCGAAATCGTCGAAGCGCATCTGGCAAGATGGCTTGCCAGCAGGGAAGGGTATTTGGGCGTGTGAGGTCGTCTGAAAAAACACACTCTATATCCCTGCCAACCGTGCCGTCATTCCCGCGCAGGCGGGAATCCAGACCTCTGATTTTCAGAAATATTCAACGATTACCGCAGTATGGACTTTGCCCACGGATGCAGTTTGCAGAAATGTCAGTTGCGGCAGGTCTCTATATATTCTCGCGTGCAAAGCCCACGCTACGGCAGCCGCTTGCAGATACCCGCAAGTGATGTAAGTCAGATTCTTGAATCCGACATTTTGGACATTGGAGAAATAGCTTGCAGTGGCGGGCAGGTTAACGGCTTATCGGATATATGCAGCAAGCCGTATCGATGTAGGTATTTTTAGAAAAAAGGTCGTCTGAAACAAGTTTTCAGACGACCTTTTTGCCTTATCAGCTTATATTGTAGCGTGGGCTTTGCCCACAGATGCGGTTTGCAGAAATATTGGTCTCGGCAGGGCGTTTATGTTTTACCGGTGAAACCAGCCATATTTTCAGACGACGGGTTTAGTCAAACTAAACGTTCAAAAATAAACTAAATATCTATAATTACCTTTTTAGTATGACCGTTTATCTGAATTAAAATCCGTTTATCAAATTTGTATAAAAAATTAACATAAAATCATCGTATTAAAAATATATAAAACTTCAAAATACCGCTTGTCTAAAAACTATACCGTTTATCAAATTTATTTCAATATTATTAAAATAGGTATGAAAGTGACGAAATACGTCATATGACATAAAACGTTTCCCTTTTTTTCTCGAAAATGACAAAACACGTCATATCCCCCAAAAAATTCTACGTCATAAAAAAGCCCGAATCTGCCAGAAAAATCTCTCAAAACAAATTTAAACCTATTAAAAACATAAAATTACAAAATATTTTCACGAAAAATCCAAAAAAATCCAGACTTGGCACATCACCTGCTTGATACATTACGTCCGGCAAGGAAACGAAGCAACGAAGCCCGAACCGGGAAGCTGTATATTCCTTCTACTTGATGGTTTTACTCATAAAACAAGAGAGCCAAACACATTACGGTTTTTTAACAACAAACAATTTATTCACAACACTTTTTAAACTGGAGTTTATTAAATGAAAGCAATCCAAAAAGGTTTCACCCTGATCGAATTGATGATCGTCGTAGCAATTATCGGTATCCTGGCCGCTATCGCCCTGCCGGCTTACCAAGACTACACCGCACGCGCCAAAGTATCTGAAGTTGTACTGGCTGCTTCCCAATGCCGTACCGCAATTACCGAAGCTTCTCAAACCGGTTTGGCTGAGACTCCTACTAAGGCTAATAGCTTTGGTTGTGGTGAGTCCGGTACTACAGATGCAACTTCTACCCAATATGTTAAAGCAATTACAACTACTGCGGCTGGTGCAATTAACGTAGAGGCTCAAAACATCAGCCAACTGGGTACAAATGTTAATTTGACATTCACTCCTTATAAAGATACTGATTTGACTAGCGCCATGGAAGCTGCCGATTTTAACCGCAAATCTTTGGTTAATGGCGGTATCAAAGGTTGGAAATGTGCTGCTCCTACTGAAAAAGGTATCCAAGCCAAATACCTGCCTGCTTCTTGCCGCTAATTCAGGCTTGAATAGCAAACCCCGCCCTCGGGCGGGGTTTTGACGTAGGTCGGATACTCGTATCCGACAAAAAAGCCGCTGTTCACACCTTGCAAAAATTTGGGAATGATTGGAATGTCGGATTCGAGAATCCGACCTACATGGATTGTTCGGTTTCGACGTAGGTCGGATACTTGTATCCGACAAAAGAACCGATTTTCACACATTGCGAAAATTTGGGAATGATTGGAATGTCGGATTCGAGAATCCGATCTACGTGGATTGTTCTGTTTCGACATACGGATACTGGTATCCGACAAAAATCTTTCTGAAAAACAAAAAATCTAATTGAAAAAAGGGAATTCATGCGATACCGACGCTTTTATCAAACGGGCGGTACTTACTTTTTTACGGTGGTTACTGATAAACGACAAAAAATCCTGACTGATGAAACGGTGCGTTCGGCTTTGCGGCAGGCGGTAATGACGGTTCGGGAGCGGTATCCGTTTGAAATTGAGGCATGGGTGCTGATGCCCGACCATTTACATACGATTTGGCGTCTTCCTGAAAATGATGCGGATTATTCAGAACGTTGGCGGCAAATTAAACGGTACAGCCAATATTTGATCGGTAAGGAAAGCAGGCTTTGGCAAAAAAGGTTTTGGGAACATACCATTCGTGATGAAACGGACTTTATCCATCATTTCAATTATCTACATTTTAATCCAGTAAAGCATGGCTATGTTGTTCAGGTTTCCGATTGGCCGTTTTCTACTTTTCATCGTTATGTCAAACAGGGGATTTACCCAAAGCACTGGGGTGGAGATAATGTAGATTTTAGCATTAAATATGATGAGTAGTTTGAAAATGTCGGATTCGAGAATCCGACCTACTTTTATTTTTAAGGTCGTCGAAAAATATCAACTACATACGTTAGGAACGAAATGAAAACGTCTTCAATCCGAGGTTTCACACTAATCGAACTGATGGTCGTTGTTGCCATTATCGGCATTATCGCCGCTGTCGCCCTACCGTCTTATCATGCTTATACCATTCGAGCCAAAGTCAGCGAGGGTTTGTTGATGATGACGCAATGCCGCGAAGCCGTTACCGAAGCCTCTATGTCAGGGTTTATCGACGCTCCTGCTGCCAACAACGGGTTTAGTTGTGGAAATACGGGTGCAACCCATCTGACCTTTAATGTTGATACCGACGAAAACGGTAAGATCACCGCCATCATGCACAATATCCCCGAACTGGGGAAGCATAATAAGGTTGAACTGATTCCTTATACCGACGCGGAATTGACTACTCCGGCAACCAGTAAAGATTTTATGCGTGCGACAGCAAAAGAAGTGCGAGGTTGGAAATGTTCCGCTCCGGCTGTCAACGGTATTTCTGCTATTTATCTACCGTCAAGCTGCCGTTAGAAGTGTAGTGTGTAGATTGAATTAGCAGCCACAATATAGTGTGGGCTTTGCCTATAAAGATATTTTTAGTGAAGAGGTCGTCTGAAACAAGTTTTCAGACGACCTCTGTCATTTAAGGCTTATTTCCAAACCAAGAGCGCGTGGTTGCGTTTGCCGCGTCGTACGATGGTGTATTTGCCGAAGCGTTTGTGCGCGTCGGTCAGCAGATAGGCATCGTCGGGGCGTTCGGCGGCGTGGTTCGGGTTGTTCAATTCGGCGGCTTGTCCGTTGAGCAATACCGCTTTGCTGTTCACAAAACCGCGCGCTTCTTTGTTGGACGAGGCCAAGCCGGTTTTGACTAAGGCTTCAACGACGTTGAGGTCGTCTGAAACTTCAAATGCAGGCAGGCCGTCGAGGGCGAGCTGTTCGAAGTCGCCTTCGGTCAGGCTGCTTTGGTCTTCGGCAAACAGGCTTTCGGAAATGCGCTGCGCGGCTTGCAGGGCGGCTTCGCCGTGAATCAGGCGGGTCATTTCTTCGGCGAGGATGCGTTGCGCTTCGGGCTTGGTGCCGCTGGCTTTGTCTTTTGCTTCGATGGCGTCGATTTCCTCGATAGATAGGAAGGTGAAGTATTTCAGGAATTTATACACATCGGCATCGGCAACTTTCAGCCAGAATTGGTAGAACTGATACGGCGAGGTTTTCTTCGCGTTCAGCCATACCGCGCCGCCTTCGGTTTTGCCGAATTTGGTGCCGTCGGATTTGGTGACCAGCGGCAGGGTCAGACCGAATACTTGTTTTTGGTTCAGACGGCGGGTCAGGTCGATACCGGCGGTGATGTTGCCCCATTGGTCGGAACCGCCGATTTCCAAAATCGCGCTATGGCGTTTGTTCAGTTCGGCAAAGTCGTAGCCTTGCAGTAGGGAGTAGGCGAACTCGGTGAAGGAAATGCCCACATCGTCGCGCTCGATACGCTGTTTGACGGATTCCTTGTTCAGCATGGCGTTGACGGAGAAATGCTTGCCGATGTCGCGCAGGAAATCGAGGCAGTTCATGCTGCCGAACCAGTCAGCGTTGTTCGCCATGATGGCGGCGTTTTCGCCTTCAAAGCTCAAAAACGGTTTCAGTTGGTTGCGGATGCTTTCTACCCAGCCGGCAACGGTTTCCGCGGAATTCAAGCTGCGCTCTACCGCTTTGAAGCTAGGATCGCCGATCATACCGGTCGCACCGCCCACCAAAGCGATCGGCGTATGCCCTGCCTGTTGGAAACGGCGCAATGCCAACACGGGCAACAAGTGGCCGATATGCAGGCTGTCGGCCGTCGGGTCGAAACCGCAGTAGAGGGAGATTTTTTGTTCGTTCAACAAAGCGTCTAAGGCTTCGATGTCGGTAGTTTGCGCGATTAAGCCGCGCGATTGTAGGTCTTGGATGATGGGGGTCATGTTAAATTCTCAAATTACTAGTGAAATCAAAGTGCCCAAATGGCTAAGTAAATGGTAGGGAGCTAAATTTTATTCATTTTTTTGAATTTTCTTGGATTATAAATAGATAGACTGATCATTTTTAACTCGTTAAATGTTTGATCAACTTCTTGGTCAATACTATTATTTAATATTTTGTAACGGGGAATAATCGTATTTTTTATATAGTTTTCCATTTTTCCTTTATATTCTATTTCTTTCTGCTTACTTTTCTTATTGGCGTAAAATAAAGAAATTATAAGTACAATTAAATATATTATAAAAAATATAAAAAGAAAAATTTTATTTTTTGTATTTATTTTTTCTCTTTTTTCATCAAAATCAGCAAATTGGATAGATTTTGTTGAAGTTGAGATATGTATTTCTTCTTTAAGTGGGGCATCTCCCAAAAATAATAAGGTAAAAGAAATAATTTCTCTATCTGAGTCAAGATTGCTTCTATCAAACTTTTGTAGATTGTATGTTATTTGAGATTCATTGGGATTGTATAAGTCATGTATTGATTTTTCTGAATATCCAATAGGTATATTTTTAGAGGATGAAAGAAGAGTATAATTTTTTGGCCATTTAATCTGAATATCTAAATTGTCAAGATTTTTGGGAGATTGATTGATAAATTCAATGGTGCTTATGTTGAGGTTTTGGGTTTCTTTCCCTTGAAATGACACTTTTAAACTTTTCAATAACTCATTATTTTCTGAGGGGAAAAGAGGTTTTGTTGAGTAGCTGTAATCTATAGAAAGTTTGTCATCTGGAATAGTAATCCAGCCTAAGGACCATGCGAATATGGCCACAATAGTAGGAAAAATTAGACCAGTAATCAATGCAATATAACTCTGTTTCATAAGTTAGACATCTTTAAAGATTTGTGTTTGGTCAGCCTCTGTGAAACTGACCAAATGTATATCTTACACGTTAAACAAAAAGTGCATCACATCCCCGTCCTGCACGACATATTCCTTGCCTTCTACGCGCATTTTGCCGGCTTCTTTGGCTTTGGCTTCGCCGCCGAGCGAGACAAAGTCGTCGTAGGAAATGACTTGGGCGCGGATGAAGCCGCGTTCGAAGTCGGTGTGGATGACGCCGGCAGCTTGTGGGGCAGTGTCGCCTTTGTGGATGGTCCAGGCGCGGACTTCTTTGACGCCGGCGGTGAAGTAGGTTTGCAGGCCCAAGAGGTCGTAGCCGGCACGAATCAGGCGGTTCAGGCCGGGTTCTTCCAAGCCCATTTCAGCGAGGAATTCGGCTTTTTCGTCTTCTTCCAATTCGGCGATTTCGCTCTCCATCGCGGCGCAAACGGCAACGACGGGGGCGTTTTCTTTTTCAGCCAATTCTTTCAGGCGGTCGAGGTGCGGATTGTTTTCAAAACCGTCTTCAGCAACGTTGCCGACATACATGGCGGGTTTGGCGGTCAGCAGGAACAGCGGTTTGAGCATGGCAAGTTCTTCCGCGTCCAAACCGAAGGAGCGGACGGGTTTGCCTTCGTCCAGATGCGGCAGCAGTTTTTTGCACAGTTCGACCAGTTTTTGCGCGTCTTTGTCGCCTGAGCGGGCGCGTTTTTCTTCGCGGACGATGGCTTTTTCGACGCTGGCGAGGTCGGCAAGTGCTAGTTCGGTGCCGATGGTTTCGATATCGGCAATCGGATCGACTTTGCCGGAAACGTGGACGATGTTGTCGTCGTCAAAGCAGCGCACGACGTTGACGATGGCGTCGGTTTCGCGGATGTTGGCGAGGAACTGGTTGCCCAAGCCTTCGCCTTTGCTCGCGCCTGCGACCAAACCGGCAATATCGACGAACTCGACGATGGCGGGCTGCATTTTTTGCGGATTGACGATTTTTGCCAGCTCCGCCATGCGCGGGTCGGGTACTTCGACGATGCCGACGTTGGGTTCGATGGTGCAGAAGGGATAGTTCGCCGCTTCGATGCCCGATTGGGTCAGCGCGTTAAAGAGGGTGGATTTGCCGACGTTGGGCAGGCCGACGATGCCGCATTTCAAGCTCATGTTTTTTCCTGAAAAGATAAAAGTTTAACGGCGGATTATAGCATATCGGGAATGACTCAAAAACTGTAAAGGTCGTCTGAAAAGCGTTGTTTCCACACGTCCCCCTTTCAGACGACCTCCGTCCCTGTTAAGCCTTGCGCCGAACGTGTACAATCGCCCCATCATACCTAATCCGTACAAACCGCATCATGACTACCAGCAAACAACGCCCCATCGGCGTTTTCGATTCCGGCGTCGGCGGCCTGACCAACGTCCGCGCCCTGATGGAACGCCTGCCGATGGAAAACATCATCTACTTCGGCGACACCGCCCGCGTTCCCTACGGCACCAAATCCCGCGCCACCATCGAAACCTTCGCCATGCAGATTGTCGATTTCCTGCTGGAAAACGATGTTAAGGCACTCGTCATCGCGTGCAACACCATCGCCGCCGTTGCCGGACAGAAAATCCGCCAAAAAGCAGGCAATATGCCGGTATTGGACGTGATTTCCGCCGGCGCTCAGGCGGCTTTGAACACCACGCGCAACAACAAAATCGGCATCATCGCCACCAACACCACCGTCAACAGCAACGCCTATGCCCGCGCCATCCACGCCCAAAATCCCGACACGCTCGTGCGCACGCAGGCGACGCCGCTGCTCGTGCCGCTGGTGGAAGAAGGCTGGCTCGACCACGAAGTAACCCGCCTGACCGTGCGCGAATATCTCCAACCGCTCTTGGTGGACGACATCGACACACTCGTCCTCGGCTGTACCCACTTCCCGCTGCTCAAGCCCCTGATCGGCAAAGAAGCGCAAAACGTTGCCCTGGTCGATTCCGCCATCACCACCGCCGAAGCCACCGCCCAAGCGCTCGCCCAAGCAGGATTGCTCAACACTGAAAACGACAGCCCCGACTACCGCTTCTACGTCAGCGACATTCCTCTGCGTTTCCGCACCATAGGCGAACGCTTCCTCGGACGCAGCATGGAACAAATCGAAATGGTCTCGCTGGGATAAGGCGTATCCCGCCTTCCGAAACTAAAAAAGGTCGTCTGAAATTAAGTTTTCAGACGACCTTTTTAGTGTGTCAAACCGCTGTTAGGAAACCACTTCGCCTTGGGCGCGTTGTTTGTCGATGCTGCGGTTGATGTGCCATTGTTGGGCGATGGTCAGGAGGTTGTTGACTACCCAGTACAATACCAGGCCGGCAGGGAAGAAGAAGAACATGGCTGAGAAAACCAGCGGCATGACTTTCATCATTTTTGCCTGCATCGGGTCGGTCGGCGGCGGGTTGAGGAATGTTTGGGCAAACATGGTGACCGCCATAATTACGGGCAGGATGTAGTAGGGGTCGGAGCGGCTAAGGTCGGTAATCCAGCCCAGCCAAGGAGCCTGACGCAATTCTACGGAGGCGAACAATGCCCAGTACAAGCCGATGAAGACGGGGATTTGCAACAGCATAGGCAGACAGCCGCCCAGCGGGTTGATTTTTTCATCTTTGTAAAGCTGCATCATGGCTTGCTGTTGTGCCATGCGGTCGTCGCCGTATTTTTCTTTGATGGCTTGCAGTTTGGGCGCGGCAGCGCGCATTTTTGCCATCGAGCGGTAGGACGCGTTGGTCAGCGGGTAGAGTACGGCTTTGACGATGATGGTCAAAACGACGATTGCCCAGCCCCAGTTGCCGATGATGTTGTGCAGTTGGTTCAGAAGCCAGAAGAGTGGGGAAGCAAACCAGTGTACTTTACCGTAGTCTTTTGCCAGTTGCAGATTGTCGGCGATATTGGCGATAACGGATGTGGTCTGCGGGCCGGCGTAGAGGTTGATGGAGGCTTCGGATTTTGCGCCGTTTTGGATGGCGGCAAGGGGAACGCTGACGCTGGTGCTGTACAGGTTGTCATTGCGGCGTTTGATGTCGATACGGCAGTCGCCTGCGGCGCAAACGCTTTGTCCGCCTTTAGGCTGGAGAATCCAGGTGGACATGAAGTGGTGTTCAATCATGCCGAGCCAGCCGGTTTGGGTTTTGCGGGCGTATTCGGCTTCGTTTTTGCCTGATTTGGCATCGTCGTCCAAGTCGGAGAAGCTGACTTTTTGGAATTTGTCTTCAGGAGTGTAAACGACGGGGCCGAGGTAGGAGTGGGTAAAGTAGCCTTGACCTTCAGGTTCGCTGTGGTCGCGTACGATGCGGTAGTCCGCGCTCAGGTTGACAGGCTTGCCGCTGCTGTTGGTGATGTCGAAACGGACGTTGACGAGGTAGCTGTCTTTAGTGAAGGTATAGACTTTGTCGATTTTCAGTCCGTTTGTTTCAGGCGCACTCAGGCGGACTTCGACTTTGTCGCCGTTGAGGCTGTATTCTTTTTGCGCTGCGGTAAAGTTGACACCTTTCAGTATGTTGTTGCCTTGCGCATCCAAAAGCTCGGATTGGGCGACGTAGGTGTATTCTTTGCTGTCGTTAAACAGGGTGAATGCTTTGTTTTCGTCGCCATTTGCTTTGTATTTGAGCAGGGTCATTTGACGCAGGTCGCCGCTTTTTTCGTCGATGACGGCTTTGACTGTGTCGGTCGTTACGGTAATCGGCGTTGCGGGAGCGAGTGCGGCTTCAGCGGCAGCGGTTGCGGCGGTTTGCTGCTGTTGCTGCGCGGCTTGTTGTGCCGGATTGGGTTTGGGGCTGGGGAAGAAATGTTCCCAGCCGGCAAAGATTGCCAGCGAGATGGCAAAAAATGCCACTAGTCTTTTAAAATCCATAAGAGATTCCTGGAATTGACGGGTATGTAATGGAGATGAAAACTGCTTCAGACGGCATTATATAGAAACCGACGGGAAATTAAAGGAAATCAAGTTATCCGAATGATTCGGATTACGGGACAGGGTCGTGTCCGTGTCCGCCGAAGGGGTGGCAGCGGGCGATGCGTTTGACGGCGAGCCAGCCGCCTTTAAATGCGCCGTATTTTTTGACTGCCTCGACCGCATATTGCGAACAGGTCGGGGTATAGCGGCAGCGCGGCGGTATCAGCGGGCTGATGGCGTATTGGTAAAAACGGATCAGCGCGAGGATGAATTTGGACAACAGGGTATTCATCAGCGTTTGCGCATGAGTTGCGTCAATTGGTTTCGCGCTTCGGCGGCATTTTGCCGGTTGAATGCCAAACGGACGCGTACGACGAAATCATGCGGCGGCAGGCTGTTTTTGTTCAGTCTGAACCAGTCGCGGATGACGCGCTTCATATAGTTGCGCTCATGCGCGCGTTTTGCTGTTTTTTTGCTGACGACCAAGCCGAGCCGCGGATGGTTCAATCCGTTGTCGGCAGATTGGGAAACTTGCAGCAAATCGCGGCTGCGCCGGTTTTTGAACGCAAAAACGGATGAAAAATCATCCGTTTTTAATAAGCGGTACTGCTTTCCGAAGCGGTAGTCCAAAATTACACTGCCAAGCGTTTGCGGCCTTTGGCGCGACGGGCTGCCAATACTGCGCGACCACCGCGGGTTTTGGAGCGAACCAGGAAGCCGTGGGTGCGTTTGCGTTTGGTAACGGAAGGTTGATAAGTGCGTTTCATGATGTTTCCTAAAAAAATCGGTAGATAAATAAACCGTGAATTACACTCCAATTTTCATCTTTTGTCAATCTCGGTTGAGTAAATGGATATGGCGCGCGGGATGATTCGGTTTGCGGATTTGCGCGGCGCTTTGTGGATAAAATTTCCGGCGGGTTGTGGATAAAGTTGGTCGGAGTGGGTATAATCGGCAATTCCTGTCCCTTTGCCGGGCGATAGGTCGTCTGAAAATGTTGATACGGATTTATCGTGATGATTTTCTGAAAATAATTTAATTGTATTTTCAGACGACGTTCGGTTTGGCGGATAGGGTTTGTGCGGTATTTGCGACACTTTTCCCGTCGGGCTGAAACCGCATTTTCAAAGGCTGCAATTTCCGACGGTTTCTCTCCGTTTCTTTCCAACGACTTCCACGACTCGAGCTTATTCATGACGCTAGCAGAATTTTGGCCGCAGTGCCTCCGCCGACTTCACGATATTTTGCCTGCCGGGCAGTTCGCGCAATGGATTGCGCCCTTGACCGTGGGTGAGGAAAACGGCGTGTGGGTGGTTTACGGTAAAAACCAGTTTGCCTGCAATATGCTCAAAAGCCAGTTTGCCGCCAAAATCGAAGTAGTGCGTGCGGAATTGGCTCCGCTGCAAGCGGCTTTTGCGTTTAAGGCGGGTGCTGGGCAGCATTATGAAATGGCGGAAAATGCGGAGGCGGTTGCGCCTGAACACGCTGCGTTGACGGAAGAAATGCCGAAAGCTGACGCACAAGAATCTTTTTCGGACGAGACGTCGTCTGAAAACTCGGACAAGCCCTCCGTTGCGAAAACGGCGGCGGATATTTTGGCGCAGCGCATGAAAAATCTGCCGCACGAGAGCAAACAGCCTGCCGCCGCGCCCGCAGAATCCAAAGTCGTTACCAAAGCCAAAACGGAAGCGCAGCGCGATGCGGAAGAAGCGCGTTACGAGCAAACCAATCTGTCGCGCGATTACACATTCGATACCTTGGTCGAAGGTAAGGGCAACCGCCTTGCCGCAGCCGCCGCCCAAGCCATTGCGGAGAATCCGGGGCAGGGCTACAACCCGTTTTTCCTATACGGCAGCACGGGTTTGGGTAAAACCCACTTGGTGCAGGCCATCGGCAACGAACTGCTGAAAAACCGCCCTGACGCCAAAGTGCGCTATATGCATTCAGACGACTATATCCGCAGCTTTATGAAAGCAGTGCGCAACAATACTTACGATGTGTTCAAGCAGCAATACAAACAATACGACCTGCTGATTATCGACGACATCCAGTTCATCAAAGGCAAAGACCGTACGATGGAAGAATTTTTCTATCTGTACAACCATTTTCACAACGAGAAAAAACAGCTCATCCTCACTTGCGACGTGTTGCCTGCCAAAATCGAAGGCATGGACGACCGCCTCAAATCGCGTTTTTCATGGGGTTTGACTTTAGAACTCGAGCCGCCCGAGCTGGAAATGCGCGTGGCGATTTTGCAGAAAAAGGCAGAAGCGGCAGGCATCAGCATTGAAGACGAGGCCGCATTGTTTGTTGCCAACCTGATTCGTTCCAACGTGCGCGAACTGGAAGGCGCGTTCAACCGCGTCAGCGCAAGCAGCCGCTTTATGAACCGCCCCGTTATCGACATGGATTTGGCGCGCACGGCTTTGCAGGACATCATCGCCGAAAAACACAAAATCATTACCGCCGACACCATTATCGACGCGACTGCCAAATATTACCGCATTAAAATCAGCGATATACTCGGTAAAAAGCGCACGCGCAACATTGCCCGTCCGCGTCAAGTCGCCATGAGCCTGACCAAAGAGCTGACCACCCTCAGCCTGCCGTCCATCGGCGATGCGTTCGGCGGACGCGACCACACGACCGTCATGCACGGCGTGAAAGCCGTCGCAAAACTGCGCGAAGAAGATCCCGAGTTGGCGCAAGATTATGAAAAACTCCTGATTCTGATTCAAAACTGAGTCAGAACCGGCTTTCAGACGACCCCTCTCTTAAAAAGGTCGTCTGAAAACACAAATACACTTTGATTTTAACGGCGGCGCATTATTCATCCCGCACGCCGAACCCGATTCAGAAACATCCGAAATAACCGATTCAAAAGGAATTGACCATGCTGATTTTACAAGCCGACCGCGACAGTCTGCTCAAGCCGCTGCAAGCCGTTACCGGTATCGTCGAACGCCGCCATACCCTGCCCATCCTCTCTAACGTCTTGCTCGAAAGCAAAGACGGTCAAACCAAACTCCTGGCGACCGACTTGGAAATCCAAATCAACACAGCCGGTCCGGAAAGTCAGGCAGGCGACTTCCGTATCACCACAAACGCCAAAAAATTCCAAGACATCCTGCGCGCCTTGCCCGACAGCGCCATCGTTTCGCTCGACTGGGCGGACAACCGCCTGACCCTGCGTGCAGGCAAATCACGCTTCGCCCTGCAAACCCTGCCTGCCGAAGACTTCCCGCTGATGAGCGTCGGCGAAGACATCAGTGCAGCGTTTTCCCTGTCGCAAGAAACCTTCAAAACCATGCTTTCGCAAGTCCAATACAGCATGGCAGTGCAAGACATCCGCTACTACCTCAACGGCTTGCTGATGCAGGTTGAAGGCAACCAACTGCGCCTCGTCGCCACCGACGGCCACCGCCTTGCCTACGCCGCCAGCCAAATCGAAGCCGAATTGCCAAAAACCGAAGTCATCCTGCCGCGCAAAACCGTTTTGGAACTTTTCAAGCTGCTGAACAACCCATCCGAACCCATCAGCGTCGAATTGCTCAACAACCAAGTGCGCTTTCAATGCAACGGTACGACCATCGTCAGCAAAGTCATCGACGGCAAATTCCCCGACTTCAACCGCGTCATCCCGTTGGACAACGACAAAATCTTCCTCGTTTCACGCACCCAACTTTTGGGCGCACTTGAACGTGCCGCCATCCTTGCCAACGAAAAATTCCGCGGCGCGCGCCTGTTCCTGCAACCCGGCCTCTTGAGCGTCGTGTGCAGCAACAACGAGCAGGAAGAAGCACGCGAAGAACTCGAAATCGCCTACCAAGGCGGCGAACTCGAAGTCGGCTTCAATATCGGCTATCTGATGGACGTATTGCGCAACATCCATTCCGACGATATGCAGCTTGCCTTCGGCGATGCCAACCGCTCGACCTTGTTTACCGTACCGAACAACCCGAACTTCAAATACATCGTTATGCCGATGCGCATCTGATACGATGGTTGTTTTGAAATGAATAAAAAGGTCGTCTGAAAACCTGTTTGGTTTTCAGACGACCTTTTTATGTAGTTACACGGCAGTGAAACGATCAGCTTTCGGATGCTTCCTGTTTCAAATCGACCAATCGCGTTCCTGCCAAGAAATCGTATAAAAACTGCCGGTCGGGGTTCAGTAGGGCGAAGCCCCATGGCAGGATGAGCCAGATCAGGGCGGCGCCGAAGGCGGGCACGGGCGGGATGGCGAGCAGGTGGCGCAAGCCCGCGTATGCGAGCAGGGGGATGAAAACGACGAAGATGCATGCCCAAATAAAGCGGATGCGCAGTTGCGATAATGGCGGCAGCGTGCCGTTGCGGCCGTGCAGTCCGATTTTCCAAGTCTGCATGGCGAGGGTGCGGCCGGTCTTCGTCCAGTTGGTTTTGAAGTAGAGCCACCAGCTTCCTACAAAGATAATGCAGGTAGCCAAGCTGGAAAGAAGCTGGGAGATGGGGTTGAGGAAAATGGCGGCGATGCCGGCAAGGATGGCGGCGATGGCGGTTACGGCGCCGGTCAGCAGCAACTCGTACATCAGGGCGGCAAGGCGGCGTTTGATGGGTGCGGGGGGAAGGGCGGTCATGGCGGTCTTGTCGGTAAAAAGGTCGTCTGAAAAACGGAATGTTTTGTTTCGGCAAATCCGCCGCATTCGTTTTCAGACGACCTTTGTTTGGGAGGAATCAGCGGTGGGGACGTTTTTGTCCGCGCGCCTGCTGGGCTGCCATTTGGTTCATTTCCTGACGGGTCGGGCGTTTTTTGAACATGGCGTGCGCTTCATCGACCGAGCATTTTTGCGACAGGCAGACCAACGTTACCGCGTCTTTTTGGTGTTGTCCGCCGCTGTGGTACATACGGCGCAGGTTGGCTTCGTTGATGCGGCCTTTTTCAGGATCGATGTCGAATTTTTTCAGACGTTCGATGAACTGGTGCTGTTGGCGGCGCGAAGTCCAGACGAAGCCGCCGGCGGCTGCGGCGACAATAATAACGGCGAGCAGGATGGCGAGCGGCCATGAATCGACGATTAAGACGATGAGCAGGCTTAAAACGGCGGTGGTCAGCACAAGCAGGCCGCCGATACGGAGTTTGGTTTGGTTGTCCATGAAGTTGCAGTTCCTTATTAAGGGTGGGAGATCGTCTGAAAAACGGAGGCTAGTTTTGTAGAACCTGCCGCGTCGGTTTTCAGACGACCTTGAATCTCGTAATTAACGCTATTTTACAGTATTTTCGGAATTTGGTGGGAAGGTGGCGGCAGGCGGATTTTCCTGTCGCAAAGTCAAAGAAAACGATATTGTTTGTCTGCCGTTATTCCCATTCGCACAGAAATAACGGCAAACCATGCTTTTATGATTTCAATTCCTTATTATTACCACGCCGCACGTTCCCTCATATCTTCCACCGCTTCCACCAACGCCGCCGCCAAGGGTGGATCAAACGACGAGTGTCCCGCCTGAATCACGCGCAACTCGGCGTCGGGGAGCGCCTGCGACAGTTCCCACGCGCTTTGCATGGGGGTGCATAAGTCGTAGCGTCCTTGCACGATGATGGTCGGGATATGGCGGATTTTGTCCGTGTTCGCCAAAATCGCTTTGTCGCCCTTCAGCCAGCCTTCGTTGACGAAATAATGGTTTTCCAAACGGGCGATGGCGAGCGATTGGTAGGCGTCTTCATCGACGTCTTGCGGCTCGAAGCGGATCAGGTAGCTTTCCCAGTCCGCCCATGCTTTGGCGGCTTTCAGACGACCTGCTTCGTCTTCGCCGAACAGCATTTCGTGATACGCCGCAATCAGGCTGCCGCGTTTTTCTTCGGCGACGGGCGCGAGGAATTTCTGCCATTGCGCGGGATAAATCTGGCTGACGCCGCCCGCTTCGTCGAGCCACGCCATTTCGGACGGGCGGCACAGGAATATCCCGCGCAAAACGAGTCCGGCAACGCGTTCGGGATGGGTTTCGGCATACGCGAGCGACAAGGTGCTGCCCCATGAGCCGCCGAACACCAGCCATTTTTGGATGTCCAGCATTTCGCGGACTTTTTCGATGTCGGCAACCAAGTCCCAAGTCGTGTTGTCATCGGTGCAGGCGTAAGGCAGCGAACGGCCGCAGCCGCGCTGGTCAATGATGACGATGCGGAACACGTCGGGATTGAAAAAGCCGCGGCAGGCAGGCGATGCGCCCGCGCCCGGGCCGCCGTGCAGGAAGATGACGGGCAGCCCGTCGGGATTGCCGGATTCTTCCCAGTAGATTTGGTGGATGTCCGATACGGGCAGCAGGCCGCTGCGGATGGGTTCGCGGATGGGGTGCATGATGTTTCTCCTGTTGTCTGACGTTTGGATTGTACCCATCGGGCAGGTAAACGACAAACGGCAAGGGGTCGTCTGAAATCCGCTTCTGCCGCCGCGTTTCCCGACCGCCCGACTATCCGCTATAATTCCCCGATACCCGCGCAACAGAAAGAATGAAATGAACAAAATCCTGATGACCGCCGCCGTACTGCTTCTGTCCGCCTGCGGCTTTCACCTCAAAGGCATGGGCGGCACCGCACGCACGCTGCCGTATCCCGCTTGGCACATCCAAAACGCCTCCGTCATGCAAAAGGCTTTGGAAAACGCCCTGCGCCGCGCCGACGGCAAACCCGTTTCCGCCGCCGAAGCGCAAATGACTTTGCACATCAAGAACATTGAAACCCGTCAGGACATCTACACCATCACCCGCGCCGCGCTGGTCAACGAATACCTGCTGACCCTGCGCGTCGAAGCCCAAGCCATGCGCAACGGCGAGCCTGTGGGCGAACCGATGACCATTCTCGTCAACCGCACGATGGACTACAACGACAGCGAAGTATTGGGCAAACAGGAAGAAAGCGAAACCATTTGGGCGGAAATGCGTGCCGACGCCGCCGACCAAATCGTCCGCCGCCTGACGTTCTTGAAAGCGTATTGATGGCGGTCATGAATATCGAACAGGTCAGCGCGGATATGCCGCTTTCGCCGCTGTACATCATTCACGGCGAAGAAGACCTGTTGCGCATCGAAGCCCTCGACACCCTGCGCGCCGCCGCCAAAAAACAAGGCTATCTCAACCGAGAAGTCTTTACGGCGGACAACGGCGCCGACTGGAACGAACTGCTGCAAAGTGCAGGCAGCGCGGGGCTTTTCGCCGATTTGAAACTTTTGGAAATCCACATTCCGAACGGCAAGCCCGGCAAAAACGGCGGCGACGCGCTGCAAACCTTCGCCGAACGCCTGCCCGAAGACACCGTTTCCCTGATTCTGCTGCCCAAGCTCGAAAAAGCCCAAACGCAGGCAAAATGGTTCACCGCGCTCGCCGCCAAAGGCACGGTACTCGAAGCCAAAGCCATTAGCGCGCAAGCCCTGCCGCAGTGGATAAAGGGTCGTCTGAAAAAGGTCGGACTCGACATCGAACCCGACGCGCTCGCCCTGTTTGCTGAACGCGTCGAAGGCAACCTGCTCGCCGCCCGCCAAGAAATCGACAAACTTGCCCTGCTGCACCCGCAAAACCATACCGTCAACATCGCCGATGCCGAAGCCGCCGTCGCCAACGTCGCCCGTTTCGACGTGTTCCAGCTTTCCGGCGCATGGATGAAAGGCGATGCCCTGCGCGTCGCCCGCCTTCTGGACGGACTCGAAGAAGAAGGCGAAGAACCCGTCTTGCTGCTATGGGCGGTTGCCGAAGACATCCGCACCCTCATCCGCCTGACCGCCGCGCTCAAACAAGGGCAGAGCGTGCAATCCGTTCGCAACAGCCTGCGCCTGTGGGGCGACAAACAAACCCTCGCGCCGATTGCCGTCAAACGCATTCCCGCCGTCCGCCTGATCGAAGCCCTCAAAACCTGCGCCAAAATCGACCGCATCATCAAAGGTGCAGAAGACGGCGACGCGTGGACGGAGTTCAAGCAGTTGGTAACGGGGCTGGCGGTGTGAAGGTGTGTATAGCCGGGTCGCTTGCGGCGAGACACATCCCGTTATTAGAGCCTGCCCGGGTATGATGAAGACTGGGGAGGGGTTGAAAACCCGACAAAAAAGAACATATTGAATGAGGCAGAAATCTTCCCGTTTCCGATAAATAGGCCATCCGCACATACACCGTCGTTTTCAGACGACCTTTCAAAGGAAAACCATGTTTCAAAACTTTGACCTGGGCACTGTCCTGCTCGCGATTCCACCCGTCCTCCTCGCCCTGACCATACGCGAAGTCGCGCGTGGTTATACCGCCCGCCGTTGGGGCGACAGTACCGCCCAACAATACGGGCGGCTGACACTCAACCCCCTGCCGCATATCGATCCGGTTGGTACGATCGTCGTACCCATAATCAGCCTGCTGCTGACCCCGTTCGTTTTCGGCTGGGCGCGCCCGATGCCCATCGACCCGCGCAATTTCCGCGATCCGCGTCGCGCTTGGCGTTGGGTTTCCATTTCCGGTCCGATTGCCAATCTGATTTTGGCGTTTTTCTGGGGCTTTGTCGCCGCCTTTGCCGTTTACGCGCCCGAATCCTATCAGGAGCCGTTGGTCCGAATGGCGCAATACGGCGTTATCGTGAACGCGATTTGGGTCGCTTTCAGCCTGATTCCCATCCTGCCTTGGGACGGCGGCATCTTTATCGATACTTTCCTGTCTGCCAAACAGTCCATGCAGTTTCGCAAAATCGAACCTTACGGAATGTGGATTGTCCTAATATTGATGTTCACAGGGCTGCTGGCAAAAATCATCCTGCCTATCGTTGCGCTGATACAGACGGCTGTGTACCTCTTTATGACCTTGTTAAACTGAACCGTCTGCAAGACGGCGAAGAGGTCGTCTGAAACCTTAAACACACCCGCAGGGCGCATGATTGCGCCCTTTGTTTTACCTGTTTCCATAGTAAATCCCATTGGAAACCCTGCTTAAAAATTGTACAATGGCAGCCCTTTCCATACGGCGGTTTGACCATGCGCATCGGCGGCTACATTATCGACAATCCCATTGCACTCGCCCCGATGGCGGGCATTACCGACAAGCCGTTCCGCCGACTTTGCCGGGATTTTGGCGCAGGTTGGGCAGTGTGCGAAATGCTGACCAGCGACCCGACGCTGAGAAATACCAAAAAGACCCTGCGCCGCAGCGATTTTGCCGGTGAAGGCGGCATCGTTGCCGTCCAAATTGCCGGCAGCGATCCGCAGCAGATGGCGGATGCTGCGCGTTACAACGTCAGCCTTGGGGCGCAGGTTATCGACATCAACATGGGCTGTCCCGCCAAAAAAGTCTGCAACGTTCAAGCCGGTAGCGCGCTGATGCAGAACGAGCCGCTGGTTGCCGCCATTCTCGAAGCCGTCGTCCGTGCGGTGGATGTTCCTGTGACCCTCAAAACCCGTTTGGGCTGGCATGACGACCACAAAAACCTACCCGCCATCGCCCGCATTGCCGAAGATTGCGGCATTGCCGCCCTTGCCGTCCACGGACGCACACGCACGCAAATGTACAAGGGCGAAGCAACTTACGACCTGATTGCCGAAACCAAAGGTCGTCTGAAAATCCCCGTCTGGGTCAACGGCGACATCACTTCGCCGCAAAAAGCCGCCGCCGTCCTCAAACAAACCGCCGCCGACGGCATCATGATAGGGCGCGGCGCACAAGGCAGACCGTGGCTCTTCCGCGATTTGAAATATTACGCCGAACACGGCGTTTTGCCGCCTGCCTTGAGCTTGGCAGAATGCAACGCCACGATTTTGAACCACATTCGCGCCATGCACGATTTTTACGGTGCCGCCGCCGGAGCGAGGATTGCGCGCAAACACATAGGCTGGTATCTGGATTCCATGCCCGAAGGCGAAGCGGCACGTCGGGAAATCAACCGTCTGGACGACGCGGCGGCGCAATATGACGCGGTGGCCGACTATCTGGACAGGCTGCCCGAACTGACCGATGCTTGGGCGTGCGGTTACCGCTGAGGCCGTCTGAAAACGCTGTTTCTGTGGGGAAATGCGTCAGAAAGGAAACGCAAATGGACTTTTGGCATGGTTTTTGGATTATCACCGGCGTGCATTTTCTAGCGTGCATGTCGCCCGGCCCCGATTTCGTGTTGGTTTCGCAGCAGTCGTTGGGCCGCGGCAGGGCGGCAGGGCTGCTGACCGCGCTGGGTATCGCGCTCGGTTTCGGCGTGCACATCGTTTATTCGGTATTCGGACTGGTTACACTGGTCGCGCAGTCCGCGCCGTTGCTGACGGCGGTTAAAATCATCGGCGGCCTGTATCTGGTCTATACCGGCTATAAGGGCATCCGCGCCAAAGCCGGCGGCGATGTGTTGGAAATCAGAGCGGAGAAAGCCGCGCGCGAACCGGTTGGCAAAACCGTGTGGCGCGGCGTGTTGTGCAACGTGCTGAACCCGAAGGCGGTGGTGTATATGCTGTCGCTGTTTACCGTGGTGTTGTTGCCTGCGACCCCGATGTGGCAGATGGCGGTTTACGGCGCGTGGATGACGCTGATGATTTTTATCTGGTTCGCACTGGTGGCGCTGATGCTGTCCGTTCCCGCCGTGAGCAGGCGGTTCTCGCGTTTCGGCCACTGGATAGACAGGGTTTGCGGCGGCGCGCTGGCGTTGTTGGGCGTGAAAGTGATGAGCGGAAGCTGAGGCCGTCTGAAAACGGATATGGCAATCGATTTTGGAAAGGGAAGATAAAATGGAACAAAAAATAGACATCGCGCAATGTATCGAACAAAACCTGAAGCAATACTTTAAGGATTTGAACGGGGAAACGCCGTGTGCGGTTTACGATATGGTGTTGCACCAAGTCGAAAAACCGATGCTGATTTGCGTGATGGAACAATGCGGCGGCAATCAGTCTAAAGCGGCGGTGATTTTGGGGCTGAACCGCAATACGCTGCGTAAAAAACTCTTGCAACACGGTCTGCTGGAGGGCTGAGGTCGTCTGAAATGTTCTATCAAGTCCTTGCCTTGATTATTTGGGGCAGTTCGTTTATCGCCGCCAAATATTCCTACGAGATGCTTGATGCCGCACTGATGGTCGAGGCGCGGCTGTTGATTGCTGCGTTGATGGTGCTGCCTTCCTGTTACCGTCATTTCGGCAAGATTCCGCGCCGCGAGTGGAAGCCGTTGTTGTGGATTGCCTTTATCAACTACGTCGTCGTTTTGCTGCTTCAGTTTATCGGTTTGAAATACACCTCTGCCGCCAGCGCGATTACCATGGTCGGGCTTGAACCATTGCTGGTGGTGTTTGTCGGTCATTTCTTTTTCAACGACAAAGCGAGAATTTACCACTGGATTTGCGGTGCGGCGGCGTTTGTCGGTATCGGGATGATGGTATTGGGCGGCGCGGAAGAGGGCGGCGCGGTTGATTGGTTCGGCTGTTTGCTGATTTTGCTTGCCGGAATCGGTTTTGCCGGTGTGATGCGCCCGAGCCGAGAGATGATTGCCCGCATCGGCGCGCCTGCATTTACTTCTGCTTCCATGGCGGCGGCGGCGGTGTTGTGTCTGCCGTTTTCGCTGGTGTTGGCTGAAAGTTATGAAGTCCGCTGGTCGTGGGGCGGCGTGTTGTCGGTTTTGTATTTGGGGATTGGGTGCAGTTGGCTTGCCTATCTTTTATGGAATAAGGGCATGAACAAAGTCCCTGCCAATGTCTCCGGTCTCTTGATTTCGCTCGAACCCGTCATCGGCGTCATCATGGCGGTACTGATTTTGGGCGAACATTTATCCGCCGTGTCCGCTTCGGGCGTGTTCATCGTCATCGCTTCGACGTTTGTGGTGGGATGGCTGTCGAACAGAGGAAAGAATGCGTAAGGGGTCGTCTGAAAACGTGTGAATCGGGTTTCAGACGACCTGAGAAGGTATACGCAAGTATCTTGTTTTAATGTGGTTTTGTAGTGGATTAACTTTAAACCAGTACGGCGTTGCCTCGCCTTGCCGTACTATTTGTACTGTCTGCGGCTTCGTCGCCTTGTCCTGATTTAAATTTAATCCACTATAACAATATCAGGAAATTTTCGATGAAATATATGATTGCCCTGCTGCTTGCCGCTAGCCCCGTTTTGGCATCGGCTGCGCCCAATAACGACAAAGCTGCCGTCCAAGCAGCTATTGCCCAGTATTACAACCGTCCGCTTGCGGCGCACAACTGTCAGCTTACCGAGCCGCCGAAAGACAGTGAGACAGCATCTGACAATATTATGTATTGTATGAAACCCGTTGCTGACCATAGCGTAACGCGCAACGGTAAAGCCACGCGCTATGTTTTGTACACGGGTTTTGCCTATGATATGAAGTACAAATTAAAACAGGGCGCGCATGCTTCTTCGGGCTTGGCAGAATTGTTTGTTTTGGAAAAAACAGACGGCAAGTGGACAATCAAACAGCACGGAAAAGATGAAATCGGCGCATGGGGGGACGTGCCGGAGAATAAGGCTTGGCAGTTTGTCCAGATGGGTGAGCAAAACTGGGGCTACGCTGTCGAATCAGGCTATACGGGGCAAGGCGAAACGACAACTGGAAGAAACTTTCTGTTTACCGATAATAGCAACCGTATCCGTCGCAGCTTCATTGTGAATGGTAAAGATAACGGCGCATATTATGGCAATTGTGATGTATACAAAGGGCGGGAAAAACGCGATTGTGAAGACCGATATACCAGCATCGATGCAAAAATTGCCTTGGATAAAAGCCGTCCTTCAGCCTCAGGCGTTTGGGCATTAAGCGCAACGGTAAAGGGGGTGGATGGTAAAAAACGTTATAAAAATCAGAAATATGTGATTCCTTATGACGGCAAGACACACGTTGCCCCCAAAAACTATCCCTTAGGCGGACAATAGTTCCCTTAAAAAATGCTTTTATCAAACCATTACTACCTCAAGTCAAATCCCGTGAAAGAAACGCATAAACTTTGGGCCACCCTCATCATTACCGGCATTATCGGCGGCATGGTCGGCATTGTATTAACCGAAATCATGCATACGATTCAACATCTTGCCTATGGTTATGGTTCAGACGGCCTATACGTTTCTTTCAGGGAGGGCGTATCGCAGGCAAGTCCTGCGCGGCGTATCGGCGTGATGGCTTTTTGTGGTGCGGTGGTCGGCTTGGGGTGGTGGTTGCTCAAACGCCACGGCAGGCCGCAACCGAGTATCAAAGCCGTGGTTAAAAATCCGCTCGCCGGTTTTCCGTTTTTTGAAACCGTCAGCCATGCACTGTTGCAAATCATTACCGTCGGGCTTGGTTCGCCGCTCGGTCGTGAAGTTGCGCCGCGCGAAATGACCGCCGCTTTCGCTTCAGTCGGCGTCAACCGTTTCGGATTTAGCGAAGACGACGCAAGGCTGGTCATTGCTTGCGCCTCGGGTGCAGGTTTGGCGGCCGTGTATAACGTACCGCTCGCGTCCACACTTTTCATCCTCGAAGCCATGCTGGGCTTGTGGACGCAGCAAGCCGTCGCCGCCGCATTGCTGACTTCAGTCATCGCCACCGCCGTCGCACGCATCGGCTTGGGCGACGTGCAGCAATATCATCCGACCAACCTTTCCATCAACACCTCATTACTTTGGTTTTCCGCCATCATCGGCCCGATACTGGGCGCAACCGCCGTCTTTTTCCAGCGTACCGCCCAAAAGTTCCCCTTCATTAAGCGCGACAATGTCAAAATCATTCCCTTGGCCGTCTGTATGTTTGCACTCATCGGCGTAATTTCCATCTGGTTTCCCGAAATTTTGGGCAATGGCAAAGCAGGCAATCAACTGACCTTTGGCGGATTGACCGACTGGCAACACAGCCTTGAGCTGACCGCCGTCAAATGGCTGGTCGTCTTAATGGCGCTTGCCGTCGGCGCATACGGCGGTCTGATTACCCCGTCCATGATGCTCGGCAGTACCATCGCCTTTGCCGCTGCCACCGCGTGGAACACCTTCTTCCCCGCCATGTCGTCTGAAAGTGCCGCCGTCATCGGTGCGGCGGCTTTTCTCGGCGTTTCCCTCAAAATGCCCCTGACCGCCATAGTCTTCATCCTCGAACTCACCTACGCCCCCGCCGCCCTGCTGATGCCTTTGTGTATCACGATGGCGGGCGCAGTGGCAACGGCAAGGAAAATGGGGTTTGAATAGAAGAGATAGGGAAAAGTAGTTGTTTGAAAAGGATAAATGGCGGTAGATGGCGGAGTGCCATATCGAGAGCAAGGTGTATCGGCTGTAAATGATGGAGGGGTCGGAATTGAGAATGTCGCAGCAGAAAAAAGGTCGTCTGAAACTCTATTTTCAGACGACCTTTGCTTTGGGGATTATTTACCCGGCTGGGTTTCATAGTGGGGCGAATAAGGGCCGTACATGATGCCGTTCGTCGCGGACGCCGAAAGCAGACGCGTGCCTGCAACTTGGGCAATATCGAATCCTTTGTCACCGACGGAGCTTGCAATCTGTTGGACGATTGCGCTCAACATTGCGCCGAGCAGGCCTTGTCCGGCAGTATTGTTGTTCTCGGTGCTGGAAGCCGTTGCAGAACCGTGCCACAACTCTTTTCCGGTTTTCGCGTCAACCAGTTTGGCTTCCGCCGTAACCCGGGTATCGCTTTGGATGAGTTGGTAGCTGGTGCCATATTGGTTGATTTTTATATAGAGTACGGCATCCGCGCCGAAAATCCGATTGAGTTTTTCAAGGCTGACTTGATGGATGTCGTGCGCATTGTCCAGACCGTTTTGCTTGAAGGTTTCGGCCACTGCGGCAACCGGGAACACGTAATAGCCTGATTCTGCCAACGGTTGCGTGGAAGAGGCGAGCATCCCCGCACTTGCCTTGACTTCCGGCGATTCGTTTAAGGGGGGCAATACCAAAATGGAGCGGGGTTTGCTTTCCCTGAATGCGGAATAGTCGAAAGGCTGCGGCGCGGTAGCGGAACAGGCTGACAGTATGATAGCGGTTGCAGAGGCAAAAAGGGCGGTTTTCAGGCTGCTCATTTTCGGGCTCCTTTATTTTTCAACAGGAAGTCCATGAAGGCGGAAGATTCGGGGAACAGGCGTTTTTCGGTTTCGAAGTGTTCCGCTGCCGACTGATCCTGCCCCGCTTCGCTCAACAGCATTCCCAAATGGGCGTGTGTGCCGGGTGCTTCTTTTTTATTTTCGCTCCGGGTTTTCTGGAAATATTTTTCCATTGCGTCGATTTGTTCGCCTAGGGGTTTGCCGTCGCTTTTGAGGCGTTCGTAAACATCGGCATTGTTGTTTCCCCAATAATAAAGGGTCTGCTGAGGGTTGCCGCATGCGGCAAGCAGCAGGCAGAATGCGCCCAGGCAGCCTGTTTTGATGAGTTTGTCCATTTCAGACGACCTTTCAGCGGGCAGGCGTCCAAGCACCGCTTTCGATGCCGGCAACCAAATTATTGACTGCTTCGCGGATGGCCAGGTCCAATACTTTGCCGTTCAGCGTCGCATCGTAGCCCGCAGTGCCGCCAAAGCCGACGACTTCGCGGTTGGACAATGAAAATTCCCCTGCGCCCTGCGCTGAATAAACCACTTCGGAAGTGCGTACATCCACGACGTTCAACGCTACTTTGGCATAGGCGACTTGGGATTTGCCGCGTCCTAAAATCCCGAAAAGCTGATGGTCGCCGACATCTTTGCGGCCAAACTCGGTTACATCGCCGGTAATCACATAATCCGCACCTTTAAGGGCTTGGGTTTTGCCGCCGATGCCCGCTTCCTGCTTCAGCGCGCTCAATTGTGTACGGTTGAGTACGTTGAAACGGTTAGTCTGTTGCAGGTGGGTCAGTAAAATGGTTTTCGCCTGACTGCCCAAACGGTCTTCACCGTCGGAAAATACGCCGCGCTGGTAAGTGGAGCGGTTGTCGAAGCTACCGATGGAAATAGGCGCGCGCGCACCGTGATAAGGGGTATTGTAGCTGCTGACTTTGACGGCTTCGATGGTTTTGGAAGACTCGGTCGCACAGCCGGCTGCCAAGGCCGCGGTTGCGAAAATGCAGAGGAATTTTCTGTACATGTTTGATTACTCCTGAGTAACTCGGAATTTGGACTTTTTAGGGCAGATTATGCAATCCGACCGATTTTGCATTCTATGGCTGTTTGTTAATGTATGCAAGATTTAACTGTATGAAATTTTAAAAATATTTAAAAATGTTAAGTGGTTGGATATGCGAAAGTCGTCTGAAAACTTATGAACACGGTTTTCAGACGACCTTTTTTATCGAAAAATTGTCAACAATTTTTCTGGAAAACTGCTGCTAAAAAGCCGAAACTAGAGGATAATACCGCCCCTGAAAGTGTTTGTTTCCAGTTATAAATCTGCTTAAAAGGAATCCCCATGCCTTCCATCAAACGCGCCCTGATCAGCCTGTCCGACAAAAACGGCGCAGTCGAATTTGCCCAAACCCTGCACAAACTCGGTGTCGAAATCCTCTCCACCGGCGGCACGGCGAAGCTGCTTGCCGATGCGGGCGTTCCCGTGATTGAAGTCGCCGACTACACCGGTTTTCCCGAAATGCTTGACGGCCGCGTGAAAACGCTGCATCCGAAAATCCACGGTGGTATTTTGGGTCGGCGCGATTTGGGCGAACACGTCGCCAAGATGGAAGAGCACGGCATCGGCAACATCGACCTCGTGTGCGTCAATCTTTACCCCTTCGCCGCCACCATCGCCAAGCCCGACTGCACGCTGGAAGACGCGATTGAAAACATCGACATCGGCGGCCCTACCATGGTGCGCTCCGCCGCGAAAAACTGGAAACACGTCGCCATCGTTACCGATACCGCCGACTTCCCCGCCATCGCCGCCGAAATGGAAGCCAACGGCGGCGCGTTGAGCGACAAAACCCGCTTCAACCTGTCGCGCAAGGCGTTCAGCCACACCGCCCAATACGACGGCATGATTTCCAACTACCTAACCTCGCTTTCAGACGACGTCTTGAGCGGCACGCCCGAAATCGGTGAATTCCCAAGCCAGTTCAACCAAAGCTGGATTAAAGTGCAAGACATGCGCTACGGCGAAAACCCGCACCAACGCGCCGCGTTCTACCGCGATGTGTACCCCGCCGCAGGCAGCCTCGCAGCCTACAAACAGCTCCAAGGCAAAGAATTGTCGTACAACAATATCGCTGATGCCGATGCCGCTTGGGAAGCCGTCAAATCCTTCGACGCGCCCGCCTGCGTGATTGTGAAACACGCCAATCCGTGCGGCGTCGCCGTTGCAGCCAATACATTGACCGCCTACAAACTCGCCTACGCCACCGACACCACCAGCGCGTTCGGCGGCATCATCGCCTTCAACCGCGAAGTGGACGGCGAAACCGTTAAACAGATTACCGATAATCAGTTTATGGAAGTCTTGATGGCGCCGAAGTTCACCGCCGAAGCCCTCGAAATCGCCGCTGCCAAGAAAAACGTGCGCGTGTTGGAAGTGCCGCTCGAAGCAGGCGCGAATCGCTTCGAACTCAAACGCGTCGGCGGCGGACTGTTGGTACAAACGCCCGACATCCACCGCATCAGCCGCGCCGATTTGAAAGTCGTCTCCAAACGCCAACCGACCGAGCAGGAATGGAACGATTTGCTGTTCGTTTGGAACGTCGCCAAATACGTCAAATCCAACGCCATCGTGTTCGGCAAAGGCGGTCAAACCTACGGCATCGGCGCAGGCCAAATGAGCCGCGTGGACAGCACCCGCATCGCTGCCCGCAAAGCGCAGGACGCAGGTTTGGACTTAAACGGCGCATGCGCTGCCTCCGATGCCTTCTTCCCGTTCCGCGACGGCGTGGACGTGATTGCCGAACAGGGCATCAAAGCCATCATCCACCCCGCAGGCTCGATGCGCGATCAGGAAGTCTTCGATGCGGCGGACGAACACGGCATCGCCATGGTGGTAACGGGTGTTCGCCATTTTAGACATTGATTCGGGAAATAAATAATGTGAACAAAGGTCGTCTGAAAAACTATTTTCAGACGACCTTTTTGTACAAGAGATGTCCAGAGATACACGGCAATTGCATTTTCATTCTGTCCGACAAAATGCCGCTGTTGAGGCTATTGGTCAATTTGCCCACTGTTGATGGGGAGGAAGTGGGTGCAGAACCGCCATTCGTGTACTGCTTGATCATCGATATAGGCGTTCGGTTTGGGTAAAAATGCTTGAAAACATTCCGATATGCCCAATTCTTCTGCGCTGCGACGGGCGTAGTCGGCTCCTCCGCTGCTCCAGAGGTAAAGCATATGTCCGTTTTCATGCAGGCGGCGGACTTGGCGGATGACTTCGGGCATGGGAATGCGCGTACTGCCTACGCTTCTGACAAGGGTGTCGTCCACATCAATGAAAATAACGGTAGGTCTACTCATTAGATTAATTGCTTTGAAATGGGTGGATGGATATCAAAAAGGTCGTCTGAAAAACCTTTTCATATTTTCTATCATTGTTTTGTTCAATTACTGCTTTATTTGTTAAAACGGGTTTATTGGTTCTCCCGTATCCATTTTTCCCAACGCTCGAACAGGGCAGGTTGCAGGGCGGCGATGACGGAGCGTTTGAAGACGTGTTCGCCGCTCCAGAAGTCGTCGCCTTCCAAAGTGGACAGGTTGCCGCCTGCTTCTTCGAAAATCAACGCGCCGGCGGCGTAGTCCCACAGTTTTTGCCCGCCGTGGACGTACACGTCGTAGCGTCCGCTGGCGAGGTAGCACCAGTCGAGCGTGCTGCTGCCCATGCTGCGGATGGTGCCGAAGGGGGCGAGCGTGCTCATGCGGCTGGTGAGTTTGCCGGAGCGCAGGTATTTGATTTCAACGCCTGCGATGGCTTCGCTGAGTTTTTTGTCGACGGTGCGCAGGGGGAGTGGTGTGCCGTTGAGGTATGCGCCTTTGCCGCGTTCGGCGTAGAAACATTCGCCGCTGACGGGGTTGTAGATGATGCCGAGTTCGGCGCGGCCGTTTTTGACGAAGGCGACGGAAACGGCGAAATGGGGCAGTCCGTTGACGAAGTTGTTGGTTCCGTCTATGGGGTCGACGACCCACAGCCCGTCGGTATGCGCGTGCAGTTTCCAAAGGGTGGTTTGTTCTTGCACGCTCATTTCTTCGCCGAGCATGGGGCTGTCGATCAACAAGGGCAGGGCGGCGGCGAAGGCGGTTTGGGCGGCAAGGTCGGCTTCGCTGAGCATGGAGCCGTCTTCTTTGCGGTGCGACGGGGTATTCAGGAAGCGCGGCATGACTTCGGTTTGCGCGATGTGCCGGACGACTTTTTGCAATCGGTGTAACACTTTTTGTCCTTGTTTTTGCGGTTGGGGTGCGAAATCGTATAATCGCGTTATTATATCCGTTTTCACTTGAAGAACCATGTCCAGATTTTATCTGCCTGATGCTTTATATGCGGGGCAAGTCGTTGAACTGCCTGATAATGTTGTGCGTCATTTAAATGTTTTGCGCGTGCGCTGCGGGGAAGAGGTCGTTTTGTTTAACGGCAACGGCAAGGCGTATCCCGCGCGTTTGGATGTTTTGGAAAAACGCCGTGCCTGTGCGGAAGTGTTGCGCGAGGAGGAGACGGACAACGAGTCGCCGCTGAAAATCACGCTGGTGCAGTCGGTATCGAGCGGTGAACGTATGGATTTTACTTTGCAGAAAAGCGTGGAACTGGGCGTGGTGGCGATTCAGCCGGTGATCAGTGAACGCTGCGTCGTACGCCTGAGCGGCGAGAGGGCGGATAAACGGGTGGTGCGTTGGCAGGAAATTGTGGTGTCTGCCTGCGAACAAAGCGGCAGGAATATTGTGCCGGAAGTGCGCCCGCTGCTGCCTTACCGCGAGGCTTTGAAACAGATGTCGTCTGAAACGACCAAGCTGTTGATGAGTTTGAACCGTGCCCAGAGTTTGCGTGCCGTCAAGCCGTTTTCAGACGACCTGATTTTTATGGTGGGGCCGGAAGGCGGCTGGACGGACGAGGAGGAACGGTTGGCGTTTGAAGCGGGATTTCAGTCGGTAACGCTGGGCAAGCGGGTTTTGCGGACGGAAACCGCTTCGCTGGCGGCGATTGCAGCGATGCAGACGCTTTGGGGGGATTTTGTGTAACCGAGGTCGTCTGAAAACGGGATGGGAAACGTAAATTTTTAGATGGTTTGAAAAGTAAGTTTTATTAAAATCATATGTTTATATTTGTTTTTCAAGCCATTGCCCGCTTTACCTGTTTTACGCCTTCGCGGCGTTGGGCAATTCATCCGTTTTCGCTTACAATAGCCGATTATCCGAATCAACGCTCAAAGGCCTTCACATGCAATACGCCAAAATTTTAGGTACCGGCAGCTATCTTCCCGCCAACCGCGTCAGCAACGACGATTTGGCGAAAAAAGTCGATACGTCCGACGAGTGGATTACCACCCGTACCGGCATCAAGTTCCGCCATATTGCAGACGAAGGCGAAAAAACCAGCGACCTCGCCGCCGAAGCATCACGCCGCGCGCTGGTTGCAGCGGGTGTCGCTGCCGATGAAATCGATTTGATTATCGTGGCAACCGCTACCCCCGATATGCAGTTCCCGTCCACCGCGACCATCGTCCAGCAAAAACTCGGCATAGAAAACGGCTGTCCCGCATTTGACGTGCAGGCGGTCTGCGCGGGCTTTATGTACGCCCTGACCACCGCCAACGCCTACATCAAAAGCGGCATGGCGAAAAAGGTTTTGGTCATCGGCGCGGAAACGTTCAGCCGCATCGTGGATTGGAACGACCGCACGACCTGCGTTTTGTTTGGCGACGGCGCAGGCGCGGTAGTATTGGGCGCGTCCGACGAAGCAGGTATCATTCATAGCAAACTCAAAGCAGACGGCAACTACCTCGACCTGCTCAACGTACCCGGTCAAATCGCCAACGGGCAAGTTTGCGGTTCTCCTTACGTCAAAATGGACGGGCCGGGCGTGTTTAAATTCGCGGTCAAAATGCTCGCAAAAATCGCCGACGAAGTCATCAGCGAAGCAGGTTATACCCCCGATCAAATCGACTGGCTCGTGCCACACCAAGCCAACAAACGCATCATAGACTCCACCGCCAAACACTTGGGTCTGGACATGGAAAAAGTCATCCTGACCGTACAGGAACACGGCAACACATCCGCCGCTTCCATCCCGCTCGCACTCGACGTCGGCATCCAAAACGGTCAAATCAAGCGCGGACAAAACTTGTTGCTCGAAGGCATAGGCGGCGGCTTCGCATGGGGCGCGGTGCTGGTGAAATACTGATTTTTTGTTTGTTTCAAACTTATAGTGGATTAAATTTAAACCAGTACGGCGTTGCCTCGCCTTGCCGTACTATTTGTACTGTCTGCGGCTTCGTCGCCTTGTCCTGATTTAAAGTTAATCCACTATATTCCCACGCAGGTGGGAATCCAATTTTGAATTGCAGCAATTTCTTTTCAAACAAAGATTTCTTGAGCTTGCCGATGAATTCCTGCCTGTGCGGGAAGGCAGACGGCAAGTGTCATATCAAAAGAAGATGACCAGCCCTATATCCGCTTAAAATATGAAAGGTCGTCTGAAAACCTGATGCTTTGGGTTTTCATACGACCTTTCATCATTCAGACCTTATGAAAGTCCAAAAAATGCGCTGTTCGATCAGACACAGATGGCATTTGCCATATGATTTTCCTGCTTCGTACAAAGTATTTATTTACCGTCCCGCGTACCACCGAAACCGATATTGAAAAACGATTTGAGTTTACCTGCAATCGAGTCGGCATTCGGACCAAAGATGCCCAATTCGTAATTGCCTGCCGGTATATAGTCCGGATTATAAGGATCGCCCGACCTGGCAACATCGACATTGCTTCGTACACCCATGACTTCCTGTCCGTCCAGATTGATTTTTTCGAGCTTGCCCTGTCTCAGCATGATGTCTCCAAAATCTAATTGAAGCGAGGAAATTTTTCCATGGCCGGTACGTTCGTCGAAATCTATGGTGTATTCCAAAGAACCGGGACTTGTGCCGTAGCCAATAGTACCTTCTACAGGATCGGTTCGATCGTTAAAAGCATCGCCGTGATAAACCACCTTGCCCATTTTAGGCAAGGCTGACTCAAGTGTCGGGGTGCCGCTGATTTGGATATCTGTAACCTCTCCAGTGTAGCCGTTAGCTTGCAGCTTCGTTTGCGTAATGCCTGTAACTGTCGAGTAAGGCAGTTCGTAAATCCGCTTGGCACTTTTATCCGGCATGGTTGCCAGCGTCAGCTTCGGCTCTTTGGGAGCGTTGCCTGCTGTCTGGTCTGTTGGCGGTTGGGTTGCAGGCGTTTGCGGTTTGGTGTTGTCTGCTGCTTGGGTTGTAGGTGAATCGCCGCTGCTGCCACCTGATTGATCTGCGGCCGGTGTGGTTGCAGGCGTTTGCGGCTTGGCGTTATTTGCTGCTTGGGTTGAGGGAGAGTCTCCACCGCTGCTGCCACAGGCGGCAAGTGCGACTGCGAGGATAGACAAAGAGAAGGCGCGTGATAGGTATGTCATGATATTTCCCTAAGCTCGTTTATGGACAATGTAAAGGATAATGTAAAGATTTTCTTCGGGTGCGAAGATGTTCATTCTCTTATGTTTTTTATAATTTTTCAAGAAGTTATTTTAGACTTTGGTCAGTTTTTTGATAGGGGGTTAAGAGGGAGTTTTTCATTTAATTACATTGAAACAGGGAGGGGGGAAGCTTTTTGTATGCGTCAATTTATTTTTCAAATGCACAACTCAATGCTTGTAGATACCTCCTAATTCTTTTCACGCAAAAAAGGTTGTCTGAAAACGTGTAGTTGCTTCAAACCGACACCGTTTCAGACGACCTTTTATTCATTATGGTTAAATTCTGCATAAATTATGATAAATCGGTATAATTGGAAAGCTGGTTATTATCCAATACATTTTTTCCTTAATATAAAAATAAAATGAACCATAATAAACATTACGGGACAATCGCCCATTGGTTCGGGGAAATGAGCCGCGGCTCCATTATTTGCGACGAGTCTTCGCAACGCATCTTTGCCAACCGCCAATCCCTCCACCCCGATTATCAAGAACCTGAAACCGGACACCGTGTCAGCTTTCAAATAGAAACGGAAAACAACCGCGCCGTCGCAAGGGGTGTCGAGCGCGTCAATCCGGGTTATAAAAACAATGACAGCGCGGTCATTACGCTGACCGACTGGGATTGGTCGAAGAATGGTGGTTATGGAATGGATGTTTCAAATGAAGGGCAGCCGGTCTTTGTGCTGGGACAGTTTCTTGCCGACCAAACCCGTACGCCTAGGGCGGGCGACCGCCTTGAAGGCACGCTGCGCCGCCATCCCAACGGACAGTGGCTGCTGGTCAATGCCGTTATCCGCAGTACGCCTGAATCCGAACCCGAACCTGAGTCGATACACGCTGCGTCCGCTAAAAAAGAAAATGTTCAAACCATACACTTTTCCCGTCCGGAGCACGGTCCCAAAGTTCAAGCCAAAATCGAGCAGCCGTTGGTTGCCGAAACCCGTTATCCCGCTCCGAAATCCGCCCAAAAGAATCTGCTACCGCCTAATCAGGTCATGAGTGGTACGATTACCACATGGGATGATGCCAAAGGCTATGGCTTCATCCGTTTCGGCGACGAGTCTCAAAATATTTTCTTTCACATCAGCGCGTACCATTACAATACCAGCCGTCCGCAAACAGGTCAGCGCGTCAGTTTCTACTGCAACCGCCCGATAGAAGGCAACCGCCAACAAGCGATCAAGGTCGTCCAGTTGGGCGATGAAGCATTTCTGTTTGACGAATTGCCACCCGACCACAACAGGCTCAATATCGATATGCAGGCTCTCCTTATCAACAGCGTCATTGCCGTCGTTTTCCTGACCGTTGTCGCCGCGCTTTCTAATAAACTGTTTTTCATTTACGTCCTTATCAGTATTGCCGCCTTCATTCTCTATCAACAGGATAAGCAGACGGCGATGGAGTCCGCGCGCAAAATCAGACGTAAAAACGAGTACCAAAACCGCATCCCTGAAAACAAACTGCACGCATTCAGCCTACTGGGCGGCTGGCCCGGCGCATTGGTTGCGCGCGCCGCGTTCCGCCACAAAACCAAGAAAGTTCCTTTTGTTCAGATTTTCTGGCTGACAGTGGCAATAAATGTTGCCATTACCTATGCCCTGCTGATACATTACGCCGATAATCCTCTGACGAATTTTCTGAAAAACTAAACCAAAACAAAGGAATATCATGTCTTTTGCATTTTTCTTCCCCGGTCAGGGTTCGCAAAGCCTCAATATGATGGACGGCTTCGCAGGACAATCGGTCGTAAAAAATACCTTTGACGAAGCTTCCGCAGTCTTGGGTCAAGATTTGTGGGCGATGATTAACGGTACGGATGCCGACCTCATTGGGCAAACCGTGAATACCCAGCCCATCATGCTTGCCGCCGGTGTTGCCGTTTATCGTGCTTATCTGGAAGCGGGCGGCACAACACCAGCCGTCGTTGCCGGCCACAGCCTCGGTGAATACACCGCACTCGTTGCCGCCGGTGCATTGGATTTTGCGGATGCAGTCAAACTCGTCCGCCTGCGCGCCGAACTGATGCAGTCTGCCGTGCCGCAGGGCGTAGGTGCGATGGCGGCGATTCTCGGCTTGGAAGATGAACAGGTAAAAGCCATTTGCGCAGAAGCCGCGCAAGGCGAAGTGGTCGAAGCCGTCAACTTCAATTCACCCGGACAAGTCGTGATTGCGGGCAATGCCGCCGCCGTCGAGCGCGCCATGAACGCTGCTAAAGAAGCAGGAGCCAAACGCGCGCTGCCGCTGCCTGTATCCGTTCCTTCGCATTGCAGTCTGATGAAGCCTGCTGCGGAAAAACTTGCCGAAGCACTCAAAACCGTCGAAATCAAACAACCGCAAATCCGCGTCATCCATAATGCCGATGTTGCCGCTTACGATGATGCAGAGAAAATCAAAGACGCACTTGTCCGCCAACTTTACAGCCCTGTGCGCTGGACGGAAACCGTCAATGCGCTGGTTGCTGAAGGCATTGCCGAGTCAGCCGAATGCGGACCGGGCAAAGTGTTGGCAGGTTTGGCAAAACGTATCAACAAAGAAGCCGTGTGCAGCGCTTTGACCAATTCCGAACAAGTTGCTGCCTTTATCGAAGCGCATTAAGTTTGCCGCTTGTTATGTTTTAGACGACCTTTCTTAATGAAAGGTCGTTTTTTAATGTCTGTCGGTTGTGTTCGGATAGGGGAGGGAATAGCAACAGGGGGATGTTTTATAGTGGATTAACTTTAAACCAGTACGGCGTTGCCTCGCCTTGCCGTACTGTCTGTACTGTCTGCGGCTTCGTCGCCTTGTCCTGATTTAAAGTTAATCCACTATACATTCCAGTTCACTATCAATTTATTTTGAACATTTAAGGTCGTCTGAAAAAACTTTACAGAAATAAAAATCGTTATTCATTTAAAAACAGCAATTTCGTCGCATCGGTAACTTCGTTGCGATATAATCATAGGCTTTACCAATCCGACAGATTGATAAAATATTCAATCTGCATTACTCCGGAACACCGAGCCAATGATAGAAAAACTGACCTTCGGCCTGTTTACCCAAGAAGATTCGCGCAGCTTCATGCGCTTGATGGCTTATATCCGCCCTTATAAAGCACGCATCATCTTTGCTTTAATTGCTATCTTCGGTGTTGCCGCTACCGAAAGCTATCTCGCCGCCTTTATTGCCCCGCTAGTCAACCAAGGCTTCGCCCCGCCTTCTGCTCCGCCCGAACTTAACACCGCAGGCGGCATCATCGCTACGCTGCAAAACTGGAAAGATCAATTTACCTACCTGATTTGGGGTACGCCCAATAAAGTCTGGGTTGTGCCGGTATTTTTTATCTTTTTGGTCATCATTCGCGGCATCAGCCGTTTCGTCAGTACCTATCTCTTGACTTGGGTTTCCGTCATGGCAATCAGTCATCTGCGCCGCGATATGTTTGCCAAGATGCTGCAACTTTCTTCCAAATTTCATCAGGAAACCCCGTCCGGCACGGTTTTGATGAATATGGTGCAAATGGCGGAACAATCCATCAGCAACGCCAGCAATGTATTTATCGTTTTAACCCGCGATACCATGATTGTCGTCGGTTTGGTCTGCGTCCTGCTTTATTTGAACTGGCAGCTTAGCTTGGTTGTTGCCCTGATGTTCCCGCTGCTGTCTTTGTTGTCCCGTTATTACCGTAATCGTCTGAAAGACATTATTGCGGGAGCGCAACTCAGTATCGGTACCATGAACAATGTCGTCAACGAAGTCCATCAAGGACACCGTGTAGTCAAACTCTTCGGCGGCCAACGTCAGGCTGCCGAACGCTTCACCGCTGTCAATGACACCATCGTCCGTCTCGGTAAAAAAATCACCCAAGCCACTGCCGCGCGTTCTCCATTCAGCGAACTGATTGCGTCGTTTGCTTTGGCTATTGTCATCTTTATCGCCCTTTGGCAGAGCCAACAAGGACATACCACCATCGGCGAATTTATGGCGTTTATCGTTGCCATGCTGCAAATGCTCAGTCCGATTAAAAACTTGGCGAACATCAGCATCCCCATGCAGACCATGTTTATTGCTTCTGATGCCGTTTGCCAATTCCTCGATACCGAGCCTGAAAAAGATAACGGTACAAAAATCCTGACCAATGTCGAAGGTCGTCTGAAATTTGATAACGTCGATGTCTGCTACCACACAGACGGTAAAAAAGCCTTGGACAGCTTTAATCTCGATATCCGCAAAGGCGAACGCGTAGCCCTGGTCGGCCGCTCAGGCAGCGGTAAATCTACTGCCGTCAACCTGCTTCCGCGTTTTGTCGAACCAAGCTCCGGCGCGGTTTATTTGGATGATGTGAATATAGAAGACATCAAACTTGACAACCTGCGCTCCCAATTCGCCCTTGTTTCCCAAGATGTCTTTTTGTTTGAAGGCACGCTTTTGGAAAACGTCCGTTACAGCCGTCCCGATGCCACTGAAGAAGAAGTATTGGCAGCCCTCAAAGCCGCGAATTTGCAAGATTTGGTTGAAAGCTCGCCATACGGCTTGAACCAGCCGATAGGCGCAAACGGCAATCAACTCTCCGGCGGTCAGCGTCAACGTGTCGCCATTGCCCGCGCCATTTTGAAAGACGCCCCCATCCTGCTTTTGGACGAAGCCACCAGCGCGCTGGACAACGAATCCGAACGCCTCGTCCAACAAGCCCTTGAACGCTTGATGGAAAACCGCACCAGCATCATCGTCGCCCACCGCCTGACCACCGTCGAGCAAGCCGACCGTATTATTGTCATGGACGACGGTCATATAGTTGAGCAAGGTTCCCACGATGAATTGATGGCGCAAAACGGCTACTATGCCATGCTGCGCAATATGCCGAAGCAGATAGCAAGTTGATTTTCAGACGACCTGTCGGTCAGTTGAAGGACGATTTGCTTAAGAGGTCGTCTGAAAACACCGAGCAGCAAGACAAGGAAGGCTGCCGAACAGACAGAAAGGAACTATCCGCATGAATCATCAAGCCCAGTCCCCCGCCGTCTCCGTGATGATTCCTTACTACAACTGTAAGGAATACATCGTAGAAACCGTCCAATCCGTCCTTAGCCAAAGCCATCAGAATTTTGAAATCATCATTGTTGACGACGGCTCTGACCCGGAACACGCCGATTATTTGAGGGAGTTTCTGGCGGACAAGCCCGCCATACGTTACGCCGTACAAAACAATCAAGGCGTTGCCGCCGCCCGAAACCATGCGGCGCGGCTGGCGGGGGGTAAATACTTCCTGTTTCTTGATTCAGACGACCTCATCCTGCCGGATTACATCGAAAAATGCGTCGCGGTTTTGGAAAACAATCCCGACTGTAAGCTGGTGTATCCGTTGGCAGAGTATTTTGATGCGCAAGAAGGCTTGTGGAATCTGCCGGATTATGACGGTTTGGAAAGTCTGTTGAAGGGGAATCGCATCCCTATCATTTCTATGCATCGTGCCGAGGATTTCGTTTCTTTGGGTGGGTTTGATGAAAACCTGGCAACACATGAAGACTGGGATCTTTGGATACGCCTCTTAAGCAACGGCGGAGAAGTCATCCGTATTCCGGAAGTGTTGTTCCGCTACCGTAAACGCCGTGACGGGTCATCACTGATTAACCGCTTGGAGCAAAATCCTGATTTAAACCGCGAAGACTGGCAAAAAGTCTACGAGAAAAACCGCGCACTGTTTATGCAACATCATTTGGGATATTCCGACTGTATTCAAAAAATATCCTTACTAGAACAACAAATCCAATCTTTATCCGAGCTAAACCTTCAATTGCGAGAAGACAATACCAAAATGCAAAATCAAAACCAAGAATTGCAGCATGTCATGGCAAAACTGCTGCAACAAACCGAATTGTCTGCTGAACAGACTGAATTCCTGCAAAAGCAAATTGAAATGTTGTTGCGCAACAGTACCGTAGAAGAGCAATTGGAAGAACAAGAAAAACAAATCAAACTGTTGAAAAAACAAATTAATACCTTGCAGCAGGAAAAGCAATCGTTGGAGCAAAACATTCATATATTGAATGAAAGCAGACAGTCGTCTGAAAACATCATCAACGAACTGCATAGCCACCGTACACAATTGGAACGGCATATTCATGAAGAAAGCCGGCGATTGGCAAAATACAAAGGTTTGTGGACGGTTAAGGCATTCAAGCCGTTTGTCAAAACCGAGCAAGCCATCAGCTCCGCCAACCGTTACCGCAAAGGCTTCCGTCTTTTGGTGCGCGAGAAGGGCAGTATCGGCAAGGCATATCAGTTTTTACGCCGCCATTACAAGCAAACCCATTCGATTAAAAGCGTAAAACAGATATTGAAAGCTGTCAGTTCTGCATCAGCTTTTGGGCATTCGATTCAGGCAGACCCGATTCCGCAAACGTTTATCCAGCGACTGACCAAACATGCTGCCGACACGCTTGCCCCCAAAGTTGCCATCATTGCCGAACTCAGTATTCCGCAATGCAAAAAATACCGCGTTATCCAAAAGCAGGAAATGCTTGAGGAGCTGGGTATTCCTTGTTCCGTGACTTCATGGACGGACAGCAATGAAGCCAAGAAACAGATTTCTTTGGCAAGTGTGGTGATTTTCTACCGCGTTCCCGGTTTTGACAGCGTAATGGATTTGATTGCGGAATGCCGTCGTCTGAATATCAAAACATTATGGGATGTCGATGATTTGATTTTTGACGAAGATGTCCTGAAAACCAGCAGCACCATCAATTCGCTTGAACCGGCAGAAAGAGAAGGCGTGATCAACGGCGCGAAACTTTACCGTCAAGCCATGTTGGCGTGCGACGAAGGCATCGCTTCGACTTCCGGACTGGCAAAAGCCATGAAGGAAGCAGGTTTGGAGACGGTTTATGTGGTTGAAAACGCGCTTGATGATGAAACGCTGGCAGCGGCAAACAGCATCGAGGGTCGTCTGAAAAAACAAGAAGACGGTCTGATTCGAATTATTTACGGTTCGGGCACCAAAACGCATAACATCGACTTTTTGGAAGCCGCTCCCGCGCTTGCCAACATATTGAAAGAAAATCCGAATGTCAGGTTCAGAATCATCGGCTATTTGGAGCTGCCCGAATATTTCGACGATGTACAAAGCCAAATCGAACGTATTCCGTTTTGCAACTATACGGAATACCTGACTTATTTGTCCGAATGCGACATCAGCATCGCGCCTTTGGAAAACTTCGTTTTCAACGATGCCAAGAGCAATATCAAATACCTTGAAGCATCGATTACCAAAGTGGCATCCGTATGTTCGCCAAGGGCGGCTTTTGCCGATGTGATTGTCAACGGCGAAAACGGCTTTCTGGCAGACAGCGAACAGCAATGGTATGAAGCGTTCGCTACCCTGATTCAAAATCCCGAACTGCGCGACAGTATGGCGCAGGCGGCATACCGTACGGTTACGGAAACATACAGCCCGCAAGCCATCGGCAGCACGCAGCTTGCGCCCGCCGTCCGTTTTGAATCTGCCGCAAAAGGGAAAACCAAAGTCTTATCGTTTAATGTTTACTATCATCCGCAATCGTTTGGCGGGGCGACCATTGTTGCCGAGCAACTGAACAAACTGCTTGCCGATGAAGAAGCCTACGAAATATATGCGGTAACGACTTTGCCGATGAAAAGCTGGCTGCCGCCGTACAGCGTCATCCGTTACGAATACGGCAAAGTGACCGTTTTCGGCGTTGCCGTTCCTTCAGAAGATGCGGCCGCCCACGAAAACCCGCGTTTTGATGCAGCCGTCAAAGACATCATCGAACTCGTAGAGCCCGACATCGCCCATATCCACTGCATTCAAAGCATGGGCGTCGGCATGGTCGATATTTGTCGGGAAGCTGGTGTCAAAACCCTCGTTACCCTGCATGACGCCTGGTGGATTTGTCCGAACCAGTTCATGCTTGACGAAAATGAAGTCTTCCGCGAGCAATGGAATACCGAAGACGAACGGAGCAAAACCATAGCCCGCGCTTTGTCGAAAATCGATATGTTACTTGCGCCCAGCAAATATTTTGCCGAGCTGCATGAAAGAACTTTGGGTAGGAACGTCCTCGTCAACAAAAACGGCGTTACCCGCCCCTTGGGTCAAGTATCCAAACGGAAAAAAGACGTTATCCGCTTCGGTTATGTCGGCGGAAAAACCAAAATCAAAGGCGTTCATCTGATTTTGGAAGCCTTCAGGAAACACCGTTTCCCCAACACCGAACTGGTTGTCGTGGACAATATGCTCAACGTCGGCGCGCGTTCGTTCTTTGACAGTGATTTCGACGGCGTGGAACGCTTCCGCATCGAACCTGCTTACAGCCAAGATACTATCGACCACTTCTTCTCGGAAATCGATGTTTTGTTGTTCCCGACCCAATGGAAAGAAAGTTTCGGGCTGACGGTCAGAGAGGCAGTGTTGCGTGATGTTTGGGTAATTGCTACTGACGCGGGCGGTGTGTCCGAAGACATTATCGACGGCGAAAACGGCACAGTCATTCCGTTTGACAGCGGCGTGGAAGAATTGAGCCGTGCCATTGCCGAAGTTTGCGAACGCTATCAAGCAATGGACGACGGCGCAGTCATTGAACTGCCGAAAAGCCATATTCGGACTTTTGCGGAACAAAAAGACGAATTGGCAGGCCTATATCAAGAAATACTGTCGAACCAAGCAGATTGATGTTTTCAGACGACCCTTTCGATGGCAACAAAGGGTCGTCTGAAAATGGCAGTGAATGAACTTTGAACCCGTACGACGTTGTTTTATCTAAACTAATTTTTACTGCATTGAAGTACCTGAGATTAACCGCATCACATCTTAATTATGAACAAAACCATCATACTGGTCGCCCCATATATGTACGGGCTGGATAAGTGCATAGAAAAAAATCTGCGCTTCCACGGCTTCAATGTTATCAATCTCTGTTACGATGACAGAGATTCATACTATCCGCACATAGGCTGCCGTATTCTCGGTTTGTATCATAAACACATTAAAAAAGACGGCGATTATAAGAAAAAACTGAAATATTCCCGCTACCGCAAGCAGATAGCCGAAAAACTGGCTTCCTTGGAAGGCGGCAAAGCAGACTACGCCCTTTGCATCCGCGCCAATATTTATCCCAAAGAAATTATTTCCGCCATCCGCGAACACAGCAAAGTATGCGTCAACTACCAATGGGACGGTATCGACCGTTTCCCCGACATCATCGAATATCTGCCCTATTTTGACCGCTGCTGGGTGTTCAATAAAAACGATGTGGAGAAATACCCCCAACACCGTTTCAAAGCGACCACCAATTTCTATTTCGATTTTCCGATTGAGGGAAACGGAAAAACGGAAGGCCTTTATTTTTTAGGCGGCTACGAAGCAGGTAGGGAACATCAAACCTCCGTTTTTCTCGATGAAGCACGCAGACTGGGGCTACCTTTGGATTTCCACATTTACTGCAAAGACGACCGCGCAAGCAAAATTTTCGGCAACGACGGCATTACCTATTTGGACAGACAAAGCATCCTGAGTTTCGAGCAAAACCTGCAAAAGGTTAAAAACTGCCTGGCAGTCGTCGATTTTGTCCAATTTGAAAATTACGGCCTGTCTTTCCGCGTATTCGACGCCCTGTGTTTCGACAAAAAACTGATTACCACCAATCAGGCCGTAGCGGAATGTGACTTCTACCATCCCGACAACATCTTTATTTGGGACGGAGAAAACCCCGAAGGCCTGCAAGACTTTTTCAGACGACCTTACCATCCGCTTCCTGAAGAAATAAAAGCCAAATACGCCTTCGGCAACTGGGTCCGCCGAATCCTCGACATATCAGACGAAGCATAAATAGATACCATGACGACCGAACAAAAAACGATTATTTTGGGGATGCCCGCCGACAACCAAATCTACCGAGTCATCGAAGCCGCCTTAAATCATCACGGCTTCAACGTCGTCAGCGTCGTCATGGACAACCTGAATTTCCGCTATCCTTCCCTTTCCAGTCGTCTGAAAGTCAAATTCAGACAACTGGTGCTGCGGGATAAAAACGCCAAAAAAGACTTTAAATCCGCCCAATTAATCCGAGACGTCGAAAACAAACTGGCAGCGTACGGCAAGGCGGATTACGCCCTGTTTATTCGCGGCGACATCTACTCGCCTGAGTTTCTGGATATGATTAAACGCCATACCCGTCCCGGCAATATGGTCAACTACCAATGGGACGGTATCAATCGCTTTCCGGCTATTTGGGATTGCGCCGACCGGTTCGACTGTATTTACGTTTTTGATCCCGCCGATATGCGAAATCCGAAACATCCCTTCCTGCCGACCACCAACTTCTATTTCGACCACGATGTCAACCTGCCCGAAGACCCGCCCAACGATTTCTATTTCATCGGCTGGCATATGCCCGACCGCGCCCCGATTATTTCCGCGTTCGGTAAAGCGGCCGAAACGCTGGGCTGGAAGCTCGACTTCAATATCGGCTGTTTGAATACCGATGTCGATACCCTCCGCCGTTTTTATCCTACGGAAAACATCAAAATCTTCATCGGCGTCAGAAGTTTCGCAGACAACCTCGAAGCCGCCAAACAGGCAAAAATCCTTATAGATTTCAAAACGCCCGTTCACAACGGCCTCTCGTTCCGCCCCTTCGAAGCCCTCGGCTACCGTAAAAAACTGATTACCACCAACGCCGAAATCAAAAAATACGATTTCTACCACCCCGACAACATCTTCGTTTGGGACGGTAAAAGTTTGGACGGTTTGGCAGAATTTGTCGACAAACCCTATCGCGAGCTGCCACCCGAAATCTACCAAAAATACAGCTTCGGCAACTGGTTGCGCTATATTCTGGACATACCGCCCCATCAAAAAATAACCCTGCCCGAATAAACGGAAAGGTCGTCTGAAATTTGTCGATATGGCAGATAAAATAGGCAATGCCTGCACTGTCATTCCCGTGCAGGCGGGAATTCAGAGATTTGAGATTACAGTAATCCCTAAACATTTCTGAAAGATTGAAGTCTGGATTCCCGCCTGCGCAGGAATGACAATACGGAGGCATCTTATTTTGTTTCAGACGACCTCAAAAATTAGATTCATCACACTATTTATGCTATAAGGTCGTCTGAAATTAACAGACTCCATTCCCCAAACAAGGAAGTAAACATGAGCACACAAGATTTAAGCGGCAAAATCGCATTGGTAACAGGCGCATCGCGCGGTATCGGCGCGGCGATTGCCGACACGCTGGCGGCCGCAGGTGCCAAAGTTATCGGTACGGCGACCAGCGAAAGCGGCGCGGCGGCGATTAGCGAGCGTCTGGCGCAATGGGGCGGCGAAGGCCGTGCATTGAATTCCGCCGAACCCGAAACCATCGAAAACCTGATTGCCGACATTGAAAAAGAGTTCGGCAAGCTGGATATTCTGGTCAACAACGCCGGCATCACCCGCGACAACCTCTTGATGCGTATGAAAGAAGAAGAGTGGGACGACATCATGCAGGTCAACCTCAAATCCGTGTTCCGCGCCTCCAAAGCCGTCTTGCGCGGCATGATGAAGCAACGCGCCGGACGCATCATCAACATCACATCCGTCGTCGGTGTGATGGGCAATGCCGGTCAGACCAACTATGCCGCGGCAAAAGCAGGCTTGATCGGTTTCTCCAAATCCATGGCGCGCGAAGTCGGCAGCCGCGGCATTACTGTCAACTGCGTCGCCCCCGGCTTTATCGATACCGACATGACCCGCGCGCTGCCTGAAGAAACCCGCAAAACCTTCGAAGCGCAAACTTCACTGGGCAAATTCGGCGAAGCGCAGGACATCGCAGATGCGGTATTGTTCCTCGCTTCCGACCAAGCAAAATACATCACCGGTCAAACGCTGCACGTCAACGGCGGCATGCTGATGCCTTGATTCGGCTTGGAAAATAAAGAAGGTCGTCTGAAAACGGATTTCAGACGACCTTTTGTTTGTTTAGTTTGCTTGCAGCAGTTGCTTGTTGAGTTCCGCCTGTATCAGCAGGCCGTGGGCGAAGTTGCGGCTGTCGGCGAGGATGAGTTTGCCGCCGTAGCGTTTGGCGATGGCGTCGGCGATGGAGAGTCCGAGTCCGGTGCCTTGCTGTTCCGTGCCGAGTATGCGGTAGAAGGCGTCGGTTACGCGGCTGCGTTCGTTGGCGGGGATGCCGGGGCCGTCGTCTTCCACCCAGATGGTGAGGGTGGTCGGGGTCTCGCTGAAACCTATGTCGATGCGGCCGCCTGCGGGGGTGTAGCGGATGGCGTTGTCGGTGAAGGTTTTGATGAGGGTGTAGATTTCGGTGTCGTCGGCTCGGATGCGCAGGTCGTTTTCGACGGCGACGCCGATGTCTTGCTGTTTGTCGAGGGCGAGGGGCATGAGTTCTTGCAGCACGCGGCGGAACTGGGCTTGCAGGCTGATGTCGGTCAGGTTGCGTTGGGTTTCGGAGCCTTGGGCGCGGGCGTGGGTCAGGAGCTGCTCGAGCAGGTGGCGGTTGCGCTGTATGCTTTGGAGGATGAGTCCGGTCTGTTCGCGGGCTTCGTCCGATTGGGGCAGCTTGGTGAGCCGTTCTGCCTGAAGGGAGAGGGCGGTCAGTGGGCTGCGCAGTTCGTGGGCGGCATCGGCGATGAAGCGTTGCTGGCGGCGGATGTTTTCGCCTGTGCGTTGCAGCAGTTGGTTGATGGCGGTAACGAAGCCTTGTATTTCGCTGGGCACGCCTTCTCCGTCCAGCGGCGAGAGGTCGTCTGAACGGCGTTTGCCGAGGGAGGCGGAAAGGGTTTTGACGGGGCGCATGGCGCGGTAGGTGATCCATACGGTCAGCAGGATCATGAGGGGCAGGGCGATGAGCAGCGGGAGGACGCTTTGGTAGGCGGCGGTGGCTGCGAGGTCGTCGCGGTATTCGGTTTCTTGGAGTACGGCGATTTTGCCTTGCGGGGTTTGGCGGATGTAGGCGCGGTATTCGTCGTCGTCATCGTCGTCGTCGTCATCAACGCTGCCTTTGATGGTGTGGAATCCTTCGCCGAGTGTGTCGGACAGGGGGACGGTGTCTTCTTGTCCGAAGGTTTGGATGAGGATGTGGTTTTCGCTGCCTATTTGTGTGTAGTCGGTGGTTTTGGGGTTGATGTAGGCGGCGGTTTGGCGCAACAGGTCGTCCTGAAGCTCTTCGGCTTCATGGTAGGTTTGGTAATAGGAGAATGCGCCTGCGATGATGGACAAAGGCAGGAACATCAGTATCAGGGCGATGCTGATACGGACTTGCAGGGATTGTTTGAGGGTCTGGATAAAGTGATGCATAGTGTGTTTGGTGAGGCTGTTTTAGGTTTTGTTATAGTGGATTAACTTTAAACCAGTACGGCGTTGCCTCGCCTTAGCTCAAAGAGAACGATTCTCTAAGGTGCTGAAGCACCAAGTGAATCGGTTCCGTACTATCTGTACTGTCTGCGGCTTCGTCGCCTTGTCCTGATTTAAAGTTAATCCACTATATTGATTATGGCATGGGCGGGCATGGATGTGCGGATTGGGGTTTCAGACGACCTCTTTGGCGACCAGCCAGCCTACGCCGCGTACGTTTTGGATGTGTTCTTTGCCGAGCTTTTTGCGTAGGGCGTGGATGAGGAAATCGACGGCGTTGCTTTCGACTTCTTCGCCCCAGCCGTAGATTTTGTCTTCAAGGTCGCTGCGGGAGAGGATGATGCCGGGACGCATCATCAGGGCTTGGAGGACGGCAAATTCTTTGTTGCTCAGGAGGACGGGTTTGTCTTGTCCTTTGACTTCGACTTGGTAGGTGGCGGGGTTGAGGGTGAGCGCGCCGTTGGTTAATAGGGTTTGGCTGTGGCCGCTGTGGCGGCGCAGGACGGCGCGCATACGGGCTTGCAGCTCCGCCATGTCGAAGGGTTTGACGATGTAGTCGTCGGCGCCGCCGTCCAGTCCGTTGAGGCGGCTGTGGAGGTCGTCGCGGGCGGTAACGATGAGGACGGGGGTTTGGCTGCCTTCGTGTCGGATTTGGGTGAGGACGTCCAACCCGTCTTTGCCGGGCAGGCCGAGGTCGAGCAGTAGCAAGTCGTAGTTCTGCACCTGAAGGGCGGTAGAAACTTGGCTGCCGTTTTTGACCCAATCGACGGCATAGCCGCTGTCTTTGAGGTTGGCGGCTACGGCTTGGGCAATCATGTGGTCGTCTTCTGCAAGCAATACGCGCATGGTGTTCTCCTTAATTAATGGGAGGATAGCAGGGGAAAATTAGGAAGGGTTTAGCGAATAAAAAAGTCGCCTGTTCATTCCAGACGACTTTGGGCTTCAATTATTCATCTTCAATAGGAAATCCTAAATCGTTCCTAATGTCATAATACAGCGTACAGACAAATTCTATTAATTCATTTTGTACTGATTCCATATCTTTAAATTCTTGCTTATATATATCCAACATATTTTTTGCAAAAAATGGCGTTCCATCTGAGATAAATTTGGCTGATTCTGGATTTTCTCTAGCTAAATCACAGATGAAGCCTAAAGCTTTTTGTGATATGTCCAATTTTAAGTTCAAAAGTGCAATTTCTCTTTCGTATTCGGATATAGATTTACTCATAAATTAGAACCGCTGACATTATTTGGAAAAAGGAAAGATAACATTGACCACCAAATCGTACAAGAAAGAAATTTTTAATTAAATTCAAACGGCTGTTATAAATGATAGTGTAAATTATCCACTTTGCAAATTGTCTTTACAGCAATACAATATCGTACTGTTCCTGCGTGTAAGCGGTTTCGACTGCCAGCGAAATCGGTTTGCCGATAAAGTCGATGAGCATCGCCAGCGATTGCGATTCTTCGTCGAGGAAGAGGTCGATGACGTTGGGCGCGGCGAGGATGCGGAAGGACTGCACGTCGTAACGGCGGGCTTCGCGGACGATTTCGCGCTGGATTTCGTAGCAGATGGTCTGCGGCGTTTTCAGACGACCCCTGCCTTGGCAGGATGGGCAGGGTTCGCAGAGGATTTGGCTGAGGTTTTCGCGCGAACGTTTGCGCGTCAGTTCGACCAAACCCAAGCTGGTGAAACCGTTGAGGGTAACGCGGGTGCGGTCGAAGGCGAGGGCTTTGGCAAGCTCTTGCAGCACGGCTTCGCGGTGTACTTCCTGCGCCATGTCGATGAAGTCGATGATGATGATGCCGCCGAGGTTGCGCAACCGTAATTCGCGGGCAATGGTGTGACAGGCTTCAAGGTTGGTGCGGAAGATGGTTTCGTCGAAGTTGCGCGCGCCGACGAAGCCGCCGGTGTTCACGTCTATCGTGGTCATGGCTTCGGTGGACTCGATAATCAGGTAGCTGCCGAAGTTGAGGTTGACGCGCGGTTGCAGGGCGCGGCTGATTTCCTGCTCGACGTTGTGGGTTTCAAACAACGGGCGTTCACCTTTGAACAACTCTATCCTGCCCAATGCGCCGTGAACGTATTGCTCAGCGAAGCGGGTCATGCGGCGGTGGTTTTCGGTTGAATCGACCAGAATTTTTTGCGTGTCGAGGCTGAACATGTCGCGCAACACGCGCAGGCTCAAAGGCAAATCCTGATAAAGCAGGGTTTCCGGAGGCTGGATTTTTGCTTGTTCTTGAATGTGTTCCCACACTTTGGTCAGGTAGTGGATGTCGGACTGAAGCTGCTCGTCGGTGGCGTTTTCGGCGTTGGTGCGGATGATGTAGCCGTGGCATGCGTCTTCGGGCAGCAGGTTGGTCAGGCGTTCGCGCAGGCTGTTGCGCTCGGTATCGTCTTCGATGCGTTGGGAAATGCCGATGTGGTCTTCCTGCGGAAGGTGGACGAGGAAACGCCCGGCCAGCGAGATTTGAGTGGAAAGGCGTGCGCCTTTGGTGTTGATTGGGTCTTTGATGACCTGTACCAAAACCGACTGTCCTTCAAACAGCATGTGTTCGATGCGCTGTGTTTCTTCGGGGTTGCGGCGTTGTTCGAGAACATCGACGATGTGCAGAAACGCCGCACGTTCCAAACCGATGTCGATGAACGCGCTCTGCATTCCCGGCAACACGCGGCGCACCACGCCCAGATAAATATTGCCGACCAGACTATGACCGCTGTTGCGCTCGATGTGCAGCTCGCAGATATTGTTTTCTTCCAACACCGCCACGCGCGTTTCCTGCGGCGTAATGTTAACAAGCACGGTTTCGGGCGGACGAATAGCGTCCTTCGGGATGGGGATTCCTGAAAGCATGATTTAGTTCCTGATTTTTAATAAGAAATATAGTAGATTAAATTTGAACCAGCCCGGTTTTACTTTGCCAAACCTGAAAAATGATCGGCTGATTGTGTTGCTGTTCTGACTCAAATTTAATCTGCCACCCGCTTGCCGTCGGTTTTGTGGAAAATATAGTGGATTAACTTTAAACCAGTACGGCGTTGCCTCGCCTTAGCTCAAAGAGAACGATTCTCTAAGGTGCTGAAGCACCAAGTCAATCGGTTCCGTACTATTTGTACTGTCTGCGGCTTCGTCGCCTTGTCCTGATTTAAGGTTAATCCACTATAAATGGCAAAAACGGTTCGGATTGCCGTTTATCATACTTTAAAAACGGCGTTTTGGCACATGGGCGGCAGGCAGCCCTCACGCCCCGAAAACAAAGATTCAGGCAAAATAGCCGATTTCAAGTATTGTAAAATAAACCATATGCCCATATAGTGAACCCCGTTAGAACTCTGAAAACAATCATGCAAACCGTTACGATGTACACAGGCGCGTTCTGCCCCTACTGCACCATGGCTAAAAAGCTGCTGCATTCGCTGGGCGTCGCCGAAATCAACGAAATCCGCGTCGACCGCAGCCCCGAAGCCTTTGCCGAAATGCAGCAGCTTTCAGGGCAGCGCAGCATACCGCAAATTTTCATCGGCGATACCCACGTCGGCGGTTTCACCGATTTGTACGGCCTGCACCGCGAAGGCAGGCTGGATTCTTTATTAAACCCGTAACTTTAAACCCAACTAGGAAAACAAAATGAGCGAAGAATTGCAACCCGTATTCAGCATTGAGCGTCTGTTCGTCAAAGACCTGTCTTTGGAAGTGCCCAACGCCCCCCAAATCTTCTTGGAACAAGGCGAGCCCGAAGTCGATATGCGCGTTTCCACCAACAGCGAGAAGCTGGAAGAAGGCTACTACAACGTTGACGTAACCGTTACCGTAACCGCCAAACTCAACGCCGAGCGTACCATGTTCCTGAACGAAGTGACCCAAAGCGGCATCTTCCGTCTGGAAAACATCCCTGAAGAAGACGTTCAACTGCTCTTAGGCGTAGCCTGCCCGAACATCCTCTTCCCTTACGCACGCGAAGCCATTTCCACCAGCGTAACCCGCGCCGGCTTCCCGCCCGTACTGCTCGCTCCGATCAACTTCGAAGCCATGTACCAGCAACAACAAGAAGGCAACGCATAATCCGCGTTCCCTGTTTGTCAAAAGGTCGTCTGAAAAATGTTTCAGACGACCTTTTTTATAATTCTGAAGAATGGCTACCGAATTTCATCTTCAATGGCATAGACATGAAATCTGTAACGTCATAAAATTCAAAACGTTTATTATTTATTAAATAAAAAGGTTACGATGAAAAAATATATTTTTGGGGTGTATGCTGCTTTGCTCATAGGTAATGCAATATCTGCCGATTTTACAGGTAGTTGGGGGTATGTAAAGAATATTCCAGGTGGTGTTTATGGTAAATATTTCAATATCAAACAATCACCAAAATATATAATTACGGGTGAGTGGTATGAAGGCCGTTCAAACGGTCCCGGTGGCAGCGGTAAGGTGAAGGGGTACGTGAAAAAAGGTGGAAAACTGTATTTGAGTTACTGTTCGGAAGGAGATAATTCTTGGTATACACCTTGTCCGAAATATGAACAAGACAGGGGCTATTTCGTCAGATGGAATGGCAATCTAGTTGAATATTATCGGCCATATGGAAAAGGGCAAGTATATAAAAAAGGTGAAATATTTAAGCGGCAGCAAGAAAGTAAACAGATTGAAGGTCAGGAACAACCTTAAGAGCGACAATCTTTGGATCAACAAAAATTACTGAAGGAACAAGAGTCTTTGCGTAAGCAGGAGTTGTTGAAGGAACAAGAGTCTTTGCGTAAGCAGGAGTTGTTGAAGGAACAAGAACTTTTACGCCGACAGGAATTGTTGAAAGAGCAGGAGTCTTTACGTCAGCAGGAATTATTGAAGGAACAAGAATCTTTGCGTAAGCAGGAGTTATTGCTGCAACGGAAATCAGGTGGAGAACCAGAGTTGTTAAACGGACAGGAAATATTTAAAGAACAAGGAGGACAGGACGTATTCAAAGAGCAGGAGACGGCAGAAGGTCAGTGGACAGTTGAAAAACAGGAGTTGCCGCAAGGACAAAAAAATATCGAGTAATAGAGATACTCTAAAAAGGTCGTCTGAAAACTCAAACCCAAGTTTTCAGACGACCTTTTTTCTTTGTTCCGAACTACTTCACAATATCCGACAACGGCCAGCGCGGTTTGACGTTGAATGCGCCGGCGGGCTGCCGCTCCTGCAACCTCATCGCGCCGGCGAAGGCAATCATCGCGCCGTTGTCGGTGCAGTATTCCATGGGCGGGAAGCAGACTTTGATTTTTTCTTCCTTAGGCTTGGGTTTGCCTTTTTCAGACAGCTTTTTGACGCTCAGGCGGGAAAATTCGTCGCGCAGCTTCCAGTTTGCACCGACGCCGCCCGCGACGACCAAAGTTCTGAATCCGGTATCCAACAAGGCTTTTTTGGCTTTGGCGGCAAGGACGTCGATCACCGCGTCTTGAAACGCGCGGCAGATGTCGTTGCGCGTTTGCTCGGGAATTTCGCCGCCGTTTTCGGCACGGACTTTTTCGACGGCGGTCAGCACGGCGGTTTTCAAACCGGAGAAGCTCATCTGCAAATCGTGCGAATGGAGCATGGGGCGCGGGAACGCAAAGGCGTCGGGGTTGCCCAGCTTCGCCAGTTCGGACAGCTTCGCGCCGCCGGGGTAGGGCAGCCCCAAGAGTTTGGCGGTTTTGTCGAACGCCTCGCCCGCCGCGTCATCAACGCTTTCGCCCATCAACGTGTAATCGCCGATGCCGCGCACCGCCATAAACTGCGTATGCCCGCCCGAAACCAGCAGGGCGACAAATGGAAATTCAGGCTTGTCGTCCGCCAAAAGCGGAGAGAGCAAATGACCTTCGAGATGGTGGATGGGAATGACGGGTTTGTTCAGGGCAAACGCCAAAGCGTTGGCGTAGCCCGAACCTGCCAGAAGCGCGCCACCCAAGCCCGGCCCTTGGGTGTAGGCGACGGCATCGATGTCGTCGTATGAAACGCCCGCTTCCTGCAAACAGCCCTGCGTCAGCGGCACGACGCGGCGGATGTGGTCGCGGCTGGCAAGTTCGGGGACAACGCCGCCGTATTCGGCGTGCATCGCCATTTGGGTGTGAAGATGGTGCGCCAACAGGCCGCGTTCGGTGTCGTAAAGCGCAACCCCCGTTTCATCGCAGGATGATTCGATTCCGAGTACCAACATGGTTTGAGGTCGTCTGAAAATAAGGATGCGGTATTTTAACGGATTTCGGGTGGGCTTGGCTTGCTTGAGATTTGGGAATATGAAGTGGGAGAGGCTGTATCATATAATGATACGGAATTGGGTTTGCTATCCGGGTTATACCGAGCATTTTTATTGTCTGAGTTTTTGTTATTTAAATTTGATTACATTAGACATATTAGAGACTTAGAGACGCATCGGGTAGGAGGATTGTCGGCAATTTTGATTTTTAAATTTAATTGATAGAAATATTATTGCTTATATTTTTATATTTTATGATTTTTAATGCTTTATAATACATAAAAAATACTTTTTTGAAATAAAATTGCCGAATAATTGAGAGAAGGCTTGTTTAAAACAGGTAAAGAAGGTAATCTATGCCTCGATTTATCTGAATTTGAAAGCAATAACAATGACCAGACAATACCCTACCGATGATATTAAGATTAGAGAAGTCAAAGAGCTGCTGCCACCGATTGCCCATTTGTACGAGTTGCCGATTTCTGATGAAGCGGCGGGACTGGTACACCGCACACGTCATGAAATCGCCGATTTGGTTCACGGCAAGGACAACCGCCTGCTGGTGATTATCGGTCCGTGTTCCATCCACGACACCAAAGCTGCGTTGGAATACGCCGAACGTTTGCTGGTGTTGCGCAAAAAATATGAAAAAGAATTGCTGATTGTGATGCGCGTGTATTTTGAAAAACCGCGCACGACGGTGGGCTGGAAAGGTTTGATTAACGACCCGCACTTGGACGGTACGTTCGACATCAACTACGGTCTGCGTCAGGCGCGCAGCTTGCTGCTGACACTGAACAATATGGGCATGCCCGCTTCGACGGAGTTCCTCGACATGATTACGCCGCAATATTACGCGGACTTGATTTCTTGGGGCGCAATTGGCGCGCGGACGACGGAAAGTCAGGTACACCGCGAACTCGCCAGCGGCCTGTCTTGTCCGGTCGGTTTCAAAAACGGTACGGACGGCAATCTGAAAATCGCCATCGACGCGATTGGTGCGGCAAGTCATCCGCATCACTTCCTGTCTGTAACCAAAGCAGGGCATTCCGCCATTGTGCATACCAGCGGCAATCCCGACTGCCACGTTATCCTGCGCGGCGGCAAAGAGCCGAATTACAGCACCGAACACGTCAAATCGGCGGCGGAACAATTAATAAAAGTCGGTTTGTCGCCCAAGCTGATGGTCGATTGCAGCCACGCAAACAGCCGTAAAGATTACAGACGGCAGATGGAAGTTGCCCAAGACGTTGCCGCGCAACTGGAAAACGGTGAAGACAGCATTATGGGCGTGATGGTGGAAAGCCATTTGTTCGAAGGCAGACAGGACAAGCCCGAGGTTTACGGACAAAGCATTACCGATGCCTGCATCGGCTGGGACACTACCGAAGAAATGCTCGCGCTTTTGGCTGCGGCAAACCGTAAACGGGTTGCTCCTTAAGCCGGTTTGAGCGGCAAAAAAGAGGTCGTCTGAAAAGGCTGTGTGTGAACAAAAACAGGCAGTTTTTCAGATGACCTTTTGTTTTGTATAAATTGTTTATTTACAAGGGCTTCAGGGTGGTCTCCGGGTAAATTATCGTAGTTTAAACAGTCTTTACTTATCAGAAGACATATTAATGAAACCTTGTGAGATACTGCTTGCGTATTGTTTAACCCACTGATGGAGAATACAACATGAAAAAGGCTTTGACTAAAACCGTTACCTTGATTGCTATCGCTGCTTCTTTGAGCGCATGTGCAGGTATGGACCAAACCCAACGCAATACCGCTACCGGCGCAGTATTGGGTGGTGTAGCAGGTAACCTGATTGGCGGCGATACCGGTTCTACTTTGGGTGGCGCAGCATTGGGCGGTGTTATCGGCAGCCAAGTTCATCACGGACATCGCTATCGTTAAGTAGTTCATTAATATCATTATGCAAACCGTTCCTATCGTTTCATTTGTCGGAACGGTTTTTGTTTGATGGAGTGGCCATGAGAAAAGGTCGTCTGAAACGAGGATTATCGTGTTTCAGACGACCTTTTAGTAATTAGAGAGATAGATGACTTAGTGATGTATAACTGCTTTGGCGATTTGATCCGCCATGCGTTTGCTTGCTCCTTGGTGCTTGCCGATAAACTCAAGGGCTTTTTGGGAGAAACGTTCTTTTTCCGATGGATTGGTAAGCCATGATGTGGTTTTTTCGTACCATCTTTCAGCAGTGCCAACCTGCTCTGCCGCCCCTGCATGGATGGCATCTTGGCATACAGCGGAGAAATTGTAGGTTGAACAACCGAATAAGGTTGGTATACCGCAGGAAATCGGTTCGATAACATTCTGACAGCCCGCATCCACAAGGCTGCCTCCAACGAAGGCAATATCTGCAGCCAAATAATAGGCAAACAGTTCTCCCATGCTGTCTCCGATCCATATTTGCGTTTCTTGGTCGACAGGAAGGTTATCACTGCGATATTGCACACGGTAGCCCATATCTTCCGCAAGGGAAAAGGTCGTCTGAAAACGCTCGGGGTGTCGAGGGATAATTACCAGCAGTGCATCCCCTTTGTAGCGCTTCCATGCTTCAAGCAATATTTCCGCTTCGTCCTGACCTTTATAGAAACGGGTGCTGGCACACACGACGACAGGGCGGTTGCCGATCCGTTCTTTAAATGTGGCTGCAAGTGCTTTCATCCCTTCGGGAAGCGATACATCGTATTTGGTATTGCCGCAGACGTGGACATTAGAAGCCCCAATCAAGTGCAACCGTTCTGCATCTTCGGCAGTTTGGGCAAAGCATCCGCTCAGGGTGCGCATAGCAGGTTCAACCAAGCCGCGTATTTTCAAATACCCCCGTTGCGATTTTTCAGACAGGCGGGCGTTGGCAAGAAAAAGCGGCACCTGTTTTTCAGCACACATATGCATCAGGTTCGGCCAAATTTCTGTTTCCATCAAAATACCGAAACGAGGGGCATGGTCGGTTAAAAATTGCACAACCCATTCTGGTTTGTCGTAGGGAATATAACGGCATTGCGCATTGGGATATAGGGTTTGCGCAGTATGCCTTCCGGTCGGTGTCATTTGAGTCAGTAATAAAGGGACATCTGGGAAATAGTTCTGTAATGCTTCGATGAGTGGCTGCGCTGCACGGGTCTCACCGACGGAAACGGCGTGAATCCAAATCGGATGGTGCACGGGATTGCTCATTTTTTTGCCGAATCTTTCATCCCAGTGTTCCAAATAGGATGTTGATTTTTCAGCTCTCTTTTTTAGATAACGGCGGATAAACAAAGGAGCGATATGCCAAAGTTGATTGTATAACCAACGTATCATAATGATATTCCAAGATGTGATGGGCGTATAAAAAGGGTATCAGGAGAGGATTATAGACGATTCAATCTAAAACAGGACGGGATGAGTAAACCCAAAGCTAATGAGAATAGCTGAATAGAGGGGCTTGTGATTTTGAAATATTTGATTTTGGAGTTGGTGGAAATAGGTATTCTTGGATAAGATTGATGAATTTAGGAAAATCATCGTCTATGAGAATAGATGATTTTGTCTAAATACAACACTTTTTTAGCATATTTCAGTTGTAGAAAGATGTGTGAAAGTTGGGATGTAGAGGTAAAAGGTGGGAATTTGTGGATATATGTATGGAAATATTCTTATAGATAAAAATAGCCTAGAAAAACTTTATTGGTAAGTTTCTAGTTTATTTTAAATTTAAATTGCTTTTTATATAAAAATTAGACATAAAATTGCAAGCGTTATATATATATTTTCTATTGATTCCAGTTGTTAATATATTGTAAGTTATATATTCGCAACAAACAATACGGTTAATAATTAATAATATAGAGAACGTGTTAAGTCATGATAAAAAAAAATAATAAATGAGAAGACAGGTAGTCCAATATAATGTAGTCATGTATAAATTGATTGGATTGTAAATCGATCCATTATCTTGATTGTACTGATTTATTTGTTTTAGATGGATTGAATCGGTTACATTTTTTGTAAGGCATTGGATAAGTGGTATGTATATTAGATAAACGGCAAATATTTGTCAATCATAATATGCAAAACATATATTATCTTTGGTTCGGTCTTTTCGATAACTATCATTATGTGTTTTTATCAGGGAGATAAAATATGAAACACAGAGCACACATGAATCGTTTTACCGCGCTCAATACGGCATTGACAGTATCGTTTGCTGCCTTCGGTTTGTTTGCAGTATCTGCTGCTGCGGCTGAAAATTACATTAGCATCAGTAGTGATGCTGGTGTTCAACGCCCTAACTATAACAACGATGGCGCCACTGATCGTTTCGGTATGGCTATCGGTGTAAATACAAAGGCAACAGGTCATAGCGGTATTGCTATCGGTACCAGCACCACTTCTGCAGGTGAGTCTGCTACCGCTGTTGGTACTCTATCCAATGCGGATGGTGTTGCCGCTACCGCTTTTGGTCAAGGTGCGCAAGCAGTTGGTAATGTAACGACCGCTGCAGGTCAAAAAGCCCGTGCGACTGCCCAAGGTGCAACTGCTTTGGGTACTGGTGCTGTAGCTTCTGCAATGTATTCGACTGCTACAGGCGCAGCATCTTCTGCGTCAGGTCAGTCAAGTGTTGCTTATGGCCTGCAGTCTAAAGCTTCTGCTAATTCTGCAGTAGCTATTGGCTCTCGTGCGACAGCTTCTCATGATGGTTCCGTTGCTTTGGGTGCAGGTTCTGCAACTGCTGAAGCAGTAGGTACTAATAGTGCAACTGTAAATGGTGTCTCTTATAGTGGCTTTGCAGGTACTAATCCTCGTTCTACCGTTAGTGTTGGCTATGCGGGTGGTGAGCGTACTATCACTAATGTTGCTGCTGGTCGTATTAGTACAACCAGTACTGATGCCATTAACGGTAGTCAATTGTATCAAGTTGCTGCACGTTCGCAAGGTAACTCTACTGCAATCACCAATTTACAAAATCAAGTTAATGGTATTGGTAACCGCTTGAATGATATGGATAAGGATTTGCGTGCAGGTATCGCCGGTGCGACTGCGATTGCCTTCTTGCAACGTCCGAATGAAGCAGGTAAGAGCATGGTTTCTGCTGCGGTAGGTGGCTATCGCAATGAACAGGCTATTGCCGTGGGTTATGCTCATAACTCAGATAACAACAAATGGTCTGTTAAAACCGGTGTCAGTGTTAATACACGCAAAGACGTAAACTGGGGTGGTAGCGTAGGCTATCAATGGTAAGGCCTGAAGGGGTTGGTCGGTTCAAACGACCCCAGTTGAAGAATGATATCGATATAAAGGAAAAAACATGAAATTATCAATCATTTTGCCAGTTATCGCGGCATTGACGTTGGCTGCTTGTGGTAATTTAAGCAAAGTCAGCAAAGAAGGTACTACTGATAACCCTGTATGGCCTGATGCTGCTAAAACTACCTTCCGTCATGATGGTACTCAGCATGGTACTTGGCCGAATTGGGATAACGTCCGTCAAATTGAAGCGGGTATGAATAAAGACCAAATTTACGAATTGATCGGTCGTCCTCATTTCCAAGAAGGCTTGTATGGTGTTCGTGAGTGGGATTATTTGTTCAATTACCGTGAAAACGGTGAGCATAAAACTTGTCAATACAAGATTTTGTTTGACAAAGACAAAAATGCCCAATCATTCTTCTGGTTGCCAGAAGGTTGCGGTCCTAAAAAGTCTGCTCCTGAAGTAGTTCGTGAAGTGATTATTCGCGAGGTAGCTCCAGCTCCTGCTGCACGTATCCGCCAGTAACTAGTAATAGTTTAATTTTATAAATTAAAACCGAGTTTTGTGATTTTGCAAAACTCGGTTTTGTTATTTTTACCGTTTAAATAGTAGTGTAATGGGATTCTGCACGGACAGTGGTTGTTTTATAATAATCCCTTAGAATTTGGTAAGGGGCGTTTGTGTCATATTTTTCACAATGAAAAGCAAAGTTGAATGATATTAGAACGTCCTGATATGTTTTGGGCATAATGGATGATAAAATAAGCATACTCTTTGCAAAAAAAAGAGAAAATAAGAAACGGATAGCAAACAATGAGTATCGGATTATTACGAGTTTTGGTTCAAAGCCAGACAATCAACAATACCCAGGCAGAGCATTACAATAATATATTGAAAACGGGGCAGGAAATCTTGCCCATGCTTTTTGCGGATAAGATTATCAGCCCAAGGTCTTTGGGCGAGTTGGTTGCGCGAGTTTTTAGTTATCCGCTATTGGATTTGCATTATTATCCACGTAACAATATTGTTATGGATGTCTTAACTGAGGAGCAGATGGTTCAAAATCGCTGCGTTCCGATTTTTCGTCGCGGCCGAAAGGTATATTTGGCGGTTTCAGATCCTACTCAAATCCAAAGTTTTCAAAAAATAGCTTTTGCTTCGGGAGTGACGGTTGATTTAGTAGTTGTCCCGGATGATCAGTTGAGTTCTTTGCTGGAGTGGTTAGGACAACGTTCTACCACCATCTTAAAAGAAATTAGTGAAGAACAAGAAGCTGCCCAGCCCTCTCAGGCGCTTTATATAGACAACGAAGAGGCTGAAGATGGGCCTATTCCACGTTTTATTCACAAGACCTTATCAGATGCGCTAAATGCAGGCGCATCCGATATACATTTCGAATTTTATGAACAAATGGCTCGTGTCCGTTTTCGTGTAGATGGACAGCTAAGGGAAGTGGTTCAACCCCCTGTTGCTGTACGCGGACAGCTGGCTTCACGCATCAAAGTAATGGCGCGTTTGGACATTTCGGAAAAACGCGTACCGCAAGATGGTCGTATTCAGATTGCTTTCCATAAACACGGTCGCCCCATTGATTTTCGTGTAAGTACGTTACCTACGCTTTTTGGCGAAAAAGTGGTAATGCGTATTCTGAATTCTGATGCAGCAACTTTAAATATTGACCAACTGGGATTCGAACCCTTCCAAAAAGAAATGCTGCTTGAGGCCATTCATCGGCCTTATGGCATGGTATTGGTAACAGGTCCGACAGGCTCCGGTAAAACCGTATCACTTTATACTTGCTTGAATATTTTAAATACAGAAGACGTCAATATTTCCACTGCAGAAGACCCGGCCGAGATTAATTTACCCGGCATCAACCAAGTCAACGTCAATGACAAACAAGGTTTGACTTTTGCTGCGGCGTTGAAATCTTTCTTGCGACAAGACCCTGACATTATCATGGTAGGTGAGATTCGGGACTTGGAAACCGCGGATATTGCCATCAAAGCGGCACAAACCGGACATATGGTGTTTTCAACGTTGCATACCAATAACGCGCCTGCGACCCTATCCCGTATGTTGAACATGGGGGTCGCTCCATTCAACATTGCCAGTTCCGTCAGCTTAATTATGGCGCAACGACTATTGCGTCGTCTGTGTTCGAGCTGTAAGCGTGAGGTTGAGCGTCCTCCAGTTCCTGCATTAAAAAAAGCAGGATTTACAGATGAAGATTTAGCAAAGGATTGGAAACTCTACCGTCCTGTCGGCTGCGATAGTTGCCGTGGTAAAGGCTTCAAAGGCCGTGTCGGCGTCTACGAAGTGATGCCGATTACCGAGGAAATGCAACGTGTCATTATGAATAATGGTACGGAAGTTGATATTATGAACATGGCCTATAAAGAAGGCATGGTCGATTTACGCCGCGCAGGTTTGTTAAAAGCTATGCAAGGTTTGACTTCATTAGAAGAAGTTATTGCTCACACTAACGATTAAACCATTGAATCGAAGAAATACGGGGACTTTTGTTTTCTTCATTCTTAAACATTAAACCAAGGGGTAACAAAATGGCTCAAGCAGAGCAAAAAAGAGGCTTATTCGCTCAAAAAAATAAAGGCAAACGTTTTACGTTTGAAGGTAAAAATACCAATACGGATCAATTAGTCCGAGGCGAAGTAGTCGCCAAAGACGAAGAAGAAGCGCGTAAAAAGCTCCAACGCCGCGGGATACGCCCTTTACGTATCAGTAAAGTAAAGGCAACCAAAAAGCGTCGTATTACTCAGGAAGACATTACAGTTTTCACCCGTCAACTCGCCACCATGATGAAAGCAGGTCTGCCTTTAATGCAGGCTTTTGAAATTGTCGCACGCGGACACTCCAACCCATCCATGACTGAAATGTTGATGCAAGTCCGTGCAGATGTGGAACAAGGTAGTGCATTGGGTAAATCATTTGCCAAATATCCAAAATATTTCGACCGCTTTTATTGTAATCTGATTGCGGCCGGTGAGACCGGTGGTGTTTTAGAAAGCCTGTTGGATAAACTTGCTGTATATAAAGAGAAAACACAAGCCATTAAGAAAAAAGTAAAAACTGCATTGACCTACCCAATTTCTATTGTGGTTGTTGCGGTTGTACTGATTTTCGTAATGATGCGCTGGGTTTTGCCTGCATTTAAAGAGGTTTACTCCAATATGGGAGCAGAATTACCGGGTATGACACAAACAGTCATGAGTATTTCCGACTTTTTTGTCGAGTATGGCTGGATCATGATTATTGCAGCAATTGGCATTGGATTTGGTGTATATAAATTGCATCAGAAATCTCCTGAATTTCAAAAACGTGTAGATGCCATGGTTTTACGTATGCCTATTTTTGGCTCTATCATTCGTAAAGCAACTATTGCACGTTGGGCTCGTACTACTTCTACCTTATTTGCTGCCGGTGTCCCTTTGGTTGAGGTTTTAGATTCTGTATCAGGTGCTGCCGGCAATATACTCTATGAAGAAGCAACGCAAGACATCCGTGCAAAAGTTACTCAAGGCCTCTCTTTGACTTCAAGTATGCAAAGTACGGATATGTTCCCGAATATGGTTATTCAAATGGCTGCTATTGGTGAAGAATCCGGATCCCTTGATGATATGCTAAATAAGGCTGCTGAATTTTATGAGGAAGAAGTTGATAACTCTGTATCACAACTATCTTCTCTGATGGAGCCGATTATTATGGTGGTTTTGGGCTCCATTATCGGTACAATCCTGGTAGCAATGTATCTGCCGCTGTTTAACCTCGGTAACGTAGTAGGTTGATATGTTGGAATCTTTGGATACATTAGCGCCATTTGCTATTCCATTAGCTGTCATTGTTGGTTTGTTAATCGGAAGTTTTCTTAATGTTGTCATTTACCGCGTTCCTGTCATGATGGAACGCGGCTGGACTCAGTTTGCGAAAGAGCATTTGCAACTTGAATTAACGGAAGAAGAACAGCAACCATTCAATTTGATGAAGCCGGATTCCCGCTGCCCCAAGTGTTATGCTCCGGTAAAGGCTTGGCAAAATATTCCGATTGTCAGTTATCTGATGCTTGGTGGTAAATGTGGTTCGTGTAAAACGCCCATTAGCATCCGTTATCCCTTAATCGAATTATTGACCGGTATATTGTTTGGCGTAGTGGCGTGGCAATATGGCTGGACCATGGCTGCATTCGGTGGGTTGATATTGACTGCAATATTGATTGCATTGACCTTTATCGATGCAGATACTCAATATTTACCTGACAGCCTGACCCTGCCTTTGATATGGTTAGGCTTGCTGTTTAATTTGAACGGCACATTCGTGCCATTGAAATCTGCCGTTTTAGGTGCAGTTTTCGGTTACATGAGCTTGTGGTTGTTGTGTTTCATCTATAAGCTTTTGACTGGAAAAATCGGTATGGGTAACGGCGATTTTAAATTGCTGGCTGCTCTAGGTGCATGGCTTGGGGCCGGCATTTTACCTGTATTGGTTTTTATTGCAGCATTAATTGGTCTGATTGGAGCGATTATCGGACGGGTTGCCAAAGGACAATATTTTGCTTTCGGTCCGAGTTTGGCCATTGCCGGCTGGATTATTTTGGTAGCTAATGAGCCGGTACATCATGCCGTAACTTGGTGGCTGACCACATCAGGGTTTTAATATGACTTTATGGATAGGTTTGACAGGCGGTATCGGTAGCGGAAAATCTCAAGCAGCAAAAATCTTTTCTGATTTGGGAGTCCAGCATATTGATGCCGACGCCCTGAGTCGAGACCTGACGGCGGATAACGGTATAGCATTACCGGCTATCCGCCGTCTTTTTGGCGACAAGGTTTTTCATACCCCAAACAGTCTGAACCGTGCTGCTTTAAGGGATCTCGTTTTCAGACGACCTCAAGCCAAAAAAGAATTGGAAGAGGTATTACTGCCTTTGATTTTGAATGAAATTAAATCAGCCAAAACCCGCTATCCTAGCGCAGCATACGGCATTATTGATGTGCCTTTGCTGATTGAAAATCCGGAATTTTTAGCGACTGTCGATAGGGTATTGGTTATTGACGTTTCTGAGGCAACCCAAATTCTTCGCGTTCAGCAAAGAAGCGGTTTGGACACAGAAGAGATCAAGCGCATTATGAACACTCAGGCCAGCCGAAAAACGCGGCTGCTCTATGCAGATGATGTTTTAGAAAATGAAGGGACTTTATCTGAATTGACTAAAAAAATTCAGGGCTTGCATAGGTTTTATCTGGAATATGCCGGCAACTCAAAATTTGGTACATCATTGCCCTAACGTGAAATATCCCGATCGACAGACAAAGCATATTGGAAATCCAACGATCAAAAGGTTGTCTGAAACTGTGTTTGGTTTTTCAGACGACCTACTTGACAGAAAACAGATAATTCAATTTTAAGAACTCGGAAGCCAATACGGCGAAAAGTTTAAACAATGGAAAATGGATACCCAAATAATCGACCTCCCTTAGAAAAAAGAATTTTTTATCTGGAGCATTCAGGGCAGTATCTGATGATTTGCGCCCTATCAGATTACTCCCACAATAAACATACTGTCGTTATGGCAAATTTTCTCTATCCAAATGGAACAATGGATTGGAGAAATTTAGATGATTTATTCAATGAGTTGGTTTTAGAGGAATTACAGTCTTCATTTATGGATTGGTATCCAACTATTGAAGAGGCAATTAGCCATCATTTAGAAAGCTTTTCGTAACAAGCATAAAATAAAGAATGATTTGGAAGGAATAAATAATGACTGAAGTAACGACTGTGAAATGTCCGACCTGTCAAAAGCCGGTGATATGGAATGAAGAGAGTAAATACCGACCTTTTTGCAGTCAACGCTGCCGATTGATTGACTTAGGTGAATGGGCGCAAGAGAAATATACGGTTGCAGCGGAAGAAGATGATACTTTATCCGATTCAATGGTTGGAGGCTTGCCATAAGCTGTATTTAATACGTTTTTGTGAGGTTATGCAGCCCCCCTTTTTTTTCTCCTTGGTAGGCATTTGTTTGGTAGGATGCCATTATGGTAATGGCTGTCCAAGCTTATGTTTCAGACCAATGTCGGGCATTTTTCATGTCTTGTTCGATTTGTACTTTTAATTCGGCGATACTGTCGAATTTTTTTTCGTCGCGTAATTTGTGTAGAAAACGGACGTTCAGGCGTTGTCCATAAATGTTTTCATTGAAATCAAACAGATGGACTTCAAGTTTTTGGGCGCGGTTGTTGCTGACGGTAGGGTTGAATCCGAAACTTGCCACGCCGCGTTTTGTGGCGAAAGTGCCGTCTGCTTCAACGACAAATACTCCGCTTAAGGCGTAATGGTGGGGAGGGAGTTGGATGTTGGCGGTGGGGGCGTTGATGGTGCGGCCGAGTTTTTTACCGTGTTTGACTTTTCCGCTTAAGGTGTAATCGTGTCCCAGCAGTTTTTTGGCATAGTCTAATCGTCCGTCAGAAAGCGCATTACGCACGGCGGTACTGCTGGTACGGATGTCTTCTACGATAACAGATGGGGTACGATCGATTTGAATATCAGGTTGTGCGGCCAAAAGTTCGAAATCGCCACGGCGACCTGCTCCGAAACGGAAGTCATCTCCAATCAGCAGATAACGCGTATTCAACGTCTTGCGTAAAAGCAGGTTGATAAAGTCTTGGGCATCCATATCGGCAAATGTTTGGTTAAACCGCAGCACCCAAACTGCATCGACACAGCCGGTTTGTTCAAGCAAATTTAGTTTGGTGCGCAGAGGGCTGATACGGTAGGGCTGTTTTTTACCGGTTTGTCGGGCAAAAAATTCTTTGGGTTGTGGTTCGAAGATAACTACGACGACAGGAAGCCCCCGTGCATCGGCTTCTTGCTTGAGTTTTTGGAGAATGTGTTTGTGTCCGAGGTGCACGCCGTCAAAATTGCCGATGGTAACGGCACTTCCCTGAGGGAAGTCGGGCGTGCGATGCTGACCGAGCCAGATTTTCATGAGTTATTTATGCGGTTCGTAAACGGACGGGTATTGTAAACGTTCTTGGTGTTTATATAAACCACAGGTCGTCTGAATATGTTTTCAGACGACCTATATCGTCGTTACCACCAAAACGGCGGACGGTAAAAAGGGTAACCCCAAGGGTCGTAATAGTTGTAATAATAGCGTGCTTCTTGGAGCTGCTGCTGGGAGATGTAGTTTTGCCATGCCATTTTGTAGCAGGCTTGGAACATGGGGTCGGAAACTTTATCTATATATTTCAGGCGGAAGGATTTTTGCTGTTCTGTCGTTTGCACGGAGCGGTTGTCTGTCAGCTCAAATTGTTTTTGTATCAATCGGGCGGTTTTGGGGTCGCACTGGGCGGCCAAGTGGATTTGCAGGTTTTGTTCTTCCTGTTTCTGAGCCTGTGCGCGTGCGGCGAGTTGCTCCGGCGTGGCGGCGCAGGCAGTCAGGAATGCAAGGGTGAAGAGCGATAAAAAGCGTAATGGGTTCATGATATTGCCCCTTTGAGGTGATAATAACCAATGTACGCTGACGGCTGGTCGAGTGCAAGGGGTAAATAGGTAAAGGTCGTCTGAAAACGGATTTCAGACGACCTTCTTTATTTTGCTGCTCGGATGAAAAGGCTTGAATAAACAGTTTAACCTTTGTTCAATATCTGTTTGTTTTCGCCTTCGCGTCGCAGTTCTTTGGGGAGGACGAAGACGATGCTTTCTTCCGCGCCTTCGCCTTCGCGTATGGTTTCGTGTCCCCATTGCTGTATGGTTTGCAGGACTTCTCTGACCAAAACTTCGGGGGCGGACGCGCCGGCGGTTACGCCGACTTTGTGTTTGCCTTCGAACCATTCGCGTTGCAGGTAGCCTGCGTTGTCGACCATATAGGCATCGACGCCGCGTTGGGCGGCGACTTCGCGCAGGCGGTTGCTGTTGGAAGAGTTGGGCGAGCCGACGACGATGACGATGTCGCATTCTTCCGCCAATTCTTTAACGGCTGTTTGGCGGTTGGTCGTGGCGTAGCAGATGTCTTCTTTATGCGGGTTGCGGATGTTGGGGAAGCGGGCGTTCAGCGCGGCAATGATGTCTTTGGTTTCATCGACGGAGAGGGTGGTTTGGCTGACGTAGGCGAGTTTGTTGGGGTTTTTGACTTGCAGTCCGGCGACATCTTCAACGGTTTCGACCAGCAGCATTCTGCCGGGCGGAAGCTGTCCCATGGTGCCTTCGACTTCGACGTGGCCTTTGTGTCCGATCATGATGATTTCGCAGTCTTGCGCGTCGAGGCGGGCGACTTCTTTGTGGACTTTGGTCACGAGCGGGCAGGTGGCATCGAATACGCGGAACCCGCGTTCGGCGGCTTCCTGCTGCACGGCTTTGGAGACGCCGTGTGCCGAGTAAATCAGGATGGCGTCTTTGGGTACGTCGGCGAGGTCTTCGATGAATACCGCGCCTTTTTCGCGCAGGTTGTCCACGACGAATTTGTTGTGGACGACTTCGTGGCGGACGTAAACCGGTGCGCCGAATTCTTCCAGTGCGCGCTCGACGATGCTGATGGCGCGGTCAACGCCGGCGCAGAAGCCGCGCGGGTTGGCAAGGATGATGGTTTTTTGGGTCATGTGTATGGTCCGGATTTCAGACGACCTTAAGGGTTGTCGGTTGTTGGTTCGTCAGTCGGTTTGGGTTCTTTTTTGTGGAACAGTCCGTCCAAAACCAATAAAACGGCACCGACGCAGATAAAGCTGTCGGCAACATTAAATGCAGGATAATACCAATCCTTCCAGTAAAATAGTAAGAAATCAACCACATGGCCGTGAATCAGTCGGTCGATGACGTTACCGAGCGCGCCGCCGATAATCATGGCTGCACCGATTTTACCGGAAAGGCGGAACTCGTCGCGCAGGATAGCGCGGGCGAGATAGGCGCTGATGACGAGTGCCAGCCCTAAGAAAAAAAATTTCTGCCAGCCGCCTTGATCGGCAAGAAAGCTGAACGCTGCGCCCGGGTTGTAGGCAAGGGTCAGGTCGAAGAAGGAGGGGATGATATTGAGGCGCTCGCCTTCTTGGAAGTGGGCGAGGATTTCCCATTTGGTCAGTTGGTCAAGCGCGATGCCGACCAGCGCAATCAGCAGGTAGGCGGTTTTTTTGGAAAGGGAGGAAGACATTTGGTTGAAGCTGCCTGAATAAAAACAAAGCGGCTATTTTACCCGAAAGCGCAAAAGCCGTGTTTCAAAAGGTCGTCTGAAAACCTTTTATTACAGGGCAAGACGCAGGGTTTTGCAGGGTTATCGCAAAACCGCGTAAACGCTGCGTGCAAAAACATCGTCATACGTAAAACAAAGTTTATTTGCTTGATAGGGGTTTGCCTTGCCGATAACATGGCGGCGTTTTTATATGCCTTCCCCGAAAGGATACAGTATGGCTAAAACAAAATCTTTATTGGCAACCGGCATTTTGGCGCTTTTCTCCGCCACCGCCTTCGCCGCTCCGCTTCCTGCCGAAATTTACCTTCCCGCAGGCGCGCACACGGTCAAAGCCGACCGTCAGGGCAACGGCGAATTCGAATACGAAGCCGAGCTGCCCGCACGCGGCAACCCGATTCCGTCTTTGGCGAAAAGAGTCATCGCCCACGCGCGCAGTAAAGGTTTTCAAGTGGTCGAATCGGAAATCAGAAACGATGATGCCGATTTGAAATTTAAACGTGGTGCTCAAGAATTGGACGTCTCCATCGAAAACAAAGGACACGGCCGCATCGAATACAAAGCTGATTTGGACTTGGACAAACGCTAAATCGAGAAATACCGGAAAGGTCGTCTGAAAAGAGGTTTCAGACGACCTTTTTGTATGGGGGCTTTAACAATTGTTTTATGGTTTTTACAACATTTGTTTTATCCGTGAAAACCGTTCAGAAGAAAACACAGGTCGTCTGAAACCTCTTTTCAGACGACCTTTACATAGGATTGGACAAACGGCATTCAAGCAGCAGGGCAGGGCGGATTCGCGCAGAAACAGAACAAAGCCGAATCATGCCGTATCGTTTTATTTGCCCCCGCAATATTTTGTTTTACTGTAAAACACGGTAAAATCCGCGCTCAACATAATATTGAGACGAAACAATATCTAAAGAGAATAAATGATGTTGTTCGGCCTCAACATAAAAATTTCGACACAATCACTACAATACCAACGTTCACACATTGCAAAAATCATGAAAAAAACACTCTTACTCCTCTCCCTGCTCGCCATGTCCGCAGCGGAAGCCGCCGACGTGCCGCCCGAGACTCAAAACCAGCCAGCCCCCGAGTTGCAGGTCAAAACGGCAGAACCTGACCCCGTCGAAGAAGCAGCGGTCAAACCTGCCGCCGAGACGTCGTCTGAAAAAGTCGTCAACGTCGATGCCAAAATCCTGCTCGACAATCCCCAATTACTTTCCCGCGCCATGTATTCCGCCGTTGTTTCGCGCAACATCGCGGGCATCAAGGTTGTCCTGCCGATTTACGAACAATGGCAGGGACACGATAAAAACATGGCGCTCTACGCACGCGGACTGGTTGCCCAAAACGACGGCAAAATGAAAGAAGCCATCGGGTATTACCGTCAATTTATCGCCGAAACCCCCGATGCCCCCGTCGTCCGCTGGCAGCTTGCCATCGCTTTGTTTGAAGACAAGCAAAACGAAGCAGCCGCCGACCAGTTTGACAAACTCAAAACAGAAGCCAATCTGCCCGAGCCGTTCGTCAAAGGCATCGAATCCTACCGCAAAGCATTGCGCGAGCGCGATTCGTGGAAATTCAACGCCGGCTTGAGCGTAACCCGCGAACAAAACATCAACCAAGCACCCAGCCGCCGCACATACGGCAACTGGACTTTCCCCGAGCCTATCGACGCCACCGCCATCAACTACCAACTCGGCGCAGAGAAAAAATGGTCGCTGCCCAAAGGTTGGTACGCCACGGCAGGCGCGGATAATTACGGCAAAATTTATCCCGAACGAACCAAGTATAACGACGTGACCACTCGCTTCTCAGTGGGCGCAGGCTACGCCGACCAGCGCAACGACATCGGCTTGACCCCGTTCCACGAACGCCGTTTCTACGGCAACGATCCTTACACCTATTCCAGCGGTGCGCGCCTGCACATCAACCGCTGGTGGCAGCCTAAACTGCAAACCTTGAGCGCCGTTGAAATGGGTCGTCTGAAAAACACCCGCCGCGCCCGTTCCGACAACAACAACCGCCTTCTGAGCAATTCCGTCGTCTATTACCGAAACGCCCGCCAATATTGGGTCGGCGGTTTCGACATCTATCAGGAACGCAATAAAGAAGATACAACCGACAACTTCGACCGTTATAGCCTCCGTACCGCATGGGGGCAGGAATGGGGCAAAGGATTGTCCACCATGTTGCGGCTGAGTGCGGCGCAACGCCGTTATCAAACGCCTAGTCTTTTGAGCGGTCAGGAAAACCGTCGCGATAAAGAAGCGGATATTTCGCTCGCCGTGTGGCACCGCGCTTTCCATTTCAAAGGCATTACCCCGCGCCTGACCGTCGCCCATCACAAAACATGGAGCAACGACAAATATAATGAATACGGCAAAACCAGAATGTTTGTCGAGTTCAGCAAAACGTTCTGATTGTGTTTGGTTTGAATAATAAAAGGTCGTCTGAAATTTTTCAGACGACCTTTAACTTTTTTATTTGCGTAAGGGCGGATTGTGTAAATTTTTGGAAGAATAAATCTAAAGTTATATTTCGATAGTTTACATTGTTGTTTACCTAGCATTTTATTTTCAAAAGGATTTTGAAAATATGGTTGGCTGAATAGGGTGTAACAGCTGCTTGAAGATTCGGAAACAGGGTAGGGCGGTCGGTTATTTTGACTGGTTTGGGGCGGGGTTTTCACTTACAATCAAACAAGGTTTACGTATGGCAACATTTCTCCGTTCAATGTCAGGATGGGTCGCAGACGTTTTCTGTTCGACTTCGTGGCATTGTTCGGGCGTGTTTGTTCGGGCTTTTGCCTGTAAGAAAAACAAGGAAAAACAATGCGCCACTTACCAATTTTATCCCTCATCTTATTCCCCACTTTGTCGCACGCCGCCGATTTTGACGGCGCGTCGCTCAGTCTGTTTTGGGGTGCGCCGTTCGCGTTGATTCTTTTGTCTATTGCGTTGGGGCCGCTCTTTTTTGCGCATACTTGGCATCACCATTTTGGCAAGATTACCGCGTTTTGGACGCTGCTGTTTCTAGTTCCGTTTGCCGCTGTGTTCGGTTTCGGCGCGGGCGTTCATACGGTCGCTCATGCGCTGGTTGAGGAATATATTCCGTTTATCCTGCTGCTTTTGGCTTTGTATACGATTTCGGGCGGGATTTTGGTTTGGGGTAAGCTGCACGGTACGCCTGCGTTGAATACCGGATTGTTGGCGGCGGGTACGGTGATGGCTTCCTTTATGGGAACGACCGGTGCGGCAATGTTGATGATTCGTCCGCTGCTGAAGGCAAACCATTATCGCAAGAAAAAGGTGCATGTTGTTGTATTTTTTATCTTTTTGGTGGCAAATATTGGCGGCGGTCTGACGCCGTTGGGCGATCCTCCGTTGTTTCTGGGTTTCTTGAAGGGCGTGGATTTCATGTGGACGGTGAAACACATGTTGATGCCCGTATTGATCAGTACGGTGGTGTTGTTGCTGGTGTTTTATATTATCGACAGCCGCTATCACGCGCGTGAAGCCAATGAGGAGCAGATTCAGCAGGAAGAGGAAGTCGAGGAAGATTTGCGGATTGCCGGTAAATGGAATTTCTTGCTGCTGGCGGGCGTGGTCGGTTCGGTTTTGCTGTCCGGTTTGTGGAAGCCCGACCATCCTGGATTCGAAATCTTGGGCAGCCACTATGCGTTGCAAAATTTGGTGCGCGATGTGATTTTGCTGGTGTTGACCATTGTTTCGCTGCTGATTACGCCTAAGCAGGTTAGGGCGGGTAATGAATTCAATTTCGACCCGATTGCCGAAGTGGGCAAACTGTTTTTAGGTATTTTCATCACGATTTCTCCTGTCTTGGCAATTTTGAAGGCAGGCGAAGCGGGTGCGCTGGGCGCGGTGGTATCGTTGGTGCATGATGCTTCGGGTAATCCAATTAATACGATGTATTTCTGGATGAGCGGTTTGTTGTCCGCCTTTTTGGATAATGCGCCGACTTATTTGGTGTTCTTCAATATGGCGGGCGGCGATGCTCAGGCTCTGATGACGGGGCATTTGTTCCATTCGCTGTTGGCCATATCCATGGGTTCGGTGTTTATGGGTGCGCTCACTTATATCGGTAATGCGCCGAACTTTATGGTTAAGGCGATTGCTGAGCAACGCGGTATCCCGATGCCGACTTTCTTTGGTTATATGATGTGGTCGGTAGGGGTATTGATTCCGCTGTTTATATTGCACACGCTGATTTTCTTTGTTTGGCAGTTGTTCTGATACTTGCCTGCCCTTAAAAGGTCGTCTGAAAACCTGATTCTTGTGATTCGGTTTTCAGACGACCTTTTTGTATTCTGCCGCTTGTTTTGAAGAGATTAATTTTTGGCATCAATATGTTGTGCTTTTATTGAGGACTTATTTCTCGCGGGATATGGGACAGAAGGCTGGAAAAAATCTGCGTAAATCTGACATAAAGCGGGCTGTTCCTGCTAAAATCGAACACTTTACAGTTTTCATTTAATTGTTGTTTTCCGTAAGTAAGGCTTTACTTTCAGACGACCTCTCCCGCGCTTTCCCGTTTCAAACGTCGTCTGAAAAGTTGGATCATTTTATTCTGTTTAACTCATCACAAGTAATGCAAACCTATGATTAAAATCAAAAAAGGCCTAGACCTGCCCATCGCGGGCAGACCGGAGCAAGCCGTTTACGACGGTCCGGCCATTACCGAAGTCGCGTTGCTTGGCGAAGAATATGCCGGTATGCGCCCCTCGATGAAAGTCAAGGAAGGCGATGCCGTCAAAAAAGGCCAAGTGCTGTTTGAAGACAAGAAAAATCCGGGCGTGGTGTTTACTGCGCCGGCTTCCGGCAAAATCGCTGCGATTCACCGCGGCGAAAAACGTGTGCTTCAGTCGGTTGTGATTGCCGTTGAGGGCGATGACGAAATCGAGTTCGAACGCTACGCGCCCGATGCGTTGGCAAACTTAAGCGGCGAAGAGGTGCGCCGCAATCTGATTCAATCCGGTTTGTGGACTGCGCTGCGCACTCGTCCGTTCAGCAAAATCCCCGCCGTCGATGCCGAGCCGTTCGCCATTTTCGTCAATGCGATGGACACCAATCCGCTGGCGGCAGACCCTGTGGTCGTTATCAAAGAAGCCGCCGAGGATTTCAGACGAGGTTTGCTGGTGTTGAGCCGTCTGACCGAACGCAAAATCCATGTTTGTAAAGCAGCCGGTGCGGACGTGCCGTCTGAAAACGCCGCCAACATTGAAACGCACGAATTCGGCGGCCCTCATCCCGCTGGTTTGAGCGGTACGCACATTCATTTCATCGAGCCTGTCGGCGCGAATAAAACCGTTTGGACCATCAATTATCAAGACGTGATTGCCATCGGACGTTTGTTTGTAACAGGTCGTCTGAATACCGAGCGCGTGGTTGCCTTGGGCGGGCCGCAAGTCAACAAACCACGCCTCTTGCGTACCGTTTTGGGTGCGAAAGTGTCGCAAATCACCGCCGGCGAATTGGTTGACGCGGACAACCGCGTGATTTCCGGTTCGGTATTGAACGGCGCAATTGCACAAGGCGCGCATGATTATTTGGGACGCTACCACAATCAGATTTCCGTTATCGAAGAAGGCCGCAGCAAAGAGCTGTTCGGCTGGGTTGCGCCGCAGCCGGATAAATACTCGATTACGCGTACGACCCTCGGTCATTTCCTGAAAAACAAACTCTTCAAGTTCACGACAGCCGTCAACGGCGGCGACCGCGCTATGGTTCCCATCGGTACTTACGAGCGCGTGATGCCGCTGGACATCCTGCCTACCTTGCTTCTGCGCGATTTAATCGTCGGCGATACCGACAGCGCGCAGGCTTTGGGTTGCTTGGAATTGGACGAAGAAGACCTCGCTTTGTGCAGCTTTGTCTGCCCGGGTAAATACGAATACGGCCCGCTGTTGCGCAAGGTGCTGGAAACCATTGAGAAGGAAGGCTGATTATGGGCTTGAAACATTTTCTGGAAAAAATCGAACCGCACTTCCTGCCGGGCGGCAAGCATGAAAAATGGTATGCCCTCTATGAAGCTGCGGCGACGATTTTCTATACATCCGGCGCGGTAACGCGCAAAGCGGCGCACGTCCGCGACGCGCTTGACTCCAAACGCATGATGATTTTGGTGTGGCTGGCTTTGTTCCCCGCCATGTTTTACGGTATGTACAACGTCGGCGCGCAGGCATTCGGTGCGTTGACGCCTGATTTGCTGCAACAAAGCATCGCCAACGATTGGCATTACGCCCTTGCCAACGCCTTGGGCATCAATATGTCGTCTGAAGCGGGCGTGTTGGGCAAAATGCTGTTCGGCGCGATTTACTTCCTGCCGATTTACGCGACCGTATTTGCCGTCGGCGGTTTCTGGGAAGTTTTGTTCGCCACCGTGCGTAAACATGAAATCAACGAAGGTTTCTTCGTTACTTCGATTTTGTTTGCCTTAATCGTTCCGCCTACGCTGCCGCTGTGGCAGGCTGCCTTGGGTATTACCTTCGGCGTGGTGGTTGCGAAAGAGGTGTTCGGCGGTACGGGTAAAAATTTTATGAACCCCGCACTGGCAGGCCGTGCCTTCTTGTTCTTCGCCTATCCTGCGAATATTACCGGCGACACCGTTTGGACGGCGGTTGACGGCTATTCCGGCGCAACTGCGCTGGCGCAATGGGCGGCAAATGGTTCAGAAGGCCTGAAAAATGCCGTTACCAATCAATCCATCACTTGGATGGATGCGTTTATCGGTAACTTGCCCGGTTCTATTGGCGAAGTATCCACTTTGGCGCTTTTAATCGGCGGCGCGTTTATCGTGTTTGCACGCATCGCTTCTTGGCGCATTATTGCCGGCGTGATGATCGGTATGATTGCCATGTCTTCGCTGTTTAATGTTATCGGTTCGGACACCAATCCGATGTTCAGCATGCCTTGGTACTGGCATCTGGTCGTCGGCGGCTTCGCCATCGGTATGCTGTTTATGGCGACCGACCCTGTTTCCGCTTCATTTACCAATGTCGGCAAATGGTGGTACGGCGCGCTAATCGGCGTGATGTGCGTGTTAATCCGCGTGGTCAATCCGGCTTACCCTGAAGGCATGATGTTGGCGATTCTGTTTGCCAACCTGTTTGCCCCGATTTTCGACTATTTCGTCGCACAAGCGAACATCAAACGCAGAAAGGCGCGCAGCAATGGCTAAGAAATTCGATAAAGACAGCTTCAGCGGCACGCTGATTGTGGTTTTGGCGGTCAGCCTGATTTGCTCGGTCATCGTGGCGGGCGCGGTTGTCGGCTTGAAACCGGTGCAGGAAAAGCAAAAGGTTCAGGATAAGCAAAGCTACATCCTGAGCGTTGCCGGTTTGCTCGATAAGAATACCGACATCAGCAAAACCTTTGCCGACCGCATCGAACAACGCGTGGTCGATTTGGCGACCGGCGAATATGTGAAAGACGCGCCGAAAGATTTCAGCGCGCGCGTTGCCGCCAAAGACCCTGCGCAAAGCATCCAAATCAAACCTGAAGACGATTTGGCAGGCATCAAAAGCCGCGCTAAATACACCGAAGTTTATTTGGTAAAAGGCGATGACGGCAAAGTCAGCCAAATCATCCTGCCTATGCACGGCAACGGTTTGTGGTCAGTCATGTACGGCTTCGTCGCCATCCAACCTGACGGAAACACCATCAACGGCATTACCTACTACGACCAAGGCGAAACTCCGGGCTTGGGCGGCGAAATCGGCAATCCGTTGTGGCAACAAAAATTCGTCGGCAAAAAACTCTTTAACGAACAAGGCAAACTTGCCCTGCACGTCGGCAAAGGCGCGAGTTCCGATAAAGAACACGGCGTAGATGCACTCTCCGGCGCATCGCTGACTTCCAAAGGCGTACAAGGCTCGTTCGACTACTGGTTCGGCGAAAACGGCTATATCCCCTACCTGAACAAATTGAAATCAGCAGGAGCACAATAATGGCTGATATGAAACGCTTGAAACATTTAATGTTTTCACCCTTTATCGATAACAACCCGATTGCCTTGCAGGTTTTGGGTATTTGTTCGGCGCTGGCGGTTACCACCAAACTTCAGACGGCCATCGTGATGGGTATTTCCGTCAGTTTGGTAACCGGTTTTTCCAGCTTCTTCATCTCGCTGGTGCGCAACTACATCCCGAACAGCATCCGCATTATCGTGCAGATGGCGATTGTCGCGTCGCTGGTTACGCTGGTTGACCAATTGTTGCAGGCCTATGCCTACGAATTGTCCAAACAGCTCTCCGTATTCGTCGGTCTGATTATTACCAACTGTATCGTGATGGGTCGTGCCGAAGCCTTCGCCATGAAAGAGCCGCCGCTGGAAAGCTTGGTGGACGGTATCGGTCAGGGCGCGGGTTACGGTATGTTGCTGATTATCATCGCCAGCATCCGTGAATTGATCGGTTCGGGCAAACTCTTTGGTTACACCATTTTCCAAACCGTACAGGATGGCGGCTGGTATCAAACCAACGGCCTCTTTCTGCTGGCACCGAGCGCGTTCTTCATCATCGGCTTTTTGATTTGGGGTTTGCGTACTTGGAAACCCGAACAGGCGGAGAAATAAGACATGGAACACTACTTAAGCCTTTTTGTGAAATCCGTCTTCATTGAAAACATGGCGCTGTCCTTCTTCTTGGGCATGTGTACTTTCTTGGCGGTATCGAAAAAAGTATCCACCGCATTCGGCTTGGGCGTTGCCGTTACCTTCGTACTCGGTCTGTCCGTCCCTGCCAACCAGCTCGTTTACTCGCTGCTCAAAGACGGCGCGATTGTCGAAGGCGTAGATTTGACTTTCCTGAAATTCATCACCTTCATCGGCGTGATTGCAGCTTTGGTGCAGATTTTGGAAATGTTCTTGGACAAATTCTTCCCCGCCCTCTATAACGCGTTGGGTATTTACCTGCCGCTGATTACCGTAAACTGCGCGATTTTCGGTGCCGTTTCGTTTATGGCGCAACGCGAATACAACTTCGGCGAATCCGTCGTGTATGGTTTCGGTGCAGGCTTGGGCTGGATGTTGGCGATTGTCGCTTTGGCGGGCATTACCGAAAAAATGAAATATTCGGACGCACCCAAAGGCCTCAAAGGACTGGGTATCACCTTCATCTCCGCCGGCCTGATGGCGATGGCGTTTATGTCGTTCTCCGGCATCCAGTTATAAGAAAGGATTCGGCATGGAAATTATTTTAGGTATCGTGATGTTTACCGTCATCGTCTTGGCTTTGGCACTGATGATTCTGTTTGCCAAATCCAAGCTGGTGAGCGAGGGCGACATCACCATCAAAGTCAATGATGAAAAAGAGCTGACTATGCCCGCCGGCGGCAAACTGTTGGGTGCACTTGCCAGTCAAGGCATCTTCGTTCCCTCCGCCTGCGGTGGAGGTGGTTCGTGCGGACAATGCCGCGTTGTCGTGAAAAGCGGCGGCGGCGACATTCTGCCGACCGAGTTGTCCCATATCAGCAAACGCGAAGCACGCGAAGGCTGCCGTCTGTCTTGTCAGGTCAACGTCAAAACCGACATGGACATCGAAGTGCCGGAAGAAGTGTTCGGCGTGAAAAAATGGGAATGCACCGTCATCTCCAACGACAATAAAGCCACGTTCATTAAAGAACTCAAGCTTGCCATTCCCGAAGGCGAAGAAGTTCCCTTCCGCGCCGGCGGCTACATCCAAATCGAAGCCCCGCCGCATACCGTCGCCTACAAAGATTTCGACATTCCTAAGGAATATCATGAAGACTGGGACAAATACAATCTGTGGCAATACGTTTCCAAAGTAGACGAGCCGATTTTGCGCGCTTACTCCATGGCTTCATATCCAGAAGAAAAAGGCATCATCATGCTGAACGTGCGTATCGCCACGCCGCCTCCGCGCGTACCCGATGCGCCTCCTGGACAAATGTCGTCTTACATCTGGTCGCTCAAACCCGGCGACAAAGTAACCATCTCTGGCCCGTTCGGCGAATTCTTCGCCAAAGACACCGATGCCGAAATGGTATTCATCGGCGGCGGTGCAGGTATGGCGCCGATGCGCTCCCACATTTTCGACCAGTTGAAACGTTTGAACTCCAAACGCAAAATCACCTTCTGGTACGGCGCACGTTCCAAACGTGAAATGTTCTATGTTGAAGACTTCGACCAACTCGCGGCAGAGTTCCCGAACTTCACATGGCACGTCGCCTTGTCCGACCCGCTGCCGGAAGACAACTGGGACGGTTACACAGGCTTCATCCACAACGTGGTTTACGAAAACCATCTGAAAAACCACGAAGCCCCCGAAGACTGCGAATTCTATATGTGCGGCCCTCCGATCATGAACCAATCCGTCATCAAAATGCTCAAAGACTTGGGCGTGGAAGATGAAAACATCCTCTTGGATGACTTCGGCGGTTAAAATTTGACCTCAAATGCAAAAGGAAGAAACCTCGGTTTTTTCCTTTTTTTGTTTAGATTAAAGATGAAGGTCGTCTGAAAACAGGGAAACGGGTTTCGTTAAAATTTTCAGACGACCTTTGGACTTTTCAGAAAAATAGCATTGTTCTCACTTATTTTGAGAATTATTTTGCTATATTGTTCATGATGAACGATTCAGACGAGCTGCAAGATGTTTGACAATGTTATCTGCTGCTTGACGTTTATCTGTTTCTGGAAATGAAATCTCATTTTCGTCATCAATAATGGTGATTTGATTAGTCGTTTTTCCCATTGACTGGGAAATTTGATTTGCAACCAGCATAGGGATATTTTTTCTGATTCTTTTGACTCTGGCATATTCTAGGACGCGTTCGCTTTCAGCGGCAAACCCGACACAGAAGGGAGTGTTAGGCAAAGAAGCAATGGAAGCGAGAATATCAGGGTTTTCCGTTAATTCGATAACAGGAACTTTACCGGAACCATCTTTTTTTATTTTTTGGGAACTGCTATTTTTCACCTTATAGTCAGCAACAGCTGCAACGGAGATAAATACATCTTGGTTGGTAATATGATTGTGAACAGCGCGGAACATTTCTTCAGCGCTTACGGCTTGTTCTGTATGTAAAAGTCCGGTCGGAATAGTAGTTTGGAGTTGTCCATAAATTAAAGTTACTTTAGCCCCTGCAGCCCTGCATGCCCGTGCTAAAGCTGTACCCATCTGTCCGCTAGAGATGTTTGTAATACCGCGTACAGGGTCGATGGCTTCAAACGTTGCTCCGGCTGTGATTAAAATACGTTTGCCTAATAAGATTTTGGGTATCCATAAGTCGGAAATTAAATCAGCCAAATCAGCTGCTTCAAGCATTCGGCCAAGTCCAATTTCCCCACAGGCCTGTTCGCCATACGCCGGCTGGAAGACAGTAATACCGTCTGAACGTAGTTGTTCGATATTGCGTAGATTGGCAGGATTGTTCCACATCTCTACATTCATGGCGGGAGCAACTGCTAAAGGACATTTCCGTGCGGCAACAAGATTGGTCAGGAGGTTATCCGCAATGCCATAGGAAATTTTTGCAATCGTATTGGCTGTTGCCGGTGCAATGACCAACGCATCTGCCTCACGTGTTAAATTAATATGAGCCATGCCATTTCCTAAGCCATTTTCATGCGTATCTGTTAGAACAGGATTTCCGCTTAAGGCCTGAAAAGTCAGTGGTGAAATAAATTCGGTTGATGCTGTGCTCATTACCACACTGACTGAATGTCCCTGTTTTTTCAACAAGCGTACCAACTCGCAAGACTTATAAGCGGCAATGCCGCCACTAATACCCAGCAGAATATGTTTACTCATGATTAAAATACGTGTTCAAAATATGTTTATACTAACATGGATAAAGAATAAACAAGCAATTTTGCGGAAGGCCTATATTATGTCAACGAGGCGATGTAATATTCGGGAGGGTAATTTTCTGAATGAGCAAGATTGGTAAAATATGATGCAAGATTGAACACCAAAGGTCGTCTGAAAGAGATTTCAGACGACCTTTGTTATTTGTTGATGTGTAAGTTGGTGGTTTTGAGTTGTTTGGATTTGGGATTGAGGGTGTTTTGAAATAATGTGTTGAGAGTTCTGAAATAAAAGCTGTTGAATTTCAGA
>NZ_POWX01000006.1 GCF_003044445.1 Neisseria mucosa
AATCGCCCAAAGTTTCGATGAACAAAAAGTCTGCCGCGTGTTGTTAGACGGAGGATTGCTGAAATACAACCACAAAAACAAAGGCTACCAACACCAGCGCAAAGGTAGCGGCTGGTTTTATGTGCTGACCCCAAATATGGAACTGGACGACTGACCGTTTGCATGGGGTTAATTCAAAACGCCCACCAAGCCCGCCATGACTGATACAGGCGGGCTTTTTTACGCCCATTACTTCAGGCAAATCATTCGATACGCCATAAAATCAACAGCAAGCCCCAAATTCTCGAAAATTAGGGCTATTCAGCCCCTACCTAATACCAATCCATACCCAAACGGCAAAACGCGCTTACAGCGCAATTACGCCCTGTTTCCGCTATGACCGACAAAGACAGACGAGAGATAAATAATTTCAAGACCAATACGCGCGCGCAATCATAAGAATACAGCCATGTTTCTTAACGTTTTTTATACCAATACGCGCGTAATAATGCAGCCCCTTGAATTTTTAGAGCCCATAAAAAGGAAAGAAGACCAAGACACGCGAAAAGATAAAACCCTATGCGCGAGACAAAATCACTTGTTACCTTTGTTACCACAAAACTTAACATTTATAACTATATGAATATCAATATAAAAATAAAGAAAAAACGGTAACAAATGAACATAAATTTACTTGTTACCGATTTGTTACCACTTGTTACCCTTTTATATTCATATAGTTACGCTTAAAAAACAGGAGTGGTAACAAACGGTAACAAGGTTAAGATATGTGTTTTGTTACCACGAAAGCCATGACTGGTAAGCCTTTCAGCCATTGGTAACAAGGTAACAAACGATTTTTGCGTTTTTTTGTGTATATACGCTTTTTTTGTGTGGGCGCATGACCGACAGAGCCGATACAAACAAAAGTCGTCCGAAAGGCAATATCGGACGGCTGGAAAAATAGAGCAAACACCAGCCCACAAGACGGCGCGTGATTGCTGGTGTTACAATCCGACCATATTTCACAGCTTGGCAGAAATACCACAAAACACCCCTGAAAAATTTTGACTTATGCAAATTTACGGTATTTTTTACGGTATTATTGATTTATTTAAAAATAAAATATATTTAAATCAACATGATATGCTTCCATTTTGAGCCCTGGCTTATTTTTTTGTCTATCGCAGTCTAACACCGTAAACTAAAACCAAGATGGACAGGGTTTTCAGACGGTGTCGGTATCTGTAAATCATATAATCCTGTCTGTTTCCGCCTAATTTAATTAACCATTTTCAGGGGTATGATTGAGGGTTTCTGAAATACCTCCAAAAATATATCCACCAATATGCCTCTGAATGTCCGCCAATAAAGTAATCACGGGTTAGAGTTGTATCTAAATGAAATCTTTTATAGTGGATTAAATTTAAACCAGTACGGCGTTGCCTCGCCTTGCCGTACTATCTGTACTGTCTGCGGCTTCGTCGCCTTGTCCTGATTTAAATTTAATCCACTATAATTTCAGAACATTGTTAGGCTTTTCAACTTAATTTGTCTTTCTTGTCTTCTGATGCGGCAGATATGGAAAAGGTCGTCTGAAAACCACTTTTCATGGTTTTCAGACGACCTTTTATTTACAACGGCAAATTACAGCGAACGGGCGACTTCGACGATGTCGAAGCATTCCAGCTGGTCGCCTTCCATAATTTCGTTGTAGCCTTTGATCATCAAGCCGCACTCGAAGCCCATGCGGACTTCTTTGACGTCGTCTTTGTAGCGTTTCAAAGAAGACAGTTCGCCGGTGTGGATGACCACGTTGTTGCGGATGAGGCGGATATGCGAATCGCGTTTGACCACGCCGTCGGTAACCATACAGCCTGCAATGTTGCCGACTTTGGATACGCTGATGACCTGACGGATTTCGACCATACCGGTAATCTGCTCTTTCTCTTCCGGCGCCAGCATGCCGCTCATGGCTGCTTTGACGTCGTCAATGGCATCATAAATGATGTTGTAGTAGCGGATTTCCACGTTTTCATTTTCGGCAAGCTTGCGCGAAGAAGCATCTGCACGCACGTTAAAGCCGATGATGAACGCGCCTGAAGCGATGGCAAGGTTGACGTCCGATTCGGTAATGCCGCCCACGCCGCTGTGCAATACGTTCACTTTCACTTCGTCGGTGGACAGTTTTTTCAGGCTGCCCGCCAGAGCTTCGTAAGAACCTTGTACGTCTGCTTTGATGATGACTGACAAGGATTGGGCTTGGTTTTCGCCCATGTTGTTGAACATATTTTCCAGCTTCGCCGCCTGCTGTTTGGCAAGGCGCACGTCGCGGTATTTGCCTTGACGGAAGAGCGCGATTTCGCGGGCTTTTTTCTCGTCCGCCAACACCATTGCATCTTCACCTGCGTTCGGTACGTCGGACAAGCCGAGGATTTCGACCGGAATAGACGGGCCTGCTTCGTTGACGGCTTTGCCGTTTTCATCAACCATCGCACGGATTTTACCGAACGCGGTACCGGCAAGCAGCATATCGCCTTTTTTCAGCGTACCGCTTTGCACCAAGAGGGTAGCGACCGCGCCGCGTCCTTTGTCCAGACGGGCTTCGACGATGATACCTTTCGCGGGCGCATCGACAGGGGCGGTCAGTTCCAAGACCTCTGCTTCAAGCAATACGGCTTCGAGCAATGCGTCGATATTGATGCCTTTTTTGGCGGATACGTCGATAAATTGCACATCGCCGCCCCATTCATCCGGCACGACTTCGTGTGCGGTCAACTCTTGGCGGATACGCTCAGGGTTGGCGGCTTCTTTATCAATCTTGTTCACAGCAACCACCATAGGCACGCCCGCTGCTTTAGCGTGGGCAATGGCTTCGATGGTTTGCGGCATCACGCCGTCGTCGGCTGCGACCACGAGAATCACGATGTCGGTTGCTTTCGCACCGCGCGCGCGCATGGCAGTAAACGCTTCGTGACCCGGAGTATCCAAGAAAGTAATCACACCGCGCGGGGTTTCAACGTGGTATGCACCGATGTGCTGGGTAATACCGCCCGCTTCGCCTTGTACCACTTTGGCGCGGCGGATGTAGTCCAGCAGCGAGGTTTTACCGTGGTCGACGTGACCCATGACGGTAACCACCGGCGGACGCGGCAATGCTTCGGCTTCGGCTGCTTCTGCGCCTTCATCCAAGAATGCTTCGGGATCGTCGGCGGCGGCAGGTTTGCCGATATGGCCAAGCTCTTCCACCACAATCAGGGCGGTGTCTTGGTCGATGGATTGGTTGATGGTCACCATCATGCCCATTTTCATCAGGGCTTTGACCACTTCCACGCCTTTGACTGCCATTTTGTGCGCCAAATCGGCAACGGTAATGGTTTCAGGAACCAAGACTTCGTGTACGACAGGCTCGGTCGGCGCTTGGAAAGCATGTTGGTTCGGCTCGAGTTTCAGCTTTTTGCCTTTCTTGCCGCCGCGTACGCGCTCATCGTCGCCGTTGCGGGCATTACGGTCGCGGCCGCCTTTACCGCCTTTACCTTTGGCGTTACGGCTTTGGTTGTCATCGTCGCGGTTGTGACGGTCTTCTTTTTTCGCACGTGCAGGGTTGGCGGCTTTGTTGTCGGCAGGTGCGGCTTTGGCTTTTTCAGCAGGTTTGCGTTGCTCACCGGCTTTGGCTTCGGCTGCGGGTTTGGCTTGTTGGTCTGCCTGTTGTTTCATGGCTTCGCGGCGCGCCTGACGCTCTTGTTTTTCTTTCAACAAGGCTTCCTGATGGGCGCGCAAAGCGGCGGCGCGGCGTGCTTCTTCGTCGCGTTGCGCTTGCTCTTCCGCGCTGACCACAGGTTGCGGAGCGGCTGGAGCAGCGGGTTTTGCTGCTTTTTTCGCATCTTTGCCTTTATTGCCTTTGTCTTGTTTAGGCTTGGTTTTGCCTTCGGCAGGTTTTTCAGACGACCTTTGAGCAGGTTTGTCTTCAGCCTGAACTGCTTGTGCAGCAGGTTCTGCCGGTTTGTCATCGGCTTTGTTTTCAACGGCTTGGACTTCGACAGTTTTTTCAGCCGCTTCAACAGGTTTCGCTTCTTCCGCTTTAGCCTTAGGCTCGGATTTAGCAGCCTTGGCAGCTTTCAGTTTCGCAGCTTCTGCTTCGGCTTTTGCGCGCGCTTCGGCACGGGCTGCGGCTTCTGCTTCAGCTTTTGCCTGTTCTTCAGCTTGGTCTTTCGCTTCTGCCTGCTCGGCTTTTTGCGCCTCAGCTACTGCTTTAGCTTTCGCTTCGGCGGCAAGCTCTTCCGGCGAAGGAATCGTTACGGCGCGGCCGCGTTTGCGTTCGACTTTGACGCCGCCGACGGTGCTGACTTCGGTTTTTTTGCGGCGGATGCTGATGGTTCCGCTGTCATTGCCGTTTTTCTTTTTCAGATAAGCGTTCAGCAGTTGCTTGTCGTCCAGCGTCAGGGAATCGCTGCCGCTGTTTTTATTGACGCCGGCTTCTTTCAGTTGTTTCAACAAATCATCGACGGGGCGTTTCAGTTCGGCGGCAAATTGTTCTACGGTTGTGTTACTCATCTGTACCCCCATTAGTTCTCTTCGGTAAACCAGTGTTCACGGGCGGCAAGAATCACTTTTTTCGCCGCTTCTTCATCTACACCGGTTATTTCAATCAGTTCGTCAACGGCAAGTTCCGCCAAATCGTCGCGTGTGGTTACGCCGGCTTCAGCCAGTTTGCGGAGCATATCGGAATCTACGCCGTCCAAATTGCGCATGTCGTCTGAAACCTCTTCCAGCTTCTCTTCGGACGCAATCGCCATGGTCAGAATCGCATCGCGGGCGCGGTTGCGCAGGGTTTCGACGATTTCCTCATCAAAGCCTTCGATGGCGAGCAATTCGGCAGCAGGAACGTAAGCGACTTCTTCCAGCGTGGCAAAACCTTCTTCAACCAAAATATCGGCGGTTTCGTCGTCGATGTTCAGATGCGCGGTGAAGAGGTCGCGGATGGCTGCGTCTTCGGCGGCGGTGCGTTCGTCCGCTTCTTCGACGGTCATGATGTTCAACTGCCAGCCTGTCAAATCGGATGCCAAGCGCACGTTTTGACCGCCGCGGCCGATAGCAAGCGCGAGCTGGTCTTCGGCAACGATTACGTCAACTGCGTGTTTGTCTTCGTCAATCACAATGCGGCTGACTTCGGCAGGAGACAGCGCGTTCATCACGAACTCGGCAGTTTCAGACGACCACAACACTACATCAATGCGCTCGCCTGCCAATTCGTTGCTGACAGCGTTCACACGGGAGCCGCGCACGCCGATACAAGTGCCTTGCGGGTCGATGCGTTGGTCGTTGGCTTTGACCGCCACTTTCGCACGTTGGCCCGGGTCGCGCGCCACTTCGCGGATTTCCAACAAGCCGTCTGCAATTTCAGGCACTTCCATTTCGTACAGCTTCGCAAGGAAATCGCCCGAGGTACGGCTGAGGATAACTTGTTTGCGGCCGGTGTTGCCGATTTCGTCCACACGCAAAAACAGCGCGCGGATACGGTCGCCGCCGCGGAAGTTTTCGCGCGGAATCATCTGTTCGCGCGGAATCAGCGCGTCCAGTTTGCCCGGAACGACTTCGACGATGATGCCGTGGCGTTCTACGCGTTTTACCGTACCGGAAACGATGTCTTCCTTAACGGCAAGAAACTCGTTCAGATTTTGCTCGCGCTCGGCATCGCGGATGCGTTGCAGGATGATTTGTTTGGCAGTTTGCGCGGCTTGGCGGCCAAAGCCTTCGTTCGGCAGCGTTTCTTCGTAGTAGTCGCCGATTTGAATGTCGGTACCCGGAATTTCTTCTTGGATTTCTTCGATGGTTTTTTCCAGGTCGGGATAGGTGTAATCCTCGTCGGCAACAATCAGCCAGCGGCGGTAAGTATGATATTCGCCGGTATCGCGGTCGATTTCGACGCGCACATCCATATGCTCGCGGTCGGCTTTTTTCTTGGCTGCGGTAGAAAGGGCGAATTCCAATGCTTGGAACACCACTTCCGCTTCAACGTTTTTCTCGCTTGCCAACGCTTCGGCAAGTTGCAACATTTCGCGACTCATTTTTGAGAATCTCCAATATCAAGTTTTAAAATTTAAATTCGGGGCGCAGGCGGGCTTTATCGATATTATCTAAGCCGATTTGCGCGGTTTTGCCGTCGAAAGAGAGCGTTACGGTATCGTTTTCACAACCCTCAATGCGGCCGATAAAATTCTTTTGTCCGTCAACCGGCAGGCGGGTTTTGATTTTTGCCTGCTGTCCTGCAAAGCGCACGAAATCGGTGGCTTTTTTCAGCGGTCGGTCAAGGCCGGGGCTGGAAATTTCCAGATTTTTATAATCGATGTCTTCCACCATAAACACGCGGCTCAAATGATTGCTGACGGTCGCGCAGTCTTCGACGGTAATACCGCCTTCTTTATCGATGAACACGCGCAGCGTGCCTTGTGCGGTCAGCTCGAAATCGACCAGTTCGTAGCCCAAACCCGGCAGGGTTTTTTCGAGAATTGTTTGAATATCCATGAATCTCCCAGAGTACATAAACAAAAAAATGGCCCGGTGGCCATTTTTCGTCGGAGTTGAAAAATTGGCTTATTATAACCGCTTTCCACTCAAAAGAAAAGCGTTGATTTATCGCGGCTTTTTTCAGACGACCTCATAGAATGAATACGTCGGATTGCATAAAGTAAAACTTAAAATTGTTGACAAAAACAGTCGTCTGAAAAATGACTGTTCAAACTTACCCCTTGATAATCATCATATTATTTTCAACAATTCTTTTTCAGACGATTCCATTTTCCTTCCATACGGCTTGCACGAAGCACGCCGTCATTCTAAAATCCAAAGCTGTTATCATCGAAACAAAAAGGCATTGCCATGTCCGCCAGCACCATCTACAACTTTTCCGCAGGCCCCGCCGTCCTGCCCGAAGCCGTACTGCGTACCGCGCAGCAAGAAATGCTCGACTACAACGGCACAGGCTTTCCCGTCATGGCGATGAGCCACCGCTCGGAAATGTTCCTCAGCATCCTCCATCACGCCGAACAAGACCTGCGTACGCTACTGAACATTCCCTCAAACTACAAAATCCTGTTCCTGCAAGGCGGCGCGACCACGCAATTCAACATGGTTGCGATGAACTTGGCGCATGGCTTCCCGTCCGCCGACGCAGTGATAACGGGCAACTGGAGCCGCATTGCTTACGAACAAATGAGCCGTCTGACCGATGCCGAAATCCGACTGGCGGCACACGGCGGCGAACAATTCGACTACACCGCCCTGCCGCCCGTCGAAACTTGGGACATAGACAAAAACTCCGCCTTCGTCCACTTCGCCATCAACGAAACCGTCAACGGCCTGCAATACCAAACCGTTCCCAAACTTTCAGACGACCTGCCGCCGCTCGTTTGCGATATGTCCAGCGAAATCCTCTCGCGCGAATTTGACGTTTCCGACTACGGGCTGATTTACGCGGGCGCACAGAAAAACATCGGCCCCGCCGGCGCGACCGTCGTCATCATCCGCGAAGACCTGCTCGACCGCTGCCCCGACAACATCCCCGACGTCTTCAACTACCGTTCGCACATCAACCGCGACGGCATGTATAACACCCCGTCAACCTACGCCATCTATATGTCAGGTTTAGTGTTCCGCTGGCTGCTGACGCAAGGCGGCGTGAAAAAAATCGAAGCCGTCAACAACATCAAAGCCCAAACGCTTTATGATGCCATCGACAACAGCGGCGGCTTCTACGTCAACCGAATCCGCCCCGACGCCCGCTCCAAAATGAACGTCGTTTTCCAAACCGCCTCAGCTGAACTCGACCGCCGCTTTGTCCTCGAAGCCGAACTGCAAGGCTTGTGCCTGCTCAAAGGCTACAAAACCGTCGGCGGTATGCGCGCCAGCATCTACAACGCCATGCCGCTCGAAGGCGTACAGGCTTTGGCAGACTTTATGAGCGATTTCCAACGGCGTTACGGCTAAGGGTTTTATTTTTATTTTTATATATAAAGGTCGTCTGAAAATTTGCTGCGCTTGTTTTCAGATGACCTTTATATTGGATGCGGCAGATTAACGGCTTCTATTTATATAGAGTAAATTTATGTAATGATGTTGGCACCTGTCGCATTGCTCTGCCTTTCAGCCGCATTTCCAAATATGGTTTTTCCATTCGCTTTGTGCTATAAAAACCGCTGTTTTAACTGGTTCGAAAGAAAAAATGGACGCTTTACACCTTCTCACCACACGTCGTTCATCCAAAAAACTGACTGCTCCCGCGCCGAACGCAGATCAACTGGAAGCAATGCTTCAAGCCGCTACGCAGGTTCCCGATCATGGCAATATGCGTCCGTTCCGATTCACCGTCATTCAAAGCGCGGAAGGATTGCAACGTTTCCGCGAAATTTTGTGCCGGACCGTTACCGAATTGAATTTTGGCGACGATGTTATGAGAAAGGCCGAGCGGGTGGGCAATATGGCTCCGATGGTTATCGGCGTAACTTTTGCGCCTAATCGCGAAGTGGCGAAGCCCAAACCCGAATGGGAACAGATGTTGAGCGCGGGCTGTGCCGCCTACGGGTTGCAGCTTGCCGCTTCCGCGCAGGGCTTCGACAACGTGTGGATTACGGGAATGTGGGTCAACAGCCCGCTCTTGCGCGAAGCATTCGGCTGTTCGGACAAAGACAAAATCATCGGGCTGATGATGATCGGCTCTTCTGTGGAAGAGGGGGGCGGTGCGAAAAATACCGATTTGGAACAATTCGTAACGACTTGGTAAACGGTTTGCAATATAAACAGGTCGTCTGAAAACCGGGATTCAGGTTTTCAGACGACCTTTGGTTTTGGCAAAAGCCAAATCGACGGCTGCCTTTTTCCGCTTTGGACAAAAGGCGTACAATCCGAATTCAAACGAACCGGAACGAATGGAAACGAATCCAGATGAAACCAAAAATACAGAGACACGAACATATCCTCACGCTCGTGCGCGAGCAGCATTTCATGACGGTCGAGCAGCTTGCGGAAGCCTTGGATGTTACCCCGCAGACCATACGCCGCGACATACAGGAATTAAGCGAAAGCGGTCAGTTGAAGCGTTACCACGGCGGCGCGTCGGTCGGCGATATTTCCGGCAGCGCGGCGCAGGGCAAGCGCAATCATTGCCAAAATGAAAAAAACGCCATCGCCCGCCTGATTGCCGCCCACATTCCCGACAATTCGTCGCTGTTTATCAGTATAGGCACGACGATGGAAGCTGTTGCCGCCGAGTTGGTCAAACAGCGCAAAAACCTGCGGATTATCACCAATAATATTTACGTCGCCTCCATCACGTCCGCGCGCACCGACTACACCGTCATCATCACCTCCGGCGTCGTGCGCCCCTTGGACGGCGGGATTACGGGCGTGGCGACGGTTGATTTTATCAATCAGTTTAAAGTCGATTATGCCGTCATGAGTACGCACGGCGTGGAAAGCGACGGCTCGCTGTTGGACTACGACTATAAAGAAGTCAGCGTCATGCAGGCGATGATGACCAATGCGCGGGTCAGGTATTTGGGCGTGGACCACAGCAAATTCAACAGCAACGCCTTGGTCAGACTGGGCGACATCGGCTCGTTTGACAAAGTATTTACTGACCGCACACCTGAAGCCGCCATGCAGAAGGTTTTGGGCGATGCCGGCGTAGAATGGCTGGTTGCCGAACCTATGCCGCTTTGAGTGCGCCACTATAACGATAGAGTCAAGTCGGGTACAATAAAGCCCTTTTCAGACGACTTCTTATAGATACGTCGTCTGAAGCCCAATCCCTTCCCAATAAAGAACCATTATGCTCAATAAAGACCAATTCGCGGACAACCATTTCATCCGCACCATCATCGAAGAAGACCTCAAAAGCGGCAAACACGAAGCCATCCAAACCCGCTTCCCGCCTGAACCCAACGGCTACCTGCACATCGGCCACGCCAAATCCATCTGCCTGAACTTCGGTTTGGCGTATATTTACGACGGCTTGTGCAACCTGCGTTTCGACGACACCAACCCCGAAAAAGAAAACGACGAATACGTCAACTCCATTAAAGAAGACGTCGAGTGGCTCGGTTTCCATTGGGCAGGCGAGCCGCGTTTCGCTTCCAACTACTTCGACCAGCTTTACGACTACGCCGTCGGTTTGATCAAAGACGGCAAGGCGTATGTCGATGATTTGACGCCCGAACAAATGCGCGAATACCGTGGTACGCTGACCGAAGCAGGCAAAAACAGCCCTTACCGTGACCGCAGTATCGAAGAAAACCTCGACCTGTTGACACGCATGAAAAACGGCGAATTCCCCGACGGCAGCAAAACCCTGCGCCTGAAAATCGACATGGCGGCAGGCAACATCAATATGCGCGACCCCGTCATCTACCGCATCCGCCGCGCCCATCACCACAACACCGGCGACAAATGGTGCATCTACCCGATGTACGACTACACACATTGCATTTCCGATGCCATCGAAGGCATCACGCATTCCTTGTGTACGCTCGAGTTTGAAGCCCACCGCCCGCTGTACGACTGGGTGTTGGACAACATCCCAGCACCGCACGCCACCCGTCCGCGCCAATACGAGTTTTCCCGTTTGGAGCTTTTGTATTCCATCACGTCCAAACGCAAGCTGAACCAACTGGTTTCAGAAGGCCACGTTTCCGGCTGGGACGACCCGCGTATGCCAACCATTTCCGGTATGCGCCGCCGCGGTTACACGCCCGAAGGCCTGCGTCTGTTTGCCAAACGCGCCGGTATTTCCAAATCTGAAAACATCGTCGATATGAGCGTATTGGAAGGTGCGATTCGCGAAGAGCTGGAAAACTCCGCTCCGCGCCTGATGGCGGTCTTGAACCCGCTCAAAGTAACACTGACCAACTTTGAAGCCGGCAAAACCCAAAGCCGCCGCGCCGCGTTCCACCCCAATCACGAAGAAATGGGCGAGCGCGAAATCCCCGTGTCCCAAACCATCTACATCGAGGCAGACGACTTTGCCGAAAATCCGCCCAAAGGCTTCAAACGCCTGACACTCGGCGGCGAAGTACGACTGCGCCACGGCTATGTGATCAAGTGCGACGAAGTCGTAAAAGATGCAGCGGGCAACGTTGTCGAACTCAAATGCAGCATCGACCACGACACCTTGGGCAAAAATCCAGAAGGTAGAAAAGTCAAAGGCGTGATTCACTGGGTTTCCGCCGAACACGCCGTCGAAATCAAAGTCCGCCTGTACGACCGCCTCTTTACCGTTGAGCGTCCCGATGCCGTGCGCGGCGAAGACGGCAACTATCTGCCGTTCACCGATTTCCTCAACCCCGAATCCGTCAAAGAAATCACCGCCTACGCCGAACCCGCAGCCAAAAACCTGCCCGCCGAAAGCCGTTGGCAGTTTGAGCGACTGGGCTATTTCGTGACCGACCGCAAAGACCATAGCCCCGAGCATCCCGTGTTCAACCGCACGGTCACGCTGAAAGATTCTTGGCAGCCCAAGTAATCTGTTTGCAACAGCCATACTGGAAGGTCGTATGAAAACTTGAAATCGGGTTTTCAGACGACCTTTTGGCTTAGGGGGCAGACCAGTTTGCCATAGGTGTTTATGGTTCCGAATGCCATCGGAGAGGCAAAGCTGCTGCGGTGGACAGTGTCTCTTTAGATGAGATGGTTGAAGTCATCTGTTCTCAGAGTGGGCGGTATGTATGGGGAAACCAGTATTCTGTTGCTTTACCTGAAATCAAGGCGGGTGATTTTTATAATGTTTGAAAGCATAAAGTCAATGGATTTATTTCTATCTGTACTGTCTGAGGTTTCATTGTTTTGTCTTGATATATAGTGGATTAAATTTAAACCAGTACGGCGTTGCCTCGCCTTGCCGTACCATCTGTACTGTCTTCGGCTTCATCGCCTTGTCCTGATTTAAATTTAATATACTATAAATTAACCTGCCAAAATGAAAAGGTCGTCTGAAAAGTTTCAGACGACCTTTTGTTTAAGCTGTCATCAGCTTAACTTGCCGTGGCATTGTTTGTATTTCAGGCCGCTGCCGCAAGGGCAGGGGGCGTTGCGGTGAACGATACGGCCTTGGGCAGCAAGTGCTTCGGGACTGAAGTCGGTTCCGTCAGGGTCGAACGCTTCGGTAACCAAATCGGTTTGTGATTGGCCGAGCAGTTCTTCCATATCGGGTGCTTCGGAGTGGATGGTTTGGATGCCGACTGGGGTGGACTCAGCAATTTCTTCTACATCGGTGTTGCGCTCGATTTGGACGGAGGTCAAGAGGGAAGCGGTTTGATGCTTGATACCGCGCCACAGGTTTTCAAACATGGCGAAGGCTTCGCGTTTGTATTCCTGTTTCGGATTTTTCTGGGCATAGCTGCGCAGGTGGATGCCTTGACGCAGGTAGTCCATGGCGGCAAGGTGTTCGCGCCATTGCAGGTCGATGACTTGCAGCATGACGTTGCGTTCGAAATCCGCCATCGGTTTTTTACCGACAAGCTCGACTTTTGCCGCGTATTCTTCTTCAACACGTTTAATCAGACGCTCTTTAATGTCCTGATTGTCTAAAGTGGTGTCTGCTTTGAGCCATGCTTGGATGTCTTCGTGCAGACGGAACTCTGCGGCAAGCTGGCTTTCGAGTGATGGGATGTCCCATTGCTCTTCCATGCTGTCGGGCGGTATGTACAAATCAACCAAATCGCTGATGACTTCTTCGCGGATTTGTTTGGTCAGGTCGCTGACGTCTTTGCTGTTGAGGATTTCGTTGCGTTGGTGGTAGATGACTTTACGTTGGTCGTTGGCAACGTCGTCGTATTCCAATACTTGTTTACGCATGTCGAAGTTGCGACCTTCGACTTTGCGTTGCGCACCTTCGATTTGACGGGTCAACATGCCGTGTTCGATAGCGACGCCGCGTTCTGGCGCAAGGCGGTTGAGGATGGCGGCGGCGCGGTCGAGCGCGAAGAGGCGCAGCAGCGGGTCTTCAAACGAGAGGTAGAAGCGGCTGGAGCCGGGGTCGCCCTGACGGCCTGCGCGTCCGCGCAATTGGTTGTCGATACGGCGGCTTTCGTGGCGTTCGGTACCGATGATGTGCAGACCGCCTGCGGCGACCACTTGGTCGTGTTCTGCCTGCCAGCCGTTTTCAAGGGCGGCGATTTGTGCGGCTTTTTCTTCGTCGCTCAGGTTTTCGTTGGACTGGATGGCTTCGATTTGATGCTTGAGGCTGCCACCGAGAACGATGTCGGTACCGCGGCCCGCCATGTTGGTCGCGACGGTAATAGCGCCGACTTTACCGGCTTGGGCGACAATCAGGGCTTCGCGTTCGTGTTCTTTAGCGTTAAGGACGTTGTGCGGTAGTCCGGCTTTTTGCAGCAGATGGGAGACCAGTTCGGAGTTTTCGATGCTGGTGGTACCGACGAGGACGGGTTGTCCGCGTTTGTGGCATTCTTCGATGTCTTTGACGACGGCTTCGAATTTTTCTTCGGAAGAACGGAAAATCTGGTCGTTGAAGTCTTTACGCTGTACAGGGCGGTTGGTCGGGATGATGACGGTTTCGAGGTTGTAGATGCTTTGGAACTCGAAAGCCTCGGTATCGGCGGTACCGGTCATGCCGGAGAGCTTGGTGTACAGGCGGAAGTAGTTTTGGAAGGTGATGGACGCGAGGGTTTGGTTTTCGCGTTTGATTTCCACGCCTTCTTTGGCTTCGACGGCTTGGTGCAGACCTTCGGACCAACGGCGGCCGGACATCAGACGGCCTGTAAATTCGTCCACGATGACGATTTCGCCGTCTTGGATGACGTAGTGTTGGTCTTTGTGGAACAACGTATGCGCGCGCAATGCTGCCATGAGGTGGTGCATCAGGGCGATGTTGGCGGCGGAGTAGAGGGAGTCGTTTTCTTGCAGCAAGCCCATTTGAATCAGGATTTGCTCGGCGTGTTCGTGACCCGCTTCGCTCAAGATGACTTGGTGTGCTTTTTCATCGACCCAGTAATCTCCTTCGCCTTCTTCGGTTTCTTGACGGATAAGGTGCGCGGGAAGGCTGTTCATGATTTGGTACAGCTGGATGTTGTCATCCGCCTGACCGGAAATAATCAGCGGGGTACGCGCCTCGTCGATCAGAATGGAGTCTACTTCGTCCACTACGGCAAAATTCAATTCGCGCTGAACTTTGTCGTATTGGTCGGTAACCATATTGTCGCGCAGGTAGTCGAAACCGAATTCGTTGTTGGTACCGTAGGTGATGTCGGCGCCGTAGGCGTTTTGACGGTCAAACGGCTGCATATCGGCGATGATGACGCCGACGGTTAAGCCGAGGAAGTTGTAGAGCGGCGCCATAATGCCCGCGTCGCGCGAGGCAAGATAGTCGTTGACGGTAACGACGTGTACGCCTTTGCCGGACAGGGCGTTGAGGTAGACGGCAAGCGTAGCGACCAAGGTTTTACCTTCACCGGTACGCATTTCGGCGATTTTGCCGTTGTGCAGCACCATACCGCCGATAAGTTGTACGTCGAAGTGGCGCATACCGAGTACGCGGCGGGACGCTTCGCGGCAGACGGCGAAGGCTTCGACCAAGATGTCGTCCAGAGTCTGTCCGTTGGCAAGACGTTGTTTGAATTCGGCTGTTTTAGCCTGTAAATCCGCATCGCTCAAGGCTTTCATTTGTTCTTCGAGTGCGTTGATTTTGGCAACGGATTTACGATATTGTTTCAGCAGTCGATCGTTGCGGCTGCCGAAGATTTTCTTAGCAATGTTTGTCAGCATGAAATAGTTCCTGCGCCTGATATAAAATAATGGCGAAACGGGGATTTTAACACAAGCCTCGCGGCAAGGCAGTCATGCCGTTTGAAATATAGGCAGTTTTACCGGATTTCAATCTTGATAATACAACCGTACACTTTGAAAAGGTCGTCTGAAACATATGAATTTGGAACAATTAGGCAAACGGGATACGCGGTTGGCGGGATTGTTGCAGCAGTCGCAACAATGGCGCAGGCTGGATGCGGCAGTCAAACGCATCCTTCCGGCAAACCTGCATCCGCACTTTCAAACCGCCTGCATCGAAGAGGGCAGGCTGGTGTTGCTGGCGGCAAACGGTATGGCTGCCTCGCGTCTGAAAATGATATTGCCCGCGCTTGTGCCGCAGCTTCAGGAGTTGAATGCAGGTATTCAAGATGTAGCGGTCAAAGTCGTACCGAAGTCGCCTGCGCAACCCAAAGTCAACAGCCTGCATTTGAGCGGGGCGGCGTTGGAGAGTTTTGATGCGGCGGCGGCAAAATTGGAAGACAAACATCCTGAATTGGCTGCCGCGCTGGCGGAGTTGGTGCGCAAACACAGCCGCTGATTGGGAATAGTTGCGAGGTTTGTTAATTAGAGTTAAAAATATTTCGTCTGACTGATAAGGTCTAATACTAAAGAAATACGACATAAAAAGTAGTCATTCTTAATTGTGTAAACTGAGGTAAAAAAGCCGCCGAGCTTTGGATTTGTTTGATTTCTTGTAGCAGAATACAGCTTCATTTCTATCCTTCTTCCGCTTGCAAATATCAAAACCGATATTGGTTTATTAATATATTCGCAGGTTTTATTTTGTGGAACTTAACATATTCTCACCATATCATTAGGAGATAAACATGAAAGCTTATTTGGCTCTGATTTCTGCTGCCGTTATCGGCTTGTCCGCTTGTTCGCAAGAAGCCTCAAAACCTGCCGAACCCGCTGCTCAGACTGCACCTGCTGCTTCTGAAGCTGCACCAGCCCCTGCAGAAAGCGCGCCGCCTGCCGACGCACCGGCTTCCGAAGCAGCATCTACGGCTGCCGCACCTGCTGCAGGCAACTGCGCGGTTACCGTCGAATCCAACGACAATATGCAGTTCAACACTAAAGACATCCAAGTCAGCAAAGCTTGTAAAGAATTCACCATCACTCTGAAACACACCGGTACCCAGCCTAAATCAGGTATGGGTCACAATATCGTGATTTCCAAAGCGGAAGACATGGACGGCATATTGAAAGACGGCGCTGCCGCCGGTGCCGATGCCGATTATGTAAAAGCCGGTGATGCCCGTGTCGTCGGTCATACCAAATTGATTGGCGGCGGTGAAGAGACTTCTGTAACCGTTGATCCTGCCAAACTGGCGGACGGCAGCTACAAATTCTACTGCTCATTCCCCGGACACGGTGCTTTGATGAATGGTACCGTTACCTTGGTGAACTAATCCGCCTTAAGCGTCGGAATACAGACAGCCTGCTTTATGCAGGCTGTTTTGTTATAAAATGGTCGTCTGAAAAGTACACCATTGAGAACACAACCATGAATCCGTTTGAGACTAAAAGCGTTACCTTTGCCGAACCGATTGAAATGCTGTATGCCTGCCACGGCAAAGTGCGCCGTTTCTGCGTCCAGGTCGCCATGTTGTCGGACTATATCGCCGAAAACGGCTGCAATCAGATTGTTTTGCAAACCATTCGCCAAATCGCCCAGTATTTCAACGTCGCCGCGCCGCTGCACCATGAAGACGAAGAAGAAAACTTCTTCCCGCTCCTGCTGCAATACGCGCCGCAAGCCCAAGAAAGTGTGAACGAGCTTTTGCGCCAGCATGTGAGCCTGCATGGCAACTGGGATGCCGTGGCTGCCGAATTTGCCAAACTCGAAGCAGACAACGCCTATATCCCCGATACGGAAGCGTTCAAACGCTTTGTGGCAGGTTACGATGTGCATCTGGCGATTGAAGAACCTTTGTTCGACATGGGCAAAACGTTTATCCCCAAAGAGAAACTGACCGAAATCGGCGAAATCATGGAGGCGCGTCGGCGCAGATAAGGTCGTTTACAGATTGCCGTTTCTTCAAACAAGGGTCGTCTGAAAACTTGAAAACAGAGTTTCAGACGACCCCAGTATCCCCCGTAACACAACCACGTCGTCTGAAAAGGAAGCAAACCATGCTGACGCCAAAAAGCTGCGATTTGTTCAATATCCCGTTTTTCCAGTTTGCCCAGCTCAAAAAATACCAGCCAGAGAGCATTCCGCAAATCAAAGCCGACTACAAGGAAAACTGGCAGATATGGCAGCAGCTAATACAGCAGGTCGCCGCAGATTTGGGCGAACCTTTCGCCCCGCCGCATATCGAACGCTGGTGTAACGGCTGGCAGGTCCGCGCCCATTTCTTCGCCTACTTCAAATACGCCCAATACAAAAATTCCGCCGCGATTTTATCGATTTTATTGAACCGCCGCCGCCTGAGCGTCAGCTTGGACTGGCACTGTTACAAAGCCGATGTGTCGCCGATTGCGCTGCCGGAATACAACCGCTGGCTGGATGATTTCGATACCGAGAAATACGCCGCATTCGATATGTGGCACGGCGCGGAAAGCGAATATGACGACTACCGCACCGTCGCACAGCAAAGCGAATCTGACCGAAGGTTGCAAAACGACGAAGACTTTTTCTGCATCGGCAAACACATCGAACGCGACGATTTAGGCAAGCAGGATGTAGCAAAATGGATAGTCGAAACGGTGGAAGATTTGCTGCCGCTTTATGAAGCCTGTCATGGGGCATAAAGACGGTTTCTGTCCGAATGTGCCGCAGGTTAAAATAGGAAAAACACACATCGTCAATCCCGCGCAGATGGGAGGCTGAAACAGGTACTTCATTTAAATTTGACCTGTCAAACCTATCCTGCTGTTTCCGTTTTTCAGACGACTGCCAAGTGCTTAAAGGTCGTCTGAAAACTTGTTATGTCGAACAACAATCTTAAATCATGATCGAAAAACTCCCTCCCGACGCGCTCATCGAAGCCGCGCTTTTGACCCAAACCGAACCCCTAAACGAAAAATCCATGCGCGAATTGTGTGTGCCGCCGCTGTCGCAGGACAAATTAATCGACGTGTTGGCGCAGTTGAAAACGCGTTGGCAGGGCAGGGCGTTGCAACTGGTGCATACGCACGAGGGCTGGCGGTTTCAGATTGCTCAGGCGGCATTCGAGCGGCTGGGCAGCCTTCAGGAGCAGCGTGCGCCGCGCTATTCCCGCGCCGTGATGGAAACGCTGGCGATTATTGCCTACCAGCAGCCGGTGACGCGAGGCGACATTGAGGGCATACGCGGCGTGGCGGTGTCGCAGAACGTGATGCAGACTTTGCAGGACAGGGGCTGGATTGAAGTGATCGGGCATCGTGATTCGGTCGGGCGGCCTGCATTGTGGGCGACGACGGAAACATTTTTGAGCGATTTGCAGTTGGACAGTTTGGAAGAACTGCCGCCATTGACCGAGTTGGGTGAATTGGTGTTGCCCGATTTGGTGGAAACGCCGCCGACAGGCGATGAGAAAGGGCCTGCGGAAGAGTCTGAAAATTCGGGCAGGTTGGTCAACTGAATTGGGAGGGGTCGTCTGAAAGGGTTTTCAGACGACCTTTCGTGTCTTGGGCGCTGCTTTGCCATTTGCAGGTCGGGCATGAATGCCGACCTGAGGTATTGGTTTTAATACGAGATCCGTCGTCAGCCGTCATTCCCGTGCAGGCGGGAATCCATTTTTGAAATTCAGGAACTGTTCTTCAAATCAAGGTTTATCAAGCTTTACGATGGATTCCCGCCTGCGCGGGAATGACGGAATTGCATGACATGCTGCATTCAAAGTTAAGTATGTTTGCGATAGCCGAAAAATGTAGTTTAGGTTTTCCCGTGAAAAACTTGATTGTCCGATTCTAAATTTGATTGGCTGATTTGCGGGCAAAGTTCAAGCTACGGCTCGGCTGAATTGAGAAAGGTCGTCTGAAAACCCGAATCCGGTTTTTCAGACGACCTTTTATGTGTTGACGCCTTGTTTGAACATTTATTCCTTGCGTTGCAAAACGGCGGCGAAGAATCCGTCGGTTTGGTGTTTTGCCGAATCGAGGCGCAGGTACTTGCCGGTGTTCAAATCGATTTTCAAACCGGCGAGCAGGTCGGCGCAGTCGAGGAGTTCGTATTCCGGGTGTTCTTCCAAAAAGCGTTCGACCTGCATTTCGTTTTCTTCGGGCAACACGCTGCAAGTGGCGTAAACCAGCCTGCCTTGCGGTTTGACCAGTTTGGCGGCGGCATCGAGGATGCTGTGTTGCTGTTCCAAAAGTTTGGCGACGGTTTCGGGCGACTGGCGGTATTTGAGGTCGGGATTGCGGCGCAACGTGCCTAAACCTGAGCAGGGGGCATCGACCAAAACGCGGTCGGCTTTGCCGGTCAGGCGGGCGATGCGGCTGTCGTGTTCGCTGCTGATGCGTTCGGGGTGGATGTTGGTCAGTCCGGCGCGGGTCATGCGGGGCTTGAGGTTGGCAAGGCGTTTTTCGGCGATGTCGAAGGCGTAGATTCTGCCTTTGTTTACCATTTGCGCGCCGACGGCGAGGGTTTTGCCGCCTGCGCCTGCGCAGAAATCGACGATGATTTCGCCGCGTTTGGCACCAACAAGCAGGGCGAGGAGCTGGCTGCCTTCGTCTTGGACTTCAAGCGTGCCGTCTAAAAACAATTCGTGTTTGTTGAGGGCGATTTTGTTTTTCAGGCGGATGCCCCAAGGGGAATAGGGCGTGGCTTCTGCATCGGGGCTTTCGGCTTGAAGCAGGGGCAGCACTTTGTCGCGTCTGCCTTTGAGCGTGTTGACGCGGATGTCGAGCGGCGCGGCTTGGTTGATGCTGCGGCCGAAGGCGAGGATTTCTTCCTCGTTAAAATGTTTTTGCAGTTGCTCCACCAGCCATTGCGGCAATTCGGCGGCGGTATGGAGGTCGTCTGAAAATTCGGTTTTGCGCGCTTTAAGGCCGCTGAGGAACTCGGTTTCTTCTTCGTCGAGCAGGTCTTTGATTTGGCTGATGTTGGTGCTTCTGCCGAGGACGAGTGCGGCAAGCGCGGCTTTGCGCGGCTGGGCATGAGGGCGGCGCAGGGCGGCACTGATTTTTTGATAATGGCGCAGGGTGGCGAAGGCGGTTTCGGCGATTTCGTGGCGGTCTTGTCTGCCGAGTTTTTTGTGTTCGCGGAAGTAGCCGGACAAAACGGCATCGGCAGGCTGTTTGAAAGTCAGCATTTCAGCGAGAACTTTGGCGGTATGGTCGAGTTGGATCGGGGTCATGGTGGGTTCGCAATCGGGGGAAAGGCTTGGATTATACTGGAAAGGTCGTCTGAAAACCTTGAATCGGGTTTCAGACGACCTGCTCGGACTACACAATCCGCGCCATCAGTAAATCGTGCATATTCAGCGCGCCGGTCAGCACGCCGTCGGCGTCGGTTACCAAAAGCCCGTTGACATGGTTTGCCTGCATGACTTTCAGGGCTTCGGTGGCGAGGCGTTCGGCGGGAATGGTTTTTGGGGAAGGGTGCATGATTTCATCGACGGTCAGCCCGTCAAAGCGGTCGCGCTGTTGGAACAGGCGGCGCAAATCGCCGTCGGTGAACACGCCTTTCAGACGACCTTGATTGTCCGTTACCGCGAGCATACCCAAACCTTTTTCGCTCATGCTGACGATGGCTTCTTTTAAGGGCGTACCGAGTCGGACGGCGGGTAGGGCGTCGTCTTTGTGCATAATGTCTGCCACGCGTAAAAGCAGGCGTTTGCCGAGGCTGCCGGCAGGGTGGCTCAGGGCGAAATCGTCGGGCGTGAACGCGCGTGCACGCAGCAGGACGACCGCCAACGCATCGCCCAAAGCCATGACGGCGGTGGTACTGGTGGTCGGGGCAAGTCCCAGCGGGCAGGCTTCTTTGGAAACCGACGCCGTGATGTGAATGTCGGCATGGCGCGCCATGGTCGAGTCGGGGCGGGCGGTGATGCAGATGAGGGTGATGTTTTTGCGTTTGAGTGCGGGGATGATGGCGGCGATTTCGTCGCTTTCGCCGGAATTGGAAATCGCGACGACGACGTCGTTATCCACAATCATGCCCAAGTCGCCGTGCGCCGCTTCCGCAGGATGGACGAAAAACGCGGGTGTACCCGTTGAAGCCATGGTCGCCGCTATTTTGCGCCCGATATGTCCCGATTTGCCCATGCCTGTGATGACGACCCTGCCTTTGCAGTGCAACAGCGCGTCTGCCGCAAGGACGAAGTTTTCGTCCAACTCCGCCGCAATTTCGCGCAAGCCTTCCGCTTCGGTGTACAACACTTCGCGCGCCCAATCGAGATATTGACCGTTTCCTGCCATAAATGAATGCCTTTTTGTGTTCGTTTTATATCGTTTTGGACATTGTTAAATGCCCTAATAATCTATCCAAATTTTCCGAATAGGGGTAGCATTACCGCCTGCTTCGCAAATAACCTATATTTAAAGGAATCAGAGATGACTATTTTATCGGACGTTAAAGCATTAGGACAACAAATCTGGCTGGACAACCTTTCCCGCTCGCTCGTACAAAGCGGCGAATTGGCGCAAATGCTGAAACAAGGCGTGTGCGGCGTAACTTCCAATCCCGCTATCTTCCAAAAAGCCTTTGCCGGCGACGCGCTTTACGCTAATGAAGTCGCCGCCCTCAAGCAGCAAGACCTCAGCCCCAAACAACGCTACGAAACTATGGCGATTGCCGACGTACAGGCAGCCTGCGACGTTTGCCTTGCCGAACACGAATCCACCGGCGGCAAAACCGGTTTCGTCAGCCTCGAAGTTTCCCCCGAGCTTGCCAAAGACGCGCAAGGCACGGTAGAAGAAGCCCGCCGCCTCCATGCCGCCATCGCGCGTAAAAACGCCATGATTAAAGTTCCCGCCACCGACGCAGGTATCGAAGCACTCGAAACCCTCATCGCCGACGGCATCAGCGTGAACCTGACCCTGCTGTTCTCACGCGCCCAAACCCTTAAAGCCTACGTAGCCTACGCGCGCGGCATTGCCAAACGTTTGGCAGCCGGACAAAGCGTTGCCCATATCCAAGCCGTCGCCAGCTTCTTCATCTCCCGTGTGGACGGCGCGCTGGACGCAACGCTGCCCGACCACCTCAAAGGCAAAATCGCCATCGCCCTTGCCAAAGCCGCCTACCAAGACTGGGCGCAATACTTCGGCAGCACCGAATTTGCCGCGCTGGAAGCCAAAGGCGCAAACCGCGTGCAGCTCTTGTGGGCATCCACAGGTGTCAAAAACCCCGCCTATCCCGACACGCTCTACGTTGACAGCCTGATCGGCGCGCACACCGTCAACACCGTCCCCGACGCCACCCTCAAAGCCTTCATCGACCACGGCACAGCCAAAGCCACGCTGACCGAAGGCGTGGACGAAGCACAAGCGCAGCTTGCCGAAACCGCTGCGCTCGGCATAGACGTAGAAACCCTCGCCAACCGTTTGCAGGAAGACGGTTTGAAACAGTTTGAAGAAGCCTTCGACAAACTGCTCGCCCCGCTGGCTTGATGGTCAAACCGCAGGTAAGGCTTGCGGTTTGCAGATATAAAAGGTCGTCTGAAAACCTGAATCTCGGTTTTTCAGACGACCTTTTTCATTTTTATGGCTTCTTATTTCAAAGCCGTTTTCCAGTCCAATCCCCCCAGGGAAGGGACTTGGGTAATGCTGTGGTCGGCAAGGTTGATGGCGGTCAGTTCGCCGCCCCAAAGTGCGCCGGTGTCGAGGGAGAGGATGTTATCGGTGTTCATAAAGCCCAGCGACGACCAGTGTCCGAAGACGATGGTGTGGCTGAGGTTTTGCCTGTTTGGGGCTTTGAACCAAGGGCGCAGGTTTGTGGGCATTTTTTTGAGGGTGGATTTGTAGTCGTAGTCGAGTTCGTTTTTCAGCGTCAGCGCACGCATTCGGGTGAAGACGTTGACAATCATGCGCAGGCGGTCGTAGCCGGTCAGCTCGTCGCTCCATTCGGCGGGTTTGTTGCCATACATTTTGGAGAAAAACTTTTTGTATTTTTTGCCGCGCAGCTCGGCTTCGGTTTCACTGGCGAGCAGTTCGGCGCGGGCGATGGTCCATTGGGGCAGGATGCCGGCGTGAACCATAACATGGCGCACGCCTTTGATCAGCAGGGGTTGGAAACGCAGCCAGTCGAGCATTTTTTTGCTGTCGGGGTGGGTGAGGATGGGTGTGATGGTGTCGCTTCGCTTGACCGTGCCTTCGCCGTAGCCGACGGCGAGCAGGTGCAGGTCGTGGTTGCCGAGAACCATACGGACGCTGCTTTCGTGTTCCATGCAGAATTGGAGGACTTCGAGGGATTTGGGGCCGCGGTTGACGATGTCGCCGACGAGCCAGAGGGTGTCTGTGCCGTGGTTGAAGTTGATTTTGTCGAGCAGAAGGGTGAATTCGTCGAAGCAGCCTTGAATATCGCCGATTGCGTAGTGTGCCATTGTTGTTATTGTCCGATTGTGTGTGGTGTTTCAGACGACCTTTGGCTTGTGGGAGGTCGTCTGAAATGGGTTGCGTGTCTTATGCGTTCAGTACCAGCACGGCTTCGGCTTCGACCTGCACGCCTTTGGGCAGGGCGGCGACACCGACGGCGGCGCGGGCGGGGAAGGGTTCTTGGATGAACTCTGCCATAACTTCGTTGAAAACGGCGAAGTCGGCGAGGTCGGTCAGGTAGGCGTTGAGTTTGACGATGTCGCCCAGCGTGCCGCCTGCGGCTTCGGCAACGGCTTGCAGGTTTTTAAAGACCTGGCGGGCTTCGGCGCGGAAGTCGCCATTGCCGACAACGGTCATGGTGGTGGGATCGAGAGGGATTTGCCCGCTCATGTAAACGGTGTCGCCCGCGCGCACGGCCTGGCTGTATGCGCCGATGGCGGCGGGGGCTTTGTCGGTGTGGATGATGGTTTTGGACATGATTTTCTCCTGTTGTCTGGGTCGTCTGAAAGTGGGGGCTTCGATAAAAACGGTGTCGATTATCGTATAAAACCGAGTGATTGTGTAGGGTATTGACGTTTTCAGACGGCCTGATAAAGCGGCAGCCCGAAGATGTTTCAGTTTGGCGCGTCAAGGCCGTCTGAAAAAGTGGGTGGCTATAAAAAGCATTGCAACAAATCGTTTAAAAACAACCGTCCCTGCTCGGTCGGGCGGAATACGGTCGGGTTGGTTTCCAGCAGACCTTTTTGCCTTGCCGTTTCGATTTGCGCCATGATTTTGGCGGCGGGTACGCCCGTGCGTTCCTGCAACATCGCGGCGGGTACGCCGTCGGTCAGGCGCAGGGCGTTCATCATGAATTCGAACGGCAAATCTTCGGCGGCAACGATTTTGCGTTCAACGGCAACACTTGGCTGACTTTGCATTAGGGCAAGGTAGTCGTTGGGATGGCGGCGGCGGACGGTGCGCTCGATGCGGTCGGGGTAGGAGATTTTTCCGTGCGCCCCAGCGCCTATGCCCAAATAATCGCCGAACTGCCAGTAGTTCAAATTGTGGCGGCACTGCATGGCAGGTTTCGCAAAAGCCGATGTTTCGTAGTGGATAAAACCTGCGTCTTCCAGCGTGCCGTGTACCGCGTCTTCGATGTCGAGAGCCGCTTCGTCTTGCGGCAAACCTTTCGGCGGCGTGTGGCCGAACGGCGTGTTCGGCTCCATCGTCAGATGATACGCGCTGATGTGGGTCGCGCCCGTAGTGATGGCGGTTTGTACGTCGTTTAAGGCCGTCTGAACGGTCTGGTTCGGCAGGGCATACATCAAGTCGATATTGACTTTATCAAATAATTTCAAGGCGGTAGCTATGGCGGTTAAGGCTTCTTTGCCGTTGTGGACGCGCCCCAGTCGCGCAAGCATATCGTCGTTGAAACTCTGCACGCCAATAGAAAGCCGCGTAATGCCTGCGTCTTTAAATCCTTGAAACTTCTCGATTTCAAACGTGCCCGGATTGGCTTCCAACGTAATTTCCGCTTCCGGCTGCAAGCGCAACAGCGAGCGCACGCCGCTTAACAAACGGTCAATCGATTCCGCCTGAAACAGGCTGGGCGTACCGCCGCCGAAAAATATCGTCTCCACCGGCCTGCCCCAAATATTGGGCAATTCAAGCTGCAAGTCGGTCAGCAGCGCGTCGATGTAGGCGGCTTCGGGCAGCCCGTTTTTCAGGCTGTGGGAATTGAAGTCGCAATACGGGCATTTTTTGATGCACCACGGGATGTGGATGTAGAGCGACAGGGGCGGCAAGGCTGTGAGTTGTCCGGCTTGGGGGAAGGTGATTTGGGTCATGGTGTGTTTTGGGGATTGAGGTTGTCTGAAATTTTTTCAGACGACCTGTTATTAATTTATAAATTTATAAGGCTTCAATTTTTTTCAACAATTCCCGCAACGCCTGTCCCCTGTGGCTTTCGGCGTTTTTGATTTCGGGGTCAAGCTCGGCGGCGGTGCAGTTGTGTTCGGGCAGGTAGAAATGCGGGTCGTAGCCGAAGCCGTTGGTTCCTGTGGCTTCTGTCTGCCATTGTCCGCGCCAGATGCCTTCGGCGATGATGGGCTGCGGGTCGTTTTCGTGGCGGACGAGGACGAGGACGCAGACGTAGTGGCAGCTTTTGTCGGCTTTGTCGGAGAGGTCGTCTGAAAGGCGTTTGTTGTTGGCGGTATCGGATTTGGGGTTTGCTCCGGCATAGCGGGCGGAGAGGACGCCGGGTGCGCCGTTTAAGGCGGTGGCGCAGATGCCGGAGTCGTCGGCGAGCGCGGGCAGGCCGCTGTGTTTGGCGGCATGGCGGGCTTTGGCGAGCGCGTTCTCGACAAAGGTGTGGTACGGCTCGGGGCATTCGGGCGTGTCGAACTGGGATTGCGGCAGGACTTCGATGTTCAAATCGGCGAAGAGGCGGGTAAATTCTTTGAGTTTGCCTGCATTGCCGCTGGCGAGGACGATTTTGTCGAACATGGGATTTCCTTAACGGGGTTCGGTTTGTTGCGAGCGCATGATTTGGGTGCGGGCTTTGTGGCGGATGTAGAGGGCGAGGCTGCCGATTTGGGCGAAGACGGTGCCGAATGCGAACAGGAAGGCGGCGACGGCGAATTGTTTGCTTTGGATGGAAAGCAGGTAGCCGCCGAGCATGATGAGTGCGATGAAAATCAGGGTGAACAGGGCGGTCAGCAGCAGGTAGGTTTTTTGTCGGTTCATGATTGGAAGGGTGAAGGTGAATGAGGCGGATTATAGCTCAGGCTGTTGTTTGAAATCTGAAAAAAAGTATGTGTGGATTTTGTTGTGATACACATTTTGTCAGGCAAACTGTGTGAACAGCCTGTGTATAAATCGGTTTGACGATTGATATACAGGCAAAAAATCATGTTGCTTAAAAATGATGCACATCCGGCAAGGTCGTCTGAAACGGAAGCCGCTTTTCAGACGACCTCTAACATTTCCCTGTATAATCACGCTTTTGTTCAAACGCTTGTACTTCTCGACATGATTTATCCGTGGCATCAAAATCAGTGGCGGCAGCTTGCCGGTCATTGGGAAAACCGTCCGAACGCTTGGCTGTTTACCGGCAAGGAAAATACCGGCAAAACAGCGTTTGCGCGGTTTGTGGCACAGGCTTTGCTGTGCGAATCGCCTCGGAAAGATCATCAGCCTTGCGGCGTATGCGCTTCGTGTCATTTGTTTTCGCAAAACAGCCATCCCGATTTTTACGAACTTACTCCTGAAATCCCCGAAGATGGTGCGGTCGGGCGAAAATTGTTGCAAATTAAAATCGATGCCGTGCGCGATATTGTGGAAAACATTTATCTGACGGCTGTGCGCGGAGGATTGCGGGTGGTATTGGTGCATCCCGCTGAAAGCATGAACATGCAGGCGGCAAACGGGTTGCTCAAAGCGTTGGAAGAGCCACCGCAACACGTTGTTTTTTTAATGGTTACGCATGCACGCGACAAACTTTTACCGACTATTAAAAGCCGTTGCCGCCAGATGGTTCTGCCCGCACCTTCGCGCGACGAAGCTTTGTCGTATCTTCGTGGAGAGGGTGTGGACGATGCGGAATCTTTACTGGCTTTTCACAGTGGTGCGCCGTTGTTTGCCCATACGCCTGAAATCGATGACTTACGCGAAGAGCTGCTCACTTTGCTTGCCGCGCCGCGCCTGTTGACGATACTCGACTACGCCGCTGCGTTCGACAAACACAAGCAACCGTTGGCAGTATTTATCGATTGGATGCAGAAATGGCTGTTGGATGTCGGCTTGGCGCAACAACAAATGCCGCCGCTTTATTATCCGGATTACGCGCAGGCATTGTCGCAGACGGCTTCTAAAACCGACCCGCGCCGCCTGTTTGCACTGACAGGTCGTCTGAACGCACTCAGCCCTTACGGATACCACACCTTGAGTGTTAAAATGCAGCTTGAGTATCTATTGACTGAATATCTCGAATTTTGGCAAAACAAATAATTAGATAAGGTAAAACAAAATGGTAAACAACAATAAAGACATTCCGGCGAAAATGATGGCGTTGCAGCTCAAAGACCCGACTCTGCTCTACAACTGCTATATGCCGTTTCTCGAACACGGCGGACTTTTCGTTCCGACCGAAGACGTATTTTCATTAGGCGAAGACATCCTGCTTGCCGTTGAAATCGCCGATTACCCCAAACGCTTCCTGCCTACCAAAGTCGTCTGGATCAACCCTGCCCGTACTTCCGCCCACCGCCCTAAAGGCGTCGGACTGGCATTTTCCGAACACGAGAGCTGTCTTCAGGCGAAAACCCTGATTGAAGGCGAGTTGGGACCGAAACTGCGCAGCGACCGCGTTACTTTCACGCTTTAAAATCATGCATTTAATCGATTCGCACTGCCATCTCAATTTCGAAGGCTTGAGCAACCGCCTGCCTGAAGTGTTCGCCAATATGGAAGAACAAAGCGTTAAGCAGGCGCTTGCCATCAGCGTGAGCAAACAGAGTTTCGCCGAAGTCTTCGACATTGCCCAAGCCAATGAACAGATTTACTGCACCATAGGCGTCCACCCCGACAGCCAAGAAGCCAAAGAATTTACCGTTGCCGAAATGGTTGAAGCGGCAAAACACCCGAAAGTCGTCGGCATAGGCGAAACGGGCTTGGATTATTACTGGTGCAAAGGCGATTTGGCATGGCAGCACCGCCGCTTTGCCGAGCACATCCAAGCCGCCAATGAAAGCGGTTTGCCCGTGATTGTCCACACCCGCGATGCCGCCGCCGATACTTTGGCGATTCTGAAAGAAGGTCAAACCAACTCGGGCGTTATCCACTGCTTCACCGAAGATACCGCTTTTGCCAAAGCCGCTTTGGATTTGGGGCTGTACATTTCCTTCTCCGGCATTGTTACTTTCAAAAATGCCCCGCAAATTCAGGAAGCCGCCAAATATGTCCCTGCGGATAGAATGCTGGTTGAAACCGATGCCCCGTTTCTCGCCCCTGTTCCCAAACGCGGTAAGCCTAACGAACCTTCCTATGTCCGCTATACCGCCGAGTTTGTGGCGAAACTGCGCGGCGAATCCGTAGAAACGCTTGCTGCTTACACTAGCGACAATTTCTATCGTCTGTTCAATAAAGTACCTGATATCCGTATTTGATTCGAATGGAACAAAGGTCGTCTGAAAATGTTTCAGACGACCTTTTTTGATGTTTGAAACCGTCAAACGGCTTATTTGTCGTGGCGCACCATCTTCGGCGCGTAGCGTCCGGCGCGTTCTTTGAGGCGTTTGGCCAGACCTTCGGTGGTGGTCGGTACGCCGTCGGTACAGAAGGCTTGGTAGAGGACGGCGCGCATCGCGTCGTTTTTGTTGAAGGTCGAGCCTATGGGTTTCCATTCGGCTTTGCGCGGCTCGATCCAGCGGCGGTTGACGGTGTCGCCGTAGCCGAACACTTTATAAGACGAGCGTTTGTCTTTGCCGTATGTGAAGGAAGAGCGGGCGCAGAAGAGACCTTCGACGGTCAGGTTGTCATGGCCTTTGTCGGAACGCACGTTGAGGATGTAGCGGATGCTGCCGTCGGGAGAGGGCATGATTTGTAAGCTGCTGAGAAGGATTTTGGGCTGTTTGCCGTAGTCTTCGCTGACGTAGAGGTCGAACCAGTCGCCGGATTGGGTGTCGGGCAGCGGCGGGAGTGCGGTTTTTTGTTCGGCAAACTCGCGGGCTGCGGCTTCTTCGGGGCTTTCTTTGTAGCGTGTGTTGAAGGGGGTATCTTTTTCGCTGAATCCGGCGGCGTTGACTGCCGTGGTGGCAAGACAGAGGGTCAGGAGGGCGAGACGGCGCATGGTGTGCTCCAAAGTGAAAAATGGCTTTATTTTATGGGTTCGGCGGGGTGGGGTGCAAGTAAGTACGGTATAATTCATGTTAATCCTTTTAACGGAACATCGGAAATTATGAACGCACACACCTTAGACTTAAAGGGGCTCAGATGCCCTTTGCCGATTTTGAAAACCAAAAAAGCGTTGGCGCAAATGGAGGCAGGCGAAGTCCTGACCGTGTTGGCGACCGACGGCGGCGCGCCCGGAGATTTTGAGGCTTTCTGCCGCCAGACCGGGCATGTCTTGCTCGAATCGCGTGAAGAAGACGGCGTGTTCACGCTGGTTGTGAAACACAAATAGAGGTCGTCTGAAAATGGCGAAACGTCCGATTTCAAGGCTTTTGACGCTTGCCGCTTTCTCCGTTTTATTGACGGCGTGCGGCAGGGAGGAAGTGCCGCCCGAGCAGATGGCGGATCGTGCGAACGCGGCGGCGGAATTGTTCCGTCAAGGCTGCGTCGCTTTTGACGGGGCTGCCGATAGAGTGCGCTCTTTTGCCGATAATGAAAAGTTGACGGCTTTGAACGCGGAAGAAATCGGCAGGCTGCCCGCAGGTTTCATCGAGCTGGATGCGCTTGCCGTTTGGAAGAAAACGCAGGACGGCGCGGATTATTATTTGAGCCTGACCGGCGACAGTTGCAGCGTGAAGACGGCGCGTGCGGACGAAACCCTGATACGCAAGCAGTTTATGGTATTGGTGGAAAACCCGCCGAAGGGCTTGAATAGCGAATTGCGCACCGATCAAGCGTCCGAATCGCCGATTCCGATCCGCCAGTTGTCCTACGCGTGGCGAGCTTCGGGCAGCTCGGAAGAAACCTTGCTGACCGTCAAAACCACCCCGTCCGACCAGTTGCCCGTACAGGCGGTGTTTTACCTGACGCATCAGTCCTACAACGGCAAGCCCGTCCTTGTGCAATAGCTTTTTCAGACGAGCTTTAAAGGAACATCAAGGGGTCGTCTGAAACCCAAAAATCTAAAAAGGAACACTCATGCAAACCCTGACCATCATCCGCCCCGACGATATGCACCTGCATCTGCGCGACGGCGACGCGCTCCAAGCCGTTGCCCCCTATACCGCCCGCCAGATGGGTCGCGCCGTCATCATGCCCAACCTCAAGCCGCCCGTCGTCAGCGTTTCCGATGCGCTTGCCTACAAAGCGCGTATCATGGCGGCATTGCCCGAAGGCAGCGCGTTTGAGCCGTTGATGACGCTTTACCTCACCGACCAAGCCACGCCCGAGCTGGTGCGCGAAGCCAAAGCCGCCGGTATCGTCGCCTTCAAACTCTACCCCGCAGGCGCAACGACCAATTCCGATTCCGGCGTAACCGACCTGTTCAAACTCATTCCCGTGTTGGAAGAAATGGCAAAACAGGGCATCCTGTTCCTCGTTCACGGCGAAGTAACCGACTCCGAAATCGACATCTTCGACCGCGAAGCCGCCTTTATCGAGCGCGTGATGAAACCCGTTTTGGCGCAAGTGCCAAATCTTAAAGTCGTGTTCGAACACATCACCACCGCCGAAGCCGCCCGCCTGGTTTTGGAAGCAGGCGACAACGTTGCCGCCTCCGTGACCCCGCAACACCTCCTGCTCAACCGCAACGACCTCTTGGTCGGCGGCGTGCGCCCCCATCATTTCTGCCTGCCCGTACTCAAACGCGAAACCCACCGTCAGGCATTGGTCGCTGCCGTTACCGGCGAGAAGGCGCACAAATTCTTCCTCGGCACCGACTCCGCGCCGCACGCCAAATCCGCCAAAGAAAACGCCTGCGGCTGCGCCGGCATGTTCAGCGCCATGACCGCCATCGAGCTTTACGCCGAAGTGTTTGAAAAAGCAGGCGCGTTGGACAAACTTGAAGCCTTCGCCTCGAAAAACGGCGCAAGGTTCTACGGTATTCCCGAAAACACCGACACGATCACCCTCGTCAAACAAAGCCAAACCGTCCCCGCAAGCGTCCCATACGGCGACGGCGAACTCGTCCCGATGCGCGCGGGCGGCGAGATAGGCTGGACAGTCAAATATTGAGCCGAACCTGATTGAACTGACGTATGAAAATGCCTGCCCGAAAAGGGGCAGGCATTTTGGTTTTATGGTGAATTCAAATGGAAAATACTCAATCATCGTCATTCCCGCGCAGGTGGGAATCTTGAGGTTTGGATTTACAGTAATCTTTAAGTATAGTGGATTAACTTTAAACCAGTACGGCGTTGCCTCGCCTTGCCGTACTATTTGTACTGTCTGCGGCTTCGTCACCTTGTCCTGATTTAAATTTAATCCACTATATTTCTGAAATGCAGAGGTCTGGATTCCCGCCTGCGCGGGAATGACGGTAATTGGTTAGTATTCGTATACAAAAGAACGCAAAAAGGTCGTCTGAAAACAGAAATAGCAGGTTTCGCTAAATCGTTTTCAGACGACCTTAAGTCAACGGACTGTTCAACACTATTTATTCTTCTTTTTGGAAAACGTGGTTGCGGTGATACTCGAAATATTTTTCGCTTTCAGGTTCGATTTTTAATTGCATATCGGGAAAAATCCCAAGCCGCTTTTGATTTTCCAGATCGATTTTCGGACTGATTTTTATCGTACCGTCGGTTTCAAACGTAATCAGACCGCTATCGAATAATGCGTCGATATGGGGTGCGAGCATAAGACCATTGAAGGGATCTAACCTCTCTTCATTATTGCACTTGCTCCAAGGTTTGATATGGCTGGCAATAAGTAAAGACCGAACATCTAGATCTGTCAGTGGACAGCTCGGATACAGTTCGAGTAGTTTTTGCCGGAATCTGCCTTGCCCTTGACGGGCTTTTATTAAGGTTTCGATTTCGGTTCGTTTTTCTGGTTCAATTTCAGATGCTAATTGTTCTTTGAGTTTACCGAGATCTTGTTCCAAAGATTGGGTTGAGTTTATTTGAAAATTTGTTGGTTTGTATAATTCAAATATTCCTCCTTTTTTCCACCATAAAAAGTCTTGGTGCATTGATTCGTGATAATGCTTCCTTGAGTTTGAATTAACACTAAGTACATACAAAGAAGCACGTGTATCATCATTATAGTCAGGAGTAATCTGCCATTGGTTTTTTAGTTCTTCAATCTGTTCATCTACATCTTTTACCTTAAATTGTGTTTTGCCCATATCATGCAGATGTAAGACGATTCTTTTTATAATTTCTATTGTCCCATCAATATGTTCTCCATTGATCCGTGCGGAATATTTTGTTTTTGCCATTTAAGTCTTCCTACCAAAGTTAAGTTTTCTAATTTAATTATTTGAGGTAATGCATTGATTTTCCTATGACCGTCATTCTTGCGCAGGCGGGAATCCAGAAGTTTGGATTTACAGTAATCTTGAAGTATTTCTGAAATGCAGGGGTCTGGATTCCCGCCTGCGCGGGAATGACGGCGGTCGGTTCGGTCTTATACACAAAAGAACATATAAAGGTCGTCTGAAAATAGGTATAGCAGAATCCACTAAATCGTTTTCAGACGACCTTTTCTTTAAAGCCGAATCAAATCAGCCTGCCGGTTAACCCAACGCCTTCCTTGCTCCGGCGAAGAGGCGGTACCAGCCGGACAGTTCCGTCCAGTCTTCCGGTTTCCAGCTCATTTGTGCGGCACGATAGACGCGTTCGGGGTGGGGCATCATGATGGTGACGCGGCCGTCGGCGTTTGTAACGCCGGCGATGCCTTGCGGCGAGCCGTTCGGGTTGAGCGGGTAGGTTTGGGTAACTTGGTTTTGTCCATCGACGTATTGCAGCGCGATGCCGAGGCCGTCTGAAATTTTGCCGCCGTGAAGCGCGAAGTCGGCGCGGCCTTCGCCGTGGCTGACGACGACGGGCAGGCTTGAGCCTTGCATTTCGGCGAGTATCAGCGAAGGCGATTTGGGGACGTGAACCATGCTCAGGCGCGCTTCGAACTGTTCGCTCAGGTTGCGTTTGAACTTCGGCCAGCCTGCCGTGCCGGGGATGATTTCGGCGAGGTTGCTGACCATTTGGCAGCCGTTGCACACGCCCAATGTCAGCGTGTCCGGGTCGGCGAAGAAGGCGGCGAACTGGTCGCGCAAGGCGGGGTGGAACAGGATGGATTTCGCCCAGCCTTCGCCTGCGCCGAGTACGTCGCCGTAGCTGAAGCCCCCGCACGCCGCCAGCATTTTGAAGTCGGCAAGACGGACGCGGCCTGCCATCAGGTCGGACATATGCACGTCGTAGGCATCGAATCCGGCGCGGGTGAACGCGGCGGCCATTTCGATTTGCCCGTTCACGCCCTGTTCGCGCAGGATGGCGATTTTGGGTTTCGCGCCGCTGTTGATAAACGGCGCGGCGATATCTTCGTTCACATCAAACTTCACGTCGGCAAACAATGCACTGCGGTCGTTGTCGCCAATCAGGGCGAACTCGCTGTCTGCGCAAGCGGGGTTGTCGCGCAGGCGTTGGATGGCGTGGCTGGTTTCCTGCCATGCGCGTTGCAGGTCGGTAAGGGATTGATTGAAAATTTCTTCTCCTGCATTGATGACCATATGGCCGCTGTCGGCAAACTCTCCCAAATGGTGCAGCGTGAGATTCAGTTTCTCGCACAAATTAGAAATATATTCGTGGTCGGCAGCGTGAACAGCAATAACGGCTCCTAATTCTTCGTTAAACAGGGTAGTTAGGACAAATTTTTGCCATTCTTGAGGCGAGTAATACTCGTTTTTAACGTTAATATTTTTATCTACCATTGTCAGCAGATCGAGATTCATGCCACGGCGAGAAGCAAATGCCATTTCTGCCAGAGTCACAAACAAACCGCCGTCGCTACGGTCGTGGTAGGCCAGCAACTTATCTTCTTGAACGAGTTGCTGAATTAACTGATAAAACGCTTTCAGACGGCCTGCATCAATATCAGGTGCTTCGCCGCCGCTTCGGTTATACACTTGAGCCAGTGCAGACCCACCCATACGGCACTTGTTGTTGCCTAAGTCAATCATCAGCAGAATAGCGAACGAATTGGCATTGTCTTTTAATACGGGCGTAACGGTTTTGCGCACGTCTTTGACAGGCGCGAACGCGGAAATAATCAGGCTCAACGGCGAAACGACGGATTTTTTCTCTTCGCCGTCCTGCCAAACGGTTTTCATCGACAGGCTGTCTTTGCCCACGGGAATGCTCAAATCCAATGCCTGACAGGCTTTAGAAACCGCTTCGACGGTGCGGTAGAGTTTTTCGTCTTCGCCTTCGTTGCCACACGCCGCCATCCAGTTGGCGGAAAGCTTGATATTGCCGATGTCGCCGATGTTGACCGCCGCGATGTTGGTGATGGCTTCGCCGACGCACATTCTGCCCGAAGCGGGCGCGTCAAACAGGGCGACGGTCGGTTTTTCGCCCATAGACATCGCTTCGCCGCGATAGGTGTTGAAACCCATCATGGTAACGGCGCAGTCGGCTACGGGGGTTTGGTATTTGCCGACCATTTGGTCGCGGTGGGTCATGCCGCCGACGCTGCGGTCGCCGATGGTAATCAGGAAGTTTTTGGCGGCTACAGCGGGCAGGCGCAGAACGCGGTAGGCGGCTTCGGTGATGTCGATATTGCCCGCGTTAAACGGTTTTTCAGACGACCTCACGGTTTTGTCGCTACGCGTGGTTTTGGGCGGTTTGCCGAGCAAGACGTTCAGCGGCAAATCGACGGGATTGTTGGAGAACAAATCGTCGCGTACTTTCAAATGGCCGTCGTCGGTCGCCGTGCCGACTACGGCAAACGGGCAGCGTTCGCGTTCGCAGATGGCGCGGAAGGTGTTCAAATCTTTTTCCAAAATCGACAACACATAACGCTCTTGCGATTCGTTGCACCAGATTTGCAGCGGGTTGAGGCCGTGTTCTTCCAGCGGCACTTCGCGCAGCTTGAATACCGCGCCGCGTCCGGCATCGTTGACGAGTTCGGGGAAGGCGTTGGACAGGCCGCCCGCGCCGACGTCGTGGATGGAGATAATCGGGTTTTTGTCGCCGAGCTGCCAGCAGCGGTCGATCACTTCCTGCGCGCGGCGTTCGATTTCAGGGTTGCCGCGTTGTACGGAATTGAAGTCCAAAGACGCGTCGTTTGTACCGGTATTCATGGATGAAGCCGCGCCGCCGCCCAAGCCGATAAGCATACCCGGGCCGCCCAGTTGAATCAGCAACGCGCCTTCGGGGATTTCGTCTTTATGCGTCTGCTGCGCCTGAATGCTGCCCAAGCCGCCGGCAATCATAATCGGTTTGTGGTAGCCGCGAACCTGACCGTCAAACTTCTCTTCAAAAGTGCGGAAGTAGCCCAAGAGGTTCGGGCGGCCGAATTCGTTGTTGAACGCCGCGCCGCCGATAGGACCTTCAATCATGATGTCCAGCGGCGAGGAAATGTGTTCCGGCTTGCCATAGGCTTGTTCCCAAGGCTGCTCCAAGCCAGGGATATTCAGGTTGGACACGGTAAAGCCGGTCAAGCCCGCTTTCGGACGCGAACCTTTGCCCGTTGCGCCTTCGTCGCGAATTTCGCCGCCCGCGCCCGTCGCCGCGCCTGCAAACGGCGCGATGGCGGTCGGATGGTTGTGCGTTTCCACTTTCATGATGATATGCGTGTCTTCCTCGTGGAAACGGTAGCCCTGGTTTTCCGCCGCATTCGGATAGAAACGCTCGATTTTCGCGCCTTCGATCACGGACGAGTTGTCTTTATAGGCAACGACCGTGCCTTCGGGATGCGCGTCGTGCGTGTCGCGTATCATGCCGAAGAGAGATTTGGGCTGCTTTTCGCCGTTGAGGATGAAATCGGCGTTGAAGATTTTGTGGCGGCAGTGTTCGCTGTTTGCCTGTGCAAACATCATCAGCTCCACATCGGACGGATTGCGCTGCAAAGCCTGATAGTTTTCAACCAGATAATCGATTTCGTCGGCAGAAAGTGCCAAACCCATTTCGGTATTGGCTTTGACCAAAGCCTCTTTACCGCCGCCCAAAACATCGACGCTGGAGAAAGTTTCGGATTCGAGATGGTGGAATAATTTGGAGGCCGTCTCAAAATCGGGCAGCACGGATTCGGTCATGCGGTCGTGTAGCAAAGCCGCCCATTGCTGTTTCTGTTCATCATTCAGACGACCTTCCAGCCATACCGCCATGCCGCGTTCGATTCGTTCGATGCCTTCCAAACCGCAGTTTTCTGCGATATTGGTCGCCTTGGAAGCCCACGGCGAAATCGTACCCAAACGGGGCGTTACCAAAAATAAATGCAAGCCCTCGCGCGCTTCGGGCGTTTCTTTAACGCTTTGCGCCGCCAACAAGGCTTGCAGTTTTTCGACAGTCGCAGCATCCAGTGCTTTCTCGCTGCCGACAAAATACCAAAATTCGCTTTTCAGTTTCACTTCGGGCAGACCGAGTGCGGCTGCTTTTTGCAAGAGTTTTTCAACACGGAAATCGGAAAGGGCGGTAACGCCGCGCAAGGGCAAAACAACAGACATGATTCAGCTCACAAATGCGGTTGGGAAAGGCTGTATTATACGCCGAATGGGTCTGAGTTGCTTGGTAATTTGGGCTAAAATGTTGACAATTTTTCAGACGACCTGCGGCCGGGGGAAATGTAGGGGGTGTCTGAAAATATTAAGGGATAAGGGTTTTATCTGTTTTTCTGATTTTCGTCGGAAGTCGGGTATGTGGAAAATTTCAGGAAGTAGGGGGCAACTGCTTCCGTATGTCCATATATCAAATGGCGCCATTCCCGCGCAGGCGGGAATTTATAGTGGATTAACTTTCAACCAGTACGGCGTTGCCTCGCCTTGCCGTACTATCTGTACTGTCTGCGGCTTCGTCGCCTTGTCCTGATTTAAATTTAATCCACTATAGAAGTTTGGATTTACAGTAGTCTTTAAATATTTCTGAGCAGAGGTTTGAATTCCCGTCTGCGTGGGAATGACGGTTTCCGGTAAGTTTCCGCATCGCCGAGTTTCCGTACCGCTTATCGTTTCCCTGCTGCTTCTGTTATATTTGTTGTTTATTCTTTTCCAATCGGAGTGTGCCATGAAAAAAATCGAAGCCATCATCAAACCCTTCAAACTCGACGACGTACGCGAAGCCCTTACCGAAATCGGTATTACCGGCATGACCGTCAGCGAAGTCAAAGGGTTCGGCCGTCAGAAAGGGCATACGGAAATTTATCGCGGCGCGGAATACGCCGTCGATTTTCTGCCCAAAGTCAAAGTCGAATTGATCATTGCCGATGAAGATGTCGAACGAGTGATTGACGTTATCATCGAAAACGCCCGTTCCGGCAAAATCGGCGACGGCAAAATCTTTGTGCTGCCTGTGGAAGAAGCTATCCGCATCCGTACGGGCGAACGCTCTGAGGCGGCGATTTGACGGTTTTCAGACGACATTGAGGGTGTTTAAGGTCGTCTGAAAGGCTTTCTGGCTGTCCATCAATCGTTGTTTCCAATATAATTCCGTTTTCAAATCCCATACGGAACAGGCCGTCTGTTTTCAGACGACCTGTTTCTTTATTTCCGCTTTTTTAAAGTTCTACAAACACTTATGCTGCTCGACCTCAACCGCTTTTCCTTTTCCGTCTTCCTGAAAGAAATCCGCCTGCTGACCGTCCTTGCCCTGCCCATGTTGTTGGCGCAGGTGGCGCAGGTGGGCATCGGTTTTGTCGATACCGTGATGGCGGGCGGTGCGGGCAAGGAGGACTTGGCGGCGGTGGCTTTGGGCAGCAGCGCGTTTGCCACGGTTTATATTACCTTTATGGGCATTATGGCAGCGCTGAACCCGATGATTGCCCAGCTTTACGGCGCGGGTAAAACTGACGAAGTGGGCGAAACGGGGCGGCAGGGGATTTGGTTCGGGTTGATCTTGGGGATTTTCGGCATGGTGTTGATGTGGGCGGCGATTACTCCGTTCCGCAACTGGCTGACCTTGAGCGATTATGTGGAAGGCACGATGGCGCAGTATATGTTGTTCACCAGCTTGGCAATGCCTGCGGCGATGGTACACCGTGCGCTGCACGCCTACGCTTCCAGCCTGAACCGCCCGCGCCTGATTATGTTGGTCAGCTTCGCGGCGTTTGTGTTGAACGTGCCGCTGAATTATATTTTCGTTTACGGCAAATTCGGTATGCCCGCTTTGGGCGGCGCGGGCTGCGGACTGGCGACGATGGTGGTGTTTTGGTTCAGCGCGCTGGCGTTGTGGATTTATATCGCTAAGGAAAAATTCTTCCGCCCGTTCGGACTGTCGGCAAAATTCGGCAAACCGGATTTGGCGGTGTTCAAACAGATTTGGAAAATCGGTGCGCCCATCGGACTGTCTTATTTTTTGGAAGCCAGCGCATTTTCGTTTATCGTGTTTTTGATTGCGCCCTTCGGCGAGGATTATGTGGCGGCGCAGCAGGTCGGCATCAGTTTGTCGGGGATTCTCTATATGATTCCGCAAAGCGTCGGCTCGGCAGGGACGGTGCGCATCGGTTTTTCATTAGGACGACGCGAATTTTCACGGGCGCGTTATATTTCGGGTGTGTCGCTGGTGTTGGGTTGGATGCTCGCCGTGATTACCGTGCTTTCTTTGGTATTATTCCGTTCGCCGCTGGCAAGTATGTACAACAATGATCCGGCGGTTTTAAGCATCGCCGCCACCGTCCTGCTGTTTGCCGGCTTGTTCCAACCGGCAGACTTCACCCAATGTATCGCGTCCTACGCCCTGCGCGGCTATAAAATCACCAAGGTGCCGATGTTCATCCACGCCGCCGCCTTCTGGGGCTGCGGCCTGCTGCCGGGCTACCTGCTCGCCTACCGTTTCGATATGGGCATTTACGGCTTCTGGACGGCATTGATCGCCTCGCTCACCATCGCAGCCATCGCCTTGGTGTGGTGCTTGGAATTGTGCAGCAGGGAGATGGTCAGATCGCATAAGGTCGTCTGAAAACTCCGCCGCTTAAAATATCGAAACAATGGGCTGAAGCCCGCCACTGACAATATCTATTTTAAAGTTTAAACCCATGCAACCCATCCAATACCAAACCGACCTCACCCCCTACAACACTTTCGGCCTTCACGCCCAAGCCCAAGCCTTTATCGCACTCGAACACGCCGACGAGTTGCGCGACATCGTCCGACTGCCCGAGTTCGACCGCGATACTATTTTATGGCTCGGCGGCGGCAGCAATATCCTTTTGATGCAGGATTACGCCGGACTGGTCGTACATATGGAAAACAAAGGCATACTCGAGATTGCACGTTCAGACGGCCTCGTCTACATCGAGGCGCAGGCAGGCGAAATCTGGCACGATTTTGTCCTGCACACCGTCGCGCTGGGTTTGAACGGGCTGGAAAACCTGAGCCTGATTCCGGGTACAGTCGGCGCGTCGCCCGTGCAGAACATCGGTGCATACGGCGTGGAAGCGAAAGACGTGATTCACAGCGTGCGCTGCTTCGATTTGGATACGGAAACCTTTGTCGAGCTTTCCAATGCCGACTGCCGCTTCGCCTACCGCGAAAGCCTGTTCAAGCAGGAAGGCAAAGGGCGTTATGTGATTGTTTCGGTCGTATTCGCCCTGAAAGAGCGTTTCGAGCCGAATTTGGGTTACGGCGATTTGGCAGCCGCCGTTGCCGAACGGAGTGCGGGCAGGGCGCCGACGGCGAAAGATGTTTCCGATGCAGTGTGTGCAATCCGCAACAGTAAACTTCCTAATCCTAACGTACTTGGTAATGTCGGCAGTTTCTTTAAAAACCCCGTCATCAGCGCGGAAAAAGCCGCGTCCCTGTTGCAACAGCATCCGGATATGCCGCGCTATCCGCAGCCCGACGGTTCGGTCAAACTCGCCGCCGGCTGGCTGATCGACCAATGCCGTCTGAAAGGCTTCCAAATCGGCGGCGCGGCGGTACACGACAGGCAGGCTTTGGTTTTAGTGAATAAAAACAATGCTTCTTCAGACGACGTCCGGCAACTGGCGCGGCATGTCTGTAATACAGTATTTACTCGATTTCAGGTAGAATTACACGCCGAACCCAATTGGCTGCCTGCTTCGTACGGCCTGTAAACAGCGGCAGCAACACTGTTTATTCATTCTGCCGATGCGCGCAAGGAGCTACGACGTGGCACGAGAATCTAAAATCAATACATACACCCGAATCATCAACGACAGCCTCATCCTTTTCAACGAAGAAGGCGAGCGCAATGTCAGCACCAACCATATCGCGGCACATTTGGGCATCAGCCCGGGCAATCTTTATTATCACTTCCGCAACAAAGACGAAATCATCGTCCAACTGTTCAAACGTTACAGCGAAGCCCTGCTGGCATACCTGAATGAAGCCGTGTTGCCCTCTGACGTGGAAGATTCCATCAACTATATGGCAGGCATTTACGACGTGATGTGGGAATACCGCTTCCTGTTTAGCGACGTGAACACCCTGCTTGCGCGCAGTGCCGAATTATTGGGCGAACACAATACCTTCACCCAAGCCAAAGTTTCCCCGCTCTTGGTCAACCTGCTCACCCAGCTCAACGGTCTGAACATCATCCAAGCCGACCAAACCGCCATGAACGACCTCGCCGTCAATATGTGGATGGTAACGAAATACTGGTTCGACTTCGACAGTTCCCTGCGCGGGCGTACCAAGCTGACCGAAGACTCCAAAGCACGCGGCATCCGTCGTACCTTAAGCCTCCTGCGCCCCTATCTCTTGCCGAAACACCGCGAGGAATACGACCGAAGAATTACAGCGGCATCCGATATTTTACAATCATAATCATTGGAACAGGGCTAAAGGTTGTCTGAAAAAAAGATGATGCGTCAAATCTCTGCCTGAGTATCCATGCCTGGTTGCCAATATCTAAAAACATCTCAATTCGATTACAAACAGGAAAACTGATGAAAACCTTGAAATTTACCAAAATGCACGGTTTGGGCAATGATTTTATGGTGGTAAACGGTATCGGGCAGGATTTTGATCCGCTGACGGCGCCGCTTGCCGAATGGTCCGACCGTTTTAGAGGAGTGGGCTTCGATCAGTTGCTGCTGGTGGAAAAGCCGTCTTCCGATGCGGTAGATTTCCGTTATCGTATTTTTAATGCAGACGGCAGCGAGGTGGAGCAGTGTGGCAACGGTGCGCGCTGCTTTGCCCGATTTGTGGCGGATAAAGGCTTGACCGATAAAAAGGAAATTTTGGTTGAAACGGCTAAGGGTGTGATTATTCCCAAGCTGTTGGACAATGGTTTGGTTACCGTGAATATGGGCAAACCGCGTTTTACGTCGTCTGAAATCCCGTTTGTGCCGGTTCCTGACGAAGCGGATGATGCTTTGACGCATATGGTGATGGTCGGTTTGGAGACGGTGCAGGTCAGTTGTGTGAATATGGGCAATCCTCATGCTGTGATTGTGGTTGAGGATGTACAGACTGCACCCGTGGCTCATTGGGGCGAAGCCATTGAGTCGCACGCACAGTTTCCGGAACGTGTCAACGCCGGCTTTATGCAGATTGTCGATAGGGAATCTATCCGCCTGCGTGTATTTGAACGCGGTGTGGGTGAAACTCAGGCTTGCGGTACGGGGGCTTGTGCGGCTGTGGTTGCGGGCGTTCGTTTGGGGCTGCTGACGGAAGGCGTGCCTGTGAAGGTTTCTCTGCCGGGCGGGGATTTGTTTATTACTTGGTCGCATGGTGAGGACGTTTTGATGACCGGTCCTGTTCAAACGGTATTTGAAGGCGAGTTGCAGTATTCATGATTTGGACGAATTTGGATTTTCTCGCAGTTGTTGCTTATGGGCTGGTGTTTTTTGGATTGATTTTCCGCGCTGAAATGTTCCAGTGGTTTTGGGCTTCGGTCGTTTTGTGGCTGGGTGTGTCGATTTTAGGAGCGCAGCTTTTGCCGGGAATGTGGGGGATTACCCATGTCGGTCCATTGTTTGTCCCACATTTTTATCTGACTTTTGCCAGTGTGTTTTTCTTTGCGTTTCATTGGAAAAAGCAGGCGGATACTGATTTTTGGCAAGCGGATTTACGGCATCCGTTTTTGAGTGTGCTTGCTGTCAGCAATGTGTTGATGACTTTGGCTTTTGTGTCGATTATCGCTATATTGTATTTTATGCTGCCGGGCCGTTCTTTGGCTTTTACGTTGCCGGCTTTGTTGAAATTGTACGCGCTCAAGCCTGTTTATTGGTTTATTTTGCAGTTTGTTATCATGACCGTTTTTTATCTGCACCGCAGAAGCATTGCCAAGCAGTCACCAGCGGTGTTCAGTAAAGCGCAACTCAGGCTGGGCTGGCTGATGGCTTTGGTCATGCAGGTTTTGGTAACAGGAGCTTTGGTCGGAGAAATCGGGCTTCATTAAGAAAAAATTTTTGCGAATCAAGCCAAACAACCAAAAGTTATAAAGAAAGAAATATTCGATATTGGTTTTTCAGACGACCTGTCTTTAATATACAGGTCATATCACATCAAAATCTGGAGTAGAAAATGAAGATTGCAAACAGCATTACCGAGCTGATCGGCAACACCCCGTTGGTCAAATTAAACCGTCTGACTGAAGGTTTGAAAGCCGAAATCGCTGTCAAACTGGAATTTTTCAATCCCGGCAGTAGCGTGAAAGACCGTATTGCCGAAGCGATGGTTGAGGCTGCTGAAAAAGCGGGCAAAATCGGTAAAGATACCGTGATTGTAGAAGCGACCAGCGGCAATACGGGTATCGGCTTGGCAATGGTGTGCGCAGCACGCGGCTATAAGCTGGCGATTACCATGCCCGAAAGCATGAGTAAAGAACGCAAAATGCTGCTGCGTGCGTTCGGTGCGGAATTGATTTTGACTCCTGCGTCCGAAGGTATGGCTGGTGCGATTGCAAAAGCCCAAGCCTTGGTGGACGAGCATCCTGATACCTATTTCATGCCACGTCAATTTGATAACGAGGCAAATCCTGAAGTACACCGCAAAACAACCGCCGAAGAAATTTGGCGCGATACTGATGGCAAAGTCGATATTTTTGTAGCAGGTGTCGGCACGGGCGGTACAGTTACCGGCGTGGGCGAAGTGTTGAAAAAACACAAACCCGAAGTCAAAGTTGTCGCCGTAGAACCTGAAGCCTCTCCGGTGTTGAGTGGTGGTGAAAAAGGTCCGCACCCGATTCAAGGTATTGGTGCCGGCTTCATTCCTACCGTATTGAATACCAAAGTATATGACAGCATTTCCCAAGTCCCGAACGAAGCGGCATTTGAAACTGCCCGCGCGATGGCGGAAAAAGAAGGTATTTTGGTCGGTATTTCTTCCGGTGCAGCAGTATGGAGTGCGTTGCAGCTTGCCAAACAGCCTGAAAACGAAGGCAAACTGATTGTCGTGCTGCTGCCTTCTTATGGCGAACGCTATCTTTCTACGCCTCTGTTTGCCGATTTGGCATAATAGAGTTGAGAGAAAATAAGTGATAAAAAAGACCGCTTTTGCGGTCTTTTTCGTGGTTTCGTGCTTTGGTGTGGCACAAAAATGAATTTAAGGCGCCATATCGTGTAAAGATTGGAATGTAAGACGAAAGTTGTTGTAATTCAGTCAACAGAAAAAGTCAGATTGATATAGAATTTGGTTATCTGGATAATCCTGATTATAATGGTAGACATGAAAAAATATATCCCCATCTTATTTGCGTTGGCGGCACTTGCCGGTTGTGAGACCATTTATGTCCCAAGCTTGCAAGAAGTGCCTGTCCGTCCGACTAATGTTAAGCCTAACGTTAAAGCGACTAAGGCTGAAAAACCTGCAGCGTTCAGTTTGGCTTCTTCGCATTGGAGTGATGTTTCAAAAATCCGCGACGAGGCAACGCGTTTGAGCTATCAAGTCAGCCAAGGAAAAATGACCAAAGTTCAAGCTGCGCAATATCTGAACAAGTTCCGCATTCAGCTTGTCGGTCGCAATGTCGTGGATGACAGCGTATATGAGGTTTATCTGCGTTCTGCCGTTGACAGCCAACGAGGTGAAATCAATACCGAACAATCCAAGCTGTATATCCAAAACGCTTTGCGCGGATGGCAGCAACGTTGGAAAAATATGGGCAACAAGCCTTCCAATCCGGCGTTCACCAACTTCCTGATGGAAGTGATGAATATGACTCCGTTGAAATAAGTTTCACATTTCAAGCAAAAGGTCGTCTGAAAATTTTCAGACGACCTTTTGTTTTGGATGTGGATATTTATGATGTCTTACGCAGCAGCTTTTCGGTTGCTACTTTTGCCCGTTCTTTAATGTCTTCGGTCAGGTAGGTTTTCATCTGGCTGTACACCAAAGTAATGACGGCTATGTCGTCGCTGAATCCCAAAGGACCGAGTAAATCGGGAATGCTGTCGATAGGGCTGAGGAAGTAAACCAATGCGCCGACAATAATCATCTTAGCGCGTCTAGGCGTATGAGGGGAGTCCCAAAGATAATACAGCGCATACAACTGACGGACGATGGGTTCGCCTAATCGACCTGCAAAACGGGCGAGTTTGTTGAGGAAGCCCGTTTTGTCCAAATTGCGCCTTCTGAATTTTGGGATAAAGTTTTCCGGATCGGAAGACTGGGTGTATTGTTTTTCTTCGGAGTGTTTCATAACAAGCCTCGCAGTAATTGAGTGAAAAGGGTTTGCCGTAATGCGGGCACAGTATAAAGCGGAGTAAGGCAAAGAAATGTCAGTTTTGCCTAAACGAAGAAAAAAATCATGGCTGACTTCTTCTTTGCCTATCTCTTTAAGATTATAAACAGATATTATTTCAATTAAGGGTGAAAGATAGAAAAATCAAATGACTTTAATAGCTAATAACATCCCAAAAAATACTCGATTTACTCTCCATATTGTTTAGAATACAAAGGAGCTTTTGACATAAATTTGGCAAAAAAGGAGATATAAATGAAATTTAAAACGCTATTAGCTGTTGGCATCAGTGCAATCTGTGCTGCGGGAATCGTCAATGCGCATGAACACAAACATGACCATCTGACACCTGTTGGTCCTTCTATTAAAGTGAAAGTGCAACAACTTGACCCGGTTAATGGTAATAAAGATGTAGGTACTGTAACGATTACTGAATCCAAATACGGCTTGGTTTTTACACCAAACTTAAGCGGATTGGAAGCCGGCTTGCATGGCTTTCACATTCACCAAAACCCAAGCTGTGAGCCGAAAGAAAAAGACGGTAAACTGACTGCAGGCTTAGGCGCTGGCGGCCACTGGGATCCGAAAGAAACCAAAAAACATGGCTTCCCATGGCAAGATGATGCGCATTTAGGCGATTTGCCTGCATTAACCGTATTGCACGACGGCACAGCCACCAATCCGGTTCTTGCGCCACGAATCAAACGCCTTGATGAAGTTCGTGGTCATTCTATTATGATCCACGTTGGTGGCGACAATCATTCCGATCATCCTGCTCCACTTGGTGGTGGCGGTGCGCGCATGGCGTGTGGTGTGATTAAATAAGTAATTGTTAGAAACAAAAAGTGCGGTTAAAAATGTTCAATGTTTTAACCGCACTTTTATTTGCAATGAGATCTACTTCGGCACTTCAGCTGTGTCATTCAATTTATGAATAGCGTCAATCAGCCGTTTATCCGAAACCCGTATCATTTCGCTATGGTTACAGCGCTGTCTTTATGGAGGCATTGGTAGAAATCACACCATCGAGATGGCGCATTACGCAATTCTTTATTCACTAAAATAGTGCAGTTTTGTGATAGAAAAATGAGAGGGTCGTCTGAAAATCTGCCTGTTGGAATTTTGTTTTTAATGTAATGTTTTATCCCATAGGATTATGTTCGTTTTTCTTGTGGTCGAGTTTTTGGATGATATTTCATCATGAATATTTATTAAAAAACAGAATATTAATAATATTTTGAATGTATGGGTTCGGGTAGAATTTATTGGGCGGCAGTGGAAAAGATGTTGATTCAAGTATTAATAGAGGTGCGTATTATCATTGGTAAGGTTTATGATGTATTTTGGTAAAATTTATTAGATTGTTGATAAAATGGACTGTTCAAAATCAGATAAAACAGGTAAATTATGGTTTATGTAACTTAGTGTAGTCTGAGTTACTGGTTTTGAGCTGATAAAAAATACAGAGGAACTGGCTATGTCCGTCAAACCGCGTCCTGTCTTTTTGGAGATTCCCAATATTCGCTTGCCGATACCGGGAATTGTCTCCATCTTGCACCGCATTAGTGGGGTAGCATTATTTGTGATGCTTCCTGTTTTGCTGTATCTCCTGTCCGGTACGTTGAGCCGCGAGTCGGCGTTTGAAACTTACCGTGCCATCGTTTCCAATCCTTTGGTCAAGTTGATTTTAATCGGCGTGTTATGGGCTTATCTGCACCATCTGCTCGCCGGTATCCGTTTTTTACTTTTGGATGCACACAAAGGTCTTGAGCTGAATACTGCGCGCAATACCGCCAAATTGGTGTTTGCTGCTGCTCTGGTGTTGACCGTCGTTTTGGGAGCGTTGTTATGGTAGAACGTAAATTGACCGGTGCCCATTACGGTTTGCGCGATTGGGCTATGCAACGTGCAACTGCGGTTATCATGTTGATCTATACCGTTGCACTTTTAGTGATTCTGTTTACCCTGCCTAAAGAATATTCGGCATGGCAGGCATTTTTCGATCAAGTTTGGGTGAAAGTGTTCACTCAGGTCAGCTTTATCGCTGTATTTTTGCACGCTTGGGTGGGTATCCGCGATTTGTGGATGGACTATATCAAACCCTTCGGCGTGCGTTTGTTTTTGCAGGTTGCCACCATCGTTTGGCTGGTCGGCTGCTTGGTGTATTCAGTTAAAGTAATTTGGGGGTAAGTATGGGTTTTCCTGTTCGCAAGTTTGATGCCGTGATTGTCGGCGGTGGTGGTGCAGGTTTACGCGCAGCCCTCCAATTATCTAAATCCGGTCTGAATTGTGCCGTTTTGTCTAAAGTGTTCCCAACCCGTTCGCATACCGTAGCGGCGCAGGGCGGTATTTCTGCTTCGCTGGGTAATGTGCAGGAAGACCGTTGGGACTGGCACATGTACGATACAGTGAAAGGTTCCGACTGGTTGGGCGACCAAGACGCGATTGAGTTTATGTGTCGCGCCGCGCCTGAAGCGGTGATTGAGTTGGAACACATGGGTATGCCTTTTGACCGCGTGGAAAGCGGCAAAATTTATCAGCGTCCTTTCGGTGGTCATACTGCTGAACATGGCAAGCGCGCGGTAGAACGTGCCTGTGCGGTTGCCGACCGTACCGGTCATGCGATGCTGCATACCCTGTATCAACAAAACGTCCGTGCCAATACGCAATTCTTTGTGGAATGGACGGCGCAAGATTTGATTCGTGATGAAAACGGCGACGTCGTCGGTGTAACTGCCATGGAAATGGAAACCGGCGAAGTTTATATTTTCCACGCTAAAGCCGTAATGTTCGCTACCGGCGGCGGCGGTCGTATTTATGCGTCTTCTACCAATGCCTATATGAATACCGGCGACGGTTTGGGTATTTGCGCCCGTGCGGGTATTCCGTTGGAAGATATGGAGTTCTGGCAATTCCATCCGACCGGTGTGGCAGGTGCAGGCGTGTTGATTACCGAAGGCGTACGTGGTGAAGGCGGTATTCTGTTAAATGCCGACGGCGAACGCTTTATGGAACGCTATGCCCCGACCGTAAAAGACTTGGCTTCACGCGACGTGGTTTCCCGCGCAATGGCGATGGAAATCTACGAAGGTCGCGGCTGCGGTAAAAACAAAGACCATGTATTGCTGAAAATCGACCATATCGGTGCCGAAAAAATTATGGAAAAACTGCCGGGCATCCGCGAGATTTCCATTCAGTTTGCCGGTATCGACCCGATTAAAGACCCGATTCCTGTCGTGCCGACTACCCACTACATGATGGGCGGTATTCCGACCAACTACCACGGCGAAGTTGTTGTGCCGCAAGGCGACGAATATGAAGTGCCGGTGAAAGGTTTGTATGCTGCCGGCGAGTGCGCTTGTGCTTCTGTGCACGGTGCAAACCGTTTGGGTACCAACTCCCTGCTTGACTTGGTGGTGTTCGGTAAAGCTGCCGGCGACAGCATGATTAAATTCATCAAAGAGCAAAGCGATTGGAAACCTCTGCCTGCGAATGCCGGCGAGCTGACCCGCCAACGTATCGAACGTTTGGATAACCAAACCGGCGGCGAAAACGTTGATGCGCTGCGCCGCGAACTGCAACGCTCCGTCCAACTGCATGCCGGCGTGTTCCGTACTGATGAGATTCTGAGCAAAGGCGTTCGAGAAATCATGGCGATTGCCGAGCGCGTGAAACGTACTGAAATCAAAGACAAGAGCAAAGTGTGGAATACCGCGCGTATCGAAGCTTTGGAATTGGATAATCTGATTGAAGTAGCGAAAGCGACTTTGGTGTCTGCCGAAGCGCGTAAAGAATCGCGTGGCGCGCACGCTTCAGACGACCATCCTGAGCGCGATGACGAAAACTGGATGAAACACACGCTGTATCATTCAGATACCAACACCTTGTCCTACAAACCGGTACACACCAAGCCTTTGAGCGTGGAATACATCAAACCGGCCAAGCGCGTTTACTGATGCGTTTTCAGACGACCTCCGTATCACAAGGGGTCGTCTGAAAATCAAATACACCACCATACTGAACGGCCTGAACCCATAACATATAACCATCAGGCGGTTTATGAGAAAAGGAACACTTCTCATGGAAAAAATGAGTTTTGAAATTTACCGTTACAATCCGGATGTTGATGCCAAACCTTATATGCAACGTTACGAGTTGGAACTGGAACCTACCGACGTCAAACTTTTGGATGCGCTGGTGCGCCTGAAAGCGCAAGACGACACCCTGTCTTTCCGCCGTTCATGTCGCGAAGGTATTTGCGGTTCGGACGGTATGAACATCAACGGCAAAAACGGCTTGGCATGTTTGACCGATTTGCGCGGTTTGAAGCAGCCTGTGAAAATCCGCCCGCTGCCCGGTTTGCCTGTCATCCGCGACCTGATTGTGGACATGACCCAGTTCTTCAAACAATACCACTCCATCAAACCTTACGTCGTCAATGATAATCCTATCGATGCTGACAAAGAGCGCCTGCAAACTCAGGAAGAGCGTAAAGAGCTGGACGGTTTGTACGAATGTATTTTGTGCGCCTGCTGTTCGACTGCCTGTCCTTCGTTCTGGTGGAATCCCGACAAATTTGTCGGTCCGTCCGGTTTGCTGAACGCCTACCGCTTCATTGCTGATAGCCGCGATACCATTACCAACGAGCGTTTGGACAATTTGAACGACCCGTATCGTCTGTTCCGCTGCCATACCATCATGAACTGCGTGGACGTCTGTCCTAAACACTTGAATCCGACCCGTGCCATCGGTAAGATTAAAGAAATTATGTTGAAACGAGCCGTTTAAGAAATGATGGTTTTTGACGATATTGCCAAACGGAAAATCCGTTTTCAAACCCGCCGGGGATTATTGGAGTTAGATCTGATTTTCGGTAGGTTTATGGAAAAAGAATTCGAGCAATTAAGCGATAAAGAGCTGTCTGAGTTTTCCGAAATCCTTGAGTTTCAAGATCAAGAGCTCCTGGCTCTGATCAACGGACATTCGGCGACAGACAAGGAACACCTTATCCCCATGCTTGAAAAAATCAGACGAGCTTGACGTATTGGAAATCCGCCTGTTTATCGGCGGATTTCTAGGATACGGAGGTCGTCTGAAAACAAAGACCGTGCTGCATAGGCAGTAACGAAAGCCCCAACTTACAAAGGAGCGATAAATATGTCCAAATCAATTAAACTCAACGTACCTAATCAAGAGGATTTAGAACTGCCCGTATTGGAAGCGAGCATCGGTCATGACGTGGTCGATATCCGCGCTCTGACTAAAAGCACAGGCTTATTCTCATTTGACCCCGGCTTCGTTTCAACAGCAAGCTGCGAATCTAAAATCACTTATATCGACGGTGATGAAGGCTTGCTGTATTACCGTGGTTATCCTATTGAACAGCTTGCTGAAAAATCCGATTATTTGGAAGTCTGCTACCTGCTGATTTACGGCGAGCTGCCTACACCTGAGCAAAAAGCGGAATTTGATAATACCGTCCGCCGTCATACGATGTTGCATGAACAACTGACTTGGTTCTTCCGCGGTTTCCGTCGCGACGCGCATCCGATGGCGATGATGGTCGGTGTGGTCGGTGCGCTGTCTGCGTTCTATCAAGACAGTTTGGATATTACCAATCCCGAACACCGTAAAATCGCGATTTACCGTCTGATTTCTAAGATTCCGACGATTGCGGCAATGTGTTACCGTTATTCCAATGGTTTGCCGTTCAACTATCCGAAAAACAATCTTTCTTATTCCGAAAACTTCCTTCATATGATGTTTGCTACACCATGTGAAGACTACAAACCTAATCCTGTTTTGGCGCGTGCGCTTGACCGCATCTTTATCCTTCATGCGGATCACGAGCAAAACGCTTCAACTTCGACTGTCCGTCTTGCAGGTTCTTCAGGCGCGAACCCGTTTGCCTGTATCGCTGCCGGTATCGCCTGTCTGTGGGGCGCGTCTCACGGCGGTGCGAACGAAGCGGTCTTGAAAATGCTGGACGAAATCGGTGATGTATCCCGTGTTGCCGAATACATGGAAGGCGTGAAACAGCGCAAATACCGTCTGATGGGCTTTGGCCACCGCGTGTACCGCAACATGGACCCGCGCGCCAGCATCATGCGTGAAACTTGCCATGAAGTGCTCAAAGAATTGGGCTTGGAAGACAGTCCGAAATTCAAACTGGCGATGGAATTGGAACAAATCGCCCTGAAAGACCCGTTCTTCGTTGAGCGCAAACTGTATCCCAACGTCGACTTCTACTCAGGCATCGTCCTGTCCGCGCTGGGCATCCCGACCGAAATGTTTACCGTCATCTTCGCCCTGTCGCGCAGCGTAGGCTGGATTTCGCACTGGCATGAAATGATTAGCGATCCTTCGCTGAAAATCGGTCGTCCGCGCCAACTTTATACCGGTGCCGTACGTCGCGATTATGTACCGGCGGATAAACGCTGATAATCGGTATATTAATATGTTGTCGGAGTTTTATTTGAGAAAGCCGAATAGCTTTTTTAAATGAGTTTGTCCGCAATAAACGAAACAGATACAAGTAATTTGGCTGGAAATAGGGTAGAATGAAGTGTCATTTCAAACGGCATGGATTCCGTTGAAACACATGGAATTCTACCCTTTGTTTATATTTTAAAGAAAAGAGCTCGTGTCATGATGGATGAAAAACTCAATTTTTCTTATCTGTTCGGTTCAAATGCTCCCTACATCGAAGAGTTGTATGAGAATTTCTTGGAAAACCCAAATTCTGTCGATGAGAAATGGAAGCAATATTTCACCGACTTAAGCAAGCAGCCCGGTGCGGCAGATGTTGATGTTGCCCATGCTCCGATTCGTGAATCCTTCGCTAATTTGGCAAAAACCAAATCGACGGCGGCTATTGCCGGCGGTATGGATGAAGCCATGATGAAGAAACAGGTCGGCGTACTGCGGTTGATTTCTGCTTACCGTATTCAAGGTGTGGGTGCTGCCCAGCTTGACCCGCTCAAACGTATCCCGCCACGCAACATTGAAGCCCTCGATCCCAAATTCCACGGACTGAATGATGCCGATATGGCGGTTCAGTTCAATATGGGCGAGGGCGATTTTTCCGGCCAAAGCAAGCTGCCTCTGTCCCAAATCATCAGCAACCTCAAACAAACCTACTGCGGTCACCTCGCATTGGAATACATCTACATTCCCAATACAGAAGAACGCCGCTGGTTGCGCAATTATTTCGAGGATGTGCTGTCCACCCCGAGTTACAGTGCCGAACAGAAACGCCGCATCCTGAAAGAAATGACCGCTGCCGAGACTTTGGAGCGTTACCTGCATACCAAATATGTCGGTCAGAAACGCTTCGGCGTAGAAGGCGGCGAGAGCGTGATTGCCGGTCTGAATTACCTCATTCAAAACGCAGGTAAAGACGGCGTCGAAGAAGTCATCATAGGTATGGCACACCGAGGTCGTCTGAATGTCTTGGTCAACATCTTGGGTAAGAAACCGGGCGATTTGTTTGCCGAATTTGAAGGCCGCGCCGAAATCAAGCTGCCTAGCGGCGACGTGAAATACCACATGGGTTTCAGCTCCGACATCGCTACGCCGAACGGTCCGATGCACGTTTCTTTGGCGTTCAACCCGTCGCACTTGGAAATCGTCAACCCTGTCGTTGAAGGTTCTGCACGCGCCAAACAAAAACGTTTGGGCGAAAACGGCCGCGACAAAGTATTGCCCGTATTGATTCACGGCGACTCTGCATTTGTCGGTTTGGGCGTCAACCAAGCGACCTTCAACCTGTCCAAAACGCGCGGCTACACCACCGGTGGTACGGTCCACATCGTCATCAACAACCAAATCGGCTTCACCACCTCCGATACCCGCGACACCCGTTCGACCGTGCATTGTACCGACGTGGCGAAAATGGTTTCCGCTCCGGTCATCCATGTCAACGGCGACGATCCGGAACGCGTTTGCTTCGCCATTCAAGCAGCTTTGGACTACCGTAAAAAATTCAATAAAGACATCGTGATCGATGTCGTCTGCTACCGCAAATGGGGTCACAACGAGGGCGACGATCCGACCCTGACACAGCCGATGATGTACAAAAAAGTATCGCAACACCCCGGTGCGCGTGCTTTGTACACCGAACAACTGATTGCAGAAGGCGTGGTGACGCAGGCAGAAGCCGACGGCTATATCCAAGCCTACCGCGATGCTTTGGATAAAGGCGAACATGTCGAACAAACGACGTTGAGCAATTTCCAACGCACGCAAATTGACTGGAGCAAATACCAAGGCAAAGACTGGCGCGAAGATGTGGAAACCGGTCTGCCCGCTGCCGACATCGAGCGTCTTGCCGAGAAATTTACCGCCGTTCCCGAAGGCTTTGCACTGCATCCGACTGCCAAACGCGTGCTCGAAGCGCGTAAAGGCATGGCTGCGGGCAGTCAGCCGATTGACTGGGGTATGGCGGAAACCCTCGCATACGCCAGCCTGGTCACCAAAGGACACGGCGTGCGCATTTCCGGCGAAGACTCCGGACGCGGTACGTTCTCACACCGCCATGCTGTATTGCACGACCAAAAACGCGAAAAATGGGATGACGGCACTTATGTACCGCTGCGCAATATGGGCGAAGGTACGGGCGAATTCCTCGTTATCGACTCCATCTTGAACGAAGAAGCAGTCATGGCGTACGAATATGGCTTTGCCTGCTCCGCACCCGACAAGCTGACCATTTGGGAAGCGCAGTTCGGCGACTTTGCCAACGGCGCGCAAGTAACCATCGACCAATTCCTGTCATCCGGCGAAACCAAGTGGGGTCGTCTCTGCGGTCTGACCACCATCCTGCCGCACGGCTATGACGGACAAGGTCCGGAACACTCCTCCGGCCGTGTAGAACGCTGGTTGCAGCTCTGCTCCGAAAACAATATGCAAATCATCATGCCGTCCGAAGCGTCGCAGATGTTCCACCTGTTGCAACGCCAAGTCTTGAGTTCGTACCGCAAACCGCTGGTGATTTTCATGTCCAAACGCCTGTTGCGCTTCAAAGGCGCGATGAGCCCGCTGGAAAACTTTACCGAAGGTTCGCGCTTCCGCCCCGTCATCGGCGATACCGCCGAGCGTGGCAACAATGAAAGCGTGAAACGCGTGATTCTGTGCGCCGGACAGGTTTACTACGATTTGGAAGCAGGCCGCGCCGAGCGCAAACTGGAAAACGATGTCGCCATCGTCCGCGTCGAGCAGCTTTATCCGTTCCCATACGACGAGGTGCGTGCAGAGCTGGCGAAATACCCGAACGCGAAATCCGTGGTTTGGGCGCAAGAAGAGCCGAAAAACCAAGGTGCCTTCTACCAAATCCGCCACCGCTTGGAAGACGTTATCAGCGAAAGCCAAAAACTGTCTTATGCCGGTCGTCCGAGCAGCGCATCGCCAGCCGTCGGCTATATGAGCAAACACGTTGCCCAGCTGAAACAACTGGTTGAAGACGCAATGACGCTGTAACGCAATACGGTGCGGCGTTCCGAATGAAACACTTCAAACGGAACGCCCGCCAAGCAAAAGAGATAACACACAACAGGTCGTCTGAAAACCAACGACCATCTGGAGACACAAAATGATTATTGACGTAAAAGTACCCATGCTGTCCGAAAGCGTATCCGAAGGCACGCTCTTGGAATGGAAGAAAAAAGTTGGCGAAGCCGTAGCGCGCGACGAAATCCTGATTGACATCGAAACCGACAAAGTGGTTTTGGAAGTACCTTCCCCACAAGCCGGCGTATTGGTTGAAATCATTGCCCAAAACGGCGAAACTGTTGCCGCCGAACAAGTATTGGCGCGTATCGACACTGCTGCAACTGCTTCTGCTGAAGCTCCAGCCGCTGCGCCTGTACCTGAAGCTGCTCCCGCTGCTGCACAAACCAGTGCCGCTATGCCTGCTGCCGCCAAGCTGGCAGCCGAAACCGGTGTTGATGTGAATGCGCTGCAAGGTTCCGGCCGCGACGGTCGCGTTTTGAAAGAAGACGTGCAAAACGCTGCCGCCAAACCTGCTGCTGCACCCGCTGCCGCGCCAGCACCTGTTCCCGCCGGCGCACGTCCGGAACAACGCGTTCCGATGAGCCGCCTGCGCGCCCGTGTTGCCGAGCGTCTCTTGGCTTCGCAACAGGAAAACGCGATTTTGACTACGTTCAACGAAGTCAACATGAAACCCATCATGGACTTGCGTGCGAAATACAAAGAAAAATTCGAGAAAGAACACGGTACCAAACTCGGTTTCATGTCTTTCTTTGTTAAAGCAGCCGTTGCCGCGCTGAAAAAATATCCGGTGGTCAATGCCTCCGTTGACGGCAACGACATCGTTTATCACGGTTACTTCGACATCGGTATTGCCATCGGCAGCCCGCGCGGTCTGGTCGTGCCGATTCTGCGTGATGCCGACCAAATGAGCATTGCCGACATCGAACAAGCCATCGTCGATTACGCCAAAAAAGCCAAAGACGGCAAAATCGCGCTGGAAGATTTGACCGGCGGTACGTTCAGCATCACCAACGGCGGTACGTTCGGTTCCATGATGTCTACCCCGATTATCAATCCGCCGCAATCCGCCATTTTGGGTATGCACGCGACCAAAGAGCGCGCAGTCGTGGAAAACGGTCAAGTCGTCGTCCGCCCGATGATGTATCTGGCACTCTCTTACGACCACCGCATCATCGACGGCCGCGAAGCCGTGTTGACTTTGGTTGCCATCAAAGACGCGCTGGAAGATCCGGCACGCCTGTTGTTGGATCTGTAAACGCCGTCAAAGGGATATAAAGCGGATAAAAACAAAGCAGTTTGAAATCGGGCTGCTTACTGGCTTTCAGACGACCTCGAAACGAAAAAAGGTCGTCTGAAAACAGCGGGATGTTTGAAACCCAAGGGAGAATAGAGTTTGTTGCTGCCATTTTTCGTGCAGAAGCAAACGCTTGAAAATCCATAGGAGCATATCCATGAAACCCATCTCCCTGTTTCCGCTTTTGGCTGTCGTTTCCCTGCTTGGCGCGTGTGCTGCATTCGAAGGCAAGGAATATTCTGTCAACGCCTACGACGCGCGCGGCAGAATGTTGAACAAGCGTTTTGAAATGGACAGCAACAAAGCAGGCATTCCCGTCGCCCGCAGCGTTTTGTGCAAACGCTATCCGCACGCTACCGTCCGCGTTTACAACAATTTCACCGGACACGAAGTCAGGGAATACAGCCCGCATTCCTGCCGCCGCTGATGCGTCCGAACCAATCGGGCTGAAATTTGAAAAGGTCGTGCCTGCGGGCAGGCTTCACACTCTGAAAAAGGCAGAATGAGTTTTAATTTTGTTGAAGCCGCGTTTTCAGACGACCTCTCATGCAAAATACAGTGGATGAACTTTTGCTGAAGGTTTTCCTGCGGCAAAAATATCAAACAACAAAGGATTTTTCACATGTCTCAATACGATGTAGTAGTCATCGGCGCAGGCCCCGGCGGATATGTTGCCGCCATCCGCGCCGCCCAACTGGGTTTCAAAACCGCCTGTGTCGATGCGGGCGTCAACAAAGCAGGCGACGCGCCCGCGCTGGGCGGCACCTGCCTGAACGTCGGCTGCATTCCTTCCAAAGCCCTGTTGCAATCCAGCGAACATTTCCACGCCGCGCAACATGATTTTGCCGAACACGGCATCAGCGTCGGCGACATCAAATTCGACGCAGCGAAAATGATTGCGCGCAAAGACGCCATCGTAACCAAGCTCACCGGCGGCGTGAAATTCCTGTTCCAAAAAAACAAAGTAACCAGCCTGTTCGGTACGGCTTCATTTGCCGGCAAAAACGGCGATGCCTACCAAATCGAAGTCGATAACAAAGGCGAAAAAACCGTTATCGAAGCCAAACACGTCATCGTGGCGACCGGTTCCGTGCCGCGTCCGCTGCCGCAAGTTGACATCGACAATGTAAACGTATTGGACAACGAAGGCGCATTGAACCTGACCGAAGTGCCTGCCAAACTCGGCGTCATCGGTTCGGGCGTGATCGGTTTGGAAATGGGTTCTGTGTGGAACCGCGTCGGTTCGCAAGTTACCATCCTCGAAGCCATGCCGACCTTCCTTGCCGCTGCCGACCAGCAAATCGCCAAAGAAGCCTTCAAATACTTCACCAAAGAGCAGGGCTTGAACATTGAGCTGGGCGTGAAAATCGGCGACATTAAATCTGAAGGCAAAGGCGTTTCCGTTGCCTACCAGACCGCCGCAGGCGAAGCCAAAACCGAAGTATTCGACAAACTCATCGTCGCCATCGGTCGTATTCCGAACACCAAAGGCTTGAACGCCGAAGCCGTCGGCTTGGAAAAAGACGAGCGCGGCTTTATCAAAGTGGACGGCGAGTGCTGCACCAACCTGCCTAATGTCTGGGCAATCGGCGACGTGGTTCGCGGTCCGATGCTGGCACACAAAGCCAGCGACGAAGGCGTGGCGGTTGCCGAGCGCATCGCCGGTCAGAAACCGCATATTGATTTCAACAACGTACCGTTCGTGATTTACACCGACCCCGAAATTGCTTGGGTCGGCAAAACCGAAGAGCAACTTAAAGCCGAAGGCGTGGAATACAAAAAAGGCACTTCCGGCTTCGGTGCAAACGGTCGCGCGTTGGCAATGGGCAAAGCCAAAGGTACGGTCAAAGTGTTGGCAGATGCCAAAACCGACCGCATCTTGGGCGTACACATGATTGGTCCTGTTGTCAGCGAATTGGTTACCGAAGGCGTGACTGCGCTCGAATTCTTTGCCAGCAGCGAAGATATCGCCCGCATCATCCATGCCCATCCGACTTTGTCCGAAGTGGTTCACGAAGCTGCGCTGGCCGCCGACAAACGTGCTTTGCACGGCTAATCAGGACAAGTAAAGCATAAAAGGTCGTCTGAAAAAGTTTCAGACGACCTTTTCGGAAAGATGAATGTTCGCAAGTAAAGTTCTGATGGGTATAGAGAGAAAGTAGGGCATATCGGTTGCCGTCGTTCTCGTATCAGAATGACGATTTAAGCTGAATCTACTATATAATCGGCGATACATTCACAGACAGCATTTAATTATGAATAAAGAAGTAATCGGTATCCTGTTTATACCGATGGGCATTATCAGCATGTGTATGGCCGCGTTGTGGCAGATGTATGTGATGATGACCGAAACTTATACGCTCAACCGTTTCAAAGATAAAGAATTGGTTTGGCGCGTAGCATTGTTGTTTATCAGTTTCAGCCTTGCCGTTTACCTGCTCTGCCCGAATTCGCGTAAAAAAGGCATCGTCTTTTTTATCCTCGGGGGCGGCGGCGCAATCATGTATCTGCTTGCGCGGATGTGGTTGCCGTTCAGCAAGTGAAACGACGATTTTCCGACCGCCGAAAGGTCGTCTGAAACGCACGGGGTTGCCATTTGGAGGCAGTCTCAGGGCATTCCACTAATCTAAAGGAGAAATCCATGAATCTACACGAGTATCAGGCTAAAGAACTGCTGGCAGGCTACGGCTTGCCCGTGCAAGGCGGTATTTTGGCGCACAACGGCGAAGAAGCCGCAGCCGCTTACGACAAACTGGGCGGCAAATTTGCTGTCGTTAAAGCCCAAGTCCACGCAGGCGGACGCGGTAAAGCGGGCGGTGTAAAAGTCGTCAAAAGCCGTGAAGAAGCCAAAGAAGTGGCGGAAAGCCTGATTGGCACCAATCTGGTTACTTATCAAACCGATGCCAACGGTCAGCCGGTCAACAGCGTTTTGGTTTGCGAAGACATGTATCCGGTGCAAACCGAGCTGTATTTGGGCGCGGTGGTTGACCGTTCTACCCGTCGCATCACATTCATGGCTTCGACCGAAGGCGGTGTGGAAATCGAAAAAGTTGCCGCTGAAACCCCTGAAAAAATCTTCAAAGTAACCGTTGACCCGCTGGTCGGCCTGCAACCTTGCCAAGCGCGCGATGTGGCGTTCCAACTGGGCTTGAAAGACAAACAAATCAACGAGTTCGTCAAACTGATGACCGGCGCGTACAAAGCGTTTGTCGAAAACGACTTCGCTCTGTTTGAAGTGAACCCGCTGGCAGTCCGCGAAAACGGCGCGCTGGCCTGCGTGGACGGCAAAATCGGTATCGACAGCAACGCGCTCTACCGCCTGCCGAAAATCGCCGAATTGCGCGACAAATCTCAAGAAAACGAACGCGAGCTGAAAGCCTCCGAATTCGACCTGAACTACGTTGCGCTGGAAGGCAACATCGGCTGTATGGTGAATGGCGCAGGTTTGGCGATGGCAACCATGGACATCATCAAACTCAAAGGCGGCCAACCTGCCAACTTCCTCGACGTAGGCGGCGGCGCGACTAAAGAGCGCGTGGTTGAAGCGTTCAAACTGATTCTCGAAGACAAATCCGTCAAAGGCGTATTGATCAACATCTTCGGCGGTATCGTCCGTTGCGACATGATTGCGGAAGCCATTGTGGCAGCCGTTAAAGAAATCAACGTTGACGTGCCTGTCGTTGTCCGTTTGGAAGGCAACAACGCCGAACTCGGCGCGAAAATCCTGAACGAATCAGGTCTGAAACTGACTTCCGCCGACGGCCTGAATGACGCAGCCGAAAAAATTGTCGCAGCCGTAAACGCCTAAGGAGAAAAGAATGAGCGTATTGATTAATAAAGACACCAAAGTATTGGTTCAAGGTTTCACCGGTAAAAACGGTACTTTCCACTCCGAACAAGCTCTGGCTTACGGCACTAAAGTCGTCGGCGGCGTTACCCCGGGCAAAGGCGGCCAAACCCACCTGAACCTGCCCGTGTTCAACACCATGAAAGAAGCCGTTAAAGAAACCGGCGCGGACGCATCCGTGATTTACGTTCCGGCTCCGTTTGTGTTGGATTCTATCGTTGAAGCCGTTGATTCCGGCGTAGGCTTGGTGGTTGTGATTACCGAAGGCGTGCCGACTCTGGACATGCTCAAAGCCAAACGCTATTTGGAAACCAACGGCAACGGCACACGTTTGGTCGGCCCTAACTGCCCGGGCGTGATTACTCCGGGCGAGTGCAAAATCGGCATTATGCCGGGCCATATCCACCAACCTGGCCGTATCGGCATCATTTCCCGTTCCGGTACATTGACTTACGAAGCCGTGGCACAAACTACCAAACTGGGCTTGGGTCAATCAACCTGTATCGGTATCGGCGGCGACCCGATTCCGGGTATGAACCAAATCGACGCGCTGAAACTCTTCCAAGAAGACCCAGATACCGACGCCATCATCATGATCGGTGAAATCGGCGGTACTGCGGAAGAAGAAGCAGCCGAATACATCCAATCCAACGTAACCAAACCTGTTGTAGGTTACATCGCAGGTGTTACCGCTCCTAAAGGCAAACGCATGGGCCACGCCGGTGCGATTATCTCCGGCGGCAAGGGTACTGCGGAAGAAAAATTTGCCGCTTTCGAAAAAGCCGGCATCGCCTACACCCGCAGCCCTGCCGAATTGGGCAGCACCATGCTGGAAGTGTTGAAAGCAAAAGGCTTGGCGTAATAACGCTTAGTCGTTTTGACTGAAAAACCGAAAGGTCGTCTGAAAACTTGGAAACAGGTTTTCAGACGACCTTTTTATCTCTAGCGTTAATCTTTACATGTTTTCAAACCAACTTTAGCCGAATTGACTTGAGAAGAAGTGTAAAGGGGTTATAATCAGTTAACAGATGAATAATCTGTTATTTCACCCATATGGACATCAAGGAGAAGGTAATGAAAAAACATGATTTTGAATCCCGCAAAGAAGCTTTGTTGAAAGACATTCAAGATGTAATGAACGATGTCGAAGAGCTGTACACCAAAGGCGTGGAAGCCGGCTCGGAAGAAGGTAAAAAAGCCAAAGCCAAATTGCAGGAAAAACTCGAAGCCGCCAAAGAGCGTTTGTATCGTTTTGAAGACGAAGCAGGCGAGCGCATCAGACATCATGCCGACCGCGCGCGCGAAAAATACGACGAATTTGAAGAATTGGCAGAAGAGCGTTTCAAAGAAGGCAAAAAACGCTTTGCCGAGTTTGGAGAAGAAGCGGGTGACCGCATCAAACGCGGCGCACGCCAAGCCGATGCAGCCGTACACGACAAACCTTATTACGCAATGGGCTTTGCTGCACTGGCAGGCTTGGTCGTCGGCGTCTTGCTGAACCGCCGATAATCGGTCAAACAGGAATGCCGTCCGGACACGATTTTTAGAAGTCTTGTTCCGGCGGCGTTTGCTTATGAGGGGCGGCAAAGGTTTCAGACGACCCCAAAGCCTTCGGATTGTCCGTTTCGGAGCAATCAGGGAAATCGGAATATGGGTATCAGACAAAATATCGAACATACGAAAACGCTGCTGAATCAAGGTATCGATTTGCTTTTGCTGCGGTTGCAGATTTTGAATCTGGATTTGGCGGAGCAGGCGGAAAACGTGTTCCGCATCATCATATGGTTGGTCGTATCGGGCATATTGCTGCTGATTGCATTCATCAGCCTGCTTTTTGGACTAAACCGCGCGTTGTCGGATACCGCGGCTATATGGGTATTTTTCGGGATAACCGCCCTCAGCCTAATTGTCATTGCAATTTTGTTCGGTAAAGTGTCAAAAGACTGGCGCAGCCAAAACAACCAAATCGCGGCAACCTTGCAGGACATCCGGGCAGACATCGCCTGCCTGCGCGGTCAAGATATGCAGGAAGGAGGGGGCGATGAATAAAACGGAACGCGATGAAGCACGCGAACTGCTGCAACTGGAAGCCAAACTCGTCCGCCTGAGGATTGAGGCATCGTATTTGAAACAGCGTAAATTGAAGGAACAGGAAGAGCGCAAGTCGGACACGCTGATGAAGCTGCTGGATTTGGGCAACGAGCTGACGCAGACAAGCCTGCTGTATAAAACGGCAGGACTCGCCATTCCGCGCAAATACCGCTTCGGCGCACTGCTGGCAGCGTTTGCGTTGAAGGCTGCGATGAAGTAGATGGGATTAGAAAGAAGGTCGTCTGAAAGTTGGGTTTCAGACGACCTTTTTGTATAGTGGATTAAATTTAAATCAGGACAAGGCAACGAAGCCGCAGACAGTACAGATAGTACGGCAAGGCGAGGCAACGCCGTACTGGTTTAAAGTTAATCCACTATATTTGTGGGGTTCGTGGGCGAAGCCCACGCTACGGTGGGTTTCAGACGATTTTTGGTTGTCGGTGTAGGTTGGGATAACCGTATCCGACGGGATATTTTTCTGCCGTCATTCCCGCGCAGGCGGGAATCCATCGGAAACCCTAAGAAACAGATATTCAAAAACAGTTGCCGAAATTCAAAAGTGGATTCCCGCCTGCGCGGGAATGACGGCTGCTGGAGGTAATTATGGGTTGGATTGGTAAAGTTTGCGTTGAAATTTGCGATGAAGTAGATGAGATTAGAAAGAAGGTCATCTGAAAGTTGGGTTTCAGATGACCTTCTGAGGTTGGCAGGATTCGTGGGCGAAGCCCACGCCACATCTAGTTTTCAGACGACCTTGGGTCAGAGGTCGAAGGCGGCGTTGATGAGGCGTTTGGTGTAGTCTTTCTGCGGGTGGTGGAAGATTTGGTCTGCGCTGCCGTATTCGACGAGTTCTCCGTGCTGCATGACGGCGACGTTGTCGCTGACAGCGCGGACGACGGAGAGGTCGTGGCTGATGAAGATGTAGGTCAGTCCGTATTTGGTTTGGAGTCCGCGCAGCAGTTCGACGACTTTGATTTGGACGGAGCGGTCGAGGGCGGAGGTGGGTTCGTCGAGGAGGATGAACTTGGGCCGCAGGATGAGGGCGCGGGCGATGGCGATGCGTTGGCGTTGTCCGCCTGAGAATTCGTGCGGATAGCGGTTGAGTGCGTCGGCGGGCAGGGAGACTTCGTCCAGGACTTTGAGGACGAGTTCGGTGCGTTGGGCTTTGGTCATTTCGGGGCGGTGGACGGTGAGGCCTTCGCCGATGATTTCGCCGACGGTGAGGCGGGGGGAGAGTGAGCCGTAGGGGTCTTGGAAGACGATTTGGCGTTCGGCTTTGAGCTGGCGCGCGCGCTCGGAAGTGAGGGCGTCGAGGTCGCTGCCGTCGAAGTGTATGCTGCCTTGGTAGGGGAGCATTTGCATGATGGCTTTGCCGAGTGTGGATTTGCCGGAACCGGATTCGCCGACGATGCCGAGGGTTTCGCCTTGGCGGATGGCGAGGCTGATGTTTTTGACGGCGTGGAAGGTTTTGAGGGGTTTGCCGAAGAAGTTGTGTTTGAGGGTGAAGTGGACGTTGATGCCGTCGGCGCGGATGAGCTCGGGCGGGTTGCCTTCTACGGGGTCTTTCATGCCTTTGGGGACGGAGTGGATGAGTTGGGCGGTGTAGGGGTGGGTGGGGTTGGCGAAAACTTGTTTGATTTTGCCGCGCTCGACGATTTCGCCGTCTTTCATGACGCAGACGGTTTCGGAGTAGTGTTCGGCGAGTCCGAGGTCGTGGGTGATGAAGATTATCGCCATGCCCATTTGTTTTTGGAGGTCGTGGAGGAGGTCGAGGATTTCTGCCTGGATGGTGACGTCGAGGGCGGTGGTGGGTTCGTCGGCGATGAGCAGGGCGGGCTCGTTGAGCAGCGCCATGGCGATCATGATGCGCTGGAGCTGGCCGCCTGAGAATTCGTGGGGGTATTGTTTCAGACGACGTTCTGCTTCGCGGATGCCGACGCGGTTGAGGAGGTCGAGAATGCGTTCGCGGGCGGCTTTGCGGGTGATGGTTTTGTTGTGGACGCGCAGGGCTTCCATGAGCTGGGTGCCGATTTTCATGAAAGGGTTCAGCGAGGTCATGGGCTCTTGGAAGATGAAGCTGATGCGTCCGCCGCGCAGGCTGCGGAGGGTTTTTTCGTCTGCGTCGAGGATGGATGTGCCGTCGAAGGTGATGCGCGAGTCTTGTCCGTAAAGGGTGCTATTTTCGGGCAGGAGGCGCATGAGGGACATGGCGGTAACGGATTTGCCGGAACCGGATTCGCCGACGAGGGCGAGGGTTTCGCCTTTGGCGACTTTGAAGCTGATGTTGCGCACGGCGTGGACGGTTTTTTCGTGGAGTTGGAAGCGGATGTCGAGGTTTTCGACGGTGAGTAACGGGGTGTTCATGGGTGTGTCCTCGTGGTGTGTGTCAGCGGTCTTTGGGGTCGAGTGCGTCGCGCAGGCCGTCGCCGATGAAGTTGAAGCAGAAGAGAGTGGCGACGAGGAAGAAGCAGGGGACGAGGAGCTGCCACGGGGCGGCTTCCATGGAGGCTGCGCCGTCTTGGAGCATGGAGCCCCAACTGGTAATGGGTTCTTGTACGCCCAATCCGAGGAAGCTGAGGAAGGATTCGAACATGATCATGCCGGGGACGAGCAGGGAGGCGTAAACCATGACGACGCCGAGTACGTTGGGGATGATGTGGCGGGTAACGATGCGGCGGCGGGATACGCCTGTGATGCGGGCGGCTTCGACGAATTCTTTGTGTCTGAGGCTGAGGGTTTGGCCGCGGACGATGCGGGCGACGTCAAGCCATGAGACGAGTCCGATGGCGACGAAGATGAGGAAGAGGTTGCGCCCGAAGAAGGTGGTGAGGAGGATGACGAAGAACATGAAGGGGAAGGCGTTGAGGATTTCGAGCAGGCGCATCATGACGGAGTCGAGTTTGCCGCCGAAAAAGCCTGCGAGCGCGCCGTAGAGCGTGCCGATGACGACGGCGACGAGTGCGCCTGCGATGCCGATGAGCAGGGAAATGCGCCCGCCGGCAGCGGCACGGGTGAGGAGGTCGCGTCCGAGCAGGTCGGTGCCGAAGTAGTGGCGGGTGGAGAAGGAAGGCGGGATTTGCATGTTGTCCCAGTCGGTGTAGTCGTAGGTGTAGGCGCTGATCCAGGGGGCGGCGACAACAAAGAGGGTGATGGCGGCAAGGATGAAGATGCTGCACAGGGCGGCTTTGTTGTTGCTGAAACGCCGCCATGCGTCCTGCCACAGGCTGCGTCCGTGTACTTGTGCCTGTTCGGCTGCGTCTGCTATAGCGCGGGAATTTTTCTTGTTGAATAGCATGGTGTTCTCCGTTGTTTTGTTCGGGGTCGTCTGAAAACGGCAAAACCGGTTTTCAGACGACCTTTTTTTGCTTTTAATAGCGGATTTTGGGGTCGATCAGGGCGTAGAGGATGTCGAGTATGGCGTTGAAGACGATGGTCAGTACGCCGACGAGGATGGTCAGCCCCAAGATCATGCCGTAGTCGCGGTTGAGCGCGCCGTTGACGAAGAGTTGTCCGATGCCGGGCAGTCCGAAGACGCTTTCGATGACGATGGCGCCGGTGATGATGCCGACGAAGGCAGGAACGAGATAGGAGAGGATGGGCAGCATGGCGGGACGCAGTGCGTGGCGCAGGACGATGCTGTTCATCGACAGCCCTTTGGCGCGGGCGGTGCGGATGTAGGGGCTGTTCAACACTTCTATCATCGCGCCGCGCGTGATGCGGGCGAGGCCTGCGACATAGCCGATGGAGAGGGCGGCGACGGGCAGGATGAGGCTGGTCAACGAGCCGTCATTCCAGCCGCCGGCGGGCAGCCATTTGAGGGTGATGGCGAAGATGAAAATCATGATGGGGGCTTTGACGAAGCTGGGGACGACGATGCCGGTCATGGCGGCGGTCATGATGGTGTAGTCCGCCCATGTGTTGCGCCTGAGTGCGGCGATGGTGCCCATGAGTACGCCCAAGACGGTGGAGACGATGAAGGCGTACACGCCCAGTTCGACGGAAACGGGCAGAGCTTGGGCGAGCAGCTCGTTGACGTTGTAGTCTTTGTATTTGAACGAGGGGCCGAGGTCGCCGTGGGCGAGTTGTTTGAGATAGTTGAAGTATTGCAGGTACATCGGGTCGTTCAGGTGGTATTTGGCTTCGATGTTGGCCAGTACGGCGGGCGGTACGTTTTTGTCGCCGGTGAAGGGGCTGCCGGGTGCGAGCCGCATCAGGAAGAATGAGACGGTAATCAGTACCAGCATGGTGGGGATGGCGGAAAGTATGCGGCGGATGATGAATTTCAGCATATCGTACCTGCTCGGGGCTTGGTGGGTCGGAATATGCCTGAATACGGGAAGGCGGTCTGAACGGGGTTCGGACGCTTGGGTTGGTTTTCTCTTCTTTGTAGTCAGGCCCTTGGTTTTGGAGTGTGCGGGCTTTTGTTTTATGGTCGTCTGAAAACTTGGGATGGGATTTCGGACGGTTTTTTATTGTGGCTGTTGCGGGCGAAACCTGCGCTGTGGGTTTGTTTTAGAGGTCGTCTGAAATCGGATTTTTGGTTTCAGACGACCTTTTTGCTGGTGTTTTTCGTGGGCAAAGCCCACGCTACGGTCGTTTTCAGACGACCTTTTGATGTTGGCGCGGGTTCGTGGTTAGAACCCACGCCACAGTCGTTTTTCAGACGACCTTTGCCGTTAACGCGCCAGCGGTTCGGTGCGTTTGATCAGCCATGCTTTTGCCGCGCCTTCGGTCAGCGGCTCGAGGCGGCGGCGGACTTCGGCGTGGTAGCGGTTGACCCACTCGATTTCGCCGTCGGTCATGAGGGCGGTGTCCATCAGGCGGGTGTCGATGGGGCAGAGGGTCAGGGTTTCGAAGTAGAGAAAGCTGCCGAACTCGGTTTCCTGCGGGTTGGCGACGGCTTGGTTGGCGGCGAGGTTCTCAATGCGGATGCCCCATTTGCCGGGACGGTAGAGTCCGGGTTCGATGGAGGTCACCATGCCTTTTTTCATGGCGTGCTGCGGACCGGGAACGGCGGCGCAGGCGATGACTTGCGGGCCTTCGTGGACGTTCAGGAAATAGCCTACGCCGTGGCCTGTGCCGTGGCCGTAGTCGCATTGCGCCTGCCAAAGGGGTTTGCGGCAGATGGCGTCTATCATCGGCGAAAGGATGTTTTCGGGGAACACGGCTTCGGCAAGCGCGATATGGGCTTTGAGGACGAGGGTGTTGTCGCGTTTTTGTTCGGCACTCGGTGTGCCGACGGGGACGACGCGGGTGATGTCGGTCGTACCGCCTTTGTATTGCGCGCCGGAGTCGATGAGCAGGAGGCCGTTGCCGCTGATGGTGCTGTGGCTTTCGGGCGTTGCGCTGTAATGCGGCAGGGCGGCGTTGGCGTTGAAACCTGCGATGGTGTCGAAACTCAACGAGATGAAGCCCGGACGTGCGCTGCGGTGGCGGTGGAGCATGGTGTCCACGTCGATTTCGGTCAGGCTGCCGCCGTTGTCGATGATGTCTTCAAACTCGGCGAAGAAGCCGCACAACGCCGCGCCGTCTTGTTCCATCGCTTCGCGGATGTGGGCGATGTCGGCTTCGGATTTGACGGATTTGAAGAAGGTGGACGGGTTGATGCCTTCGATCAGGCGCACGCTTTCGGGCAGGCGTACGAGGGTGCTGACGGCGGTTTTGTTCGGCTCGATAAACAGCGTGCCGCCGATTTGCGCGAGTTTGTCGGCAACTTGGGCGTAAGGTTCGACCGTGATGCCGGCGGTTTGCAGCGCGGCGGCGGCTTCGGCGTTCAGACGACCTTGGTCGGTAAACAGGACGGCATTGTCTTTGCCGATAAGCAGGAAGGATACGAAAACGGGATTGAAAGGCACGTCGCTGCCGCGCAGGTTGGTCAGCCAAGCGATGTCATCAAGCGAGGAAACCAAGTGGTAATCCGCGCCTTTTTCCGCCATGACGGCGCGCACGCGGGCGAGTTTCTCGGCGGCGGTTTCAGAGACGTAGGCGGGGTCGTGGATGAACACGGTTTCGGCGGGGATGGCGGGACGGCTGGTCCACACTTGGTCAAGCAGGTCGTCGGGGTGTTCGATGCGGATGTTTTTGGCGGTCAGGGATTGCGCCAAAGTGCGTTTGCCGGTGAGCGACACCATATCGGAAGGGATGCCGACGGCGGCGTTTTCGGGCAGGTTTGCCGCGAGCCATTCGTTGTACGGCGGAACTTGCCCGCTTTTTTGCAATTCAATGCCACTGCCCGCAAGCTGTTTAGTGGCTTGTTCCCAATAGCGGCTGTCCACCCACACGCCCGCTTCGTCGGCGGTAACGACAAATGTGCCGACCGAGCCGGTAAAGCCCGACAACTCGCGGCGCGCCTGCCAGTGTGCGGGCAGGTATTCGGAAAGATGGGGGTCGGCAGAGGGGATGACGAGTGCGTCCAGACCTTGCGCCTTCATGGCTTCGCGCAATGCGGACAGGTAATTCGATACGGTATTCATGAACGGATTCTCCAATAGGGTTTCGCGGTTTCAGACGACCTTTTTATAGCGGATTAACTTGATGTACAGGAAGGTCGTCTGAAAAACGTGTCTATGTTATCAAATCACTTCTTGGGTGCAAACGACCAATTTTTGATGGTGTAATTTTTCAGCGGGTCGCGGTCGGAGTAGCCTTGGATGTCGGGTTTCACCAGATTGATGCTGACTTGGTGATACAGCGGGATAAAGGCGTCGTCGCGTTGCAGCATCGCCTCGGCGCTGACGTAGCGGCGGGCGCGCTCTTCGGCGGAAATGCCCGCTTCGAGCGTGCTGTTCATCAGCTTGTCGAATTCGGGATTCTTGTAATTGAAGGCGTTGTTCGGATTGTTGGATTTGAAAATATTGAGCATGCCCGCAGGGTCGTTGTAGTCGGAACACCAGCCCGCAAACGCCATGCTGAAGTTGCCTTGCAGGCGCTTGTCCAAAAAGGTTTTCCATTCTTCGTTCATCAGCGTGGGGCGCACAAACGGTACGGTCGCCTTCCAAATGGATTGCAGCGCGGTAATTTGTTTCTTGGCGGCCTCGCTGGTGGTATAGACGATTTGGAACTCAAGCGGTTTCTCTTCGCTGTAACCCGCTTCGCGCAAAAGTTTTTCCGCTTCGGCAATGCGCGCTTCGCGCTTGAGCGGCTTCCATGCGGGGGCAGATTCGCCGCCGCCCTGCATATTCGGCGGGGTGAGCTGGAACGCTTCCTTGTCGCCGCGTCCGGCAACTTTGGTAATGATGGCGCGGTCGGTCAGGAGGTTGAGCGCGCGGCGGACTTTGGGATTTTTAAATTCGGCGGATTCCAAGTTCGGCTCTAAAAACCAAGAACACAGCAAAGTCGCGCGCCGAACCTGTCCGGGAAATTCTTTCTCGGCAATCTTGATCTGGTCGGAAGGGATGCCGTAGGTAACGTCCACTTCGTCGGCGCGGTAGCGGTCGTATTCTTTGCCGCTGGCGAGGAACACCGCCTGCGGGATGGATACTTTTTTGCTGTCGTAATAAGCAGGGTTTTTATCCATGGTGATGTGGCTGTTGACACGCCATTCTTTGAGGATGTATGCGCCGCTGGAAACATAATTGCCCGGCTGCGTCCATTTTTCGCCGAATTTCTCGACCGTGGCGCGGTGGACGGGGTAGGTGAACTGCTGAATCAGCATATCGGGGAAATACGGCACGGGCGCGGTGAGCGTGAATTGCAGCGTTTTTTTGTCCAAAGCCTTGACGCCCAAAGTATCCGGCTTCGCCTTGCCTTGTAGGATTTCCGCCGCACCCTGTATTTTCGCGTCTTCCAAATAGCTGCTGTTAGGCGCGGCGGTTGCAGGATCGGCGAGGCGGCGGAAGCTGTAAACGAAATCTTCGGCGGTAATCGGGTCGCCGTTGCTCCAATTTGCATCGCGCAGGTGGAACGTCCAAACGCGCCCTTCGTCCGACGGCTCCCATTTCAACGCCAAGGCGGGAATGGTTTTGCCTTCGGCATCCGTACTGACCAAGCCGTCCATCATCTGACGGATAATCGCGCCCGCCGCCATATCCGAGCTTTTTTGCGGGTCGAGCGTACTCGGTTCGACCGCGTTGCTGATGACGATTTTATTGTATTCGCTGCGCTTGAATTCGGGCGCGGGCTTGACTTCGCGATGACACGCCGACAGCGCAAGCACTATGGCAAGCGATAAAGCTAATATGGAATAAGGTTTGTTCGGCAGCACGTTTTTTCTCCTCTTCTCGCTATCTCTCCCTCCATCCTGCGTTTTGCAAAAAATAAAAAAAACTACATATGACTACATGGTAGGGAAATATTCTGATTTTTGGCGGATAAAAAGATTTATTCTCTATGGGTATTTGAAAAAATCCGCCTGTTTTGGAAATCGGTTTGCAAGATAACACAAAAAAACGCCGTAAAAAACATTTTTTGAAATAAAAGTTACAAGTGATTACAAAAATATTGATTTTTTTGCACGCCTCAAATAGTATAAAACCCTGTTTAAACGCAGCCTCAGAAAAATCAAATAAAAGGAGAATAAAATGAAGAAGTTATTAATGATTGCGGTTGCCGTCCCGCTTGCCGCCCCCGCATTGGCATCCGATAACGAAGCCAAAATCGGCGGACGGATATTTACTTCTATCGAACACGAACGCAACGGCAAAGGGCAATCCGCTACCGATATATCCGACAACAACAGCCGCATCTGGATTATGGGCAGTGAAAAACTCGACAAAGACCTCAAGCTCATCTACGGCGTCAATTCATTCGTCGCCTTCGACTACAACGGCTGGAGTACGGACGACTCCTATATCGGTCTGCGCGGCGATTTCGGTACTGTCCGCGCCGGCTGGCTCAGTACCCCCATGCACTACCTGACCGGCGAACAAGACGCGTTCAACGGCAACAACCACACCCAAACCATGGGGCGCATGACCCGTTTCGGCGGCCGTGAAATCGCCCTGAACTACGAATCCAAAACCTTTGACAACGGCTTCAACTACCGCGTCCAAATCGCGCCCGGTGCCAACAAATACAAAGACAGGAAGCGCAACGGCGACTGGATGGCGGGCTTAGGCTTGCACTACAAACACCCGACCAACGGCTTCAACGCCCACTACGCCCTCGAATACGCCCGCAACGGCTCGCCTGACGATACCAAAGACAGACAGGTTCATTCCCTGAAAGTCGGCTACGACAAAGACAATCTCTACCTCGCCGCCGGCATGATGTACGCCCGCAATGTTGCCGACAAATTCCACTGGGAAGACGAAACCAAAACCAATACCAACACCCGCGATTTCCAAGTGACCGCCGGCTACACCATGGGCAACATCACCCCCAAACTCGGCGTCGCCTACGGCCGCTCCGATACCGGCAAGAATTACAAACAGCTCGCGTTCAACACCGAATACAAATTCTCCAAACGCACGACCCTCTCGTTCAACTCCGGCGTAGTCAAAGAAAGCAAAGACCCCAAAACCGGCTGGGCGGCAGGCGTGTCATTGGAACACAGCCTTCAATAACACGGGATTTGAAGCATAAAAGGTCGTCTGAAAACCTGAATATGGGTTTTCAGACGACCTTTTGTGTTTGGATTCATTGCTTGCTGATGCAGGTAGGATGCTTGTATCCGACAACTGCTTGAAATTTTCCACATTGCCTAATTAGGGTTTGAATGTTGATAACGTTGGATACTCATACCTGGCCTACTGACTCCTGAATCGGGACAATAAGCCGGGTCGTTTCTTCGTAGGCAAGGCACACGCCGCTTATACGGGCAATCTGCCTGCACCGGCTTTGAAAAAGGTCGTCTGAAAACGGCAGATGCTTTGTCCACAAGAATCGTGCCTATATCCGGATACTGCCTTTATGTTTACAATCATAATGTTATAAAGTATCATCTTTACTTTTGTTTCATTTTGAACACATCGTCTTTAATTCCGATATTGTTATGAATTCCATTTTACTCACCGGATTGTTCCAACGCCTGCTGATTGCACTTTTCGCTCTGGCGGCGGTTTGGGGCATGTATTTTTGGGCGGTTGCATGAGTATCGTTGTTGAAAATCTGACGGTCAGCTACCGGACACGACCTGCCGTACACCATGTCGGCATCGAATTTGCCGAGCATTCGATGTGGGCGGTCTGCGGGCCGAACGGGGCGGGTAAATCAACTTTTTTAAAAGCGGTCATGGGTTTGCAGCAAGTCGATACGGGACGCGTCCTTCTGCAAAACCTGCAACGCAAAGACATCGCCTACCTGCCGCAGCAGTCGGACATCGACCGCGGTCAGCCGATGACGGTTTTCGAACTGGCGGCGATGGGTTTGTGGTACGAAATCGGCTTTTTCGGACGGGTTAACGCGGCGCAGCGTACCCGCGTTTTGGATGCGCTTGCACGCGTCGGTATGCGGGATTTCGCCGACAGGCAGATCGCCCATTTGTCCAACGGTCAGTTTCAGCGCGTTTTATTTGCGCGTATGCTGGCGCAGGGGGCGAAATTCCTGCTTTTGGACGAACCTTTCAACGCCGTCGATGCACGCACAACCTACGCGCTCTTGGACGTATTGTGCCAATGCAATGAGGAAGGGCAGGCAGTTATCGCGGTGTTGCACGATTATGCGCAGGTACGCGATTATTTTTCGGACACGCTGTTGCTGGCTCGGGAAAAGGTTGCGGCGGGCAGGACGCTGTCCGTCCTGACCGATGACAACCTTGCCCGCGCGAATATGCTGATGCAGCGGCAGGAGTCTGAGGACTGGTGCGACGTATAGTTTGCACCGTCCCCTTGTAAAGCCATACGTCGTCTGAAAGACGCGGCTAAGGATTTTCAGACGACGTTTCCCATTTTCAGAAGTTTTCCCTTATTTACCGGATACCATGAATTTATACGATTTGCTGATTTCCCCTTTTGCGGAATTCGACTTTATGCGCTATGCGCTTGCGTCGGTATTCTGTCTGGCTTTGAGTGCCGCTCCGGTCGGCGTGTTCCTGGTCATGCGGCGCATGAGCCTGGTAGGCGATGCTTTGAGCCATGCCGTCCTGCCCGGTGCGGCAATCGGCTATATGTTTGCCGGGCTGAGCCTGCCGGCAATGAGCGTCGGCGGGTTTGCAGCAGGCTTGCTGATGGCGCTTTTGGCGGGTTTGGCGAGCCGTTTTACATCGTTGAAGGAAGATGCCAACTTTGCCGCGTTTTATCTGAGCAGTCTGGCAATCGGCGTGGTTTTGGTCAGTAAAAACGGCAGCAGCGTCGATTTGCTGCATCTCTTGTTCGGGTCGGTCTTATCGGTGGATATTCCCGCGCTGCAACTGATTGCCGCCTCAGCAAGCGTTACGGTAACGGCATTGGCGATTATTTACCGCCCGCTGGTTTTGGAAAGCATAGACCCACTGTTTCTGAAAGCTGTCAGCGGGAAGGGCGGCTTTTGGCACGTCGTCTTCCTGATTTTGGTGGTGATGAACCTTGTTGCAGGCTTTCAGGCACTTGGTACGCTGATGTCGGTCGGTCTGATGATGCTGCCGTCGATTACCGCGCGGCTCTGGGCGAAAAGCATGGGTGCGCTGATGGCTTTGTCCGTTTTTATCGCGCTGGTCTGCGGTTTTGCCGGACTGCTGTTTTCCTATCACGTCGAAATCCCGTCGGGGCCTGCAATTATCTTGTGCTGCGGCGTGCTGTATGCCGTATCGCTGGTGTTCGGAGGGGAAGGCGGTATATTGGGCAAATGGTTCAAGCGTCGAAAGCATAAGGCTTTGTGATGGGCGGTTGTGCAAGCTGAAAATCAAAAAGGTCGTCTGAAAAGCTGCTTGGGCTTTCAGACGACCTTTTTAGGTTTATCGCTCGGATTTCTGAATCCGGTTTATTGTCATTCAAACAGAAACGCTTCAATCGGCGTTATTCCCGCGAAGGTGGAGATACACTTTTAATTTTGACAACCGTTTTTCAAATACCTCTTTCTTAGGATTTCCGACGAATTTCTGCCGGCGCGGGAATTACGGCGGATAGAGGGCAGAGTGTTTTTTCCGACCCCTTATCCCTGCTGCTTCAAAACTGTTTCTCCACACTGACGAATGTCTGCATACTCTTGCGGGAATAGAAGCCGCTCATATTGCTGTCGATTTTCAGATAACGGAAATTCAAATGCGGCACTAAGCCTTTCCATGAAATTTTATTGTGCCAAATAGAAGCATTTGCCTGATATTCATGGTCTTTACGGGTCAGACGGTACACCAGGCTTCCCGGCGCATCAAAGGTACGGCGGGCGTAGCGTAGGTTGGTACGGATGCCGAATCCGTTCTCAAACGCTTTCGCCGCACCGAAGCGTATGCCCTTGCGCACGGATGCCTGCTCCGCTTCTTTGGTCATGTCGTGCGACCAGTCCGCACCGCCGTAGAGCAGCCAGTTTTTCGGCGCAGAGTATGCCAGCGTTGCCCCCGCCAGCGGCATATGGCTGTTGTAACGCGCTGCTGAACCGCTGTTCCGATAGTATTTTTTGATATAGCCTGCATTGAGCGAGAGCCGCCATTTTTCGTTCAGACGACGTGAAAAATCGGTATGGATACCGGTTTCGCGATTATAGCGTTTGCCGCCCAGCCAGTTTTGTTCGGCAAATGGCACAACCCCGAAAGATTGCACCGCCGAACGGTTTTTATAGCCTGCCGCCAAGCGCAGGCTTTGCTCGTTAAAATCCTGATTGTCCCAATAATGCACGCCGTCGCCGCTCAGGCTGCCGTAAACAAAATGATGTCCGCCCACATTGATTTCGCGTGATATGCCTGCACCGTAGCGGATACCGTGCGCCTTTTGCGGCAGGCTGTCAGCGGTTTTATTCCAGCGTCTGCCGTTCCATTCTATAACGCGCTCGGACGAGGCATTGTTCACATTATCGGTCTGCTCGTATTGCAGCGAAATATCGGGCTGCCAGTTTTGCGTCGATTCAATGGAAGCAAGATAGCGGTCGGCAAGTTGCTGCATGGGCGGCTGCAAATCCGGTTTTGCCCGTTTCAATTCAGCTTTTGCCTCATGGTACTGTTTGTTTTCAAACATCATTACGCCCAAATCGAAACGCGGATACGCCAAATCGGGATGTTTTGCCAAAATGCCGCGATAGAGCGATACAGCCTCACCATGCCGCAACTGACTGCGCCGCAAGGCGCCTAAAGCATAATCGTATAAAACGGCATCCCGGTCGGGCGCGGCTTTATATTGCGCCAACGAACCTTCCAGCGTCTTCCAGTCCCGTCCGATTAATGCGCGGTTGATCTGTGCTTCCAATAAGGAATCGGCAGATAGGTCGTCTGAAAGCCTCTGTTCTGCGGGTTTGTCGTCGGTAAAATCTTTTGAGGGTGTTTCGCTGTTCGGCTGCTTGTCAAAAAATACAGGCGCAGGTACACGGACAACGGGTGTATCGGCAAGGGCGGCTATTGGGAAAGAGAGCATCAGTAAGACGAGATGATTTTTATTCATTTTATTCAGTAGGATATGTATTTTAGGAGTATCCGGTTATTATACGGATAACGCGGTGAAAATGGTCGAAAAGGTCGCCTGAAACGTTTTCAGACGACCTTTTACATCATAATTAAGATGGAAAATTATTTTTGAATATCTCCGCGCTGTCCGCCGAAGCCGACTGTATCTTTGCCATTAAAGATAACTTTTCCTGCAATTTCTTCTGCATTTTTACCGAAGAAACCCAATGAGTAGTTACCGGTTTTGTATCCCTGTTCTGCCGATGCAGAAATATTAGAATCTTTGATTGTTCCGCTATTTAGCTTAATCGCCTCGCCTAGTCCGGTAATTTCCCCGGAACCTGTGCGTTTGGAAAAATCAATGATGTAATATAATGAACCCTCTTTTATACTTTCTTTTGATTCATATGAGTTCCAATCATAAGTATTTAGATATGTTCCATTAAATGCTTTGCCTGTATAAGTTGCAGAACCTATACTTGGAATAGCATGAGAGTCTGTTTTTAATCCTTCGATGAAAATAGAAGAATTCCTATTATCTGAGAAAATATAGCCAGTTTGATTGTTATACGAAATATTACCTGCATAATCACCAATTACTACGGAATATGGCAAATTGTAGATAACAGAGTGAATACGGCCTTCATTTGTCAGTGAATTACTAATACTTTTAGAACTTGTAGTAGTCTTTGCCTGAAGCGTATCAAAAGGATATTTTGCATTTGAGAAAACTACACCTTTAAGTTTCTCGGCTTCATCAATATTTAATTGTCTGATGAAGGCTGTAAGTTTTTGTTGTTTTTCACTATCGTCAGTTTCTATATTTGCTGCTGCAAATTGCTTTGCCTGCTCTTCAGATAACCCTTTTTGAAGTGCAAATTCAATTAAATTAGTCAGTTTGGCAGAAATACGAGCTTCTTCAGCTTTACGAGCTTCTTCAGCCTTACGAGCTTCTTCGGCTTTGCGAGCTTCTTCGGCTTTACGAGCTTCTTCAGCCTTACGAGCTTCTTCGGCTTTGCGAGCTTCTTCGGCTTTGCGAGCTTCTTCGGCTTTACGAGCTTCTTCAGCCCTACGAGCTTCTTCGGCTTTGCGAGCTTCTTCAGCCTTACGTGCTTCTTCGGCTTTACGGGCTTCTTCAGCCTTACGTGCTTCTTCGGCTTTGCGAGCTTCTTCGGCTTTGCGAGCTTCTTCAGCCTTACGTGCTTCTTCAGCTTTACGTGCTTCTTCAGCTTTACGAGCTTCTTCGGCTTTACGGGCTTCTTCGGCTTTACGGGCTTCTTCGGCTTTACGGGCTTCTTCGGCTTTACGGGTTTCTTCGTCTTTACGTGCTTCTTCGACTTTACGGGCTTCTTCAGCCTTACGAGCTTCTTCGGCTTTACGGGCTTCTTCAGCCTTACGTGCTTCTTCGGCTTTACGAGCTTCTTCGCCTTTTGTATTTTCAATATTGGTATCTGTTGGTCGTGCAGATGGAGTTCCTCCCCCACCTCCGCCACAGGCTGCCAGACTTAGAGCGATAACGGTTACTGCGCTTATTTTTTGTAAAGACATAGATGCTTCCTTGTAATGGGAGGGTTAATAAGTAAATTCAGGTGTATTGTCAACCAGTCATTTGAAAATATCAAGTAAATAATTTACAAAAACAACAGAACTGTTAAATTTTGCAACAGTCGGCTATTCATAATTCTCGATTATGCATACCGAACAAGACAAAATTGATTTCAGCGAACGCTTGAAAACCGCAATCAGGCTGGCGGGTTTGGATAATCTTTCCAACGCCAGCCTTGCCAACCGCTTCAATCTGCGCCATCCCAATCAATCCGTCAGTACGCAGGCTTTCCATCATTGGTTGGTCGGACGTTCGATTCCGACGCCCGATAAAATCGAAACGTTGGCGAAATGGCTGGATACCAGCGGAGAATGGTTGCGGCACGGACGAATGTTGGAAGAAGGTGGGGCAGTTTCCCCGCAAGAGGCGTTGTTGTTGAAATATTTCCGCGCGCTGTCGCCGGAAAAGCAGGAGGCGTTGATTACTTTGCTTCATAAAGCGGAGGATTGAGTTTTAATCACAAAAAGGTCGTCTGAAAACGGAAATCTTGTTTTCAGACGACCTTTTGCCTTATCCGTCAAACCGCTGCTGCTTCAGGTTTGGCTTTGTTTTTCTTGAATTTCAACACGGCTTCTTCTTTTGCCGCATCCCAGTCTATCCGCACGAAGCCGCCGTCGGCGAGTTTGCCGAACAGGAGTTCGTCGGCGAGCGGTTTGCGGATTTTTTCCTGAATCAGGCGGTGCATCGGGCGCGCGCCCATTTGCGGGTCGAAACCTTTTTCCGCCAGATATTTGCGCAATGCCGGTGTGAATTCGGCTTCGACTTTTTTGTCGAGGAGCTGGTGTTCGAGCTGGAGCAGGAACTTGTCCACGACTTTGGCGATGACGGGTTCGGACAGGGGCGCAAACGGGATAATTGCGTCCAAGCGGTTGCGGAATTCGGGCGTGAAGAGTTTGTTGATCGCCTGCATTTCGTCGCCGCGTTCGCGCTTGGCGGTAAAGCCGAGGCTGGGGCGGCTGAGGCTTTCTGCGCCTGCGTTGGTGGTCATAATCAGGATGACGTTGCGAAAATCGGCACTCTTGCCGTTGTTGTCGGTCAGTTTGCCTGCGTCCATGACTTGCAGGAGGACGTTGAAAATGTCGGGGTGGGCTTTTTCGATTTCGTCCAAGAGTAATACGCAGTGCGGATGTTTGTTGGCGGCTTCGGTCAAAAGGCCGCCCTGGTCGAAGCCGACGTAGCCCGGCGGTGCGCCGATGAGGCGCGATACGGCGTGTGGCTCCATGTATTCGGACATGTCGAAGCGTTGCAGCGGTACGCCCATCGAGTAGGCAAGCTGTTTGGCGACTTCGGTTTTGCCGACGCCAGTCGGACCGGAGAAGAGGAAGCTGCCTATGGGTTTGTCGGGCAGGGCGAGGCCGGAACGCGACATTTTGACGGCGGTAACCAGCGCGTCGATGGCGTTTTCCTGACCGTAAACCATGTTTTTCAAATCGCGACCGAGGAATTGCAGCACTTGTTTGTCGTCGTTCGATACGGTTTTTTCAGGAATCCGCGCGACTTTGGCGATGACGGTTTCGATTTGCGCTTTGCCAATGACTTTTTTCTGTTTGGATTTGGGTAAAATCCGTTGCGCCGCACCTGCTTCGTCCATCACGTCGATGGCTTTGTCGGGCAGGAAACGCTCGTTGATGTAGCGGGCGGAGAGTTCGGCGGCGGCTTCGAGTGCGCCTTGCGTGTAGCGCACTTGGTGGAAGCCTTCGAACATCGGTTTCAAACCGCGCAGGATTTGCACGGTCTCGGCGACGGTGGGTTCGACCACGTCGATTTTTTGGAAGCGGCGGCTTAGGGCATGGTCTTTGTCGAAAATAGTGCGGTATTCGTCGTAGGTGGTCGCGCCGATGCAGCGCAGCGAACCTTTTGCCAGCGCGGGTTTGAGCAGGTTGGATGCGTCCATCGTGCCGCCGCTCGTGCTGCCTGCGCCGATGATGGTGTGGATTTCGTCGATAAACAAAATGGCTTGCGGGATTTTTTCGAGCTGTTTCAAGACGGATTTGACACGTGCTTCAAAGTCGCCGCGGTATTTTGTACCCGCCAAAAGCGAACCCATATCCAACGCGTACACTTCGGCATCTTTGAGCGCGTCGGGAATGTCGCCATTGACGATTTGATGCGCCAAGCCTTCCGCCAGCGCGGTTTTGCCAACGCCTGCTTCGCCGACCAAAAGCGGATTGTTTTTGCGGCGGCGACAGAGGATTTGCACCAGCCGTTCCATTTCGTGCTTTCTGCCGATTAAGGGGTCGATGCGGCCGGCTTTGACTTCGGCATTGAGGTTTACAGTGTAGTCCGACAACGAACCGCTTTTTGACTCGACGGGGTCGTCTGAATCATTGTCGGGGTCGTCTGAAAAGCTTTTGTGTTCATCGTCTTCGGTTGCACCGTGGGCAATGCAGCGCAAAACTTCAAAACGCGTAACCGATTGCAGCTTGAGGAAATAAACGGCGTGGCTGTCGGTTTCGCTCATCAGCGCCACCAAAACGTCCAAAGGCTCGACCAAACCTTTGCCTGCGGATTGGGTATGCACCATCGCCCGCTGGATGACGCGCTGGAAGCCGAGTGTGGGCTGGGTTTCGACCGTATCCAAAAGGTGGTCGGGAATTAGGGGGGTATTTTCGGCAACGCTGGCGGCGAGTTGTTCGGACACCACTTTCAAATCCGCGCCGCAGAACTTGAGGACGTTGGGGACGGAGGCATCTTCTTCGATTAACACCAAAAGCAGATGCTCGAGGCTGATAAATTCATAATGAGCCTTACGCGCCTCGCGGTAAAGCTGCTGCAAAATCTGTTCCAATTCGGGTGAAAGCATATTAAATCTCCTCGACAATACATTGCAGCGGATGCCCTTCGGCTTTTGCCCGCTGCATGACTTGTTGTTGTTTGGTTTGGGCGATGTCCCGTGTGTAAGTGCCGCACAAGCCTTTGCCTTCGTGATGAACCAAGAGCATCACCGCCACCGCCTGCTCCTGTCCGAGCATAAAGATTTCGGTCAGGATTTCGACGACAAATTCCATCGTGGTGTAATCGTCGTTCAGCAAAAATACGCCGTAACGTTTCGGCGGGGAGGTCTTTTGGTCGCTTAAAAGTGTATCGGATTCGTGATGTGTGTTTGGGTTGTTCATAAATATTTTGGCTTTGCACAAGAGGGTTTGTTTTCAGACGACCTTGTGGAGGGTTTGATACCAAATGAATCTATAAATAAAGTGATTATAAGGTTTATTTCGATTTCTGTTGTATTTTGGTCGGTTTCCGCCATTTTCGCACTTTTTCCCTTATATGGCTTGACGTTTTGACTTAACAAATGTAAAAAGACGGTTAAGCAGAAGCCGGCATTCGACCAAGTATATAAAGCTAGGGAGAAACGCTGAACGTTTAAGTTTGCTGTATGCCTTATTTTGCTGATTTTGTTAATTTTTAAGTATAGGAAGTTTCTAATGGCAACCGGTATCGTAAAATGGTTTAACGACGCTAAAGGTTTTGGTTTCATCACTCCTGACGAAGGTGGCGAAGATCTGTTCGCTCACTTCTCAGCGATCAACATGGAAGGTTTCAAAACCCTGAAAGAAGGCCAACGCGTGTCTTTCGACGTAACCACCGGCCCTAAAGGCAAACAAGCTGCTAACATTCAGGCTGCTTAATTAAATGCACGGCTTATGCCGTAGAATGATGGCGGGATTGATTCCCCGCCATTTTTTATTGGCTATGAGAAACGGAATCCATATGGCAGAAGACAAACAAAATACCGCCTACGAAAACGCCCTGCGGCAGTTGGACGAACTCATCACGCATCTGCGCAGCAGCGGAGAAGTCAGCTGCGCGGTGGCGGAACAAGAAGACCTGATGCTGATACGGCTTGCCGATTTGAAAATCGATTTGAGGCCGAGTGATGAAAAGGCGATAGCGGATATCGACCGGTTTTACCGCCGCCATTTAGGGGGCAAGTAAAAACAGTTTCAGGTTTTGGGAAATAAAAAATAAACGGCACGCCTTGGCGTGCCGTTTATTTTCGAGATTAAGGTTTAAGGTTGCTTGCCAGCAGCCATTCTTGAGCCTTTGTGGCATCATCGAAATATTTGGGGTGTTGGTTGGTCAAGAGGCTGGAGAGGCGCGCGCCGAGTTTGATCCAGATGTCGTCTGTAATGACGGCAACCCGGCCAAAGTCGTTTTCGTGTTGATTGAGGAATTTTATTTGTTCCACCGCCATATCGATGGTGAAATCTTTCAGCATGGACAAATCCAAAAGTATGTCGGGAAGGTGGATTTTTTGTTTGCTTTCCAACAGGGCGGATTCGAGTTGGCGGAAGTCGTCCAACGTAAACTCGTTGTACAACGCTACATTCAAACCATAAGACTGCTCTCGGATGGAAATCATCATGCTCTCCTTGTTTGAGGACGTTAATGTCCGGAAAACCATTTTTTAATCGCAACCGGCCGGATACCGCTCAATACGCCGCTTGCTACAATAATAATCATACCAAAGGTTTCCTGCCAAGTAACGCTATCTCCTAAAAACATTACGCCTGACAATGCGGAGAAAACGACAGTCAGGTAGGAAAGTGAAGCGACAGTGAATTTGTTGCCGACTTTATAAGCGCGGGTCATGCAGAGTTGGGCGATTGTCGCGGACAGTCCGATACCTGCCAAGTAAGGCAGCGCCTCGGCAGATAAAGAATGCCAGCCGGTCAGCGTCGCCCAAACTGACGACATGGCGACGCCGGTTACCGACAGATAAAACACGACCCGCCAGCCCGGTTCGCCAAGCAGGGACAATTCGCGTACCTGCAAATACGCCCAGCCCGACATCGCTCCGCCTGCCAAGCCTGCCAATGCGGCAATTTCTTGTCCGCCTTTGAATGAAGGGTTTAGCAGTAGGACGACGCCGATAAAGCCAAATACCAATATTGCCTGCGTATAAAATGCAATCCGTTCTTTTAAAATCAAAAATGAGAACACGGCCAAAAAAATCGACGAGGTGTAGCTTAAGGTTACGCCTGTTGCCAGCGGCAGGTGGGTAACGGCATAAAACAGGCACAACATCGCCGCTGTGCCGATGACGCTGCGGTTGAGGTGGATTTTCCAATACCGTGTGGCAAATGTGTCTCCCCGCATTTTCGCTATGGCGGCAAGCATGACGGCTGCAAAACTCATGCGCCAGAAAACCAATTCGCCGCTGCTGAAGCCGAATTTTCCCGCTGCCGCTTTGATGCAGAGGTTCATGACGGTAAAACCGAGTGTGGCGATGATAATCCATGCGGAACCGAGCGGATCCTTAGTCGCGGTTTGGTTCATTTTGATATTAACGGATAGATGGGGCGTTCATTATAGTGATGTAGGAGTCTTTGGGGAATAAATATTCAAAAAGGTCGTCTGAAAAGTATATCTTGTTTTCAGACGACCTTTTGACGGATTAAAGAACATAGAAATAAATACAGAGAAACTGCGCTATACTGCCGCCTAGGACGAATAGATGCCAGATGCCGTGTCCGTGTTTGATTTTGGCATCATTAACAAACCAATAAATGCCTGCGCTGTATAAAATACCGCCCAACGCCAGCCAAAACAGCCCGGCAAAGGGAAGGGTGCGTACCAGTGGTGATACGGCAACCAAAATCAGCCAACCCATAATGACGTAAATCATCATGGAGAGCAGCCGTTTTTCGCTTTTCCTGCCGATAGTCAGTTCTTGAATAATGCCGAAGAGTGCCAAGCTCCAGGATACGCCGAACAATGACCACCCCCAGCTGCCTTTAAGGGGTATCAGCGTAAACGGGGTATAGCTGCCCGCAATCAGCAGGTAAATCATGCAGTGGTCCACTTTTTGCAAAATTGCTTTGATTTTGGGCTGAGGAATGCTGTGGTAAAGCGTGGAGCCAAGATAGAGCAGGATCAGGCAGATGCCGTAGGTGAGTGCCGAAGCAAGTTGGTAGGGACCGTTTGCCTTGACTGTCATCAGCACTAATGCCGCCACTGCGAGCATCGAGCCTGCCAAATGGCTGTACGCATTGAAACGTTCACCGTGATACATAAGAGTAGTTCTCATTTCTTTAGGTGTAGAAAGTGTACGCGAAAGGCAAAGGCGGGGCTAGGATAAAAGGATAAAGATAAGTTAAGGTCGTCTGAAAAAACAAATTGTGGTTTCAGACGACCTTTTGATGTGTAGAGAGTCATTTATGCTGGATTCGAATAGAGAAAAAACCGTATGTGCGATTGCCTGTTGCCTCAGTTGGATTCATATCTCCAAGCAGAACAAAAGAAATAGGTTCTTGATTGAAAGCTGTTTCAAAACCAAAAACAGAGGTCGTCTGAAAGCTGAAAACAGGTTTTCAGACGACCTCTTACTTTTCCTTTAAATCCAAACATCACACCGACAATTGTTCCAACAAAGCCTGTTTCAAAGACGACTGCGTTTTCGGGTTTTTCAAATCGGGGCTGAAGACGATGAAGCTGTCTTCGACGCGTTCGTCCAGCGTGGAGATTTTGGCGTAGCGCAGGCTGACGTTGTGGGCGAAGAAGACTTCCGCCATGTCGGCGAGCAGGAAGGGGCGGTTGACGGCGGTGATTTCGACGGAGTACCAGTCGGGATAGTCTTCTTCGGGGGTAATGGTGATGCTTGGCGCAATCGGCATGTAGCGGCTGCGGCGGCTGATGCGGCGGCTGTGGCTTTGGGTTTCGGCAACGGTGTGGCCGTGGATAAAGCTGTTGAGTTCGGCTTCGAGCGCGCTTTGAATGTCGGGATAGTCTTCGGGGGCGTGCTGCGAGGGGATTTGCACGATGAAGGTGTCGAGGATGTAGTCGTGTTCGGTGATAAAGGCGCGGGCAGCGAGAATGTCGAAGCCGTGGCGGCTGAAGATGCGGCAGAGGCGGGCGAACAGGCGCGGGCCGTTGGGCATGAAGACCATGACTTGAAAGCTGTCGCTCTTGGGCAGGATGCGGCTGCGGACGATGGGGGTTTCAAAGTCGTGTACGAGGTTTGCGGCGTGCCACAGGATTTCGCGGGACTGATGGCGGGCGAAATAGGCGGAACCGAGCGCGTTCCATAGTTTTTTCTGCTGTTTTTCGGGGACGGCGGCGCGGGTGAGCAATTCGGCGGCTTCTTGTTGGCGGCGGCCGAAGAGGGCGTGCGGGTTGCCGCCGTTGCCTGCGAGGTAGCGGCCGGCGGCATGGAACAGGCTTTCCAACAGGCTGGCGCGCCATGCGTTCCAGAGTTTGGGATTGGTGCCGCGGATGTCGGAAATGGTCAGAAGGTAGAGTGCGCTGAGGCGTTCGTGGGTTTGCACGCGTTTGCAGAAGGCATCGAGTACGTCGGGGTCTTGGATGTCTTCTTTTTGGGCGACGGTGGACATAAGAAGGTGGTTTTCGATCAGCCAGGCGAGCAGGTCGCTTTCTTCTTCGGTCAGGAAGTGGTCGGCGGCAAATTGGCGCGCGTCTGCGATGCCTTGTATGGCATGGTCGCCGCCGCGTCCTTTGGCGATGTCGTGGAAGAAGGCGGCAAGATAAAGGATGTCTTGCTTTTCAAAGGACTGCATCAGCGCGGAGGCGTAGGGCAGCTCGTGGCTGTGCATGTCTAGGGCAAGGCGGCGGACGTTGCGGACAACGGCGAGAATGTGGTCGTCTACGGGATAGATGTGGAACAGGTCATGTTGGAGCAGACCGACAATTTTTTCCCATTCGGGCAGATAGCGGCCCAATACGCCGTAAAGGTTGAGAAAGCGCAGGGTTTGGGTCAGTCCGTTGCCGCTGCGGAAAAAGCCTGCGAAGCGGCGGCGGTTTTCGGGATTTTTGTAAAAGTTGCGGTTGATTTTGCGCGTCGCGCCCCACCATGCGCGCAGGGTTTGCGGTTCGAGTGCGGTAATGTCGTTGCGCTGCTGCATGATTTCGACGATTTTGAAAATGTGTTCGGGTCGTCTGAAAAAAATATCGGTGTGCCGCGCGGCGATTTGGTTGTTCACTTGGATGTAGTCGTCGTCAATCCGCAGGGTAACGCGCATCGGCGTGGAGGAAACGCGGCTTTGCAGCATGGGCGTGAGGATGCCGCTCAGTTGTTTGACGGTTTTAATCGCGCGGTAAAACACGCGCATCAGTTCTTCGCTTTGACGGCGGAGGTTCAAGCCGTCATAACCCATGCTTTCGGCGACTTGCGGCTGCAAATCGAACAGCAGGCGGTCTTCGGCGCGCTTCGCGTTTAAATGCAGATGGATGCGGATGTGGGCGAGGCGGCGGTAGCCGTGTGAAAGCATACCGGCTTCGGTGCGCGTCAGAATGCCTTGTTGTACCAACGCAGGAAGATTGGCCGCCAAACCTTGCGCTTTCGCTATCCAAAGCAGGGTGTGGATGTCGCGCAGACCGCCCGGACAGCTTTTGATGTTCGGCTCCAACACCGCCCCCGAGCCTTGCGATTTGGCATGGCGGTGTTCCATCTCCACCAGTTTTGCCTCGATAAACGCCGCTACATTGCGTTGCGTGTTCATTTTTTCCGTCAACTCGTCTGCTGTCTGGCGGTTGCCGAACAAAAAACGAGCCTCTAAAAACGCCGTATCCCCCGTAATATCATCGCGCACGCTTTCACACAGTTCGTCAACACTGCCGCTTTTGACTGACGGCGCAAGTTTCATGTCCCACAAATCCTGCACAAAAGCCGCGATTTTCTCTTGGAGGTCGTCTGAAACGGTTTCAGACGACACGACCGCCAAATCTAAATCAGAATAAGGATACAGCTCGCCGCGCCCGAAGCCACCGGTTGCCATCAGGCATAAACCGCTGTTTTGGAAATGTTTGTCCCAAAGTGCCGCCAGCAAGGTTTCGACTGCCGCCGTATATTCCCTGAAAAATACCGATACGCGGTTGGCTTTCAAATAATGCACTTCGGCGGCATCACGTTGCTGTTTGAAGGTTTCCAATGCTGAAGACAGGTTTGCAGACATTTTTTATTCTTTCGAGTTATGGAGAGCGTAAGGCTAAAGGTGGTTCGGCGGTCAAATATCGTTTTCAGACGACCTTCGTTGGGTATCGGAGGGATTGGTCATCAGGTTTAGCAATTCTTGTGGCGGCAGCAGCAACTGATACGCCGCCACGCCCAAAGCCGTCGCCATCTTTTCAATATTCGACAGCGCAATGTTCCAGCGTTTGCGCTCCACAGCCGATACATAAGTCCTGTCCAAACCGCATTGCCGCGCCAACTCTTCCTGAGACCAACCCTTATTCACGCGGAAAAGCCGCATGTTGTACGCCAATACTGCCCGTAAATTCTGCTCGTCAGGCAATTCGGCAGGCGGAGTCAATTTATTGCTCATGATTTTGCTTTCGGATAAAAGTTTAAATTAAAGGATTTGCTGTTACGGATTTTACTTCACATAAAAGCCAAAAAAAAGGGGTGGCAACAGCCACACCCAAACACACACACATCAAGAGGAAAGAGATAGAGAGTATTAAATCAAAGCAGATATTTCATCTACTTATCAGAAAATCTTTAAAGGATTTTGAGAAATGTCGTCTCAGTTCCAATGTCAGCGATTATAAATGAAACTCAATTTGGAGCTTTGATTCAAATCAAGTCTGAAGGCTATTTATAAAATATATTTTTCAAATAGATTATTTTAATAATAATATAAAAACCGCACCATTCGGTGCGGTTTTTATTTCCACATAAGGAATTAGCGTTTTTTACCGGTAACGGTAGCAACCGCCAAGTTTTCGTTACGTTTCAGAGAAACGCTTTCTACACCTTCAGGTAGTTGAATGTCAGACAGGTGAAGGATGTCGCCGGCAACGACTTTAGCGCAGTCCAGATCCAAGTAAGCAGGGATGTTGGCAGGCAAAGCAACCACTTCAACAGTAGTGTTCAACAGGGATACGCGACCGCCTTGCAGTTTAACGGCTTGAGAGCTTTCAGCATTAACAATGTGCAGAGGAACGCGGATGCGTACAGGTTGGTCGGCTTTCACAGCTTGGAAGTCGATATGTTGAACTTCGCGACGGAACGGGTGCATTTGGAAATCGCGGACGATAACGTCTTTGGTTTCACCGTTCAGAGACAGTTTGATCAGTGCTGTGTGGAAAGATTCTTTTTCCAATGCGTAGAATACGGTTTTGTGATCCACAGCAATTGCAACGGGCTCTTGACCTTCACCGTACAAAATGCCGGGGATTTGGCCTTCGCGACGCAGGCGGCGGCTCGCACCAGTGCCTTGTGCTTCACGAACAGAGGCTTGAATTTCATAAGTCATGTTAAATACTCCAAATTAAATAAAACTACCGTCATCGGCCGCGACCAGCTTAAGACGGCTTCGGGGTTATGGCAGCAACATGCTGCCTGTCATCACTTCTTCATTGAAAAGATATGAGACGGATTCTTCATTGCTGATGCGGCGGACTGTTTCAGCCAAAAGACCGGCAATCGTCACTTGACGGATACGGTCGCATTGTTTGGCCGCTTCAGACAGAGGGATGGTGTCGGTAACGACAACTTGGTCAATTTCAGACGAGGCGATACGGCTGACTGCCTCTCCTGAGAATACGGCATGGCTGGCATAAGCCAAGACACGCTCCGCTCCGCGCTCTTTCAAAGCGACGGCAGCTTTACACAGCGTATTCGCAGTATCAATCATGTCATCGACAATTAGACAGGTACGACCTTGGATGTCGCCAATAATGTTCATAACTTCCGCTACATTGGCTTTCGGGCGGCGTTTGTCGATAATCGCCAAATCGGCATTTAATGATTTTGCCACAGCACGGGCACGGACTACGCCACCGATATCCGGGCTGACTACGGTCAGGTTTTCAATCCGCTGCTGTTTGATGTCATTCAACAGAATAGGAGTGGCATAGATGTTGTCGACAGGGATATCAAAGAAACCCTGAATTTGGTCGGCATGCAAATCAACAGTCAAAACGCGGTCGATACCTGCCGAATACAACATATTCGCAACCAGTTTGGCGGAAATCGGAACGCGCACAGAACGCGGACGGCGATCTTGCCGTGCATAGCCGAAATAGGGAATTGCTGCGGTAATACGACCGGCTGAGGCGCGCTTCAGCGCATCAGCCATAGTAAGGATTTCCATCAGGTTGTCGTTGGTTGGAGCGCAAGTAGGCTGGAGGATGAAAACATCACGACCACGAACGTTTTCCATCAATTCGACAGCAATTTCGCCATCTGAGAATTTGGATACTGTAGCCTCGCCCAATGAAATATCCAAGTGTTTGACAACACGTTGTGCCAATTCCGGATTTGCATTACCGGTAAATACCATCAAACTGTCGTATGCAGCCATATCTTCACCTGATTTTATGTTTAACTTCCGCTCAGAAAACGTCATGCTTCCCTCTGCTTTATGTCTAAGACATTATGGGCGTTATTATACGCATAATGACCGGCATAGTGAATTAAATTTGTGGCGTGACATCGCTATCGCGCCTCATTTCAATCCAAATTTATCACTATAAAACAAAGTTTTTCAGCGGTATCATTGATTTTCAACATAAAAGAGCGTGTAAGGAAACTTACACGCTCTTATTTGGCTGGGGAGGAAGGATTCGAACCTTCGCATGCTGGAATCAAAATCCAGTGTCTTAACCGCTTGACGACTCCCCAATAAAGGGTGTTGGCTGGGGAGGAAGGATTCGAACCTTCGCATGCTGGAATCAAAATCCAGTGTCTTAACCGCTTGACGACTCCCCAACAAAGGGATTTGGCTGGGGAGGAAGGATTCGAACCTTCGCATGCTGGAATCAAAATCCAGTGTCTTAACCGCTTGACGACTCCCCAACTTTATCAAATCATTTGAAACAAAGGATGAACGTCTAAACCTTCAACACAATATGCTTCATATGATTGTGAAACTTGTTGGTATATATTGTTTGCTTCTTGCTGGCTATCCGTAGAGAGAAATATACACGCTCCAGATCCCGTCATTAATGCAGAACCATATTTGGATAATTCACAATAAGCTTTCCAAACTTCAGGATATTCCTCAAAAACAACAGCCTGCATATCATTCCTGAATGGCTGAAAAGAATGGAAAGTCGGCATTATGCTTGGTTTGGAATTTCGTGTCAAGTTCCTATGCGAGAAAATTTTGGGAGTGGAAACATGGGCCTTGGGTTTGATGACGACATACCACTGCTTCGGTATGTCGATAGGGGATAATTGTTCGCCTATTCCTTTGGCAAAGGCATTTTTGCCGAAAAGGAAGAAGGGAATATCTGCCCCCAGGGTCGCACCTAAATCAATTAACTGTTGTCGGGATAATCCGCATTCCCACCAATGGTTCAATACGGTGAGTACGGTTGCCGCATCCGAACTGCCTCCTCCCAAACCGGCGCCTGTCGGGATTTTTTTATCCAACCAAATTTCAACACCTGATTTTGAGTTAGTGTGTTTTTGCAGTAAAGATGCGGCACGGTATGCCAGGTCTTGTTCCGGTGGAATATTGCCTGTCGGTGTGTGGAGTATGATAAGGTCGTCTGAACGTGGTTTCAGATAAACGGTATCGCATAAGTCAATCAGGCAGAAAATGCTTTCTAGGTTGTGGTAGCCGTCTGCGCGTTTCCCGGTGATTCTGAGATCTAGGTTGAGTTTGGCAGGAGCAGGGAAGGCTTGTGCTTCGTTTGGAATCATTTTGTTTACGGTTGTCTGGCAAGATGGTTATTTTCTGGCGGCACATTGGGTTTGGGTGTCGCCCTCGGGATGATCGTCGAGGTTGTCAAATGCCAAACGTAGGGTAAGTTTCGGGCTTTCCAATAGGAGGGTTTTGGGTTTGCCGTTGCTGTTGAGTGTGCGGGAAATTGTCCAGTCGAATTGTTGCAGGCGGCTGTCCGGGAGCAGTTGGTATGGTGCGCCGGCTACACGCTTTCCGCTTGCCCAAATGTGCAGGTATTGGATGGGGAGTTCGAATCCCAATAGGCGGTTGCTAAGTTCTTGTGCCGTGGCGGCTTCATATGTACGGCCTTTGTTATCGACAGCCAATACGCCTTGATTATCTTGACACAACTGCCCTACGGTGCTGCCGATTGGGGTGTTGATGTTGATGGTTTGGACTTGGTTTTGGTATGTCCAATCGAAGTTGGCGTAAGAGCCTTTGCCTTCGAGTTTGACGGCGATTCGTCCTTCGGCAGAAAAATCGTTGACTGTTTCAGCCGGTTGCCAACCATTTTGCTGCGGGAACTCGGGGCGGGCGCAGGCGGTGATGAGGAGGGTTAGGGCGGCTGCGGATAATATATTGGTCTGTTTCATGATAAATCCTGTGCAGGGGAGGGTCGTCTGAAAAGTTTTCAGACGACCTGTTTTTATTTTGTTTTAGCGGAAGGGTGGTTTTTGCGCAGGGGAACGGGGATGTTGAATCGGCGCATGGTTTCTTTCAATAAACTGATGTCGCCTTCTTGTTTCAAACCTTCGGTCCAAACGGCTTTGGCATCTTCTTGCTTGCCAAGCTTCCACAAGACTTCGCCCAAATGCGAGGCGACTTCGGCGTCGGGATATTGCTCGAAGGCGTATTGCAGGTAGGGCAAGGCGGTTTCGGCATCGCCTTTCAGATAATATGCCCAACCGAGACTGTCGTTGACGGCGGGATTTTCCGGTTCAACCTGATACGCGGCCTGAATCAGTTTGAATGCTTCATTTAAATCATATTTCGGGGAAGAAAGCATGATGTAGCCTAGTGCGTTCATGCCGCTGGTGCTGTCGGGGGATATTTCCAACTGGCGGCGAAGGTCGGCAATGGCTTTGTCGCGCTCTCCAATTTTGTCGTAAACCATGGCGCGTTGATAGAGGATGTCGGGCAGCAGTTGGTTGGCATCAGGCTGTTTGGAAGCTTTTGCCATGAGTGTATTCAACTCTGATAGTGCTTTTTTAGGGTTGTCGTGTTTGGCGATGGCAAACAGGGAAACACGTTGCAATTCGCGCGCACCGAAAAAGCGTCCTTGCTGCTCGGGCAGTTTGAGCGCACGTTGTGCCAATTCCCACGCGGCTTTGCCGTTGCCTTGTTCGGCTTCGAGCGAAGCGCCGAGAACGGTTTTGTCGAAAATGTAATCCGCAGAATTGATTTTGCCGAGCCATTGTTTGGCCTTGACGTAATCTTTGGCATCGGCATAAGTCATGGCGCCGATCAGGGCGGCACGGCTTTGTTGTTGGCTTGTGCCGGATTGGTAGGCTTTTTCGAGGTAATGGTTGACAACGGATAAGTCATCTTTACGGCTGGAGGAGAGTATCGCAGCCTGGATAAACAAATCGGGCGAGGGGTTGTCTTCCAGTAACGTTTTCAGACGACTGTATGCCTTGTCGGGGCGGTGGTTGGCAACCAGGTTGGTGATTTCAAGCTCCTGCCATACGGATGACAGTTTGCGCGTGTCGGTTTGTTCGAAGAATCCGTTGAGGATTTCCGGACTGCGTTGCGCCATCAGGCGCAAGGTGAGCATGGTCGGAGGCAAGATTTCCGAATCCAGTTTGGCGAGCCTTTGCAGGGCGGCAATGGCATTTTTTTTCTTGCCGTCGTATGCGCTGTAAATGGCATCTGCAATCGCCGCTTCAGGCATTTCAGGGTATTTGAGTGTTTCTTTATGAACTTGTGCCGAGGCCTTTTCTGCCAAATCAGGCTGCTGGACGGCGGTTTGGGCCAGAAGTAGGAAAATACGGCGGTTTTGTTCTTCGGTAGCGCCTGCAAGGACTTCATCCAAGCCGCTGAGGTGTTTGTCGTTTTTTCCGAGTAGAAGGTCGCGTAGCCAAGTCATGCGTTTTTGCGCTGCACCCGGAACAGGTTCGATTTCCCGCCATTTTTGATAAATCAATTCGGCCTGTTCAAATGCATTGAGTGAAACCGCCATTTCCAATGCGCGTTCTGCTACGTCGGGTGATTTTGTGCGGTCGAGCATATGCATATAGGTGCCCAAAGCCATACCAGCATCCCCTTTTTGCAAAGCTATCTCGCCGCCTAAAAGCGTGAAAACTTTCCAAGCGCGATCGTTTGCAGCAATCAAGCGCTCTTGTTCGGCGAGCCTTGCTTCAGGCGTACGGCGGTTTTTTTTCTGAATGGTTTGGGATTGGATTTTAACTTCTGGTACAGATTCTTGTTTGGCGGCGATGGTTTGGGCAGAAAAAAGCAGCATGACGGCGGCTGTCAGTGTGCGGATATGGGACGGAGACAAAAACATGATAAGCCTTTATTCAAAAAAACGGACTGAAGCGCAGATAATCCGTCGTGAAAACAGCCGATACTTTATCACAAGCGCTTGTCTTTGTAGATTCGTGAGCTTTAAGCAACCGTAAACCTAATGTAATATTCTTTTTTCAGACGACCTATCAATCATTATTTTCGGAGTCTGTATATGGAGATGAGGCAGAACGATCTTGTGGATTTTTTCGGGCAGGCATTTCGTTATGCCAGCATAGCGCAAGAGGAACGAAACCGTTTTGTCCGGCAGGAAGGTAAAACAGCCGCCGTTTTGCTGGCAGTCGTTCGGCGGGAAGGGCGGTGGCAAATTGTGCTGACGCGTCGCGCCGACACCCTGCGACACCATACCGGGCAGATTGCTTTTGCCGGTGGCAGGTCAGACGAAGGGGATAAAGACTTTATTGTGACGGCATTGCGTGAAACTGAAGAGGAGACGGGGATTGCATCGCATTTTTGGCAGGTTTTTCCACCGTTGCCGCCTTATTACACGCCGTCCGGTTATGAAGTGCATCCGGTTTTGGCACTCTGTCCGGAAAATCCGCCAACTTGCGTCAATAGTGGGGAAGTGGCTGAAATCTTTTACTTGCCATTGGATTTTGCATTAGATATGGACAACTATAGCAGCCGCAGCTTCATCTATGAAGGCAATATGATCGCTACGCCTGTTTTGCCGTATTTGCATTACGATATTTGGGGATTAACTGCACTGATATTGTATGGGTTGGCAGAACGTTACCAGTATTATTGTGTCGATCGGAAGGGTATAAAGTGAAAATACGGATACAGGATTTTGCTGTGCTTTACGGTTGAGGTTGTTACAGTGAAATTATGTCATGATACAATTAACACATTGATGATTATTACAAAATCATTTTTTGTTTGATAATGTGGTCTGGGAATGAAGTCAATGAATTATTGTGCGCCCGGATAGCTGGTACTTTGAAATATAAAGTAAGAGGAAAGTTTATGAGACCGATTAAAAAAGCCGTTTTCCCCGTAGCCGGTATGGGTACGCGCTTTCTGCCTGCCACCAAAGCCAGTCCGAAAGAAATGCTGCCTATCGTCGATAAGCCGTTGATTCAATATGCGGTAGAAGAAGCAGTAGAAGCCGGTTGCACAGAAATGGTGTTCATTACAGGCCGCAACAAACGCAGTATCGAAGACCATTTCGACAAAGCCTACGAGCTGGAAACCGAGCTGGAAATGCGTCAAAAAGACAAGCTGCTGGAACACGTCAAAGACATCTTGCCTTCTAACATTACCTGCCTTTACATTCGTCAAGCCGAGGCTTTGGGTTTAGGACACGCCGTATTGTGTGCTCGTGCCGCAGTGGGCGACGAACCCTTTGCCGTTATTCTCGCCGACGACCTGATTGACGCGCCCAAAGGCGCGCTCAAGCAAATGGTCGATATCTACAATCAAAGCGGCAACAGCGTTTTGGGCGTGGAAACCGTTGATCCGTCACAAACCGGCTCTTACGGCATTGTAGAAGTGGAAAAATTAAACAGCTTTCAACGGATTACCAATATTGTAGAGAAACCGAAACCTGAAGAAGCACCGTCCAATCTTGCCGTTGTCGGCCGTTATATCCTGACTCCTCGCATTTTCAGCCTTCTGGAAAACCTGCCGCGCGGTGCAGGCAACGAAATCCAACTGACCGACGGCATTGCCCGCCTGTTGGATCACGAGTTCGTTCTCGCACATGCCTTCGACGGCAAACGCTACGACTGCGGCAGCAAACTGGGTTATCTCGAAGCTACCGTTGCCTACGGCTTGAAACATCCGGAAACCGGCGTGCAGTTCCGCGAACTCTTAAAACAATATTCTTAAGCCTGATCTAGTCTTGAAAAGATAAGGTCGTCTGAAAGAGTCTCTTGATTTCTTTTCAGACGACCTTTCCTATTGCAGTGATATAATCCGTTTTCTCTTTTAAATTCAGACATATTATGGACAATACATCCGAAGAAACCATGCGTCTTTCCAAGCGTATGGCGCAATTAGGCTTATGCTCGCGCCGCGAGGCAGACAGCTACATCGAGCAAGGCTGGGTCAAGGTCAACGGGCAAACCGCCGTACTCGGTCAGAAAGTAACCGAACGCGACCGCATCGACCTCAACCGGCAGGCGCATGAAAGACAGGCAGAGCGCGTTACCATCCTGCTCAACAAGCCCGTCGGCTACGTCAGCGCGCAGGCGGAAAAAGGCTACAAATCCGCTGCCGAGCTGATTACTGCGGACAACCGTTGGGAAGGCGACGACAGCCGCATTCCGTTCAGCGAAAAACACAAATTCGGCTTGGCGCCCGCCGGACGGCTGGACATCGATTCCGTCGGATTGCTGGTGTTGACGCAGGACGGGCGCATCGCCAAGCAGCTTATCGGCGAAAACAGCGGCAGTGAAAAAGAATATTTGGTGCGCGTGCGCGGCAAATTGGACGAAAAAGGGCTTGCCCTGCTTAACCACGGATTGAGTTTGGACGGCGAGAAACTGCGCCCCGCCAAAGTAGAATGGCAAAACGAAGACCAGTTGCGTTTCGTGTTGAAACAAGGCAAAAAGCGGCAAATCCGCCGTATGTGCGAACTTGTCGGTTTGCGTGTCGTCGGGCTGAAGCGGATTCGGATGGGTAAAGTCAAACTGGGCAAACTGCCGCCCGGAAAATGGCGTTATCTGCGGGCGGATGAGTCGTTTTAAACGTGTTAACCGCTGCTGCTTGCAGTACAATAGGAATAGGTCGTCTGAAAATTGTGGCACATTTTCAGACGACCTTGTTTTTGGGAAAACCGATTATTTGTTTTGTAATAAAGAAGGATTTTTTCGTATTAAATGGATGATTTAGGTAAGTTGGGTATGTGGTAGAAGAGTGGTGCTTTTAAAGTGATTTCTTATTGGTTTTTGAGTATTTTATTTTAGATGTTTGTATTGTATTTTCTAGAATCATTCCCAGACTTCCAAATAGCACCCTGTTTAATTTTTGTCATAAATGTTTAAATTTAATCATCATTGTTGAAAATTAGCTTATAATAGGCAAGTTTCCGTTGAAACAGTTACAAAAATTTTAATAAGGTAACGGCAAAGTCTGAAAAGGGATGCGAGGTTTGTCCGGGTTTGCCATAGAATTTAAATTACCTACATGAAGATAAGACGTTTTCTCCTACATTTTCTCAACCGCCACGCCGTTGCCCGCATTTTGGTATACGGCAAACTGATGCGCATCGACAAGCCTATCGGCACGTTGTTGCTGCTTTGGCCGACCTATTGGGCGTTATGGGTCGCTTCGGAAGGTCTTCCGCAAGCGGATATTTTTTGGGCGTTTACTGCCGGTACATTCTTTATGCGTAGCGCAGGCTGCGTGATCAACGACTTTGCCGACCGCAATTTTGACGGCTCGGTCGAGCGCACGAAAAACCGCCCCTTTGCCCGCGGGTTGGTTTCTAAAACGGAAGCGATTCTGCTGACCGTCATCCTCTGCCTGCTCGCCGCCCTCTGCATGACGCCGCTGAACCTGTTGACTTGGGTGATGAGCGTTCCCGCGCTGTTTCTGGCGATGACTTACCCCTTTACCAAACGTTTTTTCCCGCTGCCGCAGTTTTATTTGGGGCTGGCGTTTTCTTTCGGGATTCCGATGGCGTTTGCCGCCGTCCGCAGCGGCGTGCCTTCTACGGCGTGGCTGATGTTTACCGCCAATGCTTTATGGACGCTTGCCTACGACACGATTTATGCGATGGCGGACAAGGAAGACGATTTGAAAATCGGGATCAAAACTTCGGCAATCACGTTCGGCGATCACGATATTTCCGCTTCCATGCTCTGCCATTTTTGGTTTACCGCGCTGATGGCGGTATTGGGTGTGAAAATCGGCGCGACATGGCCGTATTGGATCATGCTGCCTGCGGTGGCGTGGCTGCAAATCGGTCAATACCATGCCATCAAAACCCGCGACCACCAGACTTGTTTTAAAGTGTTTTTGGATAACAATCATATCGGTCTGCTCTGGTTTTTGGGTCTGTCAGGGCATTATTTGTGGACTGTGGCTGCTACGCGGTTGTAAGGCAATAGGATGGATGAAACGTCGTCTGAAAAGGTTTTCAGACGACGTTTTGTGTTTTTGGGGAAGGGCGGATTGATGATGGCGCTGGGTTTTACCCGGTATCCGAACCTACTGCAAGCCATTTGTCGCCGTTTTCAGACGACCTTGTGTATGAGTTAAGAAATATCAAAGAAGCAGCGTTTCTTGTTAGCAATCTGAGTGTAAATTGCGTGTTCAGGATTGAGGTTTGTACAGACAGTCGGTACAATTCCATTTCATTTTGCCACATCAAAAGAGATTTCTATGAGCCTTATCGGCGAAATTTTGCCTTTGTCCCATATCGTTTTAGACTTGGAAGTCGGCAGCAAAAAACGCTTGTTTGAAGAAGCGGGCCTGCTGCTTGAACATGAAGCAGAATTACCTCACGGCGATGTCTTCGACTGCCTGTTTGCCCGCGAAAAGCTGGGTTCGACCGGCTTGGGGCAGGGCGTCGCCATCCCGCACGGCCGTCATGCCTGCGTGAAAAAAGCCACCGGCGCGTTTATCCGCACGAAAGAACCGGTCGCTTTCGATGCGCCCGACGGCAAACCCGTATCCCTGATTTTCACTTTGTTGGTGCCGGAAAATGCGACCGGCGAGCATTTGGAAGTCTTGTCCAAACTGGCGGGCAGGTTCTCGCAAAAAGCCGTCCGTGAAGCCTTGATGTCCGCAACCTCTGCCGAGGAGGTGCGCAAACTTCTGGCAGAAGAGTAAAGAATGCCCAGTATATCCGTCCGCCGCCTGTTTTCCGACAATCAGCACAAGCTCCAACTTGCTTGGGTGGCAGGCAATTCGGGTGCGGACAACCGCATCGGAGTAGAGGCCGACAAACCCGTTTTGGCGTTGGTCGGCCATTTGAATTTTATCCATCCCAATCAAATCCAAGTCGTCGGTGTTGCCGAAGCCGAATATCTCAAGCGCCTCGAATCGGGCGAGTTGAATTACGATTTCGGCGAACTCTTCGATATCCCCATGTCGCTGGTCATTGTTGCCAACGGTCTGGCGGTTTCGCCCAAATTGCGCGACTACTGCCATAAAAACGACATCCCGCTGCTGACTTCCAAGCTCGAAAGCCCGTATTTGATGGACGTGTTGCGGATTTATCTGCAACGCACGTTGGCGACCTCCATCGTCAAACACGGCGTATTCCTTGATGTATTTGAAGTCGGCGTGCTGATTACCGGTCATTCCGGCTTGGGTAAAAGCGAGTTGGCGTTAGAATTGATTTCGCGCGGACACAGTCTGATTGCCGATGATGCGGTCGAGCTGTTCCGTACCGGCCCCGAAACGCTCGAAGGCCGCTGCCCGCCGATGCTGCGCGATTTCCTTGAAGTGCGCGGTTTGGGCATACTCAACATTCGCCACATTTTCGGCGAAACTTCTATCCGTCCGAAAAAAATCCTCCAGCTGATCATCAACCTTGCCGCTGCCGACGACGATTACATGAAGCAGCTTGACCGCTTGAGCATACGCACGGAAACCGAGTCCATCCTCAATGTGAACGTCCGTTCCGTCACCCTGCCAGTCGCCGTCGGTCGAAACCTTGCGGTATTGGTGGAAGCGGCGGTGCGCAACTACATCCTCCAGTTGCGCGGCAAAGACAGCACCAAAGAATTCCTCGAACGCCATCAAACACAACTCAAAGAAAACGAACAAAACCATGAAAATCGTCCTGATTAGCGGATTGTCCGGCTCGGGTAAGTCCGTTGCCCTCAAGCAGCTCGAAGACCTCGGCTATTTTTGCGTGGACAACCTGCCGCTGGAAATGCTGCCCTCGCTGGTGCTGCACCACATCGAACGTGCCGATGAAACCAAACTCGGCGTGAGCGTCGATGTCCGTTCCGGCATCAATATTCAGGAAGCGCAAGAGCAAATCCAATACCTGCGCGATGAAGGGCATCAGGTCGAAGTATTGTTTGTTGAAGCAGAAGAAAGCGTGCTGGTGCGCCGTTTTTCCGAAACGCGGCGCGGCCATCCGCTGTCCGGATTGAGCCTTACCCTGTTGGAAAGCCTGCAAAAAGAACGCGAATGGCTGTTTCCGCTCAAAGACATTGCCTATTGCATCGACACATCCAAAATGAACGCGCAGCAACTGCGTTATGCCGTTCAACAATGGCTCAACATCGAACGCAGAGGGCTTTTGGTTATCCTCGAGTCTTTCGGCTTCAAATATGGAGTGCCGAACAACGCCGATTTTATGTTCGATATGCGCAGCCTGCCCAATCCCTATTACGATCCCGAGCTGCGCCCCTACACAGGCATGGACGCTCCCATTCAAGCGTATCTCGACCAGCAGCCCCTGGTGCAGGAAATGGTGGACGACATCGACCACTTTATGAACCACTGGCTCCCGCGCCTGCAAAAAGAAAGCCGCAGCTACGTAACCATCGCCATCGGCTGTACCGGCGGGCAGCACCGTTCCGTCTATGTTGTCGAAAAACTCGCCCAACGCCTGCAAGGGCATTACGAACTGCTGGTCCGCCACAGACAGGCGCACAACCTGTCCGGACGCTGATTCCCCTTTTCAGACGACCTTTTCGATATTTAGTGGATTAACAAAAATCAGGACAAGGCGACGAAGCCGCAGACAGTACAAATAGTACGGCAAGGCGAGGCAACGCCGTACTGGTTTAAATTTAATCCACTATAAAAGGAGAAACCCATGAAACACATCCTCACCCTCGCACTCGCCTGCACACTCGCCGCCTGCGCCACCGAAGTCCCCGCCTACCGCTGGCACCGCACCGGCGCAAGCGAATCCGAAGTTTCCCGTCAAATCAACGTTTGCAAATCACAAGCGCAACACGACGCCAAACACGGACGCGAATCCAAATCCCTTGAACAATGTATGGACGAAGCCGGCTACTACCGCTACGAACACGGCAACCTCTAAACCTTGAGCGCCCCAAACCAAAAGGTCGTCTGAAAAACCGCGAAGGCTTTCAGACGACCTTTGCACAGAAAACGGACAAACCTCAGGTCGTCTGAAAACACCGCCGAACCACTTTTCAGACGACCCCACCGCAAATCAGACAGAAAGAACAAAACATGGCAATCCAATGGTTTCCCGGCCACATGAACAAAGCAAAAAAAGCCATCGCCGAGCGCGCCAAAAGCGTCGACATGGTGATTGAAATGCTGGACGCACGAATGCCCGCCTCCAGCGAAAACCCCCTGCTAGCCCAGCTTTCTAAAGGCAAACCCAAACTCAAAATCCTCAACAAACAAGACCTTGCCGACCCCGAGCGCACCAAAATCTGGCTCGAACACTACAACAGCCGCCCCGACACCCGCGCCATCGCCCTCGACTCCTCCGAAACCGGCGCACATGGCAAAATCACCCAAGCCTGCCGCGCCATGATTCCCCACCGCCAAGGCATAGACAAACCCCTGCGCGTCCTCATCTGCGGCATCCCCAACGTCGGCAAATCCACCCTCATCAACGGCATGATAGGCAAAAAATCCGCCAAAACCGGCAACGAACCCGGCATCACCAAAGCTGAACAACGCCTCTTCCTCGCCGACGACTTCTGGCTCTACGACACCCCCGGAATGCTGTGGCCGAAAATCATCGTCGAAGAAGGAGGCTACAACCTCGCCGCCGGCGGCGCAGTCGGACGCAACGCGCTGGACGAAGAAGAAGTCGCCCTTGAGCTTTTAGACTACCTCCGCCGCCACTACCTCCCCATGCTGCAAGAACGCTACCAAGCCGACAAAGACCCCAGCAGCCACTGGGACGACAACTCATGGCTCGAGTGGATAGCCAAAAAACGCGGCGCAGTCCTCAGCGGCGGACGGGTCAACTACCAAAAAGCCGCGGAGAACATCCTCACCGACTTCCGCGAAGGCAAAATCGGCAGAATCACCCTCGAAACACCGAACCAATGGGAAACATGGCTCAAAAAAGCCCGTCAAAAAGAAGCCGAACTCAAAGCCGTGCGCGAAGCCAGAAAGGCAGAACGTAAAGGGCAGAAGCCTGTGGACGAGTAGGGCGGTATGGTGGGCTAAAATAGAAAATATCCGTGTCTCCATTTCCGCATAGGAATGAATTCAAGCATCGGACGCTCTATAATTTGCTATAAAAAGGTCGTCTGAAACCCGAAACTGATTTTCAGACGACCTGTTCCAAATATTCACAATCAACAAGAAAACCAAAAAATGACTGAAACCCAATCCCTAGAACTCGCCAAAGAATTGATTTCCCGCCCGTCCGTTACCCCCGACGACCGAGATTGCCAAAAACTGCTTGCCGAACGCCTGCATAAAATCGGTTTTGCGGCTGAAGAACTCCATTTCGGCGACACCAAAAACATCTGGTTGCGACGCGGCACGAAAGCTCCCGTCGTCTGTTTTGCAGGGCATACCGATGTTGTGCCGACAGGTCCTGTTGAAAAATGGGATTCGCCCCCGTTCGAGCCGACAGAGCGCGACGGAAGATTATACGGGCGCGGCGCGGCGGACATGAAAACCAGTATCGCCTGTTTCGTTACCGCCTGCGAACGCTTTGTTGCCGAACATCCCGATCACCAAGGCAGCATTGCGCTCCTGATTACTTCCGACGAAGAGGGCGACGCGCTGGACGGCACGACCAAAGTCGTCGATGTATTGAAAGCGCGCGACGAGCTTATCGACTACTGCATCGTCGGCGAACCGACCGCCGTGGACAAATTGGGCGATATGATTAAAAACGGCCGGCGCGGCTCGCTGTCGGGCAACCTGACCGTAAAAGGCAAGCAAGGCCATATTGCCTATCCGCATTTGGCAATCAATCCCGTGCATACTTTTGCCCCGGCCTTGTTAGAGCTGACGCAGGAAGTCTGGGACGAAGGCAACGAATACTTCCCGCCGACCAGCTTTCAAATTTCCAATATCAACGGCGGTACAGGCGCGACCAATGTCATTCCGGGCGAGCTGAACGTCAAATTCAATTTCCGCTTTTCCACCGAGTCCACCGAAGCAGGGCTGAAACAACGCGTCCATGCCATTTTGGACAAACACGGCGTGCAATACGATTTGCAATGGTCGTGTTCGGGGCAGCCCTTTCTGACCCAAGCGGGCAAACTGACCGACGTGGCACGCGCAGCCATCTCCGAAACCTGCGGCGTAGAGACCGAATTGTCCACCACCGGCGGCACTTCGGACGGACGCTTCATTAAAGCCATTGCGAAAGAACTCATCGAATTAGGCCCGTCCAATGCCACCATCCACCAAATCAACGAAAACGTGCGGCTGGACGATATTCCGAAGCTGTCGGCGGTGTATGAGGGGATATTGGCGCGGTTGTTAGCTGAATAAGGTCGTCTGAAAAGGGCAGAAGGGTATTACTCTGCCAAAATCGGCATATATTAAGGCAATGCCTTAAGGAACATCCTACGACGGTTCAATCAATTCTTTATCATAATAAGAATGGTGATGGATACCGGTACACATTTTCAGGAAGGTAGATTTTTATTAAGTCTTTTTATTGATAGGGCATTCCATTCAATTTTTTTAAGTGATATTGTGATACCAACTCGTTGATAAGGAGAAAAATGATGAAGTACGATAATTTTTTCTTTCCCGCAGACGATCTTGCTGCCAGTTGCCGCTTTTACCAAGAAGTGCTGGATTTGCCCGTTAAATTCGACTTTTCCGAAAACGGCATGGTTGCTTTTCGGGTAGGCGACGAAGAAGCCGCCATCATTCTCAAAGAGCGGAAAAAGTTTCCCGATATGACGCCTACCGTGTGGATTGAAGTGGAAGATGTGCAGGCAAAATATGCAGCGTTACAGGGTAGGAATATCCGTTTTCTAAGCGAACCTTTCCGCATTCGTACCGGATGGGCTGTGGAATTTATTGATCCGTCGGGTAATCGGTTGGGGTTTGTAGATTATCGGGAATAAAAATCTATGAAATAAAAACGGGGCGAGCTGTAGTATTGGCAAAGAAGCCGATAAATTGTTATAACAGGGAGGGTCATGCCTCCCTTTATTGTAAATAGATCTATACCTATGATTACCCTACCTTCTTTGAACGACCTTCCTTCAAAATGGAATGAAACCCGCGAGCGACTGGAAACCGACTTTTCAGACGACCTCGAAGCCCTGCTGCATGGACGTTTGACGGAACACGAAGCCAAGCAGTTCGAGCAGGATTTTATCGACCGCATCGGCTGCGCGCCTGAAGAATATGTCCGTATCCGCCGCGCCATCCGTTTGTTGGAAGCGCGTTACCCTGATAGCTCGAACGAACTGACCGCCGCCGCCATTGCTACGCCTTTGGGCGAGATGCTGGCAGTGTTCGGCGGTAAGGGCTTGTGTTTGCTGGAGTTTGTCGGGCAGAAACATATGGAGCAGGAAATTACCGCCGTCCAAAAAGCCTTGCGTGGACGGTTTGTGTTTCGGGAGGATGAGCGAACGCAACTTCTGCGGCAGGAATTGGACTTATACTTCAAGGGTCGTCTGAAAACCTTTGCCACGCCTTTGGAGCAGGTGGGAACCGAATTTCAAAAGCAGGCATGGGATGCACTCTTGGCGATTCCTTACGGCGAAACGCGCAGTTACAAGGAGCAGGCGCAGCGTTTGGGCAATCCCAAAGCAGTCCGTGCCGTTGCCGCCGCCAACGGGCAGAACAAAGTGTCCATCCTGATTCCCTGCCACCGCGTCATCGGCAGCGACGGCAAGCTGACCGGCTACGCAGGCGGCCTGAATCGCAAACAATCGCTGCTTGCTTTGGAGCGCGGCGAAGTTCAGACGACCTTGTTTTGATTTTGAGGTAGACAATGCCGATTGAAATGATCGGATTCGAAAATACGACCTGACTACAGTGGATTAAATTTAAATCAGGACAAGGCGACGAAGCCGCAGACAGTACAGATAGTACGGCAAGGCGAGGCAACGCCGTACTGGTTTAAAGTTAATCCACTATAAAATAGAGCAGCGGCAGATTGTCCATCAATGCCCGAACTGCCGGAAAGGAGAAATACGAATATGAACCTGAAAAACCGCCATTTCCTGAAACTTTTAGACTTCACGCCCGAAGAAATCACCGCCTACCTCGACCTTGCCGCCGAGTTGAAAGCAGCTAAGAAGGCAGGGCGCGAAGTGCAGCGGATGAAAGGGAAGAACATCGCTCTGATTTTTGAAAAAACATCGACCCGCACCCGCTGCGCGTTTGAAGTTGCCGCGCGCGACCAAGGGGCGGGGGTGACTTATCTGGAGCCGTCCGCCAGCCAAATCGGGCATAAGGAAAGCATCAAAGACACTGCCCGCGTGTTGGGCAGGATGTACGACGGCATCGAATATCGCGGCTTCGGGCAGGACGTGGTGGAAGAATTGGCGAAATACGCCGGCGTGCCCGTGTTCAACGGTCTGACCAACGAGTTCCACCCGACCCAAATGCTCGCCGACGCGCTGACCATGCGCGAACACAGCGGCAAACCTTTGAATCAAACCGCGTTTGCCTACGTCGGCGACGCGCGTTACAACATGGCAAATTCGCTGCTGGTGTTGGGCGCGAAGCTCGGCATGGACGTGCGTATCGGCGCACCGAAAACCTTATGGCCGTCTGAAAACATCGTCGCCTGCGCCCGCGCCGTCGCCGAAGAAACCGGCGGTAAAATTTTGCTGACCGAAAACGCGGAAGAAGCCGTCAAAGGCGTCGATTTCATCCATACCGACGTGTGGGTCAGCATGGGCGAGCCGAAAGAGGCATGGCAGGAACGCATTGATTTATTGAAAGATTACCGCGTTACCCCCGAGCTGATGGCGGCATCGGGCAACCCGCAGGTCAAATTCATGCACTGCCTGCCCGCCTTCCACAATCGCGAAACCAAAGTCGGCGAATGGATTTACGAAACCTTCGGCTTAAACGGCGTGGAAGTAACGGAAGAAGTATTCGAAAGCCCCGCCAGCATCGTGTTCGACCAAGCAGAAAACCGGATGCACACGATTAAAGCGGTGATGGTGGCGGCGCTGGGGGATTAATCTTAACGTAATGCCGAAATAGAAAACGGTTAACCGCGGCTGTCCACACATAGATGGAAATGGCGGCAGAGGGTTATCCTATTTTTTATAGTGGATTAACTTTAAACCAGTACGGCGTTGCCTCGCCTTAGCTCAAAGAGAACGATTCTCTAAGGTGCTGAAGCACCAAGTGAATCGGTTCCGTACTATCTGTACTGTCTGCGGCTTCGTCGCCTTGTCCTGATTTAAAGTTAATCCACTATAGAATCACCATTATTCATTACATAGACAAAGGTCGTCTGAAAAGCGGTTTTCAGACGACCTTTGCTTATGGAGAATGACTTACATCACATCCAACACATCAATGCCCAGCAAATCCAAGCCTTGTTTCAGCGTGTCGCCGGCGAGCTTCGCCAGTTGCAGGCGGCTGTTGCGGGTTGCGCCTTCTGATTTCAGAATCGGGCAGGCTTCGTAGAAGCGGCTGAACAAGGTGGCGGTTTGGTAGAGGTAGGCGGCAAGGTAGTGTGGATATGCCGTGTCTGCCACGCTTTGCAGCACGTCTTCGAATTTCAGAAGCTCGGCGGCAAGCTGTTTTTCCAGCGGTTCGGTTAAAACGGTTGGCGCGGTCGCGTCCCATTCGCCGGCTTTGCGGAACACGCTTTGCACGCGGGTGTAGGCGTATTGCAGGTAGGGGGCAGTGTTGCCTTCAAACGAGAGCATGGCGTCCCAGTCGAACACATAATCGCTGGTGCGGTTTTTGCTCAAATCGGCGTACTTGACCGCGCCGATGCCGACGGTTTTGCCGATTTTAGCGGCTTCGTCCGCGCCCAATTCGGGATTTTTTTCTTTCACCAAAGCAGTGGCGCGTTCGGCGGCTTCAGTCAGCAGGTCAACCAGTTTTACGGTGTCGCCGCTGCGCGTTTTGAACGGTTTGCCGTCTTTGCCCATCATGGTGCCGAAGCCGATAAACTCGGCTTTTGCATCTTCCGGCAGATAGCCTGCTTTGCGGGAAGTGGTGAAAAGTTGTTCGAAGTGCAGGGCTTGGCGGTGATCGACGACGTACAGCAGGCGGTCGGCTTTCAGACGACCTATGCGGTAGCGCAGGCACGCCAAATCGGTGGAGGCGTAGAGGAAGCCGCCGCCTTGTTTTTGCACGATAAACGCGGCGGGTTCGCCTTCTTTATTTTTAAACTCGTCCAAGAACACGACTTTCGCGCCGTCGTCTTCGACCGCCAGACCTTTTTGAACCAAATCATCGACCACGGGCTGCAAATCGTCGTTGTATTTCGATTCGCCCGCCACGTCTTCAGGACGCAGCTTCAAGCCCAGCGTGTCGTAAACGGCTTGGGCGTGCGAGAGCGAAATATCGACAAACTGTTTCCACAACGCCAACACAGTTTCATCGCCACCTTGCAGCTTCACAACGTATTCGCGCGCGGTGTCGGCAAAGGCGGCATCTTCGTCAAAGCGCACTTTGGCTGCGCGGTAAAACTGCTCCAAATCCGCCAGCTCAAACGCGGCGTTGTCTTTTTGCTGCTCGACCAAATAAGCGACCAACATGCCGAACTGCGTACCCCAGTCGCCGACGTGGTTTTGGCGGACGACGGTGTTGCCCATAAATTCCAATACGCGCGAAATACTGTCGCCGATGATGCTGGAACGCAGATGGCCGACGTGCATTTCCTTCGCCAGATTGGGCGAGGAATAGTCGATGACGACGGTTTGCGGTTTATCGGTTTTGCGGATGCCCAAATGGCCGCTGTGCAGCGCGTGGGAAAGGTTTTGCGCCAAAAAGTCGGCACGCAGGCGCAGGTTGATGAAACCGGGACCGGCTACTTCCGCGCTTTCAATTACGGCATTGTCCGCCAATGCTTTGGCGACCTTTTGCGCCAACTCGCGCGGATTTTGTTTGGTTTTTTTCGCCGCACCCATCACGCCGTTGATTTGGAAATCGCCGTGTTCGGCGTTTTTGGTCGGCTGCAAGACAACGGGGCTGTCGGTGATGCCTGAGGCGGCAAAGGCGGCAGCGGCTTCGCGTTCGACGGTTTGATGTAGGTTCATGAAGTTCGGTCTCTCGATTAAATTTAAATAGGCGGTATTTTAAAAGAATTTGGGGTGTTGAAACAGGGCTAAGGTGAAAGGTCGTCTGAAAAAATGTGGGTGGTTTCGGCGTAACCTGCCATGCTCGTTTTCAGACGACCTTTTAATGATGGCAGCGTTTGGGAAAATTCAACGGACAAGGTTCCAAGCCATTTTTATGGCAATCAGCAGAAGCATGATGCCGAAGGAGATTTTGAGCTGGCGGGCGGGGAGTTTGTGCGCGGTTTTGACGCCGAGAGGGGCAAAAATCATGGTCGCGATGCTCAGGATGGCGACGGCGGGTAGATAGAGGAAGCCGCCGGAGCCATGGGGGAGGTTGGGGATGTTCCAGCCGGTAATGAGATAACCGATTGTGCCTGCAAGCGCAATCGGCCAGGCGAGGCCGGAGGATGTGCCGATGGCGCGGTGGGCAGGGAAGTTGCAATACATCAGGAAGGGGACGGACAGCGAGCCGCCGCCGATGCCGACCCAGCTCGAAGCTGCGCCGAACAATGTGCCAACCACGCTCAGGCCGGGTAGGGAGGGCAGGTGGCGCGAGGCTTTGGGTTTGGAGTCGGCTAGGGTTTTGAGGGCGATAAGGGTCAGGAATGCGATAAAGAAGATTTGCAGGGCGCGGGTAGGCATGTATTTGGCGGTGACCGCGCCGATCAGTACGCCAAATATCATGGAGGGGGTCATGCGGCGGACGGTTTGCCAGTCGATGGCGCTTTTTTTATGCTGCGCGTACATGCTGGAGAAGGTGGTGAACACCATCACGGCGAAGGATGTGCCGATGGCGAGATGTTGGGCGTAGGGATGACCGCTGATGCCTTGCAGTTGCAACGTCCACAAGACGACGGGGACAATCAATGTGCCGCCGCCTACGCCGAATAATCCTGCAATAAAGCCCGCCGCGCTTCCGACGGCGAGCAGGGAGAAGATGATGTCCCAAGTCCACATTTTTCAGGCGACCTTTTTTGTTTTACGGCGTTTTTTCAACCAACGCCATACTGCCATGATGTAGCCGGAGAGGCTGTAACCCAGGAAAAACAGGAAAAGTACAAGCGAAGGTTTCCAGTTGATGAGCAACAATACCAACACGGCAAGCACCATGCCCATAAACGGGACTTGGCGGCGGATGTTGATTTCTTTAAAGCTCCAAAACGGGATTTGGACAATCATGGAAATACCGGCGAAAAGCGTGATGCCCAAAGCCCACCAATGTACGCCGGGGAAGCGTTCGATGCTGTGGTTGACCCAAATCAGACCGACAATCAACGCGGCAGCGGTCGGACTGGGAACGCCGATGAACCAGCGTTTATCGACTTTGCCGATGAGTGTGTTGAAGAGGGCGAGGCGCAGGGCGGCGCAGGCGCAGTAGATGAAGGCGACGGAATAACCGATTTTGCCAAACTGCCAAAGCTGCCATTTATAGGCAATCAAGGCGGGGGCGACGCCGAAACTGACCATGTCGGCAAGGCTGTCTAGCTGTTCGCCGAACGCGCTTTGGCTGTTGGTCAGCCGCGCCACGCGACCGTCCATGCCGTCGAGCAGCATGGAGAGGAATACTGCAATCGCTGCCGTCTCATAACGCCCGTGCATGGATTGGGTGATGGCGAAAAAGGCGCAGAACAACGCGGCGATGGTAAAGGAGTTGGGTAGCAGGTAAATACTGTTGCGGCGCAACGAATTTCGCGGCGGAATTGGCGGTTGGTTTTGCATGTTGTCCATAATCGTTTGATGATGCAGTACAAAGCAGATGGAGGGATTATACCGTATTGAGATGAAAATGATTCCGGAATGTGCAGGAAGTCGTCTGAAAATGTGTGAATACCGCTTGGTTTGTTCATTTTCAGACGACCTTTTTACCGAAATATGAGTTTTGCTGTCTTTCTAAAAACAGGAACAATCAGCCGTAAATTGCCGTATTTTTATCAAATCCGAACAACCAAACAATAGCGTGTAGCATGAGCTTTGCCCGCGAAGATCATGATTGGCCTACGGACTTGGCATTCTTACCATATCGGCAAAAGGGATTCGTGAGGGACGGGTCGTCTGAAAAAAAGCAGATCAAATTTTATCAAAGCGAATATTTGAAGAGTGGAGTCAAAGAAAAAGCACAAGGATTGTCATTCCCGCGCAGGCAGGAATTCAGATTTTTGGTTTTCGGAAGGATTTGGAACGCCATTATTCCAAATCTCCGGATTCACGCCTGCGTGAGAATGACGGCAAGAGCAGTTTCTATTTTAATCGACCCTGTTTTCAGACGACCTTCGTCAGTCAAATCAACGATTAATCAAACAATTCCCGCTGTGCCTGCTCTTTGGTCACGCGCACGTCGGTTTCGCCGTCGGCAAAAGTGATGTGCAGTTTCTGCCCTTGTTTCAATGCGTTGGTGTTGCGGATGACTTGTCCGCGTGTGTTTTTAACGACGGAGAAGCCTCGTTCCAGAATCTGCTGCGGCGAGACGGCTTCGAGCAGGGCGGTTTGGGCGGTCAGGCTTTGGCGGCGCTGGGCGAGCAGTTGGCGGAAGGCGTGCGACAAGGTCGTCTGAAAGCGGTCGATGTCTTGCCGGTAAACGGAAATATCGGGGCGGAAATGTTGCAGGGCTTGGGTTTGGCGTTCGAAACGGGCGGTGTGGGCGCGGACGTTTTGCGTCATCGAGTAGGACAGGGTTTGCGCCAGTTTGTGAATGTAGGTGCGCTGTTCGTCGAGTTTTTGGCGCGGATGGCGGATTTGCCGCGCGAGCCAGTCGAGCTTTTGACTGGCATCGAAATAGCGTTGTTCCAAAACGGTTTTCAGACGACCTTTGGCCTGGGCGAGGCGGTGTAATGATTCTTGGCGGTTGGGGCTGACCAGTTCCGCTGCGCCGGTCGGTGTGGGCGCGCGCACATCGGCGACGAAATCGGCAAGCGTGAAATCGGTTTCGTGTCCCACGCCGCTGACGACGGGAATCGCGCAGGCTTCGATGGCGCGCACGACCGGTTCTTCGTTAAACGCCCACAAGTCTTCAATGCTGCCGCCGCCGCGACAGACAATCAACACATCGCATTCGGCGCGTTGCGAGGCGGTTTTAATCGCTTGGGCAATCTGAAACTCGCTGCCCGCGCCTTGAACGGCGGTCGGATAAACGATTACGGGAATTTCGGGCGCGCGGCGTTTCAAGGTGGTAACGACATCGCGCAATGCCGCCGCCGCCAGACTAGTTACGATGCCGATACATTGCGCTCGGGCGGGCAAAGGTTTCTTGCGTTCCGCCGCAAACGCGCCCTCCGCCTGCAACTGCGCCTTCAGCCGCTCGTAGGCTTCGTAAAGCTGCCCCAAGCCTTTGAGCCGCACCTCGTTCACCGTAATCTGAAATTCGCCCCGCGCCTCGTAAATACTGATTTTGCCCGCCACTTCGATATGGTCACCTTCTTTCAAAGGTTTCGCCAAACGCGCCGCCGCACCCTTGAACATCGCGCAACGCACCTGCGCGCGGCTGTCTTTGAGCGAGAAATAATAATGCCCGCTGGCGGCACGGGTCAGATTGGACACTTCGCCCGCAATCCACAAACCGGCAAGATGGTCTTCCAGCAGGGCTTTGGCGAGGGCGTTGAGTTCGGATACGGAAATGGAGGAGGGTGCGAAGAGTTCGGACATTGGGAGCGGGAAGAATAGGGAAAGGTCGGATTATAAGGGGTTTCGGGCGGCATTTGTGCGGAAAGGGCCGTCTGAAAGAAGTCTTTGCCGGATATTATTTTAATAGTATATTGTCCAACTTATAAACGAAAACATTACGGGATACTGTTATGAAACATATTTTGATTGATTTTGAAAACGTCCAACCGGAAGCATCGCAATTGAGCGGAGTGGGTGAAGAAAACTGCCATATCTGGCTTTTTCTGGGAAAGCTGCAACAAAAAACTTTATCGGTGGAGCTTTGCGAAGCCTTATGCAGGTTTGGGAAAAATGTTCATTTCGTACGGGTTGCAAAGACAGGCAAAAATGCTCTGGATTTTTATCTTGCCTATTATTTAGGGAAGATTACGGAACAGGACAAGGAGGCATTGATATGCATTCTTTCGAGGGACGGGGGATTTGATGTTTTAGTCGAACATTTGGAAGATACGCATTTGTGTAAGGGTATTGTCAGATTGGGAAGTTTGGAGGATGCAGGGAAGAATGAGGAATTGTTGTTGGAAATGAAAAAACAACAGATAGGACAAGAACCTAATCTTTCAGAGAATAAGCACCCCGTCAAAGATACGGAAATTGTGTATTCTGAAACTGTTGCTTTACATCAATCTCCTACATTTATTAATTTATGCGTACGAAAGGTAATTGCAGCATTAATTCCGCCCAGTGCTTTCAGACCGACTGTTTTTCACAATTTGGAATCGCGTTTGCATTCTGTTTTGTATCAAGAATTGATCCCCTTTAATCAAGAACAACAAAATGAAATAGTTGGGAAAATTATCCAAAGTCTGCTTAATAAAAAACTGATTTCGTTCAATCCTGATACTAATTTTGTGAATTATCACATCAGCAGTAATGATATTTTAGAGAAGTTGACGTGCAAGCTGATTGAATCAAAAAGTAAAACGGTACAGGGCGCTAGAAATGTTCTGCGTTCGCAATCTAAAATATTTTGTTTGGAAGTGGAAGAAAATACATTAGATGATATTTTAAAATACTGCGAATCCCAGCAATTGATACGTATCAAAGGCGACAAGATAGAATATGCCCCTTTTCCTTTGGAGATTCAAATTCCGAAACGGATTGATATTATGAGCAAAGAAGAAGACATTAAAATAATGAATGCAGTACAGAATTTTTTTAATAAGTCAGCTAAAAATAAACCCAAAACCAAAAAAGCAATAATCAATTCTTTCAAATCCATTCTGAAATTATCGGATGACCATATTGAAAAATTAATTAATGTGCTTGTGAGTCAGAAAAAACTTTCTATTGATAATTTAGGGAAAGTGAACTATCCAAAAAAATAAGGTTTGCCTGTTTTGGATATTTCCCTTATCCCATACACAAAAAGATGCCCGAATGCCCAAACTCCATCAAATCATCGAACGCCATTGGCAACGCCCCAATCGGTTTTTATCTTTACTGCTCAAACCCTTATCCAAGCTGTTTGCCAAAATTGCGGCGAAACGGCGCGATGATTTCGTTTCAGGTCGTCTGAAAAGCGAAAAGCTGCCCGTGCCCGTGGTCGTGGTCGGCAATATCCACGCGGGCGGGACGGGGAAAACGCCGATTGTCGCCGCGCTGGTATCGGGCTTGCAGGAAAAAGGCGTCAAGGTCGGCATCATCAGCCGGGGTTACGGGCGCAAGAGCAAGGCGGTTCATGTATTGAATGCCGCGAGCCGTGCGGAAGATGCGGGCGACGAACCTTTGCTGCTGTTCCGTAAAACCGGCGCGCCGACGGCGGTGGGCAACAGCCGCGCAGAGGCAGGCAGGGCGTTGCTGGCGGCGCACCCCGACATCGGGCTGATTGTGGCGGACGACGGCTTGCAGCATTACGCCCTGCGGCGGGATGTGGAAATCGCGGTGTTTCCGGCGGCGGATACGGGGCGGACAGATTTGGATTTATTGCCCAACGGCAGTTTGCGCGAACCTTTGTCGCGGCTGGATTCGGTGGATGCAGTCGTTGTCAGCGGTGGCAAGGCGGATGCGTCGTTTGCGCCGTCTGAAAATATGTTTCACAGCCGCATTGAAACGGGACGGATTTACCGTTTGAACAAGCCGTCTGAAATACTGGACACAGGCCGTCTGAAAAATCAAACCGTCGCCGCCGTGGCAGGTATCGCCAAGCCGGAGCGCTTTTTCGATTCATTGCGGAGCATGGGCATCACGTTGAACCAAACCGTCGCACTGCCCGACCATGCCGACATCGCAGCGGCAGATTTGCCGGATGCGGACGCGGTGATTATTACGGAAAAGGATGCGGTCAAGTTTTCAGACGGCCTCAATCTGAATCATGTATGGGTGTTGCCTGTTTGTGCGATAATCGAACCTGATTTGGCGGCGTTTGTGTTGGAACGGCTGAAAGATTCCCGACAGGTCGTCTGAAATCAATTGATTCTTTGTTGCTGTTTGTCTTGAATAATAAGGAAATTTATGAACCTGAAAAAACTGCTGCTCACTTTCGTTGCCATTGCCGCCTGTTCCGCCGCAACAGCCGCGCCCCCAAGCGATAAGTCTTTAAATAGATGGATGGAAGTCCAGCATATCGAACGCGACTTTCTCAAAAATTTGACCAACATGGCGGAAGCACAAAACCGACAGCTCATGCAACCGATCATCTCCTCATATCCACCGGAACTGCAGCCGCAATTACAAGCCGCGTCAGACCGTTATATGAACAAAGTGTTTAAAGCTTATTTCACACCGCAACTTAGAAACAAATTAATGAAAGAAATAAAAAAAGTTGCCAAGGACGAGTTCACTCAACAAGAGATTGATGCCATGATTGCGTTTTACGAGACTCCCGTAGGACAATCTATCGTTGAGAAAAATTCGGCATTCATAAAAAAACTCGCCAATATAGGGGCAAGCGAAGCGGATATGAAAGAAATAGAAACAATTAGCGAACACTACCTAATTGAATTTGAAAACGAAATTAAAAAAATATTGTCTGAAGAATGTACCCCCTAAACCTTAAACAGGAGAAAAAGATGAAACTGAAAACCTTGTTATTTCCCTTCGCCGCGCTGGCATTGTGTGCCAACGCATTTGCCGCTACACCCAGCGACGCGTCGTTGGAGCGTTGGTTGGATACGCAGAATTTTGACCGGGATATGGAAAAAAATATGATTAACAGTTTCAATATTGGATTTAAACCATATGCAGATAAAGCCCTTGCCAAAATACCGGAAGCGAAAAAAGAGCAAATGGCAAAAGCTATTGACCGTTATCGCGAAAATGTTTTGAGAGATTTGATAACGCCCGAAGTGAAACAAACTGTCCGCAATACTTTATTAAAGCATGCTAAATCGACATACACGCAAGAAGAAGTTGACAGCATGATTGCCTTTTATAGTTCGCCTATCGGGCAGGCTGTTGTTGCCAAGACGCCTCTTATGCTCAATCAAGCGATGAGTGAAATATCGACGTTTGGATTTGCATTAACAGAAAAAGCTGTACAGCGTCATATGCCTGAATTTGCGAAAGAGATACAAGGTATCATGTGTGACGGCAAAAACCCTGATACAAGCTGTAAACAAGCCAAACAGGTTGGGAAAAAGCATAAGAAATAAATTATAGTCGTCTGAAAATATTTCAGACGACCTCCAATTTATCAAACGAAAGAAACCCCATGGAAAAAAAATTCTTAGACATCCTCGTCTGCCCCGTTACCAAAGGCAGGCTGGAATATCATCAGGACAAACAGGAATTGTGGAGCCGTCAGGCGAAGCTGGCTTATCCGATTAAAGACGGCATTCCCTATATGCTGGAAAACGAAGCACGAGCGTTGAGCGAAGAGGAACTCAAAGCATGACCGAATTCGTCGTATTGATTCCGGCGCGGCTGGATTCATCGCGCCTGCCCGGAAAAGCCTTGGCGGACATCCACGGCAAACCGATGGTCGTGCGCGTTGCCGAACAGGCGGCAAAAAGCAAAGCCGCGCGCGTCGTCGTTGCCACCGACCATCCCGATATTCAGACGGCCTGTCAGGCGCACGGCGTTGAAGTCGTCATGACTTCAAACCGGCACGAAAGCGGCACGACCCGCCTTGCCGAAGCCGCTGCCGCGCTGAAGCTGCCGCAACATCTGGTGGTCGTCAACGTACAGGGCGACGAGCCGCTGATTGCCCCCGAACTCATCGACCGCACCGCCGAAGTCTTGGTGGAAAACAACGTGCAGATGGCAACTGCGGCGCACGAATTGCACGATTTCGACGAATTTATGAATCCCAACGTCGTCAAAGTCGTCCTTGATAAAAACCGCAACGCCATCTACTTCAGCCGCGCCCCGATTCCCTATCCGCGCGATGCCATGCGCGCCGAAAAACGCGAATTGCCCGCCGAAACCGCCGTCCTGCGCCATATCGGCATTTACGCCTACCGCGCCGGTTTTCTGCAACGTTACACTGAAATGAGCGTCTCGCCGCTGGAAACCATCGAATCGCTGGAACAACTGCGCGTCCTGTGGCACGGCTACCCGATTGCCGTCGAAACTGCCAAAGAAGCCCCCGCAGCCGGTGTGGATACGCAAGAGGATTTGGACAGGGTCAGGGCTGCGTTCGAGGTCGTCTGAAAACGAGCGAAGCGAGTTTCGCTAAAATCCGAAATCAGTCGGTTTCGGCATTAGATTTCGCGAGCCAAGCCCGCGCTACGGACTGCTTGAATTTTCTACCATCAGGAATTGCTATGAAACGCAGCATATTGATATTTTTATCCTGCATCGCCCTGCCTGTTTGCGCCGCCGGTTTTTCCGCGCACGTTCCAAAAGGTTGGAAAATCATCAAAAGCGTGAAGGGAGATTTAAACGGCGACAATCAAGCCGATGCCGTTTTGGTGCTGCAAAAGCAAGACAAGGCAAACATCATCCCAAAAGACTCTATGGGACTACCTGAATTGGATACCAATCCGAGGATGTTGAAAGTATTGTTTAAGCAGGCAGACGGTTACAAAACGGCTGTCGAAAACACAACGCTGATTCCGCCTGAAAGCGATAAAGATAATGGCTGTCTTGACGATCCGTTTTCTGATGTATCCATCGATAAAGGTCGTCTGAAAGTGAGTTTGCAGTGGTTTTACAGTTGCGGAAGCTGGTGGATGGGTGACAGTGCCTACCTATTCCGTTACCAAAACGACCGCTTTCTTCTGATTGGGTATACCAATTCCCAACATAACAGAGCTTCAGGCGAAATTGAGGAGTACAGCGACAATTATCTGACTGGGAAGCGAAAGAGAACGACTGGCGGCAATGTGTTCGATTCGTCAGAAGACCATCCGAAAGTCAAATGGGAAAGATTTAAAAAGAAACCTTATCATTTGGACGAACCTTATCGCCATCCTAGAGCAGAGAGATAGGTCGTCTGAAAATGATGAGCCGTAAAAAGCTGTTTTTCAGTAAACACCAAACCCGATAATCCGTTCTACCCAAACACCGACAGAAAGCCCTTTATGACCGATTTACGCCATTTGAGCCGCGAGGAGCAAAAACTGCTTGCCGATGTTGCCCTGCTGGTTCAAAACGACGACCAAGAGTTTAACTATGAAATGTTGAAAGCCGCCGCGCCGGACGAAGCCAGCGGCGAGTTTTGGTTCCGTATAGCGGAAACGCTCAGTACGCTGCCGCCCAACCGTTCGCTGGATTTGCGCCTGAACGGCGGCAGGCTGACGGTTGCCGTGTCGATTTTGTCGGTTTTGCTGCAAGACAGCCCCGAGATTCCGCAGCTTTGGGCGCAAAAGGTGATTGCGCTCAACTACTTGGCACACGGGCATCAGACGCGCGCGCGCGGTTTGGCGCAGCAGGCGGACAAGGCGGCGGAAGCCAACGAGGAAGAGTATTTGGCGAAGACTTTATCGCAAAACCTGCTTTCCACTTTGAAAGACGCATTGGAGCGTTTTCCCGAAGACACATGGTTTGCCGAAATGCGCGATGACGCATGGAAACATTTCGGCGCGGAACAGGCAGTCTGAAGTTTTGAACGATAAACGCAAGCCGTGTAAAATCATTTGAATCATGTTTCAAATCCATATCACTTAACAAGAAGGAACACCTATGAAAGTATTATTGTTAGGCGCGCCGGGCGCGGGCAAAGGCACTCAGGCACAATTCATCACCGCTGCGTTCGGCATTCCGCAAATCTCCACCGGCGACATGCTTCGCGCTGCGATTAAAGCAGGCACGCCGCTGGGTTTGGAAGCGAAAAAAATCATTGACGAAGGCGGCTTGGTGCGCGACGACATCATCATCGGCATGGTGAAAGAACGCATCGCGCAAGACGACTGCAAAAACGGTTTCCTGTTCGACGGCTTCCCGCGCACGCTGGCACAAGCCGAAGCAATGGTTGAAGCGGGCGTGGATTTGGACGCGGTCGTTGAAATCGACGTGCCCGACAGCGTGATTGTCGACCGTATGAGCGGCCGCCGCGTTCACTTGGCTTCCGGCCGCACCTACCACGTTACCTACAATCCGCCCAAAGTCGAAGGCAAAGACGACGTAACCGGCGAAGATTTGATTCAGCGCGACGACGACAAAGAAGAAACCGTCAAAAAACGCCTTGCCGTGTACCACGAGCAAACCGAAGTGCTGGTCGATTTTTACAGCAAACTGGAAGGCGAACACGCACCGAAATACATCAAAGTTGACGGCACTCAGCCGGTAGAAGCCGTGAAAGCCGAAGTATTGGGCGCATTGGGCAAATAAACCCACGGGCAGGCTTCGCACTCTGAAAACAGAAAGTCAGGTTTTCAGACGACCTGTTTTTGATAAACAGCGTGTTGCAACCGAAAAATAATCATTCGGCGTCATTCCCGCGCAGGCGGGAATCCATTTCTGAATTTGGGCAATCGCTGTTTAAATCTGATGAACTGAGTTTTATCGATGGATTCCCGCCTGCGCGGGAATGACGGCTGATGTACCGGTTCAAATTCATCTGAAACAGTTTGTCGGGGGCTTGAGTCCGCGTAGGTCGGACATCAATGCCCGACCTACGGTTTGAATTTACGTTGTTACTGCGAAAAAGACGATAAAGGTCGTCTGAAAACCCAAAACGAAAACACCATGAATCCTTTAATCACCGACTTCCAAACTCCGCAACAACGCACCCCCGTCATCGTTGCCCTTGATTTTGCCAACGAAAAAGACACGCTCGGATTTGTCCGCAACCTTGATCCGGCGTTGTGCCAAATCAAAATCGGCAAAGAGCTGTTTACCGCGACGGGGCGCAGTTTGGCGGAAAGCCTGATTCATCAGGGTTTCAAACTCTTTCTCGATTTGAAATATCACGACATTCCCCACACCGTCGCGCAAGCCTGCAAAGTCGCCGCCGACATGGGCGTGTGGATGGTCGATATGCACGCATCGGGCGGCCGCCGCATGATGGAAGCCGCTGCCGAAGCCATTGCCGGATACGGCACGAAGCCGCTCTTAATCGGCGTAACCGTACTGACCAGCATGGAACAAAGCGATTTGGCGGAAATCGGTTTGAACATCGCCCCTGAAGAACAAGTCATCCGTTTGGCAAAACTGGCGCAAAGTTCGGGCTTGGACGGCGTGGTCTGTTCCGCCCAAGAAGCCGCGCCGCTGCGCCGCGAATTGGGGCAAGATTTTGTCTTGGTAACGCCTGGCATCCGTTTGGACATTGCCGGCAACAACGACGACCAACGCCGCATCATGACGCCCGCCGAAGCATTGACGGCAGGTTCGACTTATCTGGTGATGGGCCGCCCCGTTACCCAAGCCGCCGATCCGGTAGCCGTATTGCGCGAAGTGAACCGCGTGGCGAACCTTGAAGCAAACTGATTTTCAGACGACCTTACAGGTTGAGGCCGTCTGAAAAAACACAACGGAGGTAATATGCCCACCAAGTTCCAACAAGAAACCCTCAAATCCCGTTTCGCACAAGCCAAAGTCCTTGTTGTCGGCGACGTGATGCTCGACCGTTATTGGTTTGGCGATGTGTCCCGTATTTCGCCCGAAGCGCCCGTGCCGGTGGCGAAAATCGGACGAATCGACCAACGTGCGGGCGGAGCGGCGAACGTTGCGCGCAACATCGCTTCGTTGGGCGGCAAAGCAGGGCTGTTGTCGGTAACCGGCGACGACGAAGCCGCCAACGCGCTCGACGCGCTGATGGCGCAGGACGGCGTCGCCTCCTATCTGATGCGCGACAAACAAATCGCCACCACCGTCAAACTGCGCGTCGTCGCCCGCAACCAGCAGCTTATCCGCCTTGATTTTGAAGAACATCCCAACCGCGAAGTGTTGGAGCAAATCAAGCAGAAATACCGTGAAATATTGCCCGAATACGACGCAATCATTTTTTCAGACTACGGCAAAGGCGGCCTGTCGCACATCTCCGACATGATAGATTGGGCGAAACACGCGGGCAAAACCGTATTAATCGACCCCAAAGGCGACGATTACGAGAAATACGCCGGCGCCACGCTGATTACGCCCAACCGCGCCGAATTGAAAGAAGTGGTCGGCAGTTGGAAAAACGAAAGCGAGCTGACCGAAAAAGCACAAAACCTGCGCCGCCATCTCGACCTGACCGCCGTTTTACTGACCCGAAGCGAAGAAGGCATGACCCTGTTCAGCGAAGGCGAACCCATTTACCAGCCCACCCGCGCCCAAGAAGTTTACGACGTATCCGGCGCAGGCGACACCGTCATTGCCGGAGTGGGTTTGGGGCTGGCGGCAGGCTACACCATGCCCGAAGCCATGCACCTCGCCAATACCGCCGCCGGCGTCGTCGTCGCCAAACTCGGTACGGCGGTTTGCTCGTTTGCAGAGTTGAACAAAGCATTGGAAGAGCAGTAATCCCTTTTTCAGACGACCCCATCTTTCCAAGGTCGTCTGAAACGAGTGCAACGAGTTTCGCTAAAACCAAAAATCAAAGGAAACCCAATATGACCATCATCGTAACAGGCGCGGCCGGCTTTATCGGCAGCAACATCGTCAAAGCCCTCAACCAACGCGGCATTACCGACATCGTCGCCGTTGACAACCTGACCCGTGGCGAAAAATTCAAAAACCTTGCCGAGTGCGAAATCGCCCACTACCTCGACAAACACGAATTCATCCGCCAAGTGCGCGGCCATCTTCTGCCTTACGAAAACATCGAAGCCGTCTTCCACCAAGGCGCGTGTTCCGACACCATGAACCACGACGGCCTCTACATGATGGACAACAACTACCAGTACACGCTCGACCTTTTGGACTGGTGTCAGGACGAGCGCATCCCCTTCCTCTACGCCTCCAGCGCCGCCGTGTACGGCAAAGGCGAAATCTTCCGCGAAGAGCGCGAACTTGAAAAACCGCTCAACGTGTACGGTTACTCCAAATTCCTATTTGACCAAGTATTGCGCCGCCGCATGAAAGAAGGACTGACCGCCCAAGTTGTCGGCTTCCGCTACTTCAACGTTTACGGACAACACGAACAACACAAAGGCCGCATGGCATCCGTCGCCTTCCACCATTTCAACCAATACCGCGAAAATGGTTACGTCAACCTGTTCGGCGCCAACGACGGCTACGGCAACGGCGAACAAACCCGCGACTTCGTCAGCGTCGAAGACGTCGCCAAAGTCAACCTCTACTTCTTCGACCACCCCAACCTCTCCGGCATCTACAACCTCGGCACCGGTCGCAGCCAACAGTTCAACGAACTCGCCGCCGCTACCGTCAACGCCTGCCGCGCCGCCGAAGGCAAGCCTGAAATGAGCTTGAAAGAGCTGGTAGAAGAAGAACTTATCCGCTACATCCCCTTCCCCGACGCACTCAAAGGCAAATACCAAAGCTTCACCCAAGCCGACATCACCAAACTGCGCGAAGCCGGATACAAGGAAGAATTTTTGGATGTCAAAGCAGGCGTCGACCGCTACGTCAAATGGATGCTGGAAAATTTGGCTTGATTTGAAATGTCCATAACAAAGGTCGTCTGAAAATATCAGGCGATTTTGACTTGTTTAACTTTTATATAGATTTCGATTATGACCGAAATACAACAACGCGCCCAACTGCACCGCCAAATCTGGAAAATTGCCGACGAAGTACGTGGTGCGGTGGATGGCTGGGACTTTAAACAATACGTTCTCGGCACGCTTTTCTACCGATTTATCAGCGAAAACTTCACCGACTATATGCAGGCAGGCGACAGCAGTATTGATTACGCTGCCATGTCAGACAGCATCATCACGCCCGAAATCAAAGACGATGCCGTCAAAGTCAAAGGCTATTTCATCTACCCCAGCCAGCTTTTTTGCAATATTGCCGCCGAAGCCCATCAAAACGAAGAGCTCAACACCAAGCTGAAAGAAATCTTTACCGCGATTGAAAGCTCCGCCTCCGGCTATCCGTCCGAACAAGACATCAAAGGCCTGTTTGACGACTTCGACACCACCAGCAGCCGGCTCGGCAGCACTGTTGCCGACAAGAACAAACGCCTTGCCGCCGTCCTCAAAGGCGTGGCGGAACTCGATTTCGGCAATTTTGAAGACCACCACATCGACCTTTTCGGCGATGCCTACGAATACCTGATTTCCAACTACGCTGCCAACGCAGGCAAATCCGGCGGCGAATTTTTCACCCCGCAAAACGTATCCAAACTGATTGCGCGGCTGGCGGTGCACGGGCAGGAGAAAGTCAACAAAATCTACGACCCCGCCTGCGGCTCGGGCAGCCTGCTCTTGCAGGCAAAAAAACAGTTTGACGAGCACATCATCGAGGAAGGTTTCTTCGGGCAGGAAATCAACCACACCACCTACAACCTAGCCCGCATGAACATGTTCCTGCACAACATCAATTACAACCAATTCCATATCGAATTGGGCGACACACTGACCAATCCCAAGCTCAAAGACAGCAAACCCTTTGATGCCATCGTTTCCAATCCGCCTTATTCCATCAACTGGATAGGCAGCGACGACCCCACCTTAATCAACGACGACCGCTTTGCCCCCGCAGGCGTGCTCGCCCCGAAATCCAAAGCCGATTTTGCCTTCATCCTGCACGCACTGAACTACCTTTCCGGCAGAGGCCGCGCCGCCATCGTTTCATTCCCCGGCATTTTCTATCGCGGCGGTGCAGAGCAGAAAATCCGCCAATATCTGGTGGAGGGCAACTACGTGGAAACCGTGATTGCCCTTGCGCCCAATCTCTTTTACGGCACCAGCATCGCCGTCAATATCCTAGTTTTGTCCAAACACAAAGACAATACCGACATCCAATTTATCGACGCAAGCGGCTTCTTTAAAAAAGAAACCAACAACAACGTCTTAACCGAAGAACACATTGCCGAAATCGTCAAACTCTTCGCCGATAAAGCCGATGTGCCGCATATCGCCCAAAACACTGCCCAGCAAACCGTCAAAGACAACGGCTATAACCTCGCCGTCAGCAGCTATGTTGAAGCCGAAGACACCCGCGAGGCCGTCGACATCAAACAGCTCAACGCCGAAATCAGTGAAACCGTTGCCAAAATCGAACGGCTGCGGCGCGAGATAGATGACGTCATTGCGGAGATAGAGGCATGAGCATCATCCTTTACACCGCCAGCGACGGCACTGCCCAATTCGCCTTGCAAGAATTTGACGAACAACTGTGGCTGACCCAGGCAGATTTGGCGGAGCTGTACCAAATTACACCGCAAGGCATCACGCAGCATATCCGAGCCGTTTATCGGGAAGGAGAATTAACAGAAGAGGCAACTTGTAAGAAATCCTTACAAGTTCAAACAGAGGGCGGCAGAACCATCAGACGACAGCGAAAATACTATTCCCTGCCCATGATTATTGCCGTTGGCTACCGCGTCCGTTCCGCGCGCGGCACCCAATTCCGCCAATGGGCAACCGAACGGCTGGACGAATATCTGACCAAAGGCTTTGCCATAGACGACGAACGCCTGAAAGGCATAGGCGGCGGCGACTATTGGAAAGAACTGCTCAACCGCATCCGCGACATCCGCAGCAGCGAAAAAGCCCTATACCGGCAAGTACTTGATTTATATGCTACCAGCCAAGACTACAACCCCAAAAGCAGCGAAAGCCAAACCTTTTTTGCCGCCGTTCAAAACAAACTGCACTATGCCGCCAGCCGGCAAACCGCAGCCGAACTGATATACAGCCGTGCCGACAGCAGCAAAGACTTTATGGGGCTGACCACCTTTCAAGGCGCAATCCCCACCTTGAATGAAGCCAAAATCGCCAAAAACTACCTGACCGAAGACGAACTGTTCCGCCTGAACCGTCTGGTTTCCGCCTTCTTCGACCTGGCGGAAATCAAAGCGCAGGAGCAAAGCCCCATGTATATGCGCGACTGGATAGCCGAATTGGACAAATTTTCCGGGCTGTACGGCCAAGGCACATTACAGGGTGCAGGCAGCATCAGCCGCAAACAGGCAGAGCAGAAAGCCGAACGCGAATACCGCGCCTATGAAGCGCGCATCCTGTCGCCGGTGGAGCAAGCCTATCTGGAAAGCGTTAAAGCGTTGGAAAAAACAGCCGTGCAACAGCTTAAACAGAAAAAAGACGGCAAAAAATAACCGCATTCAGGCTACCTGAAAAAGCAGCCTGCACACCATTTCAGGCAGCCTGAAAGCAGGACGGGCTTCAGCCCGCAGAAACAACGGCAAACGGACATAGCGGGCTGAAACCCACCCCACAATCGCCCCACATCTCGCCGCAGCGGGAAAGAAACGGAAAACAACCATGGATATGCAAAGCAAAGCGAAAAAATTGATTGAGATGATTCAGACAGCATCGGTGGAGTGGAAGCCGTTGGGGGAGGTTGTACCCATCTCAAGAGGTAAAAGATTGGTTCGCAGCCAGCTACAAGATAATGGCCAGTACCCTGTGTATCAAAATAGTTTGCAACCGTTAGGGTTTTACGACGACCAAAATTGCAGGGCATATATGACTTTTGTGATTGCAGCAGGAGCAGCAGGTGAAATCGGTTTTAGCGATATTGAATTTTGGGCAGCCGATGATTGTTATTACTTTGACTGCCCCAAAGAAATATTGCATGACAAATTTTTATATTATTTTCTTCTTTCAGAAAGACACCAATTAACAAGCCAAATTAGAAAAGCAAGCGTTCCAAGGCTTGGGCGGGTCTCAATCGAAAAAATCAAAATTCCCATCCCGCCCCTGGAAATCCAACAAAAAATTGTAAAAATACTTGACAAATTTACCAAGCTGGAAGCTACGCTGGAAGCAGAATTAGCCTTGCGCAAACGCCAATACCAGTATTACCGCGACTTTATTTTAGATTTTGACAATCAAATCGGGGGGGGGGTGGATAGCTGATGGCTATAAAGGCCGCCTGAAAGATGTGATTTGGAAGACGTTGGGGGAGGTGGTAAACATTAAGAATGGGAAAGATTGGAAAAATTTGAGCTCCGGCGATATTCCTGTATATGGCTCAGGCGGCGTAATGGGATATGTGGATACGTTTACATATGATAAACCTAGTGTTTTGATTCCAAGAAAAGGGTCTATCACAAATATTTTTTATGTGGATTTCCCTTTTTGGAATGTTGATACTATCTATTACACAGAAATAGACACCAGTAAATTGAAGCCGAAATTTTTCTACTATTTTATGAGAACAATTGATTTAATGGCATTGGATACAGGTTCAGGAAGGCCAAGCCTTACACAGACAATCTTAAATAAGATTAAAATCCCCATTCCCCCACTCCCCGAACAGGAAAAAATCGTCGCCATCCTAGACAAATTCGATACCCTGACCCACTCCATCAGCGAGGGTCTGCCGTACGAAATCGCCCTGCGCCGAAAACAATACGAATATTACCGCGAACAGCTGCTTGCCTTCCCCAAGGCAGCCTGAAATTGGGATTATGTCGTCTGAAGATATTGATAAGGAAATATAATGGGAAAAAGTTTAACTGAAATTGCTGAACAATTGAAAGGAAGCAATAAAAAAGTTCAGCTTATCTACGCCTTTAACGGAACGGGGAAAACGCGTTTATCCGGAGAGTTTAAGAATTTAATTGCTCCAACCAGTTCAGAAGAGTCAGACGGAGAGCCAACAAGAAGAAAATTTCTTTACTATAATGCATTTACTGAGGATTTATTCTTTTGGGACAATGATTTGTTGGCGAACGAAGCTCCAAGATTAAAAATTCAAAAGAATAGGTTTACCGACTGGTTGTTTAGAGATAATGGACTGGATGGAGCTGTTATTAAAAACTTTCAATATTATACAGATGAAAAATTAAACCCTAATTTCAATGAAGATTTTTCAGAAATCTCATTTCATTTTGCCCGTGGTAACGATGAGCAGATTGAAAATATCAAAATTTCCAAAGGTGAAGAAAGTAATTTTATTTGGAGCATTTTCTATGTATTAATCAGACAAGTCATCGCTGAATTGAATATTCCAGAAGATAACGAAGAAGGACGTTCCACAGATCAGTTTGACGATTTGGAATATATTTTTATTGATGACCCTGTCAGCTCTTTGGATGAAAATCATCTGATTCAGCAAGCGGTTGATTTGGCTGATTTGATAAAAAGTAGCGAATCAGAGTTAAAGTTTATTATTACCACACATAATGTTTTATTTTACAACGTTCTATACAATGAACTAAAGTTGAAAAGTAAAAATGGAAGTTATCTTCTGTTAAAAAATGAAGATGGTAGTTTTGATATTCTTGAAAAACGTGGGGATTCCAATAAAAGTTTTTCATATCACCTTCACTTAAAAGGAGTTATTGAAAAAGCTATAAAAAATCAACAAGTAGAGAGATTCCATTTTATTCTACTAAGAAATCTGTATGAGAAAACAGCTAATTTTTTAGGTTATGAAGAATGGTCTAAGATTCTGCCTGAAGATGGTAGACAAAACTATTTTCAACGTATTATTAACTTTACAAGTCATTCTACATTATCAAATGAGGAATTTATTGAACCAACACGGCAAGAACAAGAAACTATCAAATTACTTCTGAAACACTTGCTGGATAACTATAATTTTTTTCAAAGTGATGAACAAAGAGATAATCCATGAACCTCGAAACCAAACCCATCGCCGAAACGCCGAATTTCATTGTGCTCGACCAATATGAAAAAATCGAACAGTCGGGCAGCTACCAATCGGAAAACCAGTTGGAAGCGGAGTTAATCGCCGATTTGCAGAATCAGGGTTACGAATACCGCAAGGATTTGAACAGCCAAAGCAGGCTGCTGGAAAACTTGCGCGCCCAGTTGCAGCGGCTGAACGGTATGGCGTTTTCAGACGACGAATGGGCGCGGTTTTTGACGGAATATCTGGACAGGCCGTCTGAAAACATTACCGATAAAACCCGCAAAATCCACGACGACCATATTTACGATTTCGCTTTTGATGATGGCCGTTTGAAAAACATTTATCTGCTGGACAAGAAAAACCTTGCCCGCAACCATGTGCAGGTTATCAACCAGTTTGAGCAGACGGGCACGCATGCAAACCGCTATGACGTTACCGTGTTGGTAAACGGTCTGCCGCTGGTGCAGATTGAATTGAAAAAGCGCGGTGTGGCGGTGCGTGAAGCATTCAATCAGGTGCACCGTTACAGCAAAGAGAGCTTCAACAGCGAAAATTCGTTGTTCAAATTCCTGCAAATCTTCGTGATTTCCAACGGCACGGACACGCGCTATTTTGCCAATACCACCAAGCGCGACAAAAACAGCTTCGATTTCACGATGAATTGGGCGCGGTCGGACAATTATCCGATTAAAGATTTGAAAGACTTTACCGCCACGTTCCTGCAGAAAAGTGTATTGCTGAGCGTTTTGCTGCATTACAGCGTGTTTGATACGAATGATACGCTGCTGATTATGCGTCCGTATCAGATTGCCGCTGCCGAACGCATTTTGTGGAAAATCAACAGTTCGGTGCAGGCGAAGAATTGGAGCAAGCCGGAAAGCGGCGGCTATGTTTGGCATACCACGGGCAGCGGCAAAACGCTGACCAGCTTTAAGGCAGCGCGTCTGGCGACGGAATCGGCGTTTATCGACAGGGTTTTCTTCGTGGTGGATAGGAAGGATTTGGACTATCAGACAATGAAGGAATACCAACGTTTTTCGCCCGATAGCGTGAACGGTTCGGAAAGCACGGCGGGCTTGAAACGCAATTTGGAAAAAGACGACAACAAAATCATCGTTACCACCATCCAAAAGCTGAACAACCTGATGAAGAGTGAAGATAATCTGCCGGTTTATCACCAGCAGGTTGTATTTATTTTCGACGAATGCCATCGCTCGCAATTCGGCGAAGCGCAAAAAAATCTGAAAAAGAAATTCAAGAAATTCTGCCAGTTCGGCTTTACCGGTACGCCGATTTTTCCCGAAAACGCTTTGGGCGCGGAAACCACGGCGGGCGTGTTCGGGCGGGAGTTGCATTCTTATGTGATTACCGATGCCATCCGCGATGAAAAAGTATTGAAATTCAAAGTGGATTACAACGATGTGCGCCCGCAGTTCAAAGCCGTGGAAGCGGAACAGGACGAGAAGAAACTGAGTGCCGCCGAAAACCGCCAAGCCCTGCTTCACCCCGAACGCATCCGCGAAATCACGCAATATATCCTGAACCAGTTCAGGCAGAAAACGCACCGGCTGAATGCGGGCGGCAAAGGCTTTAACGCCATGTTTGCCGTCAGCAGCGTGGATGCGGCGAAGTGCTATTACGAAGCGTTCAAAACACAACAGGCAGGCAGCCTGCACCCGTTGAAAGTAGCCACCATTTTTTCCTTTGCGGCCAACGAAGAGCAAAATGCCGTCGGTGAAATTGTCGATGAAACCTTTGAACCGGAAGCGATGGACAGCAGCGCGAAAGAATTTTTGCAGGCTGCCATCAACGATTACAACGCCTGTTTCAAAACCAATTTCGGCACGGACAGCAAAGCCTTTCAGAACTACTACCGCGATTTGGCAAAACGGGTAAAAAACCAGGAAGTGGATTTGCTGATTGTGGTCGGCATGTTTTTGACGGGTTTTGACGCGCCGACGCTGAACACGCTGTTTGTCGATAAAAATCTGCGCTATCACGGCCTGATGCAGGCGTTTTCGCGCACCAACCGCATTTACGATGCCACCAAAACCTTCGGCAACATTGTCTGCTTCCGCGATTTGGAGCAGGCAACCATTGATGCGATTACCCTGTTTGGCGACAAAAACACCAAAAATGTGGTGCTGGAAAAAAGTTACGAAGAATACATGAACGGCTATACCGACAGCCTGACCGGCGAAGCGCGGCGCGGTTATTTAGATGTGGCAAAAGAATTGCGCCAACGTTTCCCCGATCCCGACAAAATCGAAACGGAAAAAGATAAAAAAGATTTTGCCAAACTTTTCGGCGAATACCTGCGGGCGGAAAACGTATTGCAGAACTACGATGAATTTGCCGCATTGCGCGAGTTGCAGAATGTGGATGCGGCGGACGAAGATGCTATGAAGGCGTTTCAGGAAAAATACTACCTGAGCGATGAAGATGTGCAGGAAATGCGGAAAGTGCCGATGCCGTCTGACAGGGCAGTACAGGACTACCGTTCCACCTATAACGACATCCGCGACTGGCTGCGCCGCCAAAAAGCAGGCGAACAGAAAGAACAGTCAAAAATCGATTGGGACGATGTGGTTTTTGAGGTGGATTTGCTCAAATCGCAGGAAATCAATCTGGATTACATCTTGCAACTGGTTTTCGAGCATCACAAAAAAATCAAAGGCAAAGCGGAGCTGGTGGAAGAAATCCGCCGCATCATCCGCGCAAGTATCGGCCAACGCGCAAAAGAAAGCCTGATTGTGGATTTCATCAACGATACGGATTTGGACAAAGTACCCGACGTTCCCACCATACTGGAAACCTTCTACACCTACGCGCAAGAGGTGATGAGGAGTGAAGCCGCAGAGCTGATTGCCGCCGAAGGCCTGAACGAAACCGCCGCCAAACGCTATTTGACAGGCTCGCTCAAACGCGGCTATGCCAGCGAAAACGGTACGGAACTGACCGAAATCCTGCCGAAAATGAGTCCGCTCAACCCGCAATATCTGACGAAGAAACAAAGCGTTTTTCAGAAAATTGCGGCGTTTGTGGAGAAGTTTAAGGGGGTGGGAGGAAATCTCTAAATCAAAAAGGTGGTCTGAAAACTTGGATTTAAAGTTTTCAGACCACCTTTTATTGAATTACCACTTTATTCAGCGATATAGGGAAACGATGGTTTTGGCAGCTTTGACGCAGCTATCGACATCGGCGACCAAGGCGATGCGGACGTAGCCTTCTCCGGGATTGCCCCATTCGGTATCGCGGGCGAGAAAGCGGCCGGGAAGGACTTGGATGGCGGCTTTTTGCCAGAGGTTTTTGGCAAATGCCAAGTCGTCGCCATCGGGGACTTTCAGCCAGATGTAGAACGATGCGTCGGGCAGTTCGACATCGAATACCTGCTGCAAAATGGGGATGACGCGGTCGAATTTTTCCTGATACAGGCAGCGGTTGGCGATGACGTGTTCTTCGTCGTTCCATGCGGCGATGCTGGCGCGTTGGACAGGGATGCTCATTGCGCTGCCGTGGTAGGTGCGGTAGAGCAGGAAGTTTTTAAGCAATTCGGCATCGCCTGCGACAAAACCGGAGCGCAGCCCAGGGACGTTGGAACGTTTGGAAAGGCTGGTGAACATGACGATATTGCGGTTGCTGCGCCCTAATTGCGCTGCTGCCTGTAAGCCGCCTATGGGTTTGTTGCCGTCGAAATAGATTTCGGAATAGCATTCGTCGGAAGCGATGATGAAACCGTATTTGTCTTGCAGATCAAAGATTTCTTGCCAGTCTTCCAGTTGCAGGACGCTGCCGCTGGGGTTGTTGGGCGAGCAGACGAACATGACTTTGGTGCGTTGCCATACGTCTTCGGCGATGCTTTTCCAATCAGGCTTGAAGGACGGTGCGGGACAGTTGGCAAAACGGATTTCGCCGCCACCGAGAATGGCTGCGCCTTCGTAGATTTGGTAGAACGGATTGGGGCTGAGGACGACGGGTTTGAGGTCGTCTGAAACGGGATTTAAGACAGCTTGAACGAAGGAAAACAAGGCTTCGCGGCTGCCGAGTACGGGCAGGACTTCCGTATCGGGATTGACGGTCAACCCGTCGTAACGGCGTTGCAGCCAGTCGGCGCAGGCTTGGCGCAGTTCGGGCAAGCCTGCGGTCAGGGGGTATTTTTCCAGTTCGTACAGCGAGGCGGTCAGTGCATTGGTGATAACTTCGGGGGTGGGGTGTTTCGGCTCGCCGATGTGCAG
>NZ_POWX01000007.1 GCF_003044445.1 Neisseria mucosa
CTGCTGCTTTACCGGCTAATGCGAGATCACCGATGTCTTTATCCAAGCTGGCGATCGCATTGTTGAAGCCTTCGTTAGCTTCTTTTTGCTCTTCAAGTTTGGCAGTATTTTCAGCGATTGCCGCTTTATTGGTGTCGATGTCTTGACGGTTAGCTTCTAAAGCGTCAGCTGCTGCTTTACCGGCTAATGCGAGATCACCGATGTCTTTATCCAAGCTGGCGATCGCATTGTTGAAGCCTTCATTAGCTTCCTCTTGTCCTTTCAAAGAAGCAGTATTTTCAGCGATTGCCGCTTTATTAGCATCAATATCTTTACGATTGTCTTCTACAGCCTCTGCAGCAAGCTGCAAGCCCTTCGCCAAGTCAACGATGCCTTGTTTATTGGCATCAATATCTTTACGGTTGGCGTCCAAAGCTTTAGTCAGACCTACTACGCCTTTACTTGCTTTGTCAGCTTTATCTGCAACTGCGTCAATTTTAGAAGCAGCATCCACTGCTTTATCGGCGGCATCTTTGGCTTCTTTTACTTTGCTGTCAACATTGGCAGAAAGCGCGGTTACTTTGTCTTCGGCGGCTTTAGCAGCGGCTTTGGCATCTGCTGTGTCTTGCGCCAGGCTGTCCACACGGGTGTTTACTGCGGTTACTTCTTCGCCGATTTCGTCAAATTGGTCGGAAATGTCTTTACCCATATCGGCGACTGATTCATTCAGCTTGTTCACACCCGTGGCAACTTCAACAATATGCTTCCTATTGTCGGTAATGGCAGTTTTCAGTTTTTCGATGGTTTCGTCTTGTTCATTCAAAGCTGCGAAAGTGTCGTCCAACAGATCATCCACGCGGGCATCGACATCATTCACGCGGGCATTGACGGCGGTAAGGCGGCCTGCCAAACCCACACCTTTCAGGCTGTCGGCTTCGATATCTTCATTGGTGGCTTTACGGACGGTTTTGTTACCATTGGCATCAGTTGTGATGAAATCCGAACCGGAAGCAAAACCATTAATGGTTTGTTCTAACTCTAAGGTTTTCAAAAGCAGAGCATCGTTATCTTTTTTGAAAGTCAGCTTACCGGTATCTTTATCATATGTTGTGCCTTCGCCGAAGACAGTAAAAAACGCTGCTTGACCTTGATCGTCTTTGCCGCCAACCGCTGCTGCAAAGTTTTGTTCAGCCGCTCCCGCTGCGCCGCTTGCTACGGCTGCCGTAACAGCCATGCTCAATACTTTTACATTGAATTTTTTCATGTTTTTTACCTTTGTATGGTGGGTGTAAGGACGTTGATGCTTTTCCGGCGGCTCCCCGTAAACTGTAAAAGGATTATGCCGTTTCGGGCTGGAACTTAATAATCGCCAAGAAAAGTTTCAATGCATATTGTAAAAGTACGAAATTAAAAATCAAGGCTTGTGTCATTTTTTATGGTGGGAACAGGGGCGCATAGGCCTGTATTCTTCGATTTTTTTGAAATGTATTTTGATGCAATAAATGGCAATAGAATAATAAGCATATGAAATATATGATATTTTAATTTAATTTTTGGGTTTTTTTGATGGGTATTACCCTGTTTGGTAGAAAATATTTTAAATTTCTATTTTTATCAATTTGTGGGGAAAAAGCGACGAACGGTATTTTAATTTGACTATTCGGATGCATTTGGCATTTTGCTACTGCAAGTAAATGTTTTAATTTTTGTAAAGAATTCTCTTGCATATGAGGATGATGTACTTGTTGTCGGCAAGGCTCTGGTATTCTGGCATAAGGCTTAAATAGGTTTCAGACGACCCTTTTGCTTTTTATAGTGGATTAACTTTAAACCAGTACGGCGTTGCCTCGCCTTGCCGTACTATCTATACTGTCTGCGGCTTCGTCGCCTTGTCCTGATTTAAATTTAATCCACTATATTTATAGGAGTCTGCATAGTGATGGCGATATAGCTTGGAAAACTGGGGCTTTATGGATAACGAAAGCTGCGATTTGCTATAAAATTCCTTTTCTATATTCAGATACGGATAAGCTATGGAAACCGCCCTGCTCCTTGCCGGCAAAATCACCGAGCTGACGCTGATTGTCTTGATGGGCATGGCGTTGGTGAAGTTTAAGCTTCTGAATTCCGAACACAGCCGCACGCTCTCCGTCATCGCGCTCTACCTCATCAGCCCGTCGGTAATGATTCACGCCTTCCAAATCGAGAACACGCCTGACATCATTGACGGACTGAAGCTCTCGGTCGCCCTAGCAGTTGTGTTCCACATCCTGCTGATCGCGCTGGGCAGGCTTTTCAAAACCCTGTTCAAGCTCGACACGCTCGAACACGCCGCCACGGTTTACACCAATTCCGGCAACCTCATCATCCCGCTGGTGATGTCGATTTTCGGGCCGCAATGGGTGATTTACACCAGCGGCTTCATCATCGTCCAAATGTTCCTTTTCTGGACACACTTGCGCCTGCTGCTTTGCGGGCGCGGCAATCTGGCGTGGAAAACCGTATTCACCAACATCAACATCCTTTCCATCTTTGTCGGCGTGTTCATGTTCGCCTTCCAAATCAAACTGCCGCACATCATCGACAACACGCTCGCCACCGTCGGCAGCATGATAGGTCCGGTCGCCATGCTCGTTGCCGGAATGCTGATTGCCTCGCTGCCGCTTAAAGAAATCATCCTCTCCAAACGGATTTACCTCGTCGCCCTCCTGCGTCTGATAATTGTCCCGCTGATTCTGCTGGTGTTTGTCAAAGTTTCAGGCATAGCCCACATTGGCGGACACAGCGATACCGTCGTCCTTATCAGCTTCCTCGCCACCGTCAGCCCCGCCGCGTCCACTGTTACCCAAATGGCGATGGTTTACGGTCAGAACGCCCGTAAAGCCAGCGCAATTTACGGCATTACGACGCTGCTGTGCGTCATCACCATGCCGCTGATGATTGCGTTGTATCAAGCGATGGTTTAAAAGGGGAGGGCAAGGCAAGGTCGTCTGAAAGCCTGAATTTGGGCTTTCAGACGACCTTGCCTTTAAAGCAGATATATTGTTGTTTTCCGTATGCCGCAGAATGATGACCTTCGATGCGGCTGCTTCCTGATTACAGCGTTGTCGAATACCGACATCAGACTTGCGAGGGCGATAAGGTATTTTTCGGGTATCGCTTCAAATTTAAAAGGTCGTCTGAAAACCTAAATTCGTGTTTTCAGACGACCTTTGCTATGTATAGTGGATTAACTTTAAACCAGTACGGCGTTGCCTCGCCTTGCCGTACTATCTGTACTGTCTGCGGCTTCGTCGCCTTGTCCTGATTTAAATTTAATCCACTATAAATCACACCTGCTTCTGCGGATGCGCTTCGCCTTATTTCGCCATTTCCGCAAACACTTGGTGCGCGGTGGCGATGGTTTCGTCAATCAGCTCGGGCGTGTGCGCGGCGGAGACGAAGCCTGCTTCGTAGGCGGACGGGCCGAAGGCGGTGTTGCGGTCGAGCATGCCGTGGAAGAAGCGTTTGAAGGCGTTGATATTGGAACGCGCCATGTCGCCGTAGTTTTGCGGGGTGTGTGCGGCGAAATACAGACCGAACATACCGCCCACGCTGTCGGCGGTAAACTCGATGCCGTGCGCTTTGGCGGCGGCGGCAAGCCCGTCGGCGAGGCGGCGGGTCAGGGCGGTCAGGTTTTCGTAGAAGCCTTCGCGCTGGATGATTTCAAGCGTTTTCAAACCGGCGGCGACGGCAATCGGGTTGCCCGACAAAGTGCCTGCCTGATACACGCCGCCCAGCGGGGAAATACATTCCATGATGTCTTTGCGTCCGCCGAACGCGGCAAGCGGCATACCGCCGCCGATGACTTTGCCCATCGTGGTCAGGTCGGGCGTGATGCCGTGCAGCGACTGCGCGCCGCCGAGCGCGACGCGGAAGCCGGTCATCACTTCGTCGTAAATCAACACGGCGCCGTGTTTTTCGGTCAATTCGCGCAGGGCTTTGACGAAGGCTTCGGTCGGTCGGACCAGGTTCATATTGCCGACGAAGGGTTCGAGGATGACGCAGGCGATTTCGTCGCCGTTGCGGGCGAACGCTTCTTCGAGTTGGGCGGTGTTGTTGTATTCGAGGACTAAGGTGTGTTTGGTGAAGTCGGCAGGAACGCCTGCGGACGACGGGTTGCCGAAGGTGAGCAGGCCGCTGCCGGCTTTGACGAGCAGGCTGTCGGAATGACCGTGGTAGCAGCCTTCGAATTTGATGATTTTGTCGCGTCCGGTAAAGCCGCGCGCAAGGCGGATGGCGGTCATGGTTGCTTCGGTACCGGAGCTGACGAGGCGCAGCCGTTCGACCGACGGCATGATTTTGGCGATTTCTTCGGCGATGACGATTTCGCCTTCAGTGGGTGCGCCGAACGACAAACCGCCCAACGCGGCTTCGCGCACGGCTTCGATGACTTCGGGGTGCGCATGTCCGACAATCGCAGGCCCCCAAGAACCGACGTAATCGGTGTAGCGCGTGCCGTTTTCGTCCCAAACATACGCGCCTTCGGCTTTTTTGATGAAGCGCGGTACGCCGCCGACGCTGCCGAATGCGCGGACGGGGGAATTCACGCCGCCGGGGATGATGGCTTTGGCGCGGTCAAACAGGATTTCGTTACGGTTCATAGCGGGTTCTTTCTGAGGTCGTCTGAAAAATAAGCGGTATTTTATCATCAGATTGCCCGCGCCAGCCGTTTCAGACGACCCCGAAAGCCCAAACGGCCACGGCGCAACGCCGTATCTGAAAATGAAAATTGTTCTGTAAAAACAATCACTCTGTTCATATTTGAAGCGTTTGTGCTATAATCCGCACCCATTTATACCATAAAGAAAACATCATGTTACGCGGATTCATTTTAATGCTTACCCTTTTGGTTTCCACCGTCTCCTACGCCGCCCAGCGCAAGCTGCCGAGCGATATGGACGCGGCGGTTTTGAAACAGGTCGAACTGCCTTATCTGAAAGTGAGCCGTGGCGGCTTCTCATGGACGCGCCTCTTGACGCTGGGCATTGCCGACGGCAATTCCGCCAAGCTGCAAATCACCCGTTTCACCAAAATCCACGACGAAAACGACCGCTTCATCCCGATGGGGCGGCTGGCGGGCAAAACCGGCAAAACCATCGCGTTCAAACACAACGACACCAACGCCCTTGTGCGCGAAGTGTGGGTTTTGACCGACGACGAAGCCTCCCGTTTTACCGCGCAAAAAGAAGTCCGCGACGAGATTAAGCAAGACGCGCAATAAGCCGCCGCCTGCCCGTTTCAGACGACCCAAACACACACCGCGTGGTTGGCTGTTGCAGCCGCAGCAGCGCAACCGCGCATTTTTGCGCCCTGACGAATCAGTGTTTCAGACGACCCGCCAAGCCTTCCCCAAGGTCGTCTGAAACCGAGATTTCCATAACAATCAGCCCCGCAATTACGGGCTACCTGAGAAAGACACAAACCATGAAAAAAGTATTTATCCGCACCTTCGGCTGCCAAATGAACGAATACGACAGCGAAAAAATGCTCGCCGTACTCGCCGAGGAAAACGGCGGCATCGAACAAGTGACCGAAGCCGACGAAGCCGACATCATCCTCTTCAACACCTGCTCCGTGCGCGAAAAAGCGCAGGAAAAAGTGTTCTCCGACTTAGGCCGAGTGCGCCCGCTCAAAGAAAAAAATCCCGACCTCATCATCGGCGTTGCCGGCTGCGTCGCCTCCCAAGAAGGCGAAAACATCATCAAACGCGCGCCTTATGTGGACGTCGTCTTCGGCCCGCAAACGCTGCACCGCCTGCCCAAAATGATTGTGGATAAAGAAACCAGCGGCCTGTCGCAAGTCGATATTTCCTTCCCCGAAATCGAAAAATTCGACCACCTGCCGCCTGCCCGCGTCGAAGGCGGCGCAGCATTCGTGTCCATCATGGAAGGCTGTTCCAAATACTGCTCGTTCTGCGTCGTCCCCTACACCCGCGGCGAAGAGTTCTCCCGCCCGCTGAACGACGTCCTGACCGAAATCGCCAACCTTGCCCAGCAAGGCGTTAAAGAAATCAACCTCTTGGGACAAAACGTCAACGCCTATCGCGGCGAAATGGAAGACGGTGAAATCTGCGACTTCGCCACCCTGCTGCGCATCGTCCACGAAATCCCAGGCATCGAGCGTATGCGCTTTACCACCAGCCACCCGCGCGAGTTTACCGACTCGATTATCGAGTGCTACCGCGACCTGCCCAAGCTGGTGTCGCATCTGCACCTGCCGATTCAAAGCGGTTCCGACCGCGTATTGAGCGCGATGAAACGCGGCTACACCGCCTTGGAATACAAATCCATCATCCGCAAACTGCGCGCCATCCGCCCCGACTTGTGCCTGAGCAGCGACTTCATCGTCGGCTTCCCCGGAGAAACCGAGCGCGAGTTCGAGCAGACCCTGAAGCTGGTGAAAGACATCGCCTTCGATTTGAGCTTCGTCTTCATTTACAGCCCGCGCCCCGGCACACCCGCCGCCAACCTGCCGGACGACACCCCGCACGCCGAAAAAGTGCGCCGCCTCGAAGCCCTGAACGAAGTCATCGAAGCCGAAACCGCCCGCATCAACCAAACCATGATCGGCACCGTACAACGCTGTCTGGTCGAAGGCATCTCCAAAAAAGACCCCGACCAGCTCCAAGCCCGTACCGCCAACAACCGAGTGGTCAACTTCACCGGCACGCCCGATATGATCAACCAAATGATCGATTTGGAAATCACCGAAGCCTACACCTTCTCCCTGCGCGGCAAACCGGTCGAAGCGTAAAGCCGTTCAGCCATAGCAAAGGTCGTCTGAAAACCTGTATCTTGGTTTTCAGACGACCTTTTTTCAGACGGCCTGAGAGTCTGTCGATATTCAATAATTTCTGTATCTTTTTGTTCTTAAAGCGGCATCTTCTACGTTGGAAATTCTCGCAAGGTATCCAATCTTGTTGCGGTTTCCAGCTTGATTTTGCCGCTTTTCAAACAAAAATCCACTTTGAAAATCAAATGTCGGCAGCACTTAAGCGTAATGCCGCTCTTCGCCTTTGCCGTCGACATTCTCGGCGCAGCGTTTGCAGATGGTTTCATGTCCTGCGACGGAGCCGATGTCGTGGGTGTAGTGCCAGCAGCGTTCGCATTTTTCGCCGTCGCTGGCTTTGGCGGTAACGGCGAGTTCGCTGCCGGTTTTGACTTCGACTTTGGATACCAAGAGGGCAAAGCGCAATTCTTCGCCCAAGGCGTTCAGGTAGTCGGCGGTGGCTTCCGGCGCGGTGATTTCGGCTTCTGCCTGCAAGGACGAACCGACGGTTTTGTCGGTGCGCAAAGGCTCAATGGCGGCGGTTACGGCTTCGCGGGCTTCGCGGACTGCCGTCCATTTTTTCACCAGTTCGGCTTCGGCTTTTTCGTTGATGGGCGGGAACTCGTGCCAGGTGTGGAAGAGGACGCTGTCTTCTTCGCCGCCGCCGATGATGTCCCACGCTTCTTCGCCGGTGAAACACAAAATCGGTGCAATCAAGAGAACCAGGCTGCGCGTGATGTGGTACAGGGCGGTTTGCGCGCTGCGGCGGGCGTGGCTGTTGGCTTTGGTGGTGTAGAGGCGGTCTTTCAGGATGTCGAGGTAGAACGCGCCCAAGTCTTCCGAACAGAAGGCGACGATGTCTTTCACGGCAAAGTGGAAGGCGTAGCGCGGATAGTAGTCGCCCGCCAGTCGCTCTTGCAGTTGGCGCGCCAACACTAAGGCGTAGCGGTCGATTTCGACCATGTCTGCCTGCGGTACGGTGTGTTCGAACGGGTCGAAATCGCTGAGGTTGGCAAACAGGAAGCTCAAGGTGTTGCGGATGCGGCGGTAGCTTTCGGTGACGCGTTTGAGGATTTCTTTGGAAATCGCCAATTCGCCGCTGTAATCGGTGGATGCCGCCCACAGGCGCAAGATGTCCGCGCCGAACTCGTTATAGACTTCTTGCGGCGCGACGACGTTGCCGATGGATTTCGACATTTTGCGGCCGTTTTGGTCAACTACGAAACCGTGGGTCAGAAGCTGTTTGTACGGGGCGCGTCCCATGGATGAGGCGCAGCCGGTCAGCATGGAGGATTGGAACCAGCCGCGGTGTTGGTCGCTGCCTTCGAGGTAGAGGTCGGCGGGCCAGTCCAATTCTTCGCGTTGTTTCAAGACGGAATAATGGGTCGAGCCAGAGTCGAACCATACGTCCATCGTGTCGGAAAGTTTGTCGTAGTTTTCACAGTCTTCCGCGCTCAGCAATTCGCTTTTATCGAGGGAGAACCATGCTTCGATGCCTTTTTCTTCGATTTTCAGGGCGACTTTTTCCAAAAGCTCGGCGGAGTTCGGATGCAGCTCGCCGGTTTCTTTGTGGACGAAGAAGGTCATCGGCGTGCCCCAGTAGCGTTGGCGCGAAACGACCCAGTCGGGGCGACCTTCGATCATGGCTTCGAGGCGCGCGCGACCCCAAGACGGGAAGAACTCGGTGTCGTCCACGGCTTTGATGGCTTTGTCGCGCAGGGTTTTGCCGTCGCTGCCGGCTTTGTCCATGCCGACAAACCATTGACCTGTCGCGCGGTAAATCAGCGGGGTTTTGTGGCGCCAGCAGTGGGCGTAGCTGTGTTCGATTTTGCTGCTAGCCAAGAGGTTGCCGGTTTTTTCCAGCCATTGCAGGATGACGGGATTCGCCTCCCAAACGCTCATGCCTGCCACGCGCGGCGTTTCGCTGATGTATTTGCCTTCGGCGTTGACGGGGTTGTAAAGCTCGATACCGTATTTGTTGCAGACGGCGTAGTCTTCCAAACCGTGCGCGGGGGCGGTGTGCACCAAGCCCGTACCGGCGTCGGTGGTAACGTGTTCGCCGTTGAGCATGGGAATATCGCGTTCGAGGAACGGATGATTCATGTGCAGGTTTTCCAGCTTGTCGCCGGTGGTTTCTGCCAATACTTTCAGGTCGTCTGAAGTAAAACCGTAGCGTTTGAGCGTGTCTTCCGCCAAATCTTTCGCCAATACCAATTTGCCTTTGGGTGTATCAATCAGTTGGTAAACCACGTCCGCACCCGCAGATACGGCTTGGCTTGCGGGCAGCGTCCAAGGCGTGGTCGTCCAGATGACGGCAAACGCTTTGCCTTCGATGCCTGCCAAACCGAATGCGGCGGCAAGCGCGGCGGTGTCTTTAAACGGATAGCCAACGTCAATCGCATGCGATACTTTGTCTTTGTATTCAACTTCCGCTTCCGCCAGCGAAGAGCCGCAGTCCAAGCAGAATTGAACCGGTTTCGCGCCGCGGTAGAGATAGCCGGATTTGTAGATTTCGCCGAGCATACGCACGGTATCGGCTTCAGTTTTGAAATCCATGGTCAGGTAAGGATTGTCCCAGTCGCCCAACACGCCCAGACGGATGAAGTCTTTTTTCTGACGGGCAATCTGTTCGGCGGCGTATTCGCGGCACAATTCGCGGAAACGCGCTTTGGGCATGTCTTTGCCGTGCAGCTTTTCCACCATCACTTCGATGGGCAGGCCGTGGCAGTCCCAGCCCGGCACATAAGGCGCATCGAAGCCGGCTTGGGTTTTGCTGCGGATAATGATGTCTTTGAGGATTTTGTTGACGGCATGACCGATGTGGATGTCGCCGTTGGCATACGGCGGGCCGTCATGCAGGATGAATTTCGGACGGCCTTTGGCGATTTCGCGCAGTTTTTGATAGCGTTTGTGCTCGTACCAGCTTTTCAGCCACGCAGGCTCGCGCTTGGCGAGGTTGCCGCGCATCGGAAACGGGCTTTCGAGCAGGTTTACGGTTTTGCTGTAATCGGTCATGTTGTGATTCTCTATGGTTTCGGTATTTCGGTTTCAGACGACGTTTCGCTAAGGTCGTCTGAAAAAATGCAAAGGGCTATTGTAGCCGAATTGTATTGTTTTTATAAGGGGTTTGGGTATGCGGGATGGTGGCGGACAAAGAGAAAGGTCGTCTGAAAACTTGTTTTGTCGAAATGTGACCTATCTGTTTTCAGACGACCTTCCTTATACCTGTTTACACGCTTTCTTCACAACAAACCTTCTGCTTTAACCCAAGCCAAAATATCGGCTTCTACGGCTTCAGGCGAACCGGGGTTGTCGATTTTGACGCCGTATTCGTCCGCGCCGAGTTCTTCCAGAATTTCCAGTTGCGAATCCAGCATACCCGCTTTCATGTAATGCCCTTGGCGCGCCATCATGCGCTCGAGGTTGATGGCTTGCGGCGGTGTCAGGTGGATGAAGGCGGTTTTGCCTTGCGCGCCGCGCAGGATGTCGCGGTATTGGCGTTTCAAGGCGGAGCAGGTAACGATGGTGTACGCCGCGCCGCTTTGCGCCTGTTCCGTCATCCAGTAGCGCAGGTTGCAGAGCCACGGATAGCGGTCTTCGTCGGTCAGCGGGATACCCGCGCCCATTTTGTCGCGGTTGGCTTGGGTGTGGAAATCGTCGCCTTCGGCGTAGGGGCATTGGTCGAGGTGTTTTTGCAGGGACAGGGCGGCGGTGGTTTTGCCGCAGCCGCAAACGCCCATCATCACAAAATGCGTCGTCATGTTCTCTTCCTTTGTTTGAGTGGAAAGATATAGTGGATTAACTTTAAACCGGTACGGCATTGCCTCGCCTTACCGTACTGTCTTCGGCTTCGTCGCCTTGTCCTGATTTTTGTTAATCCACTATATAAGTTCGGGCAGACGGTTTAGAGCGTCTCAAAACCGTTTTCAGACGACCTCAAACCACGGCAAACAGCAGCGCCGACACTGAAAAGCCGATGGCTGCAATCAGCGTTTGGTTGACCGTCCATGTTTTCAGCGTGGTCGGTACGTCCATATCCAAAAGGCGGCCGACCAGCCAGAAGCCCGAGTCGTTGAAGTGGCTGCAACCGACCGAGCCTGCCGCGGTTGCCAAAACGACGCAGGCGAGTTGCCAGTCGTTGAACCCTGCGGCGGCAACGGCGGGTGCCATCAATGCGGCGGCGGTCGTCAGCGCGACGGTTGCCGAACCTTGCGCGATACGCAGTGCCAAAGCCACCAAGAAGCAGCCCAGCAATACGGGTATGCCCAAATTCGCCATGCTGTCCGCCAACGCCTGACCGATGCCCGATGCGCGCAACACGCCGCCGAACATTCCGCCCGCGCCGGTAATCAAAATGACCGAACAAACGGGGGCGAGTGCGCCGTCCACCGTTTTTTCCAATGCGCTCGCCTTCACGCCGCGTTTGCTGCCCAAAACATAAAGCGCAACCAAAACCGAAATCAACAGCGCGACCGGAGTCGAGCCGATCATGCGCGCCACTTGCACCCAATGCTCGTCCGCGCTGACGACTTTTTCACTGATTAAGGTGGACAGCCCCGTGTTCATAAAAATCAACAGCATAGGAATCAGCATAATGCCGACTACGGTTGAAGCCTTGGCAGGTGTTTGCGGCTGGTCATTGTCCACCGCGCCGCCGCTGAGCAAATCGGGAACGGGAACGCGGATGGTGCGTCCCAAAATTTGACCCAGCAGATAGCCGCTGACATACCAAGTGAACATGGCGACGGGCAATCCCAAAATCAGCACCTGACCGATGTTCGCCGAATAAAACTCCGAAGCCGCAATCGGGCCGGGGTGGGGCGGCAGGAAAACGTGCATCACCGAAAACGCGCCGATAGACGCCAACGCATAAGGCAATACGTCCTGCTTCATACGCCGAGCCGTCGCAAAGACAATCGGCAGCATCACCACCAATCCCGCATCAAAGAAAATCGGGAAGCCGAAAATCAGCGACGCCACGCCCAAGGCAAACGGCGCGCGTTTTTCGCCAAACATCCGAATCAGCGCATCCGCCAGCGACTGCGCCCCGCCCGAAGTTTCCACCAGCCGCCCGAGCATCGCGCCCAAGCCGACCAGCAAAGCCACGCTGCCGAGCGTGCCGCCGAAGTTTTTCAGCAGAACGTCGTTCACAATCTTATCCATCGGCAAGCCCGTCGCCACAGCCGTCAGCAGGCTCACCGACACCAAGGTCAACAGCGCATGGACACGCAGTTTCACAATCAACAGCAAAATCAGCACAATCGCCATCGCCGCAATACCCAGTAGCCAGCCCGCGCTCAAAGTCTGAGTCCAACCGTCCATTTTGAAGCCTTTCTTTGTAATCAGAATACAAGGTGGTTAAGGTTTTTCAAACGTATCAAATAAACCATAGCACGATTTGCAACGGGGCGGTATGGCGGATTTTCGGATGAGTTTAAGTATTTATTTTTTCAAATGGACTTGAATAATGAGAATAAGTCGGGCGGTGTCATTTACTCTTGGGAAGCGAGGGAAGGTCGTCTGAAAACGTAGTTTGCTTTCATGAGTAAAGGAGGCGGGCGTGGATATTTTCTATTTTTCTAATCTGATATGAATTCAGAATAAGAAAGCAATTTCTTTCTTAAAATACAATGATTTTTTAAAATTTTGATCTGATGGGGCTAACATATTGCAATGCTTGTGGACCGGTATGGCGTGGGCTTTGCCCGCAAAAAAGCCTATGTGGGATTCAAATCATTATGTTCAGTTACTAGATTAACGGCTCTCAAACTTGGCCAAAACAAAAAACGTCGTCTGAAAATTTTCAGACGACGCTTTTATTATTGAATCAAGGCTTATTCGGCGGCAGGTTTTACCGTACTGCGGACATCGCCGCTTTTTTCTTTGTGTTTCAACACTGCGCGGTCGAGTTTGTCCATCAGAACATCGATGGCGGCGTACATATCTTGTTCAACGGCCTCGACGTGTAGGTCTTTGCCCGCCAAATGGATGTCTGCTTCAGCCTGTTGATTGAGTTTTTCCACGGAAAGGGTAATGGTAACGGAAATGGCGTTGGCTGCATGGCGGTTGATGCGTTCCAATTTTTCGGAAACGTAGTTTTTGATGGCTTCGGTAACGTCGAAATTCAGACCGGTGATTTTCAGATTCATAATACAGCTCCTTCGGTGGGTTCAGTCCGTCAGAAACGGAACGGGAAAACTGCGGTTTAAAACTGTCATTCGGTAAGTTTGCGTTTGTGTGCCGGCGGGATGTCGAGCGACTCCCTGTATTTGGCGACGGTGCGGCGGGCGATGTCTATGCCCTGTTGTTTGAGGAGGCGGACAAGGGTTTCGTCGGAATGGGGTTTGCTGCTGTCTTCGTTTTCGATAATCTGCCCCAAAACGGCTTTGATCGCGCCTTGGCTTAAGCCTTCTTTGTCGCCTTCGGAATTGACTGCCTGTGTGAAGAAATAGCGTAACGCAAATAGTCCGCGCGGGCAAGACAAATATTTCTGGTTGGCGGCGCGCGAAATGGTGCTTTCGGCAAGCCCCAATTCGGCGGCTGCGTCTTTCATAAGCATGGGTGCGAGTCCGATTTCGCCGAAAATGAAGAAGTCTTCCTGATTTTTGACGATGTATTCGGCAAGACGGATGACGGTGCTTTTACGCAGTTCGAGAGAGTCGATGCGCTGCTTGGCTTCGTTGATTTTTTCTTTCCACTCGGGTGCGCCGTCTTCTGCGGATTTCATGAGTTCGCAGTATTCGCGGTTGAGTTGCAGCTTGGGCCAGGCGGCTTCGTTGCCGATGACTTTCCAGCCGTCTTTGCCTTCTTTGACCCAAACGTCGGGCTGAATGTAGGCGGTCGGTTCGGAGGAGGCGAAACCGTAGGCGGGGTAGGGGTTGAGCGTGGCGATGATGTCGAGCGCGGCTTCTATGGTTTCGCTGTCGGTTTCGGGAAAGAGTTTGCGGAAGCGGATGATGTTTTGTTTGCGGTTTTTGCCCAAGTCGTGCAGCGAACTTTGGATAAGGTGGGCGGCGGCTTGACGCGCGGGGCTGGCGGGCAGGCGCATGAGTTGGAGCATCAGGGATTCGGTCAGGTCGGCGGCGGCAACGCCCGGCGGGTCGAAGGTCTGCAAAAGGTCGAGGGCGTTTTGCAGTTCGTCTTCGTCCAGCATCCATTCCAAGGGCGTGTTGTCGATAACGTCTTGAATGTTGTCGGTGAAATAGCCTTGGTCGTCAAGGAAGTCGATAAGGATGTGGACGTATGCGGCTTCTTTGTCGGAAAGGGGGTGTTCGCACACTTGGGCGTGCAGGTATTGGTTGAAATCTTCTTCTTTGGCGATGTTGAGCCACGCGTCTTCGGCATCGTCGCTGCCGAGGTGGTTGCTGCGCGGCATGGTGGTGCCGTGATTGAACTCTGCGTCGGCAAATTCGTCGGTTTCGGGACGTTCGAGCAGGGGATTGTCCTGCAACCAGTCTTCGACTTCGCGTTCGAGTTCGATACCGGACATTTGCAGGATGCGCAGGGATTGTTGCAGACGCTGGTTGAGTTGTTGGGTCTGCCTGAGTTTGAGGCCGAGTAAGGTCATGGTGCAATGTATGTTGATTGTTTTTTATATTTCGGACGGCATTTGCCCTCGAGTTTGGTTCGATGGCAAAGAGGTCGTCTGAAAAGGTTTTATGGTGTGTTTGGCGTTTTTGGGAACGCCGTTTTGTTTTTTATTCGATATGTGTATTTCAACACTTTACACTTAATGCGTCAACTCACTTTGGGTGGTTTTATTATTTAAAAAAACCGCACAATTGATTGTGCGGTTTGTCATTGTCAGTATTTGAAATCAGTATTTGAAGTTTTCGCCGAGATAGACGGAGCGGACTTGTTCGTTGTTGACCAAATCGTCGGGCTTGCCGGAGGCGAGGACGGTGCCGTCGCTGATGATGTAGGCTCTGTCGCAGATACTGAGGGTTTCGCGTACGTTGTGGTCGGTAATGAGTACGCCGATGCCGCGCGATTTGAGGAAGTCGATGATTTTTTGGATGTCGATGACGGCAATCGGGTCGACGCCGGCGAAGGGTTCGTCCAAGAGGATGAAGCGCGGCTTCATGGCGAGTACGCGGGCGATTTCGACGCGTCGGCGTTCGCCGCCGGATAGGGAGGGGGCGGGGTTGTGGCGCAGGTGGCCGATGTTGAGGTCGGCAAGCAGTTTTTCGACTTCGCTGTCGATGCGGCTTTTGTCTTTGGTGCTGATTTCTAAAATGGCGCGGATGTTTTGTTCGACGGTCATTTTGCGGAAAATTGAGGCTTCTTGGGGCAGGTAGCCGACGCCGAGGCGGGCGCGTTCGTGTATGGGCAGGTGGCGTAGTTCTTGTCCGTCGAGGGTAACGCTGCCTGCGTCGGCGGCGATGAGTCCGACGATCATGTAGAAGCTGGTGGTTTTGCCTGCGCCGTTGGGGCCGAGCAGGCCGATGACTTCGCCGCTTTCGATTTCGAGGGAGAAGCTTTTGACGACTTGGCGTTTTTTGAAACTTTTTTGCAGGTTTTGAACGACGAGGCGGCTGGTGTTTTCGCTCATAAATGACTCTTGGTTCGGAGGTCGTCTGAAAAGGTATTTGGGGAACTTGCTATGCTGGTTTTCAGACGACCTTTGGTGTTGTCAGATGCGGGTTATTTGGTTTTTTGGGTGCTGGACGGCTGGATGACGACGCTGACCCTGCCTGATTTGGCGGCGGATTTGGCACCTGATTTGGAGCTGCCGTTGATGGTATAGACTTCGGTTTTGGTGTTGTAGGTAATGACTGCGCCTTCGGCAACGTCGCCGCCGCGTTGGACTTTGGCGTTGCCGGTCAGGGTAACGAGGTTGATGGCGGAGGAGTAGGTTACGTTGTTGGCTTGTCCGTTAACCGTGCCTTTGTTGTCGTCGAGCGTCTGGCTGAAGCGGACGGGCGAGCCGCTGGCTTTCATAAACTGTTCGCCTTTGTCGTTGCGGGAGACGTTGACGCTGCCGGCGCGGATGTTGAGCGTGCCTTGTTTGATGATGACGTTGCCGGTAAAGGTGGTACTTTGGTTGTTTTGGTCGAGCGAGCCTTGGTCGGCTTCAATCTGTATCGGCTGCTTGCTGTCGCTTTGCAGGGCGTAGGCGGGGGCGGTGGCGAAAAATGCGGTTAAAACACATGCCTTACATATTTTTTGTATCATAAATCGTGGCTTTCACTCTGGATGGGAAGTTCAACAAACCTTTTTTGTGGTCATACGTCAGACCTTCGGCGCTGCCGCTCGATTCGCCGTATTGGAAGGTAACGGGCGTGTCGGTTTTGGCGTATTGCGATTCGGTGTCGACGTGTAGAAGCTCGGTTTTGACGACGCCCGCCTGCCGCTTGGCATCGGCGGCTTTGGTCAGGACGACGTTGTGTTTGAACAGGAGTTGTTTGGTTTGGGTGTTGTACACGGCTTCGTCGCTGCCGACGTCGTAAAGCCGGCTGCCTTCTTGGAAGAAGACGAGGTGTGGCAGCTCGAAATGTACGTCGGTGCTTTCGGGAAACTGTTTTGCCCCTCTTGCGCTCAGATGCTCTTTCAGACGACCTTGTTCGTCAAATCGCCGCCCGTCTATGCCGTCCATCGTATATTGCGGCTGGTTGGGGTTGAGTTTGACTTCTTCAATGTCGATTTCGCTGATGCGCCCCAGCCATGCCGACAATCCGCCGAGCGCGACCGCCAGCACCAAAGGGAATGCGATTCCGTACCGCCATCTTACTTTCATTTGATGTACTCGTTCAAAGCCGCGCCCAGCGTACCTTTCGCGCGCATAATCAGGTCGCACACTTCGCGCACCGCGCCTGCGCCGCCCGTCTGTTTCGTAATATAGGCGGCGTGTTGCAGCGTAAACCAATGCGCGTCAGGAACGGCAACCGGCAATCCGCAGCGCACCATCACCGGCAAATCGACCACGTCGTCGCCGACAAAGGCGCACTCGGCTTCTTCTACGCCCGCCTGCGCGCGCAATTCTTCATAGGCGGCGCGTTTGTCCGAAATGCCTTTGAAGTAGTAATTTATGCCCAACTGTTTGACGCGGATGCCGACGGAGGGCGCGTCCCGACCTGTGATAATCGCAGTCTGCACGCCGCTTGCCTGAAGCATCTTCAAGCCGTGTCCGTCCAGGGTGTGGAACGATTTGATTTCTTCGCCGTTGTCGCGGATGAAGATGCGGCCGTCGGTCAAAACGCCGTCCACATCCAATATCAGCAGCTTGATATGCGCCGCGCGCTGTTGCAGCTCGGGGTCTAAGGTTTGCATAGTGTTTCCTTGCGGATTGCTAGGTTTCAGACGACCTATTCTAACATAAAGGTCGTCTGAAAAAGGTTAGCCTGTGTTTGTGGGGATTAATGCGGTTTAACGGTCATGTGGCTGCTTTATATAGTGGATTAAATTTAAATCAGGACAAGGCGACGAAGCCGCAGACAGTACAAATAGTACGGCAAGGCGAGGCAACGCCGTACTGGTTTAAATTTAATCCACTATAACTTTATAATATGTGTCTGTTGGGCAAGGGTCGTCTGAAAACCTGAGATTTGGGTTTTCAGACGACCTTTTGATATTGAAATCGAAGTGCGTGAATGTCGCGACACCCTGTTTCAAGAAAACATTAATCGTGTCCGTGCATTTCCAGTTCGCTCAAGCCGGGGAGGTCGGCGAAGCTGCGTTCGCGGACGATTTGGCAGAAGTTGTCGAGATAGCTTTTGTCGGCGTCTTCGGTGCGCGTGGCGGCGTAGAGTTCGCTTTGCAGGCCGTTGGCGGTGATTTGGCGGTGGACGACGTAGCCTTTTTCGAGATAGGGCATGACGGTCCAGTAGGGCAGGGCGGCGATGCCGCGTTTGCTGGCGACGAGTTGGATGATGGCGATGGTCAGTTCGCTGCGGCGGCGCGGCGGGTTAATGCCTTTGGGTAACAATATTTTTTTGGGCAGGTCGAGCATTTCGTCGGGAACGGGATAAGTGATGAGGGTTTCGCCGATGAAGTCTTCTGCTTCCCAAACGGTTTTGGCGGCAAGCGGGTGGTCTTGGGCGCAGATGCCGACCATTTCGTAGGCGAACAGGGGGCGGAAGCTGATGCCGTTTTGTTTTTCGGCTTCGGATACGATGGCGAGATCGGCGCGGTGTTGCAGCAGGAGTCCGACGGGGTCTGCCTGAAAGCCGGAAACGATGTCCAATTCGACTTGCGGCCACATGGGGCGGAATTCGCCCATCGCGGGCATGAGCCAGTCGAAACAGGTGTGGCATTCGACTGCCAGCCGCAACTCGCCTGCTTCGCCTTCGATGATGCGGGCGAGGTCGCGCTCGGCAGCGGAAACTTGCGGGAGGAGTTCGCGTGCGAGCCGCAACAGGCGTTCGCCGGCGGGCGTGAAGCGCAAGGGCGTGGATTTGCGCTCGAACAGGGGCGTGTCGTAATAGTTTTCAAGCGCGCGGATTTGGTGCGAAAGGGCGGATTGAGTCAGGAAGACGCGCTTGGCGGCAAGGGATACGCTGCCGGTTTCTTCGAGTGCCAGCAGGGTTTTAAGATGGCGCAGTTCGATGATGGAATCCATTGGTTTTTACGCTTTCAGACGACCTCTTGAAACGGGCAATATTAAAATATTTCATGCCGGGGTGTAAATGCGGGCGCGTGTTGAACGGTGTGGGGATTGGGACGCGTCAGGGTTTGCGGTTAGAATGTGGGTCCGATTTTGTATGAATATGGTGAATTGACTTGGAGCGGGGATGGTGTTATTTCGCCTTGTCCTGTGAAATTCAATCCGCTATGTGTTGAAAGGAATAATATGGCGAAACGCAATGATATTTTGGCGTGGTGCGATGAGGTGTTGCAGGTCGGCATGTTCAAAGACTATGCGCCCAACGGTTTGCAGGTCGAGGGTAGGGCGGAGGTCGGCAAAATAGCGACATCGGTAACGGCAAGTAAGGCGGCGGTTGATTTCGCTGCAGAGCAGGGCGCGGATATGCTTTTGGTGCATCACGGAATGTTTTGGAAAAGCGAGCCGGTAACGATTACGGGCTGGAAAAAAGCGCGCATCGAAACATTATTGCAACACCAAATCAATATGGTGGGCTACCACCTGCCGCTGGATGCGCACCCTGTGTTGGGCAACAACGCGCAGCTTGCTGAAAAGTTGGGCTGGGAAGTGGAAAAGCAGTTTGGCGAACAGAACTTGTTGAATATAGGTCGTCTGAAAACGCCGCAGACTTTGGCTGAATGGCTGCAACACATTACTACAACCCTGGGGCGGCAGCCCGTAGCCGTCGGCGATATGTCGCGCGAAATCAAACGCATAGCATGGTGTACCGGCGGAGCGCAGGGATTTTTTCAGACGACCATAGACGAAGGTGTCGATGCTTATCTGACCGGAGAAATCTCGGAAGCGCAGTTTCATCTTACCAATGAAACAGGCGTTGCCTTTGTCAGCGCAGGACACCATGCGACGGAACGTTATGGCATCCGTGCCCTGGGCGAAGCCGTAGCCCGGCATTTCGAGTTGGAAATCTGTTATTTCGACGAAGATAATCCCGCCTAAGCCTTGATAATCGTCATGAAAATTTACCTTAATTTAAATAATGCTTTGAGTATCACGGCAAACTAGGTAGAATTACATCGTTTAATGGCTCGGTATTCCCAAAATTTTAGGACGACTGAATAATGGATAATCAAGAAATCAATAGCGGTCGCCGCCGCTTTCTGACGCTGGCTACATGCGGCGCGGGCGGTGTGGCGGCTTTGGGCGTAGCTACGCCTTTCGTGGCAAGCTTTTTCCCGTCGGAAAAAGCCAAGGCCGCAGGTGCTCCCGTCGAAATCGATGTTAGCAAAATCGAATCCGGACAAATGCTGACTGCCGAATGGCAGGGTAAACCGATTTGGGTGGTCAATCGCACAGATCAGCAGCTCAAAGACCTCAAGGCACTCGACGGCGCAGTGAGCGACCCGAAATCAGAAGTCGATCATCAGCCTGAAAACTGCAAAAACGAAACCCGTTCGATTAAGCCGAATATCTTTGTGGCCATCGGTATCTGTACCCACTTGGGCTGCTCGCCGACCTACCGTCCCGACGTTGCCCCTGCCGATTTGGGTGCAGACTGGAAAGGCGGTTTCTTCTGCCCGTGCCACGGTTCGAAATTCGACATGGCAGGCCGAGTGTATAAAGGTGTTCCTGCACCGACCAACCTGGTTGTTCCGCCCTACAAATATCTGAGCGATACGACAGTCTTGGTAGGCGAAGACTAAAAATAAGGAACGATAATTATGGCAAACCAAACCAATAACAAAGCAAAAGCATTGTTAGACTGGACGGACGCTCGTTTCCCTCTGTCTAAAATGTGGAATGAGCATTTGGCTCAATACTACGCGCCGAAGAACTTCAACTTCTGGTACTACTTCGGCTCTTTGGCTCTGCTTGTTCTCGTAATTCAAATCGTCAGCGGTATCTTCCTGACTATGAACTACAAACCGGACGGCAATCTGAATGCCTATCACCTGCCCGCTGCCTTTACCGCAGTAGAGTACATTATGCGCGACGTGTCCGGCGGCTGGATTATCCGCTACATGCACTCTACCGGCGCATCTTTCTTCTTCATCGTCGTGTATCTGCACATGTTCCGCGGTTTGATTTACGGTTCGTACAAAAAACCGCGTGAATTGGTGTGGATTTTCGGTTCCCTGATTTTCTTGGCATTGATGGCAGAAGCGTTTATGGGCTACCTGCTGCCTTGGGGTCAAATGTCCTTCTGGGGCGCACAGGTGATTATTAACCTGTTCTCCGCCATTCCTGTCATTGGTCCTGATTTATCCACTTGGATTCGTGGCGACTTCAATGTTTCCGACGTTACCCTGAACCGCTTCTTCGCGCTGCACGTTATCGCCGTGCCGATAGTGTTGCTCGGTTTGGTCGTGGCGCACATCATCGCCTTGCACGAAGTCGGCTCAAATAACCCTGATGGCGTGGAAATCAAGAAACTCAAAGATGAAAACGGCGTTCCGCTCGACGGCATTCCCTTCCATCCATACTACACCGTCAAAGACATCTTGGGTGTTGTCGTATTCCTGATTGTTTTCTGCTCAGTATTGTTCTTCGCGCCCGAAGGCGGTGGCTACTTCCTTGAAGCCCCGAACTTTGACGCGGCAAATGCGCTGAAAACACCGCCGCACATTGCGCCGGTATGGTACTTCACCCCGTTCTACGCCATTTTGCGTGCGATTCCTTCATTCCTCGGTACTCAGGTTTGGGGTGTAATCGGTATGGGTGCAGCAGTTGTCCTGATTGCCCTGTTGCCTTGGTTGGATAAAGGTGAGGTGAAATCTGTCCGCTACCGTGGTCCGATTTTCAAAACTGCGTTGGTTCTGTTCATCATTGCCTTTATCGGTTTGGGTATTTTGGGTGCGATGGTGGCAACCGATACCCGTACTTTGGTTGCGCGCATCCTGTCCTTCGTTTATTTTGCATTCTTCCTGGGTATGCCGTTCTATACCAAACTGGATACAAACAAACCGGTTCCAGAACGTGTAACCATGAGCACCACTAAACAAAAAATCATGTTCTTTGTTTATGTCGGTATTACCGCAGTAGGTGCTTACCTGTTTGCAACCAATATCTGATGAGGGCAGCGAAAATGAAACATACCCTGAAAAACTGGTTTGCTGCCTTGTTACTGGCAGTGCCTATGAGTGCCGCCGTCGCCAGCGGTGGCGGACACTACGAAAAAGTCGATATTGACCTGCGCGACCAAGTCAGCTTGCAGCGCGGTGCTCAAATTTTCACCAACTACTGCTTATCCTGCCACTCGGCAAGCGGTATGCGTTTCAACCGTCTGAAAGACATCGGTTTGACTGACGAAGAAATCAAGAAAAACTTGATGTTCACGACAGACAACGTCGGTGATGTTATGCTGGCGGCGATGAATCCCAAAGATGCTGCCAAATGGTTTGGTGCGGCTCCGCCTGATCTGACACTGATTGCCCGCTCTAAAGGCGCGGATTATCTGTATGCCTATATGCGCGGCTTCTATAAAGATCCGACCCGTCCGAGCGGCTGGAACAACGTCGTATTCGATAAAGTCGGTATGCCGCACCCATTGTGGGAGCAACAAGGCGTTCAAGCGGTTGAGTTGGATGCCAAAGGTCAACCGGTTATGGTTAAAGACGAGCATGGCGTATCGAAACCCAAACTCTATTGGGAATCTACCGGCGCACACAGCCGTCGTTTGCCAAACGGTAAAGTCATCCAAACAGAGTACGATGCTTATGTACGCGATTTGGTGAACTATTTGGTTTACATGGGCGAACCGGCGCAACTTCAGCGCAAACGTACCGGTTACATCGTGCTGATGTTCTTGTTTGCAGTGATGCTGCCTTTGGCATACTTCCTGAAAAAAGAATATTGGAAAGACGTTCACTAAGTCTTGTAATGAAAAAGGGCAAACCCAATCGGGTTTGCCCTTTTTATGATTAAAGAATTAATATAGTGGATTAACTTTAAACCAGTACGGCGTTGCCTCGCCTTGCCGTACTATCTGTACTTTCTGCGGCTTCGTCGCCTTGTCCTGATTTAAATTTAATCCACTATAGTTTGGACTTCGCACATTTAGGATAATTTCAGACGACCTTTCGACCTTTACCGTGGGGCAGTGATGATGAGTCGGCGGGAAATGGTGGCTGATAATGTTTTTAATGTTTGTCTAAACTGACCATAGAACCTAAGTTAAGTATTCAAGCAATCATCTGTACGGTTCGTCTGATTCAGGTTTGGCACATACATTGCAGTCAGGATTTTGAGTGAAGAGGAATTCTTGCCATTTGCCGGTCAGCGCGTTGTAAGTTTTCAGTTTCCCGTGTACCGGTTCGCCCGCGCCTGTGAGGATTTTCAGGGTTTCTGCGGCTTGGGTGGCGCCGATGATGCCGACCAACGGAGAAAATACGCCGAACAGGGCGCAGGCGCCGTCATCGGCGGTATCTCCGTCAAACAGGCAGGCGTAGCAAGGGCTGTCAGGCAAATCGGGGCGGTACACGGCAATTTGTCCTTCAAAACGCACGGCAGCGCCGGAAACCAGCGGGGTATGGGTGGCGACGGCGGCGCGGTTGATGGCTTGGCGGGTGGGGTAGTTGTCAGTGCAGTCGAGAACGATGTCGGCGGTATGCATGAGCTCGGTCAGGCGGGTTTCGTCCAGTTTTTCGGTCAGTGCGGTAATGTCGCACGCGCTGTTGACGGCTTTCAGACGACCTGTCATCACTTGCGCTTTGGCTTGTCCGATATCGGCTTCGGTGAAGGTGGTTTGGCGTTGGAGGTTGGTATCGTCTATGGTGTCGTGGTCGGCGATGATGAGTTTGCCGACGCCTGATGCGGCAAGATACGGGAGTGCTGCCGCGCCCAGCCCACCACAGCCGACGACGAGGACGCGGGCGGCAAGAATTTTTTCCTGTCCTTCGATACCGATTTCGTCGAGAAGGATGTGGCGGCTGTAACGGAGCAGTTGGTGGTCGTTCATGATGAGGTCGTCTGAAAATGGTTGTATCGGGGAATTTTATAGCAAATGGGATTTGGAAAGATACAGTAGATTTGTGCGGAAACGGAGATTCCTATTAATGGGATTCTATGCCGGCAAACTTTGTTTTTATCAAGAATGGTTATTATTCGAATAAATATTGTCTCTTTTTGTGGTAAATGTTATCGTTAGCACGATTTTCGGTTTGTGTCAGAATTTTATTAAAGTGTTGCCTGATTTATTTTCAGACGACCTTGATTGCCATAACCGCAATTTTGTCCCTTGCCATATCCTGAAAGGATGGGGTATTTAGGATGAGATTGTTTTAAAAGACGCCGAAATTCAAAGTGTCCCCTCATGTTGAAAGAGGGGAAGATGCATTACATTGCCGAATATGGCTATTACCATGTTTTAAATATTTCACATTTTCCCCTTATGTACGTCAAACCTTTATCTTTAAATTTAATCAACTGCTTTGTGCTGGTGGTGCTGTTTGTCGTCAGCCTGTCGGTGGGCGTCGGTGATTTCCGCTGGGCGGATGTGTTTCGCTGGACTTTGTCTGACAGCACCGAATTGATGCTGGTCAGCCGCCTGCCGCGCACGTTTGCGATTGTGCTGACGGGGGCGTCGATGGCGGTGGCGGGGATGATTATGCAGATTTTGATGCGCAACCGTTTTGTTGAGCCGTCTATGGTGGGCGCGAGCCAGAGCGCGGCCTTGGGTGTGTTGGTGATGACGCTGGTGTTTCCGGCTGCCGGGCTGACGGCAAAAATGTCGGTGGCGGCTGCGGCGGCGTTGGCGGGGATGTTGGTGTTTATGATGCTGATACGCCGTTTGCCGCCGACGGCGCAGTTGATGGTGCCGCTGGTGGGGATTATTTTCGGCGGCGTTATCGAGGCGGTGGCGACTTTTATCGCGTATGAGTTTGAGATGATGCAGATGTTGAGCGTGTGGCAGCAGGGCGATTTTTCGGGCGTGCTGTTGGGGCGTTACGAATTGCTGTGGCTGACGGGCGGCTTGGCGTTGGCGGCGTATTTGATTGCCGATCAGCTGACGATTTTGGGCTTGGGCGAGACGGTGAGCGTGAATTTGGGTCTGAACCGGACTGCGGTGTTGTGGGTAGGTTTGGTGATTGTCGCGCTGATTACGTCGCTGGTGTTGGTAACGGTCGGCAATATTCCGTTTATCGGGCTGGTCGTGCCGAACATCATCAGCCGCCTGATGGGTGATAAGCTGCGCCAAAGCCTGCCTGCGGTGGCTTTGCTCGGCGCGTCGTTGGTGCTTTTGTGCGATATTTTGGGGCGCGTGATTGTGTTCCCGTTTGAGATTCCGGTTTCAACCGTGTTCGGTGTGTTGGGTACGGTGTTGTTCTTGTGGATTTTGTTGAGGAAGCCTGCCCATGTCGTCTGAAAACAAGCGTAGTGCGCTTCGCTCAAACAAGGTTGCGTTTATGCAGGGTTCTTCTCGTCCGCTGTGGGCGGCGTTCGTCTTGCTGTTGGCGTGTTGTACGTTATTCCTGACTTTGAACATACAAGGCGATTGGGATTTTGTGTTGCAACTGCGGCTGACTAAACTGGCAGCTTTGCTGTTGGTGGCGTACGCGGTCGGGGTTTCGACCCAGCTTTTCCAAACGCTGACGAACAACCCGATCCTTACGCCTTCGATTTTGGGCTTCGATTCGCTGTATGTGTTTTTGCAAACACTTTTGCTGTTTGCCTTGGGCGGGGTAGGCTATACGTCGCTGCCGCTGACGGGCAAGTTCGGCTTTGAACTGGTGATGATGATGGGCGGCTCACTGCTTTTGTTTTACACACTCATCCGGCAGGGCGGACGCGATTTGTCGCGCATGATTTTGATCGGCGTGATTTTCGGCATTTTGTTCCGCAGCCTCTCTTCGCTGCTGACGCGCATGATTGATCCGGAGGAATTTACGGCGGCGCAGGCGAATATGTTTGCGAACTTCAATACGGTTCACAGCGAGCTTTTGGGTGTAGGCGCGCTGATTCTGCTGGCGAGCGTGGTGGCGGTCTGGCGAGAACGGCACCGTCTGGACGTCCATCTTTTGGGGCGCGACCAAACGATTAATTTGGGCATAAACTACACGCGCAATACTTTGTGGCTGCTGCTTTGGATTGCCGCGCTGGTGGCGACGGCGACGGCGGTGGTCGGACCGGTCAGCTTCTTTGGCCTGCTGGCTGCCGCGCTTGCCAACCATTTTGCCCCGAGCGTGCGCCATAGCGTGCGGCTGCCGATGACGGTGTGCGTCGGCGGTATTTTGTTGGTCGGCGGGCAAACCGTGTTCGAACACCTGCTTGGTATGAAGGCGGTGTTGAGCGTAGTGGTTGAATTTGCCGGCGGGCTGGTGTTTTTATATTTGGTGTTGAAACGCAAGCGCTAGGTCGTCTGAAAACTTTTTGAGCCTGAATTCAGGTGGTAAGTCATCATCTCTAGACTGTATTTTGATTTTTTATGCTCTTTAAATTTAATAGGGGCGTGAAACTAAATATTGAGTTTATACTCATAGTAAACATCACTTGAATTATTATCAGGTATGAGTTATGAGTAAAGTGTTGAAATACCGTCCTGATTTGGACGGGATACGGGCATTGGCCGTTTTATCCGTCATCGTATTTCATATCGATCCCCAATGGCTGCCGGGCGGTTTCTTGGGCGTGGATATGTTTTTCGTGTTGTCGGGCTATTTGATTACGACCATTATCAGCCGCGAGATTCGCGACGGCAGCTTTTCGTTTCTCGAGTTTTACAAACGCCGCGCCAAACGTATCTTGCCCGTCTTTGCCTGCGTATTGCTTTGTACGACGGTCGTTGCCGCTGTCTTCTTCTTGTCTTTCGATTTGCGCCAATACGTTAAATCCGCCGTCTTCGCCTTGCTGTTTGCCGCCAATCTGTTTTTTGCGCGCCGCGGCGGTTATTTTGATGCGGATGCGACAGAAAAGCCGTTGCAGCACATTTGGTCGCTGTCGTTGGAAGAACAGTTTTACTTTATCTTCCCCGCGTTGCTGATTTTGTTTTTCCGTATCAGCAAACGGCGCAATGTGCGGACGTTTATCCTTTTGCTGATTGTCATCAGCCTGTTTTCCGCGCTGTTGCCGACGCTGGGAATGGAAGCGTATTTCCTGCCGCACGTACGCGCTTATGAACTGTTGGTCGGTTCGCTTTTTGCATTTATCCCGCCCGCCGAACAAAACGACAAAGCCAGTACGCCGCTATTCGGATGGCTGATGATGGCGGTCATCGCCGTGACGCTGGTGCTGCCCTACGGCGTCCTGCCTGGTGCGGGAAACATCGAACGGCTGCTTTGCTGTACGGCGGTCGGCGGTTTGATTTACTCGGGCAAATCATTGCAGATGCAGGAAGGTTTCAATACGTCCAAATTGTTGAGCCTCAAGCCTGTGGTGTTTATCGGGTTGATTTCGTATTCGCTGTATTTGTGGCACTGGGTGGTGTTGGCGATGATGCGTTACATCTATATGGACGCGCAGCTTCCGCTCGCCGCATCGGCACTGGCTGTCATCATCATGCTGCTGTTATCGGTGTTGTCTTATTATTTTGTGGAGACACCGGCGCGGAAGGTAAAGAATTTTACGACGGCGAAATTCAAATGGACTATGGCGGCTTATTTCGCGCTGCTGATTCCCGCGACAGCCTACCTGATGACCGCCAAACCCGCCGCGTTTGAAACCACCTTGTACCAGGCTGATGAAAGCAAAATCTGCGCGGACACGCTGACCAAAACCGACTGTGCCGTCGGTACGGCAAACAAAAAGCCTGAAGTTTTGGTCATCGGCGACTCACATGCCGCCCATTTAAGCCCGTTTCTCGACATTGTCGGCAAAAAAGAAGGCTGGTCAGCGGACGTCATTACGTCCAACAGCTGCGCCACCGCGTTCGGATTTACCCTGCCCGACAGCGACCGCCGCGCCGACCGCTGCAATCCGTATAACAGTTTTATCGAACAAAAAACCAAAGACTATCCTGTCATCATCATTTCGCAACGTTGGTTCCTCCATACCGCCAAACCGGAATTTTTGGAAAGGTTCAACACAATGCTGGAGGATTTGGTGAAGGCGGGCAAGAAAGTGTACGTTTTGGCCGATACGCCTATGGACGGACAGCTGCCGTTGCGGCGTTATTACCTGAGACAAAATCTCGGCATCGACATCCATTATGTTTCAGAGGGTAAAAAGGCAGAAATCCGCGATTCCGCCAAGTCGGAAGACGAAGTAGAAAAAATCGTGAAGCAGCACAGAAGCGTACAATGGGTGGACTTTATGCAGTACATCCCCGCGGACAAACTCATAGACGGGCTGCCGGTGTACTTCGATACCAACCACCTCAACCCGTTCGGTTCAAGTAAAATTGCCGAAATGTTTATCAACGATAAACGCACCCTGTTGAAATAAGCACAAAGGTCGTCTGAAAACAGATTCAGACGACCTCTTTAAAGTAAAAGGATACCGTATGACTCAAGAACACTTCCCCGAATTTTTCGAGCAAGCCCCGACGCTGACCGTCCAAGACGCGCTCGCCGAATTTCTCGGCGCGGCAGAGGAGGGCATCATGCAGTATCGCTACGCCGATGCCGTCCGCCTGTGCGGACACTCCTGTCCCACCGTCGCAGGCGCGTACCTCATGACGCTTAAAGGCCTGAAAGCACTTTACGGCAACGACCTGCCGCAGCGCGGTGGAATCGAAGCCGCCATGCAGGGTGCGCGCGACGAAGGCACGGTCGGAGTCACCGCATCCGTTGTCCAACTCTTAACCGGCGCCGCTCCCGAAACCGGCTTCGGCGGTATCGGTCCACAAGGACGCTTTGCCCGTCGAAATCTATTGAGTTTCGATGCCGACATTGAAGGCACGCTGACACTGCGCCGCAAAGACAACGGCAAAACCGTCGCCGTCAGCCTCAATGCCGCCATGCAGCTCTTCGCCCCCGAAATGCGCGACATCATGCCCAAAGCCGTCAGCGGCACCGCCACCACAGAAGAACTCAAACGCTTCGGCGAACTCTGGCAGGCGCGTGTCAAAGCCTTTTTGATTGATTTGGCAGACGATCCCCAATTCGTCATCGTTCGCGAAATCTAAAGCATACAGTTTCAGACGACCTCCCATGTTTGGAGGTCGTCTGAAAAAACAAATCCACACATCAAACTCATCATGATTACCATCCGCAACGTCAGCTTCCACATCGGCGGCAACCCCATTCTTAACAACGTCAGCCTCGACATCCCCGAAGGCGGCATTACCGCGCTCATCGGTCCCAACGGCGCAGGCAAATCCACGCTCCTCTCCTTCATGGCGCGCCTCCGCCCGCTGGAGCAAGGCAGCATCAGCTACGCCGGCAAAGATGTTTCCACCACGCCTACCGCCGAGCTGGCAAAAACGCTCTCCATCCTGACCCAAGAAAACAGCGTCATGAGCCGAATCACAGTTCGCGACCTGCTCATGTTCGGGCGTTATCCCTACCACCAAGGCAGACCGACCCCCGAAGACCTCGCCATCGTCGAAAACGCACTTTCCGAGTTCAAACTGGACAGCTTCGCCAACCGCTACCTGACCGAACTCTCCGGCGGACAACGCCAACGCGCCATGATTGCCATGGTCTTCTGCCAAAGCACCGATTACGTCCTCTTGGACGAACCGCTGAACAACCTCGATATGTACCACGCCCGCGCGCTCATGCAGCTGCTCCAACGGCTGACCCGCGAACACAAACGCACTACCGTCGTCGTCCTGCACGACATCAACCAAGCCGCCGCCTACGCCGACCACGTCATCGCCATGAAAAACGGACAAGTCGCTATGACCGGCACGCCGAACGACATTTTTACCGCTGAAAATATTAAAGATTTGTTTGATATGGATGTGGACGTATTGGACTATCAGGGCAAGAAACTGGTTGTCCATCACGTTTGAGGTGCGGATGCGAAAAGGTCGTCTGAAAAGTTTTCAGACGACCTTTCATCATCAACTCCAACGTAACCCCGTTTTCAGACGACATCAAGCTGCGGCTGAATGTATAGTGGATTAAATTTAAATCAGGACAAGGAGACGAAGCCGCAGACAGTACAAATAGTACGGCAAGGCGAGGCAACGCCGTACTGGTTTAAATTTAATCCACTATAAAGCGTGTTTGATGGGGAATAAGTATGGATGAGTCGGGAAAACTTTAGAACGCATCGGCAAGAATGAATCTTTGTTATTGAAAAACCTACCGGCAGGCTTCAATCAGGAAAAACATGAAGCAGCAAAGGAATGGATTTATCGTTGGCAGCGTTGGACCATTTTGGAAATGGTGTGAGGTATTCTATGAACAACTGGAAGCAGTTTATATTTTTTGTAATATTGGTCATAGCTTGTTATCAATTTCTATATTTCTTATCTGATATATTCCTTCTCGGCTATATCAATAAATACAGTTGGAATTTGAATTTTATTCAGGGGACTTTGAATTTTCTTTCAATATTTCTTCCCTATGTTTTTGTTAGACGAATTTTCAGGAAAGCCAATCAAGAAAAGGAAGATGCAAATAATTGAAGTTCGACTTCATGAATTAAAGCCGGTTTCATATTGAACCGGGAGACTGATGGCGAACCGAAATAATAAGGTTCCTGCCGTTATTCCCGCGCGGGCGGGAATCCATAGGAAATTTTACGAAATAAGCGTTTAAAAACCGTTGCCGGATTCAAAAGCAAATTTCCAGGGCGGGAAGGGCGGCAGGAGGAGCAGTATCTTTTAATCCTCGATGTCCGTTTCTCTCCGCCCCAAAACCATCGCGTCCCCGTAGCTGAAAAAACGGTATTCATGTTCGACCGCATGGCGGTACACCGCGCGGATGTGTTCCATGCCTGAAAACGCGCTGACGAGCATCAGAAGCGTGGATTTGGGCAGGTGGAAATTGGTAATCAGGCGGTCGATGACGCGGAAGCGGTAGCCCGGCGTGATGAAAATATCCGTGTCGCCCTGTCCCGCTTTCAGACGACTTGTCTCGCGCGCGGCGGATTCGAGGGCGCGCATGGAAGTGGTGCCGACTGCCCAAACTTTGTTTCCGCGCGCATGGGCGGCTTCGATGGCGGCGACGGTTTCGGGCGGTACGTCAAACCATTCGCTGTGCATTTTGTGTTCTTCGATTTTGTCCACGCGCACGGGCTGGAACGTTCCCGCACCGACGTGCAGGGTGACTTCCGCCGTTTCCACGCCTTTGGCTTTCAGACGACCTAAAAGCTCGTCTGTAAAGTGCAAACCTGCCGTCGGCGCCGCGACCGCGCCCTGATGTTTGGCATAGACGGTTTGATAGCGCGTATCGTCATCTGCGCCGGCAGCGCGTTCGATATAGGGCGGCAGCGGCAAATGACCGTTTTGCTCCAGCAGCTCGTAAACGGTTTGTTCGCCTTCAAAGCGCAGGCAGAACAGTTCGTCCGCACGCTCCACCATGACGGCACAAATATCGCCTTCGAAAATCAGCTTCGTGCCGGGTTTGGGCGATTTGGACGAGCGGATGTGCGCCAGCGCGGTGTGGTTGTCCAAAACGCGCTCTATTAAGGCCTCGATTTTTCCGCCGCTCTCTTTTTGCCCGAACAGCCGCGCTTTCATGACTTTGGTGTTGTTGAACACCAAAACGTCGCCCGCCTCAATATAATCAGGCAAATCGCCGAATACGCGGTCTTGCAGCGGCATATCGGGCAGCGCGACCAAAAGGCGGCTGCTGCCGCGCACTTCGGGTGGGTGCTGGGCAATTAATCGGTCGGGCAGGGTGAAATCGAAATCGGAAATGTCCATAATCTTAATTTTGATGCTTACAAATGTTGTCAGGCGGTCATTATACGCATTTCCCCGCGGGCTTGGCGTTTCATGCGAAAGGTCGTCTGAAACGCCAAGCCCGCAATATAGTGGATTAACTTTAAATCAGGACAAGGCGACGAAGCCGCAGACAGTACAGATAGTACGGCAAGGCGAGGCAACGCCGTACTGGTTTAAAGTTAATCCACTATATTTTGCGTCCGAACAAGGCAATACGGTATCATTCGTTCTGTTTCAAACGCCACCGCATCAGAGAGAACAACATGAATATCCCCGCCATTTCCGCCGCAATCGAAGCAGTAAAAATCCCCGGCACCGAACGCACGCTCGGCAGCGAAAAAGCCGTCAAACTGTTGGCAGAACGTTCCGACGGCCTCCATATCGGACTGAAATTCGGATTCCCCGTCGGGCATATCGCCGCCGAAATCGCCAACAGCCTGCAAGAAGCCGTCATCGGCATCACGCGCGATGCGCATATCCACCTCAGCATTGACACTGAAATCACAACACACAAAGTACAGCCCGGCGTTGCCACCATCAAAGGCGTCAAAAATATCATTGCCGTTGCATCCGGTAAAGGCGGTGTCGGCAAATCCACCACCACCGCCAATCTCGCCACCGCTATGGCACGCATGGGCGCGCGCGTGGGCGTGCTGGATGCCGACCTCTACGGCCCCAGCCAGCCGACCATGTTGGGCGTGCAAGACCGCAAACCCGACCAACAAAACCAAAAACTGGTTCCCGTCGAAGCCGACAGCGGCATCCAAGTGATGTCCATCGGCTTTTTGGTCGATACCGACCAAGCCGTCGTTTGGCGCGGTCCGATGGTAAGCCAAGCCTTGCAGCAGTTGATGTTCCAAAGCGAGTGGGACGAAGTGGACTACCTTTTCATCGACCTGCCGCCGGGCACAGGCGACATCCAACTTACCCTGTCGCAAAAAATCCCTGTAACCGGCTCGGTCGTCGTTACCACACCGCAAGACATCGCCCTGATTGACGCACGCAAAGCAGTCGATATGTTCCACAAAGTCAATATCCCGATTTTCGGTGTACTGGAAAACATGTCGGTACATATCTGCTCCAACTGCGGTCACGCCGAAGCTATTTTTGGTTCTGAAGGCGGTAAAAACTTAGCAGGTCGCCTGAATGTCCCGCTGCTTGGACAGCTCCCATTAAGCCTGCCCGTGCGCGAAGCAATGGACGGTGGCGCGGCGAAACGGTTGTTTGACGACCATCCTGCCATTGCCAAAATCTACACCGATGCAGCCTTCCAAATCGCTCTGACCATTGCAGACAAAGGCAAAGATTTCAGCAGCCGTTTCCCCAAAATCGTAGTGGAATAACGGGCAGAGGTCGTCTGAAAGCTCTTCAAACGGTTTCAGACGACCTTGTGGTGCTGAAGATTATGCTAAAGCGAATAATTGGAAAATCAAATATTTAAAGATTTAATCTTGTTGTTTTGAGAAAATTGCTTGACACGAAAAGTCTCGCCTTCTATAATGCGCAGCTTATCGGGTCGTTAGCTCAGTCGGTAGAGCAGCGGACTTTTAATCCGTTGGTCGAGCGTTCGAATCGCTCACGACCCACCAAATTTAAAAAGCCTGGACAAATGTCCGGGCTTTTTTATTTGCCGGTATGTTTTGAGATTGTTACAGCCTTGCCCGTTAGATTTTTGATACGGGTTTGTTTGTTAGTCGTCCTATGATCACGAAACTGGTTCGGTTGATTAGCCGATTCAGAATTTGATTGATATAGTGGATTAACTTTAAATCAGGACAAGGCGACGAAGCCGCAGACAGTACAGATAGTACAGCAAGGCGGGGCAACGCCGTACTGGTTTAAAGTTAATCCACTATAAATATAGAAAAGGTCGTCTGAAAACAAAATTTCAGACGACCTTTTTTGCTGCAAGCGATGTGATGCAAGCGGTCGGGCAGGGCTTTGCGCTTATGCCCGCTTATTCGTACTTGGGGTAGAGCGGCATGGTGCCGGCTTCTTCGAAGGTCGAGTGTGCTTTGACTTCTTGGAGGCGGCGGCCGATGCGGCGGGTGACGGCTTCGGCTTCGTTTTGGTGGTCTATGGTCAGGCCGGGAACGGTTTTGCCGAAAAGTTCAGCATCGAGCAGACGCTCGGCGTGAATGCCGGGGCGGTAGTTGTGTCTGACGGCGGGATCGCGTTCTTCAAAGAGGTAACCGACGACGCTGTTGCGGGTCAGTGCAATGCCGAGTGCGGCATCTTCGCCGCCGAAGATTCGGAAGAGTTCGTCTTGCGGAAAGCCGCCGCAGGCGAGAAAGATGCTGCGTCGGAATACGGTGTTGCCGCCGCCGGTCATTTGCAGCCTTTCCCATGCGGTGGGGAATTGCGGGTGGTTGAGGTAGTGTTCGGGAAAGCCGATCGGGCGTAGTTTGAGGCGGACCAGGCTGAGGTAGGAATAGGCTTCCAAACCGAGGTAGGCGGCGTTGAGGACGTTGTTTTCATATACGTCGTCGGCGTCGAGGAAGGCGATGAAATCGGCTTGGCTTTGCATGGCGCCCCAGTTGCGGGCTTTGGCTGCGCCTCCGTTTTCGAGCATGTATTCGCAGCGGACTTTGGGATGGATGGCGGCGAGGTCGCTCATGATGAGGCGTGTGTCGTCGAAGGAGGCATCGTCAACCAGCCAGACGTTTTCGACGGCGGGTTGGGAGACGGCGCTCTCGACAGCCGCTTGAAGGGTGGCGGCGGAGTTGTAGCAGGGGATGATGACGTCTAGTGTGGGTCTCATAATGTGATGCTTTTGGGCGTGTATTGATGTTGAAAGGCTTCTGTGGGCGATGCGGAGGCAGCGGGGTGGTGTTGAAATTCGGGGATAAGCCGAAAGAGTGTTGCGTTAAATGGTGGGAAAGGTCGTCTGAAAACCTGAAGCCTAGGTTTTCAGACGACCTTTTGGTATTGCCTGATGCGGATTACAACACTTTCACGATGCTTTCGCACAGATAGTCAATGTTGTCATCGGTAATACCGGCTACGTTGATGCGGCCGGAGCGCACGGCGTAGATGGCGAACTCGTTTTTCAGGCGGTCGACTTGTTCGGGCGTGAGACCGCTGAAGGAGAACATGCCGTTTTGTTCGATGATGAAGTCGAAGTCTTGATTTGCGCCTTTGGCTTTGAGCAGTTCGACGAATTTTTGGCGCATGGCTTTGATGCGGCCGCGCATTTCGTCGAGTTCGGCAATCCATTGTGCTTTCAAATCCGCGTCTTTCAATACGAGGGCGATGGTGTTCGCGCCGTGGGAGGCGGGGTTGGAGTAGAGGGTGCGGATGATGGTTTTTACTTGGCTGTGGGCGCGGGCGGCGGTGGCTTCGTCTTCTGCGACTAGGGTAAATGCGCCGACGCGTTCGTTGTACATGCCGAAGTTTTTGGAATAGGAGCTGGCGATGAGCAATTCTTTGTTGTATTTCAAGAAGGTGCGCAAGCCGTATGCGTCTTCTTCGAGGCCGTTGCCGAAGCCTTGGTAGGCGAAGTCAAACAGGGGCAACCAGCCTTTTTCGGCAGAAAGTTTGGCGAGGGTTTCCCATTGTTCGGGCGTGGGGTCGATGCCGGTGGGGTTGTGGCAGCAGCCGTGCAAGAGGACGACGTCGCCTTTTTGCGCTTGGCCGAGGTCTTCAATCATGCCGTCCCAGTCCAAGCCGTGTTTGGCGGCGTCGTAGTAACGGTAGGGCTTGTCTTGGATGCCGACGGCTTTGAAGATGGCGTTGTGGTTGGGCCATGTGGGGTTGGAAATCCAGACGGTTTGCGCGTTCAACTGGCGTTTGGCGAACTCGGCGGCAATACGCAATGCGCCTGTGCCGCCGAGGCTTTGGGCGGTTTTGGCGCGGCGGCTGGCGACGATTTCGTGGTCTGCGCCAAAGAGGAGGATTTGGGTTTGTTCGTTGTAGTCGGCAACGCCGTCGATGGTGAGGTAGTTTTTGGTGGTTTCGCTCTCGAGCAGGCGTTTTTCGGCTTCTTTGACGGCTTTGACGATGGGTGTCGCGCCGGATGCGTCTTTATATACGCCGATGCCGAGGTTGACTTTTTCGGGACGGGTTTCGGCTTTGAATGCTTCGCCCAAGCCTAAGATGGGATCTGCGGGGGCGGCTTCGATGTGATTGAAGAACATGATTTCTCGCTTTGCAAAAATGAAGGGACGGGATATTTCCTTTGGGATTTTACGCTGTTTCAGGTCGTCTGAAAATGAATGCGGCAGGTTTTGTCGCAACGGGCTACATCATGCCTTTGATACCGGCGAGGATGATGCCGTAGCGCAGGATTTTTCCGGTCAGGAGCATGAGTGCGGAGGTGTAGGGGTTGAGCCTGAGCCAGCCTGCGGCAATGGGCAGCGCGTCGCCGATAACGGGCAGCCAGGCAAACAAAAGGGGCAGGGTTCCCCAACGTTGGAGTAGGCGCAGGGTCTTTTCAGACGACCTTTTCTTAGACGGAATCAGCCGCCCCATCCAATAGGAAACCATGCTGCCCAAGCCGTTTGCCAGTCCGGCGCACAACCACGCGCCGTATGCCTGTTCGGGATAGTTGTAGATAAACGCGGCGAAGGCGGCTTCGGATGTGCCCGGTAGGATGGTGGCGGAGGTAAAGGCAGAGGCGGCAAGTCCGAGATAGGCGTAAATGAGGGGCATGGCGGAGAAGTTTGCGTCAGGTCAAAGGTCGTCTGAAATAAGATTTTAAGTCGTTTGCGGGCGGGTTTTTTGTAAAATTTGGACGGATTCTGTCTATAAAATGCTTTATCGGACAGAATCTTGCTGAAACTCGATGTAGTCGGCGTGTTTTCAGTGTTTGCAAGAATGACAAAAGCCAGTATGATTCAGCCCGTTATTAACGGATATTAACTGTTTGTACGGTCAATTCCAATAAATCTAAATCGAAAGGCAAATCATGTCTACGCCATCACAACAAAACCATAATTCCGCGCTGGTCGTCCTGACCACGCTCTTCTTCATGATGGGTTTCATCACCTGCATGAACGACATCTTGATTCCGCATCTGAAAGAAATTTTCGATCTGACTTATGTTCAGGCGATGCTGATTCAGTTCTGCTTCTTTACCGCCTATGCCATCATGTCGATTCCGATGGGGCATCTCGTCGGTAAAATCGGCTATAAAAACGGCGTAATCGGCGGCTTCTTGCTGACCGCCGTCGGATGCTTGCTGTTTTATCCTGCTGCGGGCAGCCACTCTTACCCGACTTTCTTGGGCGCGCTCTTCATTCTTGCTTCGGGTGTCACCCTGTTGCAGGTTGCGGGTAACCCGTATGTAACTCTGTTGGCGAAACCGGGCAAAGAATCCGCTACGCTGACTTTGGTGCAGGCGTTCAACTCATTGGGTACGACGATTGCCCCGCAAATCGGCGCGTTCCTGATTCTAGCGGATGCGACGCAGGCAGTCAGCAAAGCCGAACAGATTTCCTCCGTTCAAATTCCTTATTTGGGTCTGGCAGGTCTGTTGATCATCCTTGCCGTCTTCGTGAAAATGATCCGCCTGCCTGACGCGCGTAAAATCGCCGAAGCAGAAAGCGAACACAACCACGACGGCAAACACAGCGTGTGGCAATACAAACACCTCGTTCTCGGTGCGGCAGGTATTTTCTGCTATGTCGGTGCCGAAGTATCCATCGGCTCGCTGATGGTTAACGTCTTGGGCTTCCTGAAAGGATTGGATCACGCTTCTGCCGCGCAATACCTGTCGTTCTACTGGGGTGGTGCCATGGTCGGACGCTTCCTCGGCTCGGCAGTTATGGCGAAAATCGCGCCCAACCGCTACCTTGCCTTCAACGCCACTATCGCTGTTGTCCTGCTCATCATCGCCATGATGACCGGTAAAGGCAATGCCGACGTCGCTATGTGGGCGCTGCTTGCCATCGGCTTCTTCAACTCCATCATGTTCCCGACCATCTTCTCGCTGGCGACCAAAAACCTTGGTAAATTCACCAATGCCGCTTCTGGCGTACTTTGTACTGCCATCGTCGGCGGTGCGATTGTTCCGGTCGTACAAGGTTGGGCGGTCGATACTTACAGCCTGATGTCGTCTTTTGTCGTATCAGCCGTGTGCTACCTCTACATTGTCTTCTTTGCCGTCAAAGGTTATAAAGCCGACGAGTGAGCATTGTCTGAACAGAAGGTCGTCTGAAAACTTGGAAATCAGGTTTTCAGACGACCTTTTTTCTTTGGGACGGACTTTTATAGTGGATTAACTTTAAATCAGGACAAGGCGACGAAGCCGCAGACAGTACAGATAGTACGGAACCGATTCACTTGGTGCTTCAGCACCTTAGAGAATCGTTCTCTTTGAGCTAAGGCGAGGCAACGCCGTACTGGTTTAAAGTTAATCCACTATAAACCTGATCCGATCAAACCAAGGTCGTCTGAAAATACGGCAACAGATTTTAACCGGAGCTTAAGCCCGTTTTCAAAAGACAAAACGCGCCTGCAATACGGCATGACTTACTTATGGCATAATGCTTACCGCAAAAATACAGGAGGTCTTCATGTCGAAAATCATCTTATTACACGGACTGCATATGCACTCTTGGGTGATGAAGCCTTTAGCGGATATGTTGGAGAAACAAGGCTTTGACGTTGCCCTGTTCGGTTATTACAGCGTCTGGCACACCATGCAGCAGCACACGCAGGCGTTGGCAGAGTTTGTTGAAAAACACGAGACGGGCGAGCCTCTGCATTTTGCCGGACACAGTCTGGGCGGGCTGGTATTGCGCCACTTTGCCGCCGCCCATCCTAAAAAAATTACCGGACGCATCGTTACCTTCGGCACGCCGCATCAAGGCAGCCGGGCGGCGCAAAGGGTATTCCGGCTCGGATTGAAAACCCCCGTACTCGGCGGCGCGTATCGCGATGCGCTCGACGGCGGCACGCCCGATTTGCCCGAACATATCGAACTGGGCAGTATCGCCGGCAACAAACCGCTCGGGCTGGGGCGCGTCTTGGGTTTGCACGGCGAACACGACGGCACGGTTTTGGTCAGTGAAACCCGCTGCCCGAATATGCGCGACCACGTTATCTTGCCCGTCAGCCACAGCGGTATGCTGTTCAAACACATTACCGCCGAGCAAACCGCAACATTTTTGCGCGAAGGGCGGTTTAATCATGGTTAAAAAGACAGAAATGATTTGGGCTTAAAAATAATGGAAAGGTCGTCTGAAAACTTGGAAATCAGGTTTTCAGACGACCTTTTTGCAGATGAATTCGCTTGAGCCGATTAACTAATTCATGGTTTATTTTTACGAAAATAAATAGTGTTGACAATTTTTATGGTGATCATTAAGGTACGGATACTTTGATTTGAAGTTTTAAACAGTCCTGCGTGTTGCTGCATACAAAAATTTAAAATCTAATTAAGAGGAAACAAATCCATGGAACAATTATTTATTCCGGGCAGCATTATTGCTGATTATTTTTATCTTGGTCTTTTCCTATTGGTTGCCGCGTCTTTAATTGCGGGCTACGTTGATGCTATTGCGGGAGGAGCCGGGCTGATTTTGATTCCTGCATTTTTGATGGTCGGCTTGCCGCCGCAGGTCGCGTTGGCGCAGGAAAAATTGGTGAGCACCATCGGTACGGTGGCTGCGATTAAAAACTTTATGAAAAGCAGTTCGATTGTATGGCGTATTGTGCCGGTCGGCATCGTTGCGGCTTTAATCGGGGCGTTTGTCGGGGCGAAAGTCATTCTGATTCTGCCGGTGGAAACCATCAATTACATCATTCTTGCGTTTTTACCCATAGGCTTGCTGGCAACTTTGTTCAAAGGCGTTTTGCTGAAAAAAGGCGATGATCGCGGCGAGATAAAAAAATCTGCCGTCGCCGTCTTTTTAACTTGTCTGATTGTTGGTTTTTATGATGGTTTTTTCGGACCGGGAACGGGCAGCATTTTCATCATCGCTTTGTTTGTCATTAATAAATTGTCGTTGTTGCAGGCTTCGGCTACTTCCAAGATTTTCAATTTTGCTTCCAATATCGGGGCATTCGTCGCTTTCTTGATAGCGGGGAAAATGGCGTTCTTAATCGGAATCCCGATGATTTTGGCAAATTTGTTGGGCAACCATTTCGGCAGCCTCCATGCTATCAATTCAGATGGGGAAATCATCCGTAAGGTTTTGGTGGTAACGGTTTTGCTGATTATTGCTTCGATGGCATATAAGGCTTTTTCGGCTTGACGGGCAGTTGTTGATAAAAGGTCGTCTGAAAACTTGGGAATCAGGTTTTCAGACGACCTTTTTAGCTTGTGGCAGATTGGTTTGCTAAGCTACCCGCGCCTTATGCCAACTTGACGGCGAGTTCTGCCAGCCGTTTGCCTTGTGCGAAGGCGATGTCGTTTTCTTCGGCGGTCAGGACGGGTTTGCTGTCGTGTCCGGCGACGTGGGACGCGCCGTAGGGGGTGCCGCCGCTTTGGGTGCTGCTGAGGGCGGATTCGGTGTAGGGGATGCCGCTGATGATCATGCCGTGATGCAGGAGGGGGAGCATCATGGTGAGGAGGGTGGTTTCTTGTCCGCCGTGTTGAGAGGAGGTGCTGGTGAAGACGGTGGCGGGTTTGCCGGCGAGTTCTGCGCCAAGCCACAGGGGGATGGTGCCGTCGATGAAGTATTTCATGGCGGCTGCCATGTTGCCGAAGCGGGTGGGGCTGCCTAGGGCAAGGGCGGCGCAGGTTTTGAGGTCTTCGGCGGTGGCGTAGGGTGCGCCGCTGTCGGGGATGTCTTTTTCGACGGCTTCGCAGACGGTGGAGACTTTGGGGACGGTGCGCAATACGGCTTCGCAGCCTGCAACGCTTTCGATGCCGCGTGCGATTTGGCGGGCGAGGTTGAGGGTGCTGCCGTTTTGGGAGTAGTAGAGGACGAGGATTTTGAGGGGATTTGGGTTCATTTGGGTATTCCGTTACAATGGGGTTGGTTGAAAATCGGTGTTTGGCTGTTGAAGCTGTGTTTTCAGACGACGTGGTGTGTGCTGCGGCGTTTTCTGTTTTTTTATTTTTAATTGGTTATTTTTTCGGGAAAGATTATGCCGTTTTTAAAGTGGTGGCAAGGTTTGTTGGGTAGTAAGGTGTTTGCGTTTGCGTGGTTTGTGGTCCGGCGTTTTGATGAGGAGCGTGTGCCGCAGGCGGCGTCGAGTATGACGTTTACGACGCTTCTGGCTTTGGTGCCGGTGTTGACGGTTATGGTGGCGGTCGCTTCGATTTTTCCTGTGTTCGACCGTTGGTCGGACTCTTTTGTTGCGTTCGTCAATCAGACTATTGTGCCGCAGGGTGCGGACATGGTGTTTGATTATATCAATGCGTTTCGCGATCAGGCGGGAAAGTTGACGGCGATCGGTAGTGTGATGCTGGTGGTGACGTCGCTGATGCTGATTCGGACGATTGACAATACGTTTAACCGGATTTGGCGGGTCAATACGCAGCGGCCTTGGATGATGCAGTTTTTGGTGTATTGGGCGTTGCTGACGTTTGGGCCGCTGTCTTTGGGCGTGGGGATTTCTTTTATGGTCGGGTCGGTGCAGGATTCTGCGCTGGCTTCGTTTGCGCCGCAATGGGTTGTGGGGGTACTGCAAACCTTAGGTACGCTGTTTTTTGCCACGCTTTTGCTGTGGGGGCTGTACCGTTTTGTGCCCAACCGCTTCGTGCCTGCGCGTCATGCGTTTATCGGGGCTTTGGTCACGGCGTTTTGCTTGGAGACGGCGCGTTTCCTGTTTGCTTGGTATATGGGCAATTTCGACGGCTACCGCTCGATTTACGGGGCGTTTGCCGCCGTGCCGTTTTTCTTGGTGTGGCTGAATTTGCTGTGGACGCTGGTGTTGGGCGGCGCGGTGCTGACTTCGTCGCTGTCTTATTGGCAGGGCGATGCGTTCCGCAGGGGCTTCGATGCGCGCGGGCGGTTTGACGATGTGTTGAAAATCCTGCTGCTTTTAGATGCGGCGCAAAAAGAGGGTAAAGCCTTGCCTGTTCAGGAGTTCAGACGACATATCAACATGGGCTACGATGAATTGGGCGAGCTTCTGGAAAAGCTGGCGCGGCACGGTTATATCTACAACGGCCGTCAGGGCTGGGTGTTGAAAACGGGGGCGGATTCGATTGAGTTGAGCGAACTCTTCAAGCTCTTTGTTTACCGTCCGTCGCCTTTGGGAAGGGACCATGTGAACCAAGCCGTCGATGCGGTGATGACGCCGTGTTTGCAGACTTTGAACATGACGCTAGCGGAGTTTGACGCGCAGGCGAAAAACCGGCAGCAGTCTTCTTGAGTATGTTTGAAACGGATAAAAGGTCGTCTGAAAACGGTTTTCAGACGACCTTTTGCTATAATCGGGCTTCATTGTCCCGTTCGGTTTGGAAACTCATGAAAACGCTCGTCCTGCTGTTACTTTCCTTCTCCACGACCACCGCTTTTGCCGCATACGGTTTAGGTTTGGGGCAGGAGCCGAAATATCCCGCCGACTTTCGCGCCTACGAATACGTCAATCCCGACGCGCCCAAAGGCGGCGTGTTTTCCCTGCCGATGCAGGGCGGTTTTGATACGTTCAACCCGTTTACCCTCAAAGGCGACAAAGAAGCCGGCGTCCTCATGCTGACCGTGGACAAGCTCACGGACAACAGTTGGGACGAGCCTTTCTCCATGTACGGGCTGCTGGCGGAAGACTTCTCACTTGCCGAAGACGGGCTGTCGGCAACATTCAAGCTCAACCCGAAAGCCAAATTTCACAACGGCGATCCCGTCCTCGCTAAAGACGTCGTCGCTTCCTTCCGCCTGCTTACCCAAGACAAAGCCGCCAATCCCTCCTACCGCATATACTGGAGCGATGTTGCCAAAGTAGAAACGCCCGACGACAGGACAGTCGTTTTCCGCTTCAAACAGCGCAATGCCGAATTACACATGGTCTTGGGGCAACTGCCTGTATTTTCACATAAAAGCTATCCCGAAGGGCTGGAAAAAGGCGCAAACAAAATGCCCATCGGCTCGGGTCCATACCGCTTCGTCAAAGCAGACATCGGGCGCATGAGCGAATACGCGCGCGACAAAAACTACTGGGCGCAAAACCTCCCGACCCGCAAAGGCAGATATAACTTCGACACCGTCCGCTTCAAATATTTCAAAGACAACAGCGTCCGCCTCGAAGGACTCAAAGCCGGACAATACGACTTCGTTTATGAAAACATCGCCCGAAACTGGGCGCGGGCTTATCCCGGCGAAATGCTCGCCAAACGCGGCTTGGGCAAATACGAATGGGTGCAACAAAGCAATGCCGGCATGCAGGGCTTTGTTATGAATATGCGCCGCGTCCCGTTCAACAACATCCTTGTGCGGCAGGCGATGGTCGAGAGCTTCGATTTTGAAAGCGTCAACGCCCGCATTTTCTACGGCGCATACCGCCGCAGCAACAGCTTCTTCACCAACAGCGAGATGGCGGCGACAGGCAAACCGCAAGGCGCGGAACTGAAACTGCTCCAGTCCCTCGGCAACACTCTCGATCCCGCCGTCCTGAACCAACCCGTCCCCGAACCGCCCCAAACCGACCCGAAGACAGGCATACGCCCCAACCTGCTCAAAGCCCGCGCCCTTTTAGAAAAAGCAGGTTACCGCTATAAAAACGGCAAACTGACCGACAGCCAAGGCAAACCCCTTACCTTCGAGTTCCTGACCGCATCCAAAAACTACGAACGCATTACCGCCAAATGGCAGCGCGACCTCGCCAAAATCGGCGTCACCATGAACATCCGCGTTACCGATCCCGCCTTATACCAAAGGCGGCTCAACGATTTCGACTTCGACATGACCATTACCGTCTATGCCAACAGCGAAAGCCCCGGCAACGAACAATACGATTATTTCGGCTGTGAAGCCGCCAAAATCCCCGGCAGCCAAAACCTCGCCGGCGTGTGCCGCCCCGAAGTCGAAAAATTGCTCAAACATTTCAGCAGCTTTACCAACCGCGAAGAACTGAAAACCACGGTTCAAGCACTAGACCGCACTATCCGCCACCAATACATCATCGTCCCCGCCTGGTACGCCGACCGCTACCGTGTCGTTTACCGCAATAACCTCGGCATCCCGCAACAACTGCCGAAATATTACGACCCGATATCTTTTCCGCTGAGTAGCGGGTGGTGGAAATAGGAGAAGCGGATAAAAGGTCGTCTGAAAACGGATACGGCAGCGACCGCAGCGTGGGTTCTACCCACGAAATAAACGCCAATTCGGCTGTTGTTTGATTTGGTTGTTGGATGATTGGGGTTGTCAGACGGTGGCTTTCGTGGGCAAAGCCCACGCTACTTCGGTTATCCCAAACCTGTTTTGATTGAATAACTGAGGTCGTCTGAAAACGAACATGAACGAGTTTCTCTAAAACCCGAATCTCAACGTTTTCAGACGACCCTATTTTTTACCTGCGACCTGCCCCCTCTCCCGTCCGGCGGGAGAGGGCTGGGGAGAGGGGGGCTCTACGATTTGCACGAATTTGATTTTATTATCTAAACCCACAAAACCACCCCCATCCTAACCTTCCCCCGTCGGACGGGGGAAGGGACAAAGTTGCCGTTGCAGCAATTGTAGCGTGGGCTTTGCCCACGAGATGAAAACCAAAAATGGATGCCCATTCGGCTGTTGTCTAATTTTGATTATTGAATGATAGATTTCGTGGGCAAAGCCCACGCTACTTGGGTTATCACAAATCTACCTTGATTGAATAACAGAGGTCGTCTGAAAACAAACGTGAACGAGTTTCTCTAAAACCCGAATCTCAAAGTTTTCAGACGACCTTATTTTTACCTGTGACCTACCCCCTCTCCCGTCCGGCGGGAGAGGGTTGGGGAGAGGGTGGCTCTGTGGGCTATACGAATTTAATTTGACCTAAACCCACAAAGCCACCCCCATCCTAACCTTCCCCCGCTAGACGGGGGAAGGGATAAGTTGCTGTTGCGGCAACGAGTAGAGTGGGCTTTGCCCACGAGATGAAAACCAAAATGAATGCCCATTCGGCCGTTGTCTAATTTTGATTCTTGAATGATAGATTTCGTGAGCAAAGCCCACGCTACTTGGGTTATCCCAAATCTACCTTGATTGAATAAACGAGGTCGTCTGAAAACAAACGTGAACGAGTTTCTCTAAAACCCGAATCTCAAAGTTTTCAGACGACCTCTTTTTTTACCTGTAACCTACCCCTCTCTCGTCTGGCGGGAGAGGGCTGGGGAGGGGGTGGTTCTGTGGGCTATACGAATTTAATTTGACCTAAATCCACAAAGCCACCCCCATCCTAACCTTCCCCCGCCAGACGAGGGAAGGGACAAAGTTGCCGTTACAGCAACGTGTAGCGTGGGCTTTGCCCACGATGTAAGACGGTAAATACACCTAGCAATCCGTAGTGTGGGTTCTACCCACGAAATAAATGCAAATTTGACTGTTGCTGAATTCGGGTTCTTAGACAATAGGTTCGTGGGCATAGCCCACGCTACCAAATTCGCTTATCCCAAGTTAATTGAATAAAACCCTTATAGATTCAAGAAAAAGGTTGTCTGAAAATCCCAAACCGCTATCACTCAAGCCGTATTCCTGTTTGTTGGGCATACGGCTTTTCGTTTCTGCCGGTTTATTTTTTCTGCCATGCTTGGCGGAGGTATTCGATGTGGTCGGGGAGGGCGTAGAAGGGGGTGTTGCCGTGGTTGGCGTTGGGGTAGAGGGTGAATTGTGCGTCTGCGCCGAGGTGTTGGAGGGTGCCGGTGAGCAGTTTGGCTTGGGCGACCATTTCCCTGCCGATTTGTTCGGGGCGGTTGTTGCGGCCTTCGTGTTCGCCGACGCTGATGCGGACGGCGGTGTCGGCGGGAAGGGCGGACGGGAGGAAGTCGAGGACGCGGCGGTTGTGCCACCAGACGGAGGGGGAGGCGAGCAGGTTGTGTTTGAAGCGGTCGGGGGCGGTGAAGAGGGAATAGAGTCCGAACAATGCGCCGAATGAGTGTCCGAACAGGGCTTGTTCTTTGGGGTTGACGGGGTATTTGGCGGCAAGGGCGGGGGCGAGTTCGCGGTCGAGGAAGGCGGCGAAGCGGTCGGCTTGTCCGTATTGGCGGTGGTCTGCTTCGGTGGCGGTTTCGGGCAGGGGCGGGGTGTAGTCGAGGGCGCGTCGGGTCAGGTCGCGGACTTCGCCGTTGGGGTAGCCGATGCTGACGATGAGGCAGGCGGCGCGGCTTCGGGTCATGGGGTTGATGAGCAGGGATTGTGCCATGCTGAGGGCGGCGGGAAAGAAGGCGTCGCCGTCGAGGATATGGAGGACGGGATAGCCTTGCGGGGGCGGGTTGCCGATAGCGGCGGTTTGGATGCGGTAGCTGCGGCCGGTGTGCTCGGAGCGGATGTGGGTTTCTTCGGCTTGCAGCAGGCGGGCGGCTTGCCAGTGGGTGGTACGTAAGGTCATGGCGGGTTCGGTTTGTGTGGGCTGGTTGTATGTTTTATTGGGTTTGGGGATGTTTCAGACGACCTATGGGCTGCGCCTGCTGTTTTTCTTTATGTATAGTGGATTAACTTTAAACCAGTACGGCGTTGCCTCGCCTTAGCTCAAAGAGAACGATTCTCTAAGGTGCTGAAGCACCAAGTGAATCGGTTCCGTACTATTTGTACTGTCTGCGGCTTCGTCGCCTTGTCCTGATTTTTGTTAATCCACTATAAAACATGAATGATAAAACCGGACAGGTGGTGTTCCCTGCCTGTCCGGTTTGGTCTCCGTAATATGTTGGCTTTCTGGTTTTTTGGTGGCGGTTTGTGTGCCTTTTGCTTTATCGGCTGCGGGTTTCCCGTTAGAAGTCGTAGCGGAGGTTTGCGGTCAGGCTGCGCTCCGAGCCGGGAATGTTGAAGGTGTTCGCGCTGCCGACGCGGGCGTAGTAGTGGCGGTTGAAGATGTTGTCGGCGTTGATTTGCAGCTTCAGCTTAGGCGTGAAGCGGTATGCCGCCATGGCGTCGAATGTGGCGTAGCCGCCTGCGCGCAAGCCTGCCGCCGAGGCGATGCTGCTCATTGCGTTCACGCCGCCGCCTAGGGTCAGCTTGGGTGTAACTTCGTAAGTTGTCCACAGGTTTGCGCTGTGTTTGGGCATCAGCAGGAAGATGCCGTCATCGCGGGGGTTGGCAGCGGTTTTGATTTGGCTGTGCAGATAGCTGTAACCTGCGTGGATTTGCCATTTCGGTGTAATCGCACCGCTGATTTCGGTCTCAACGCCTTCCATCACGCGTTTGCCCAATGCGGCGTAACGGGTGTTGCGGTTGTTCGGGTTCAGCGGTGCGGCGGCGTTTTTGTCTTTCAGGCGGTAGAGGGAGACGCGGGTGTTCAGGCGGTCGTCCATGTAGCTGCCTTTGTAGCCGACTTCAAACTGGTTGCCTTCGCGCGCTTTAAGCAGGTTGCCGTCGGTGCCGAGGCTGGTTTGCGGCGTGTAGAGCTGGGACATGCTCAGGTAGAGGCTGTTGTTGTCGTTCAGGTCGTAAACCGCGCCTGCGTAGCCGGTGAACTTGGTTTTGCTGGCTTTGTGCAACTCGTCGCCTTCGCCCGCTTCGATTTTGTAGTGTCCCAAACGCCAGCCGCCGATGAGCGACAGTCTGTCGACCGGATGGAAGACGGATTTGCCGTAAACGCCGAATTCGTCAAGGTTTTCAGTAGCGACGGTATGGCTGTAACCGCGCGCGCCTTTGCGCGCGTTGGCAATCAAATCAACCTGCGGTATGCTGCGGAACTCGTTTAAAGCCAGGCCACCGCGTGCATATAAAGTAGTACGACCTTGTTCGTTGGTGCTGCGCAAGCGGTTGTAGTCCGCGCCGACGACGAGTTCGTTGGCAGTATTGCCCAAGGCAAACGGACGGCTGTAACTTGCGTCAACTGCGAAGGCTTTTTGTTTGATTTCCGTACCCAAGCCCACCGCGCAGGCTTTGTCATCAGCCGTATTGCAGCCCGGGCGGCCTGCCGGGGTTTTCATGCCCAGCTTGCTGCCGGCAAAGGCATAGTTGGAATCCGCATCGCGGTCGGAATAGCGCATACCGATTTTGCCGTAGCCGCCGTCGTCGAAATAATGTTTCAAATCGGCGAACACGTCATGGCTGTTCATTTTGAATTTGTTCCAATCCGCGCCGACAAAGGTGTGGTTGGGCAGGGACAGCAAATTGCCGCTGCTGCCGACGGGCAAACCGTTGTACGGCGCGAGGTGGCGTTGCTGGTAGAGATAGCCTACGCCCAAAGTCGTGTCGGGATTGATGTCCCAATCCGCCGCCGCGTAGAAGGTTTCGTGGTGGTTGTTTTTCTCCGCCGGACGGGGAGACGCGCCCGAAGTTTGCGCCATCACACGGCCACGCACGCTGCCGTCGGCATTCAGACGACCTGAAACATCCGCCTCGGCTTTATATTGTTTGTGCATACCAAACCCTGCCGCCGCATGACCTTGGAACTCTTTGGTCGGGCGTTTGCGCACCAAATTCACAATACCGCCCATCTCGCCGCTGCTGTCAAACAAGCCGCTCGGCCCGCGCATCACTTCGACGCGGTCGAAAGCAAACAGGTTGGGCAGCGTGCCGTTGATGCTCTGCATCTGCGCAGGCAGGCCGTCGATGTTGTATTCGCTGTATTCGTAGCCGCGCGCATAAACCGACGAGCGTCCGTCGTCATTGCTCAACACGCGCAGACCCGGCGTTTTGCGTGCCAACTGGTCAAAGGTATCGACGTTGCGGTCTTTTACCTGTTGATTGGTAATGATGCTGACGGATTGCGGAATTTCGCGCAAAGAAGCAGGGATTTTTGTGCCGACGGTAGCGGCAAACGAGCTGTAATCGCCATTTTTCTCGGTGGCAATCGCGTTGTACGAACGCTGCCCCTTCACATGGACAGTATCCAGCTCGACCGTTTCAGCGGCAAATACAGTGGAAGATAAAGCGGCCACAACGGCGGCAGCGGTCAGATTGGGACGGAACATCAATTTCTCCGGTGTTACCTATAAATGATAATGGTTGTATTTTATATTTTTGATGTAGCTCGTTGTAGAAAAAAACTATCGTTTTCCCGACAATCTCTTGTGAATATGCGACAAGGTCGTCTGAAAACCTTAATTCCGGTTTTCAGACGACCTTGTCGCAACTGCCTGAATCAGCTTGCCGATTCTACGCCATAAGGTTTGTTTGACGTTTTGATGGTCAGAGTCAATACGGCGGCGATGGCGAGGAAGACGCCGGCGAAGGTCATGGCGTTGGACGGGTTTGCACCGAGGAAGGTGTCATAGATCCAACCGAAGGTAACGGTTTCAATCAGCATCGGAATCACAATCATCATGTTGACGATGCCCATATACACGCCGTAGCGTTCTTTCGGAATGGAGTGTACGACAATCATAAACGGTACGCCCATCATACTTGCCCAGCCGATACCGAAGCCGATCATCGGGGCGAACATCAGGTATTTGTTGGTGATGTGCGGGATGGTCAGGAGGGCGAGCGAAGCCAGGATAACGGCGAAGGCGTGGACATATTTCGCAGCATATTTACGCGCCATCCACATCAGTCCGAAGGCGGAAACGAAGGTTACGACGTTGTAAAAACCGTTGACCAAACCGGTCCATGCCACTGCCTGTTCATACGCGGCCGAGTCGGCAGATGTCGAACCCCAGACGGATTTGACGATACTGTGGGAGATATATTGCCAGTAGATGAAGAGGGCGTACCATTGGAAGAGGTAAACCGAGGCGAGCTGCCACAGTGGGGTGGGCATTTCCTTGATGGCTGTGCCGATGTCTTTGATGGCGTGGACGGGGCCGCTGGGTTGGGCTTTAATTGCCGCCATTTCTTCGGGAGAAGGTTCGTGTTCGGGCGTGGACAATACGGTTACTAAAACAGAGCCGATGGAGCAGACGGCGCCGATATAGAACGAGCCGAATACCCAGTAGGGGATACCTGCTTCAGAGGTTTGTTGCAGCCAGCCGATTTGTTGGAAGATGTAGAGCGATACGTTGGCAAGGGTAATGCCCAAGCCGGTGAACACGGACTGCATCAAAAAGCCGGTCGATTGTTGGTGTTCGGGGACGGTATCGGCGATGAAGGCGCGGAAGGGTTCCATGGCGGTGTTGTTGCTGATGTCCAAGAGCCACAGCAGCAATACGGCAACCCACAATGCGGTAACGTGCGGATAGATGAAGAGGCAGAGGCTGCAACCGATGGCACCGATTAAGAAATACGGGCGGCGGCGTCCCAAGCCGGGAATCCAGGTGCGGTCGCTCATGGCGCCGATAAGGGGCTGAATGAGCAAGCCGGTAATCGGACCTGCCATGTTCAGAATAGGCAGTTGGCCGGGGTCGGCATGTAAGAAACTGAAAATCGGGTTGATGGCGGTTTGCTGCAAACCGAAGCTGTATTGGATGCCGAAGAAGCCGAAGTTCATCAGCATAATCTGGCGAAGCGTCATCGCTACTTGTGGGGAAATCTTCATTTTGAAGCTACTCCTGGACTTTGTAAGAAGAAAACATGGAACAACAAACTGCGGGAAACACTGCATAGTTGAAGCGGTTGAGCCGCTTTCTTTATTCTTTGGCGTATCGTATTGATACGTTGCAAATGGATAGCGTGATGCGTTGTTTGTGTTTTCAGACGACCTTTTATTGTCGTATTGTGTCTGCCTCATGAAGCAGACGTCGTCTGAAAGAATGTTTTACTTCAATGCCGTAACCGACTGCCGCCAAATTGTTTCCCCAACAACCCGAACGGGCAGACGGACGGTTTCTTTGGTCTCGATAATGTCGAACAGGATTTCCGCCGCCAGCGCGCCCATGCGCATATAGGGCAGCTCGGTGCTGGTCAGCGGCGGGAACAGGGTTTCGGCAATCGCGCTGTGGTTGTCGTAACCTGCCACCGATACCTGCTCCGGAACGCGCACGCCGCGCGTCCTCAAAATGCCGTAAACGCGGACTGCCATTTCGTCGTTGCCGCAGCAAATGACCGTCGGCGGGTCGGCAAGCGACAATAATTTCAACACTGCCGCAATCAAAGGCTCGCTGTCGTTGGCAAAATCGGTGATGCCGGTTTGCACCAAGTCGGGATCGAACACCATGTCCGATTCGTCCAATGCGCGACGGTAGCCCGCCAAACGCAGCCGCGTCGCTTCTGCACCCGCCTGCAAAGTAATGTAGGCGATACGACGGTGTCCGTGACGGATGATGTTGCGCACCAAATCGTATTGCCCGCGCTCATCGTCCGGCAAAACCGACGGCGTACCCGCCGCGTCGAAACAGTTGACCAAAACCATCGGGCAGCGGTTGGGCATTTCGGGCAGGACGATTTCGCGGTGCGATTCGGTCACATACAAAATACCTTCCGCGCGGTGTTCCATAAACGTCCTGACCAGAGGATCGATTTGCTCGTAGTGGTTGTCCGTATCCGCAATCATCAGCGTTTTGCCCGCTTCGCGGATTTTCTGCTGTATGCCTTTGATTAAAAACATATCCGGCAGGCCGTGTACCCCACCGTATTCGCCCGTACGCGAGATGGCGCCGGTAATCAGTCCGACCAAGTCCGAGCGGTTCGACCGCATCACCCGCGCCGCCGAAGACGGGATATAACCCAAAGCCGCAATCGCTGTTTCGACTTTTGCGCGGGTTTTATCGCTGACTGGCGCATCGCCGTTGATGACGCGGCTGACCGTTTTGGGTGAGACGCCCGCATAAGCAGCAACATCATAAATTGTAGCCATCTTACGACTCCCGCCTCAGCCCTGTTTCATTTGATTACGAAGCATAGCACACCTGACATCGGTGTCATACCGAAAATTTTAAAAAACCTTGATGAAAATCAATCACATTGCTTGCATATTGCATACAATTCTTAACTAAATTGCTTACCCGTATCCGGCAAACCCGCGCCGTCTTGTTAAACTACATTAAACTACAAAAAAATTATTAAGTAGCGAACCAATCAGCCGCGGTACAATCTATAACTAAATCACATCCCGCCAAATAAGCGGAGCGAACCCAATTCCGAAGGAACCCCGATGACCGCATTTACCGAAGCATGGCAAGCCCTTGAACAACACCGGCTCGACACACAACACCTCCACCTGCGCGACCGCTTCGCCGCCGAACCCGACCGCTTCGGCAATATGCACGAAACCCTCGACGGCCTCCTCTTCGATTACAGCAAAAACCGCCTCGGCGAAGACACTTTGCAACTTTTGTGCCGCCTTGCCGAAGCCTCGCCCCTAGCCGGACAGATGCACGCCATGCAAAACGGCGAAAAAATCAACCTCAGCGAACACCGTGCCGTCCTCCATACCGCCTTGCGCCTGCCGCCCGACGCCGCGCCCGTTTACGTTGACGGCGAAAACATCCTCCCCAAAATCCACCGCGAACTCGACCGCGCCCTCGCCTTCGCCGAATCACTCAACAACGGCAGCCACAGGGGCATCACCGATAAACCCATCACCGACTTCGTCCACATCGGCATAGGCGGCTCCGACCTCGGCCCCAGAATGTGCGTAGAAGCCCTCAAAGCCTACCGCCAAAACATCCGCGTCCACTTCGTCAGCAATTCAGACGACGCCGACATCAGCCGCACACTCGCTCACCTCAAACCCGAAACCACCGTATTCAGCATTGCCAGCAAATCCTTCCGCACACCCGAAACCCTGCTCAACGCCTACGCCGCCCGCGCCTGGTATCGGGACGCAGGTTTGCCCGAATCCGGCATCTACCGCCACTTCTGCGCCATCTCCTCCGACGTTGCCGCAGCCCGAAACTTCGGCATCGCCCCCGACAACGTCTTCGCCATGTTCGACTGGGTCGGCGGACGCTATTCCGTCTGGTCAACCATCGGCCTGCCCGTCATGGTCGCCGTCGGCACAGACCGCTTCCGCGAACTCCTCGCCGGCGCACACGCCATGGACACCCATTTTTTCCAAACCCCCTACCGCCGCAATATCCCCGTCCTCATGGCGCTCATCAGCATCTGGTACAACAACTTCCAGCACGCCGACGGACAAACCGCCGTCCCATACAGCCACAACCTGCGCCACCTCCCCTCGTGGCTCAACCAGCTAGACATGGAAAGCCTCGGCAAAAACCGCACCGCCGACGGCCGTCCCGTTCCCCATACCACCGGCGGTATCGTTTTCGGTGAAGAAGGCGTCAACTGCCAACACGCCTATTTCCAACTCCTCCACCAAGGCACACGGCTCATCCCCTGCGACTTCATCGTCCCCATGACCACCGCCTACGGCATCAACCGCCAACACCGCTTCACTGTCGCCAACGCCTTCGCCCAAGCCGAAGCCCTGATGAAAGGCAAAACCCTCGAAGAAGCCCGCGCCGAACTTGCCGACCTGCCCGAAGCCGAACGCGAACGCCTCGCCCCGCAAAAAGAGTTCCCTGGCAACCGCCCGAGCAACAGCCTCCTCCTCAGCGCCACCGACCCCCGCCGCCTCGGCATGCTCATGGCGGCATACGAACACCGCACCTTCGTCCAAGGCGCGATTTGGGGCATCAACCCCTTCGACCAATGGGGCGTCGAATACGGCAAAGAACTCGCCAAAACCATCGAACCCGAACTCGAACGCGGCAACCCGCAGCACGACAGTTCCACCAACGGCCTCATCGCCTTCTACCGCGCCAGCCAAAACCGATAGGGGTTCAAACATAAAAGGTCGTCTGAAAACCCGATTTTTCAGTTTTCAGACGACCTTTGCGTCTATCGTTTTCGTTGACCGAATCCACGCTACGGCACTTGTGTTGTCAACAAACTTTGTAGCGTGGGCTATGCCCACGAACTACTTAAGATTTCAGACGACCTGTCCGCCAATTATAGTGGATTAAATTTAAACCAGTACGGCGTTGCCTCGCCTTAGCTCAAAGAGAACGATTCTCTAAGGTGCTGAAGCACCAAGTGAACGTACTATCTGTACTGTCTGCGGCTTCGTCGCCTTGTCCTGATTTAAATTTAATCCACTATATCTTCGTGGGTAGAACCCACGCTACGGATGCCGAGACAGTCAAAACCGATAGGCAGTCCAAACATAAGAGGTCGTCTGAAAACTTGATTTCTAGTTTCAGACGACCGTTTTCTACATATTCCCTATCAGAAATATCTGGCTTCACTTCTGTCCGCTTTGTTCCACCTGCCGTTTGAAGCGTGTGCCTGCGGCATGGTAGAAGGGGCGGGGGGAGAATTGGCGGGAGACTTGTGAGGCGAAGATGCAGGCGATGAGCAGCCAGAAGAGGAGGTTTTGTCCGCCGGTCATTTCCATCACCACGACGGCGGAGGTGAGCGGCGATTGGGTGGCGCCGGCGAGGAAGGCTGCCATGCAGATGAGGACGAGGACGTGGGTGCCTTGGGCGAGTCCGGTGAGGACGGCGATGCGTTCGCCCAAAACTGCGCCTATGGTGAGGGAGGGGGTGAAGATGCCGCCGGGCGTGCCTGCCCAGTAGCTCAGGACGGTGGAGAACCATTTGGCGACGGCGAGTCCGGCGGGGGCTTCGTGGATGCCGCGCAGGGCTTGGGCGGCTTCGTGGTAACCTGTGCCGTAGGTTTTGCCTTGGTAAAGTGTGCCGATGGCGGCGAGCAGGATGCCGATGAGGGCGGCGGTAATCAGGGGGTGGCGGCGGATGTGTTCGTGCCATTTTGCGGGTGCGAAGGCGGTGGCGCCGAGATACAGGGTGCGTCCGAACAGTCCGCCTGCGATGCCGCACGCGAGTCCGCAGCCCAATACCCAGCCGAGCATATTGTCGAGCGCGCCGCCGCTGAAGCCTGAAAAATAGGGGTTGTTGCCTTGGATGGCGACTTGGATGAAACCGGCGGCGAGGACGCCGAGTAGGATTTGCCGCTCCCAACGCAGCATGACTTCGCGCCCGAGTTCTTCGATGGCGAAAATCACACCTGCCAGCGGGGCGTTGAACGCGGCAGCAAGCCCGCCTGCCGCGCCTGCGGCGATAAGATCGTTTTCCTGCATGCCGCGAAAGGCGAAGCCGTGTTTTTTGCACCATGCGCCCCACGCGCTCATGACTGCTGCGCCGACTTGGACGGACGGCCCTTCACGCCCGACGGATGCACCTGCGCACATGGCGAGGAAGGTCAGCGGGATTTTGAGGAGGGTTTCGCGGAGGCGGATCAGGCGGGTTTTGTTGGCGCCGTAGGGCAGGGCGAGGCTGGCGAGCACTTGCGGGATGCCGCTGCCGGAGGTGTAGGGGGCGAAACGGCGGGTGATCCAGACGATGAGCGGCAGCCCGAAGGGCAGGGCGACCCAGGCAAACCAAGGATATTTTTGCACCAGCTCCGCGTTCGTTTCCAACGCGAAATCCGCCATCCAAGCAAACAGGAGGGCGGTCAGCGCAACCAGTGCCGAACCTGCCAGCAGGAACAGAAAAGCAATGCTTTTACGCGAGATGCGGCGGGTTTGGCGGATTTTGTGCGTGATGTGGTAGGCGGGCGGTTTGGTCGGCATGGTATGCGGAAGTGTGGAAAAGGTCGTCTGAAAAGGGTTATTGCAGAAGGAAGTTCGCGAATAAGGTAAAAATAGCCCGTAAAGAAGGGCGGCAAGCGGGCTGAAAAACAGTCTGGGTTTTCGCTGATAAAGCCTACGTTACGGTTTTGCGCTTGGTCTAAAGGTCGTCTGAAACGGTTTTCAGACGACCTTTTTTCGTGCTGCCTTAACCTGTATTGCGCAAACCTTGTGCCACGCCGTTGATGGTTAGGTGCACCATCAGGAGGGTGTGCGGGTCGTGCGGGTCTTTGCGCAGGCGTTTGAGCATGGCGACTTGCAGACCGTTGAGCGCGTTCAGGTACGGAATCCGCAGGGCGAGCGAACGGGCGAGGCTGCGGTTGTCGCGCAAGAGTTCGTCGGTTTGCAGAAGGTCGAGCAGGGCTTTGCGGCTGCGTTGGTATTCTTCCTTAATCATGCCGAAGATGACGGCGGCTTTTTCGGGCGATTCGCTCAAGCCGGCGTAGTTTTCGGCGAGGGTGATGTCGGTTTTCGCCATCACTTGTTCCATATTGGAGAGCATGGCTTGGAAGAATGGGTTGTGCTGCGCGTGTTCCTGCAGGGCGGCGAGGGTTTCGGGTTTGCCTTCGCACAGGCTTTCCACCGCGCTGCCGAAACCGTACCACGCGGGCAGCATGAGGCGGTTTTGCATCCATGAGAACACCCACGGTATCGCACGCAAATCTTGTATCCGCGCCAAGGTCTTGCGGCTGGCTGGACGGCTGCCGAGGTTGAGGGTGGCGATTTCCTGTATGGGGCTGGTTTGCAGGAAATAGTCGATGAAGTCGGGGTGGGTAATCAGCTCGCGGTAGTATTTAAACGATACGTCCGACAATGCCTGCATGAGCGCGGGTTCGGGGTCTTTTTGATCGGGCAGCAGGCTGGCTTCGAGCGTTGCGGCGACGAGGGTTTCGAGGTTGCGCACGGCGTTGCCGGGGTCGGCGTATTTGGCGGTGATGACTTCGCCTTGTTCGGTGATGCGGATTTGCCCCGCCACGCTGCCTGCCGGTTGGGCGAGAATGGCTTGGTAAGACGGGCCGCCGCCGCGTCCGACGCTGCCACCGCGACCGTGGAAGAGGCGCATACGGACATCGTATTTTTTGAAGAGTTCGACCAAGCCCAATTCTGCCTGATAGAGGCACCAAGAGCTGGTAACGTAGCCGCCGTCTTTGTTGGAATCGGAATAGCCGAGCATGATTTCTTGAATGTTGTCACGGCTTTGCAGCAGGTCGCGATACCATTCGTTGCTGAACATGGTTTCCATGACGGGGCAGGCATTTTCGAGGGCTTCGATGGTTTCAAATAGGGGGACGATGTTGATGCGGCTTTGCGGTTTGCCGTTTTCGATTGTCAACAGGCCGCTTTCTTTGAGCAGCAGTGCGAGCGCGAGCAGGTCGCTGGGCTGTTCGCAGTTGGAGATGATGCTTTGGGTAACGGCGTTTTCACCGAATTCGTCTTTGATTTTGCGCGCTTCGTTGAAAATTGCCATTTCGCGGCGGGTGTGTTCGCTGTAAGTGATGAACGGGCTGGACAGCGGACGCTGGTGTTTCAACTCGCGCAATAAGACATTTTGTTTTTCCGTTTCGGAAAGGCCGGCGTAGTCTTCCAAGCCGGCGTGTTTGAAGAGTTCGGCGACGACATCGGCGTGTTTTTCCGCGTGTTGGCGCAAGTCGAGCGGCATCATGTGGAAGCCGAACACGGACACGGAACGGATCAGGTCAGCGAGTCTGCCTTCGCCCAAAAGCGCGCTGCCGTTGTCGCGCAGGGAGCGTTGCAGCTTGTGGAGGTCGTCTGAAAACTCTTGCGCGGAGGCGTAAGGCATCATGAAGCCGAATTTGCAGCCCATGCCCAAGCCGAGCGAGCGGGCTTTGCCCATCACGCGCGCCATGATGTAGGCGATGGCGCGGCGGTACGGCTCTTCGGTGCGGGCGATTTCTTCGTCGGGCGATTCGTCAGACAACGCCATCACGTCGTCGTTGACTTTGACGCGGCGGATGGAAAGCGGCAGCTCGCGGTAGAGTTTGTCGAGTTCGCCGCGGTAGAAACGGAACACTGCGTCGGCATGGCGTCCGAAAGCGAAACGCAGGGTTTCGGCGGAGACGAACGGATTACCGTCGCGGTCGCCACCTATCCAGCCGCCGATTTTTAAGATGTCGGGAACGTCAACATCAGGATAGGTCGTCTGAAACTCGCGTTCCATGCTGCGGTAGAGTTTGGGCAGCGCCTCGAAGAAGCTCATCGGGAAGATAGATACGCCGTTGTTGATTTCATCGTTGACGCTGATTTTGTGGTGGCGCGTTTCGCTGGTCTGCCACAAGCCCAACAAAATAGTGTCGATTTCGCGACGCAACTCCGCCAGCGCGTCGGCATGGGTGCAGCGTTCGCGGCGGGGCAGGAGGGCGCGGATGCGGCGGTTGAAGTTCAACACGGTTTGGCGTTGCACTTCGGTCGGGTGCGCGGTCAAAACGGCGGTTACGTTGGTCGTATTCAATTGTTTTTGAACCGCCTTGCCGCCGATTTTCGCCGCTTTGAGTTTGCGTACCGTTTCCGCCAAGCTGCCTTCCGCGCCGCCGTGTCCCGCCTCTTCGTGGATTTGGCGGCGGCGTTCGTGGTGTACGTCTTCGGCGATGTTCAGAATTTGTGCGAACAGGCCGCAGGCAAGCGTCAGGTCGTGGGTTTGCTGTTCGTCCAGTTGCGGCAAAACCTTCTCAATCAAAGCCGCGCTGTCGTCCGAAGTGGACAACAGCTTGACCGTTTCCACTACCAACGGCGAGGCTTCTTCGTGCAGAAGTTTGTATAAAGACTGTTTCAAAAATTCCGCGTCTGCTGCCAGAGCGGCGTCCTTGGGATTGTTCAGGATATGCAGTTGCATGATTTTCTCTCTTTATTTATTTATCTCAAAAACAAACGTAAAACATTGTATAGCAGGTCGTCTGAAACCGCCATCGGAAAAGGTGTTGCAAAACGCCGAAACTTGATGTAACCCGCGTCCGCACAAGTCAAGCCGTTAATTGCTTAACAAAGCCGCCCGTGCATTTCAGTCCGATTATTCTGCCGTTTGTATCCGCAGCATAGTCCGAAGCGCAGAAATCCCGTAAAATACTACGACATAAAATCCTATTTTCATGCAGGCACAGTATGTTCAACTTCAACTCCGTACGCGAAAACGACAAACGCCAACCCACTCCCCGCACCGCCGTAGCAAGCGGCTCCATCAACATGAGCACCTCCGCCATCAAAGTTTTAGCGGAAAACGCCACCCAAAACGCAGGCATCCTCAACGTCGCCCGTGTTGCCGCCGTCCAAGGCATCAAGCAGGTCGGACTGATTGTCCCGCTTTACCAACCCGCCGTCTTGCAACACGTCCGCGTCGATTTCGATGTCGACATCGAACTTGCCTACGTCAAAGCCACCGTTACCGTTACCTCCGAAGTCGGCAAAAGCATCACGACCGAAGCCATTACCGGCGTCAACGTCGCCCTCATGTCCATCTACGACATGATGAAAGAAGTCGATCAGTCGATGATGATGACCCGCATCCACCTCGAATCCGAAAGCGGCGGCGAACGCGGCCCCTTCGTCTTTGACGAAGCCTACGAAAACATCGATTTCTGATTGAACAAACAAAAAGGTCGTCTGAAAGCTCGGTTTGAGGTTTCAGACGACCTTTTTATTTACGCTAAAGCTTTGCTATGAAGAGCTTTCGGTCGGTGAACTATAGTGGCTAAACTTTAAACCAGTACGGCGTTGCCTCGCCTTGCCGTACTATCTGTACTGTCTGCGGCTTCGTCGCCTTGTCCTGATTTAAAGTTAATCCACTATATTTCTGCCGGATACGGTCTTCTTTTGGCATTTCCGTATGCGCGGCAATGGTTTCATCAGGAATTGTTAGCATTCCAAAACTTCGTTATACTTATAAAGTATTAGTTATTTTGTATTAATTTATAGTAAATTCAAATCAAATAGGGGATACCTATGTCGTCATTCCCATGCGGGCAGGCGTTTTCTAATTTCAATCCACGATAAAACAACAGAGAGAATTTATGGACACATCCCAACCCGCTCCCCGTTCCGAACAACAAGCCAACCGCCGCTATCTGACCGTGTGGCGGTGGCATTTTTATTTCGGACTTCTGGTCGCCCCCTTTCTGACCCTGCTTGCCATCACAGGTCTGGGCATGCTTCTATTCGCCAACATTACCGGCAAAGAGGGCGAGCGTATACACGTTACCCCGCAGGTGCAGGTACAGCCTTTGTCGGCACAGGCGGAAGCGGCGCGGCAGTCTGTGAACCCTGAAACCGCTTCGGTGGTGCAATATATCGCGCCGCGCGCCAACGATATGGTTGCCGTGTTCCGCGTAAACAACGACGACAAAGCGACCATGGTCGCCGTCGATCCTTACACGGCGAAAGTCGTCAGTTCCATGCCACGCAATGAGGGCTGGTATCACACGATGGACGAAATCCACGGCGATATGATGCTCGGCACGGCGGGCGATTACCTGATAGAAACTGCCGCGTCGCTGACCATCCTGATGATGATCACGGGGATTTATCTTTGGTGGGCGAAACAGCGCAGCCTGAAATCCATGCTTGTGCCGCAAACGGGCAAAGGACGCTCGTGGTGGCGCAGCATGCACGGCGCATTCGGCACTTGGGTTTCTTTGATTTTATTGCTGTTCTGCCTGTCTGGTGTTGCTTGGGCGGGCATTTGGGGCGGTAAGTTCGTTCAGTCTTGGAGCCAGTTCCCCGCCGGCAAATGGGGGGTCGAACCGAATCCTGTATCCGTCGTGCCGACCCATGGCGATGTGTTGAACGACGGTAAAACCAAAGAAGTACCGTGGATTCTGGAACTCACGCCCATGCCTGTTTCCGGTACGACGAAGGGCGAAAACGGCATCAATCCGAGCGAACCGATGACTTTGGAAACGGTTGACCGCTTCGCCCGCGAAATCGGTTTCAAAGGCCGCTACCAGCTCAACCTGCCCAAAGGCGAAACGGGCGTGTGGACGCTGTCGCAGGATTCGATGAGCTACGACATGATCAGCCCGACCGCCGACCGCACGGTGCACATCGACCAATACAGCGGCAAAATCTTGGCCGACATCCGTTTCGACGATTACAACTTCTTCGGCAAATTCATGGCGGCGAGCATCGCGCTGCACATGGGGACGCTGGGCTGGTGGAGCGTGCTGGCGAACGTCTTGTTCTGCCTGGCGGTTATCTTCATCTGCGTCAGCGGCTGCGTGATGTGGTGGAAACGCCGCCCGTCCAAAGCGGGCGGACTGGTTCCTCCGGCGCAGAAAATCGAGCTGCCGGTATGGTGGGCAATGGCTGTGCCGCTTTTGATTGTGGCGGTATTGTTCCCGACCGCCATCGCCGCTATCGTCGTGATTTGGCTCTTGGATACGGCCTTGCTGTCGCGGATTCCGGCGTTGTCGCGGTGGTTCAAATAATGGTTTGAGCCGTTTCCCGCAAACCGATACGCAGCGTGGGCAGCACCCGTGAATAGGATGGGTTTGAAGGTCGTCTGAAAATCCGATTTTGGTTTTCAGACGACCTTTCTTTATTTTTACCCCGCGGTTTTCCTTTTCCGCCCGCTTCGGTATCATACCGCCTGTCTGTTTATCCCTGACGGAATCCCGATTATGTCTGACTGGTCCCTCCCCGATTTCGAACGCAAAATCTGCCCGCCCGAAGAATTGGCGCAACGTCTGCACACGCTTCCCCGTCCGCTGGTGTTTACCAACGGCTGTTTCGATATTCTGCACAGGGGGCATGTTACCTATCTGGCGCAGGCTCGGTCGGCGGGGGCGGCGTTGGTGCTGGCTTTGAACACGGATGCGTCCGTGCGCCGTTTGGGCAAGGGGGACGACCGCCCCGTCAACCCGCTGGAAAACCGCGCGGCGGTGGCGGCTGCGTTGGCAAGTGTGGATTTGGTTACTTGGTTTGACGAAGACACACCCGCCGAGCTGATCGAACAAATCAAACCCGACATCCTGATCAAGGGCGGCGACTGGCCGGTCGAAAAAATCGTCGGCGCGCAAGAAACGCTGGCGCGCGGCGGCAAAGTATTTTCTATTCCGTTTCTGCATCAGACTTCCACCACGAAAACACTGGAAAAAATCCGAGCAGCCGAGGGCGGCAAATGACCGCGCTGAAACTGCCGCACAGTCGGGTTTTGGCGGAACTTGCCGACGGTCTGCCGCAGCACGTTTCCCATCTCGCGCGTATCGCAGGCGTGAAACCGCACCAGCTCAACGGCTTTTGGCAACAGATGCCCGCACACATCCGCGGACTGCTGCGCCAGCACGACGGGCAATGGCGGCTCGTGCGCCCGCTTGCTTTGTTTAACGAAGAAGCCTTGCAGCGTTTGGGGGCGGAACGCGGTTTTCAGACGACCTTAAAACAAGAATGCACGTCCAGCAACGATGAAATCCTGAATCTGGCGCGCACTTCGCCCGAACAAGCCCATAAATCGCTTTGCGTCGCGCATCTGCAAACTAAAGGCCGCGGGCGGCAAGGACGCAAGTGGACAAACCGGTTGGGCGAATGCCTGATGTTCAGCTTCGGCTGGGTATTTGACAAACCGCAGCACGAACTCGGCTCGCTCGCCCCCGTCGTCGCGCTCGCCTGCCGCCGCGCCTTGGCTGCATCCGGTTTGGAGATACAAATCAAGTGGCCGAACGACTTGGTCGCCGGCAGGGACAAACTCGGCGGCATTCTGATTGAAACCGTCCGCAACGAGGGCAAAACCGCCGCCGTCATCGGCATCGGCATCAATTTCGTCCTGCCCAAAGAAGTTGAACACGCCGCCTCTGTCCAAGCCTTATTCCACAATATGCAACTTGCCCGCGGCGCGGCTTCCGTACACTGTATCGCCGCTTCAACGCTGTTGGACAAACTCTTGGGCGAACTCGATGCCGTCCTGACGCAATACGCGCAAAACGGGTTCGCACCCTTCCTCGAAGAATACCAAACCGCCCACCGCGACCACGGCAAACCCGTCCTGCTCCTGCGTGACGGGCAAACCGTATGCGAAGGCACCGTACTCAGCGTCAATGCGCAAGGCGCGTTGCACCTGATGACAGCCACAGGCGAACAAACCGTCGTCAGCGGCGAAATCAGCCTGCGCCCCGACGACACGCCCAAAGCCGCCGCGCCGCGTGCGCCCGAACGCCTGCTCCTGCTCGACGGCGGCAACAGCCAGCTCAAATGGGCATGGGTGGAAAACGGCGTGTTCAACGAAGTCACCCGCGCGCCGTACCGCGACTTGAGCAGGCTCGGCGAAGAGTGGGCAGCGCGTTCAGACGACCACACCCGCATCGTCGGCTGCGCCGTGTGCGGCGACCTCAAAAAAGCCCTCGTCGAAGCCCACCTGACCGCGCCTGTCCGCTGGCTGCCCTCCATGCCGCAGGCACTCGGCATCCGCAACCACTACCGCAACCCCGCCGAACACGGTTCCGATCGCTGGTTCAACGCCTTGGGCAGCCGCCGCTTCAGCCAAAACGCCTGCGTCGTCGTCAGCTGCGGCACCGCCGTAACCACCGACGCACTCACCGAAGACAACCACTACCTCGGCGGCACCATCATGCCCGGCTTCCACCTGATGAAAGAAGCCCTCGCCGCCAAAACCGCCAACCTCGACCGCCCTGCTGGCAAAGTGTACCCCTTCCCCACCACCACGCCCAACGCCATCACCAGCGGCATGATGGATGCCGTTTGTGGAGCCGTCATCATGATGCACGGGCGGCTGCAACAAAAAACAGGCGAAGGCAAACCCGTTGACGTTATCATCACCGGCGGCGGCGCAAGCAAAGTCGTCAACGCCCTGCCCAAGCAGTTTGTTTTGGACAATACGGTAAAAATTGTAGATAATCTCGTCATTTACGGTTTATTGAACTGGGTCGCGCAAGAGCAGGAACAGACCGACACACTGCCCGAATAAGCAGCAATACCGTAATACAAATTCAAAAGGTCGTCTGAAACGCCCATGCCGCTTTTCAGACGACCTCCAAACAAAACACTTCAGCCGGTTGGCTTTAAAGCCGATCGACCACAAAATAACAACACAAAATCGTCCGCACACCACAACGGCACCCGAACACAAAAAAGGAAAACAACTTATGAAATGGCTTTTCGCCGCCCTCGTGGCACTCAACATCATCGTCTTCGGCGGCATGATTACGCACCGCCTCAACAACGCCAAATCCCCCGCCACCACGCCCGTAGAAGGCGGCGCCCACGAACTTGCCCAACCCGAATCCCTGCGCCCGCAGCAAGCCCCCGCGCCTGCTGACAACGCGCAACCCGACTGGCTGCAAACCGACGAAACACAAGCCGACCTGCCCGAACCCGAATCCGAAGAAGCCATAGCCGAACGCAAGAAAAAAGAAGAAGAGGAATTGGCGCGTCGCGAAAAAGAAAAAAAAGAACGTGAAGAAAAAGCCCGCCGCGAAAAAGAAAAAGCCGCAGCGGCAGGAAACACCACCCCGACTGCTGTCGCAAGCGAAAATCCCGCAACCAAAAACACACCCGCAGCACACCAATGTACGTCCAACGCCAGCGTTACCCTTGACGAAGACGACTACCACCGTATCAAAGGCCTGCTGACCCGTTGGCCGCACGCCGCCAGCCGCACCGTAGAAAAACGCGGCGCAGCAAAAGACCAAGCCGCCAAAACCTTCCGCGTCCTGCTGCCCGCCGACAGCGAAGCCATGAACCGCCTTGAAGCGCTCGGCAACAAAGGCTTCAACGGCACGCTCTACAACGGCGAAATCAGCCTCGGTGTCATGAAAAGCCGCTCCTCCGCCCAAGTCCTCATCTCGCGCCTGTCCGCAGCAGGCTTCGGCGGCGCGCGCATCGTCGAACAAGACGACAAAGGCAACGCTTCCAACAGCACCCTCAGCGTTTCCCGCATGACCATTATCTTCATGTCGGTCGATGAAAAAGACGCACAAGAAATCCGCAACATCGTCGGACGCTACGGCAACCTGAACATGAAAACCTGCAAATAAAACCCAAAGGTCGTCTGAACGTTTTCAGACGACCTTTTTACGGAAATATAGCCAATTCAAACCATAGAAGCTCCTGCCATCCTTCCCGCTTGGGTGAAAAAGGGGGTGAGGGTATTTTCTTAATGAAACCATTTCGGGCGTGAAAGCTTTGCCGAATGCCTGAAACCATCAATTCTGGGGAGTCCGTATTGATGAAATCCTTAATCTTTTTACTTCCCGCCGTGTTATCCCTGCATGCTGCCGCACAAAATTACGTCATTGCCGACGACCGTCTCAGTAGCGGGGTGTTGACGCTTGAGGGCAGCAGTTTTTCCGTCAGTACCGTCAATCCAAACGGTAATGTGTGCGATTACGAAGGCATCGTTCGCAACCGTATTGCCAGCGATGGGGAGGGCTGTGTCGTGCATTTCAGTTTCAAGCGCGACAGCGTGCGTTTGGACGTCCCCGAATCCGCACGCGAAGCCTGTCAAAGCTATTGCGGGCATAACGCTTTTTTCGACGGGGTTTATTATAAAATGCCGACGGCCTGCGCCTCGAAATATGCAGAGGCGGCGGAGCGGCGTTTCCAGGCTGCCTATCGGGACAAACGTTTCCGAGAGGCGGCAAACCTCAAGCGGCAATATCTAAACCAATGTGGCAGATTCCTCTACCTGACCGACTGGATGCGGGGTTTGAATGATTTGGCAGTCAGCTTTAAAAATGCCGGAGATAAAGCGGCCTGCCGCAAAACGCTTGCCCCATTGTCCGAATGGCTGCGGGATTATCGGCCAAACTACATCAACGAAACAGATTACAAACGCGAAGCGTCTGCGGCAAGGTTTAACTTGAAACAGTGCGAAGCGGAATAAAACGAAATTCGGGCCGTATTTTTACATGATGAACGATGTGGTTATTTATGGCATAAAAAGCCATAATATTTCTTAAATATTAAAAAATAGATATTTTTTTCTAAAAAATCTATTTTTAGATTATATTGTTTTAATAAAAATCCGTTGCCACATTCATAAAAAATCACGGGGTCGTCTGAAAAGCGGGTTTTCAGACGACCCCGTGTGCTAAACTTCGTTAAATACACACAAAACAGGCAAAGCAATATGTTTACATTCAAATCACTGCTCGATATGCCGCGCGGAGAAGCTCTTGCCGTCGTCGTGGCGTTAATCGGGGCGATGGGTTACACCATCATTTCGCTGGGCTGGCTGCCCCATATGTCCATCATTGCCGCCATTACCGTCCTCATCCTCTACGGTCTTGCACGCGGGTTGAAATACAACGACATGCAAAAAGGCATGGTCGGCGCGGTGGGGCAGGGCATGGGTGCGATTTACCTGTTTTTCTTCATCGGACTGATGGTCAGCGCGCTGATGATGAGCGGCGCAATTCCGACGCTGATGTATTACGGTTTCGGGCTGATTTCTCCTACTTATTTCTATTTTTCTGCTTTCGCGCTGTGTTCCATTATCGGCGTATCCATCGGCAGTAGTTTGACCACTTGCGCCACTGTCGGCGTTGCCTTTATGGGCATGGCGGCGGCGTTTCATGCAGATTTTGCGATGACGGCGGGCGCGATTGTTTCCGGCGCGTTCTTTGGCGACAAAATGTCCCCCCTTTCCGATACTACGGGCATTTCCGCCTCCATCGTCGGCATTGATTTGTTCGAACACATCAAAAACATGATGTACACCACCATTCCTGCGTGGCTTATCAGCGCAGCATTGATGCTGTGGCTCTTGCCCAATGTTGCCGCACACGATATGAACAGCGTCGAATCCTTCCGCAGCCAGCTTGAAGCGACGGGCTTGGTACACGGCTATTCGCTGATTCCGTTTGCGCTGTTGGTCGTGTTGGCGCTGTTGCGCGTCAACGCCGTCGTCGCCATGCTCTTCACCATCATCGCCGCGCTTGGCGTTACCTATTTCCACAGTACGCCCGACTTGAACCAGCTCGGTGCATGGTTTTACGGCGGCTACAAGCTGGAAGGTGAAGCGTTCCAAGACATCGCCAAACTCATTTCGCGCGGCGGTTTGGAAAGCATGTTCTTCACGCAAACCATCGTGATTCTCGGCATGAGTTTGGGCGGTTTGCTGTTCACGCTCGGCGTGATTCCGTCGCTGCTGGACGCCATCCGCGCGTTCCTGACCACCGCCGGACGCGCCACCTTCAGCGTTGCCGCTACGTCGGTTGGCGTCAATTTCCTTATCGGCGAACAATATTTGAGTATTTTGCTTTCCGGCGAAACCTTCAAACCTGTGTACGACAAGCTAGGTCTGCATTCGCGCAACCTTTCGCGCACGCTTGAGGATGCGGGTACCGTCATCAACCCTCTCGTTCCGTGGAGCGTCTGCGGCGTATTTATCAGCCACGCACTTGGCGTACCCGTTTGGGAATACCTGCCTTATGCCTTCTTCTGCTATTTGAGCCTGATTTTGACTCTGCTGTTCGGTTGGACAGGTCTGACGTTGAGCAAGAAAGAAACCGTGTAAAGCGGCGGGATAGAAAGGTCGTCTGAAAACCTTCAGCATAGGTTTTCAGACGACCTTTTTTATGGAAATGCTTTGACGGAATAGATGATGGCTTATTTAGGATTTTTCTCGATCAGGGCGACGAGTTGGTCGATATAGCCTTGGACGAAGCTGCGTGCCGATTCGATGAGTTTGCCGTTATCGTCAAACAGGGTGGGGGAGTTGCCGAGGAAGACTTCGGGCTGTCCGGTCAGCGGCATATTGAAGTAAGACAAGGCGAGGCGCAGGTTTTTTTGCGAACTGTAACCGCCCATTTTGCCGACGGAATGGCTGATGATGCCTGCGGGCGTGTTTTTCCATGCGACGTCAGCGTTGGGTTTGGAGCCGATGTCTACCGCGTTTTTCAGGCAGGCGGGGACGGTGCGGTTGTTTTCGGAGGTAACGAACAATACGCCGTCGGAGGCTTTGATGGTTTCGCGGAAGGCGGTGTAGCTTTCGGGCGTGGGGAAGTTGGTTTCGGCGGGGTCGTCGTAGTCGAAATTGTAGAGCGGCAAATGACCGATTTCGACGATTTGGGCATCGTAGCCTTCGGGGAACATGGGGATGACGTTTTGCGCCACTTTGCGGGCAAACGAGCCTTTACGCAGGCTGCCTACTAAAATGCTGACTTTTTTTGCCATAAATTTTCTCCTGATGGTATAAAAATAAAAACGATTCGTAAATTCATTTTAAAATGGGCGCGGATAACGGTCAAGATTAGGGCATCGCGTTAAGGCGGCTTTATCTACGGGCAGGTCGTATACGCTGGGCTTTAGTTTCTTTATGGTTGTTATGGGAATTCTGATAAAAAATCATATAGTTGAAAGCATATTGGTAGCCGGAAAGTCTTGTTTTCTTCGGATTCACTGTATTGCTTGGGCAACAGTTTTAATTAGATATATAACTTTAGTAATTGTTTTATTGCATGCAAATTAAAACTTACGCATAATGCAAAACATATGCAATATGGGATGGATTTTTTTGTTTTAAGAGGCATCCCGCATCGAGCATCAATAAAGAAAAAAGAGGGAAAATCATGTCATTAGCCTGGTGGAAACGCGAATTGTTCGGCGGTTGGACGCATTTCGAAGCGGTGTGGCTGCTGATGTTTTTGGGAATACAGGCAGTCGTGTTCGTCTTCAATCCCGACTCATGGCTGGCGAGCATTGCGGCGGTAACGGGCATTTTGTGCGTCGTCTTTGTCGGTAAGGGCAAAATCAGCAATTATTTGTTCGGGCTGATTTCCGTATCGCTGTATGCTTATGTTTCCTATACGTTTCAGCTCTACGGCGAGATGATGCTGAATTTATTGGTGTATGTGCCTGTCCAGTTTGTCGGTTTCGCTATGTGGCGCAAACATATGGCGCTGGGCGAAACGGCGGAAACGGAGGAAGTGAAGGCGAAGGCGTTGACGGTCAGACAGTGGCTGCTGGTGGTTGCCGCATCTGTCGTCGGAACGTCGGTCTACATCGAATGGCTGCACCACTTAGGCAGCGCGTTGCCGACCCTCGACGGCGTAACGGTCGTCGTGTCGATTGTGGCTCAGGTTTTGATGATTCTGCGCTACCGCGAGCAATGGGCATTGTGGATTGTGGTCAATATCCTGACGATTTCGCTGTGGGCAGCGGCATGGTTCAAAAACGGAGAAACGAGCCTGCCGCTTTTGCTGATGTACGTCATGTATTTGTGCAATTCGGTTTACGGCTATATCAACTGGACGAAGCTGGTAAAACGGTACTCTGAACAATAAGTATCAAATTGCAAAGGTCGTCTGAAAATCCGGTATTGGGTTTCAGACGACCTTTTAAATATTCATACTAAAATCCATATTTCTCAAATATTTCAATATGATGTTATGCATGCTTCCGGTATTGATCTAGACGACACGACCCACGAATACCACGCCGACAATCCCGACTTCCCCTCTAAAACCATTGTGGCGACACTGTTTATCGGCGCGTTTTTTGTTATATACAGGCTCAACCCGGATATCTTGCATTTTGCTTTCAATCCAAAACGCAGCATTCTGTCGTGTTACAAACCTTCATAAATGCTTAGACAGGCATCATGTCTGTCTGAATCATCCTTCAAACTAAGGAAAAATTTAGCTGACTAAATAAAATCTTACAACTATAATAAAAAACTTAACTTTCTCTAATAACAGATAAGCTATGGATTATCAAAAAATCAGCCGCAAACTCGAAATTTTAGCCGATGCCGCCAAATATGATGTTTCCTGCTCGTCGAGCGGCGGTTCGCGCGGCAACGACGGACAAGGCTTGGGCAACTCTTCGCGCGCAGGCATCTGTCACAGCTTCACCGAAGACGGCCGCTGCGTATCGCTGCTGAAAATCCTGCTGACCAACCATTGCATCTACGACTGCGCTTATTGCGCTTCCCGCCGCAGCAACGATATCCCGCGCGCGGCGTTTACGGTCGATGAAGTGGTGGATTTGACCATGAGCTTTTACCGCCGCAACTATGTCGAAGGGCTGTTTTTGAGTTCCGGCATCTTCAAAAACGCCGATTACACCATGGAACGCTTGGTGCGGATTGCTAAAAAACTGCGCGAAGAACATCGATTTAACGGCTACATCCATCTCAAAACCATTCCGAAAGCGTCTGCCGAAATCCTGCACGAAGCCGGGCTGTATGCCGACCGCCTCAGCGTCAACATGGAAATCCCCACCGTTTCCGGCCTCAAGCTGCTCGCGCCCGAAAAAAAAACACAGCGATATGACACAACCGATGGCGTTTGTCCGCAACGAAATCGTTGCCTTTGCCGACAGCCGCAAAACCATCAAATCGACGCCCAAGTTTGCCCCTGCCGGACAAAGCACGCAGTTCATTATCGGCGCGGCAGGCGAAACCGACCGTCAAATCATCCGCGCCGCCGGCGGGTTTTACCGCCATTACGGTCTCAAACGCGTGTATTACTCGGGCTATGTACCGGTATTGGAAGACAAACGCCTGCCGCCTTTATCGACACAAGTGCCGCTGCGGCGGGAAAACCGGCTCTATCAGGCAGATTGGTTGATGCGTTTTTACGGCTTTTCCGATCATGAAATCTTAGACGAACAGCAACCTTTCCTCGACTTGGATTTCGACCCCAAGCTCGCTTGGGCTCTGCGCCACCGCGAATGGTTTCCCGTCCCGCTGCAACACGCGCCGCTTGAAATGATCTTGCGCGTGCCCGGTATCGGCGTGAAGTCCGCCCGCAAAATCGTGCAGGCGCGCCGCTTCCGCATGATTACCATGGCACACCTGCGCAAAATGGGCGTGGCACTAAACCGCGCACGCTATTTCATCACCCTGCCCGAACCCAACCGCTACGCCGACCTAATCGACAGCCCGCAACTGCGCGGCCTGCTTTTACAAAACACACGCTCCAAATTCAGCCAAAGCGATGCCGTGCAAACCGATTTGTTCGGTTGATAACGAAAAGGTCAACATTATGCAAATCACTTTGCACTACGACGGCAGCTTCGACGGCCTGTTAAGCACCGTGTTTCATGTTTACGCCTGTAAATACGCTCCTGAAGACGTGCATATTACCCATGATGCTCAGGATACGGATTTATTCAGCCGCAATGAAACCGTTGCTTCGTCCCCCGAACGCGCCCAGCGCGTTTTCAAACGGCTCGAACAGCAAATCGGGCGCAGCGGTATGGTCAAACTGCTGTATGGTTTTTTAATCGCCCTACCTGAGATGCCCGACACTTTTCTGCGCATCGTCAGCCTGATGCTTGCCCGCCCGATGCGCAAAGACGTGCTCTGCGATTACGGTCTTTACGATGTGATGCAATGGGCGCAATGGGTGAAAACCGTCGGACATGAAAAACACCGGATGGAAGCGTTTGTCCGTTTTGAAGAGCTGGCAGACGGTCTGTATCTCGCGCGTATCGAACCTCAATACGACGTATTGCCTTTGATTACACGCCATTTCCGCAGCCGTTACCCGCAACAGCAATGGGCGATATTCGATATGCAGCGCCATTATGGCATCTTAAGCGACACGAACGGCCTGCACGCAATCAACGGGCTTGAAGCCGACCGCATCCAAACATCCTATGCCCCTGACGAACGCAGTTACCAAGCCCTTTGGCAGGACTATTTCAACAGCAGCAATATTCCATCCCGACGCAATCCCCGGTTGCACCGCCAACAAATGCCGCAACGCTATTGGAAATATCTTACCGAAAAACAACCTACTGTTTTAAAATAAAAAATGCCTGTCGAAAACAGGTTCGGACAGGCTTTATGGCGAATAAACTTATTACTTATCTTGAGGCTGACATTTCTCAGCACGAGGCCATACGGCCCTGAATAACCGCTCCTACGCATCGCAGGTATGCCCAATAATTTTATTGTCACGTTGTAGTTTCAGATGACCTCGGTGCATTAAATAAATGTTCGGGGTAGGAATTCAGGTGAATTTTGTAGAGATCTCAATAAGTGTCAAGCTTCAAAGGTCGTCTGAAAATCCGGCATCGGGTTTCAGACGACCTTTTTTGTATCCATGCTAAAATCCGCATTCCTCAAATATTTCAATATGATGTTATGCACGCTTCCGATATTGATACAGACGATACAGCTCACGAATACCACGCCGACAATCCCGACTTCCCCTCTAAAACCATTGTGGCGACGCTGTTTATCGGCGCGTTTTTCGGCTACCTCAACGACACGCTTTTAAATGTCGCGCTCACGCCGATTATGAAGGATTTCGGTGTCGACAAGACCACCGTCCAATGGCTGACGACGGGCTTTTTGCTGGTGATGGGCGCGTTTACGCCGATTACGGCGGGCGTGATTCAATGGTTTGAAACGCGCAAGATGGTGTTGTTTACGCAGGCGACGTTTTTGGCGGGTTCGCTGATTTGCTCGTTTGCGCCGACTTTCGGGATTTTGGTCGCGGGGCGGATGGTGCAGGCGGTGTCCGCCGCGTTTTTCGTGCCGCTCCTGTTTAACGGCATTTTGTCGATTTATCCGCCGAACAAACGCGGGACGGCGATGGGCGTGATTACCATGATGTTCACCGCCGCGCCCGCGATAGGACCGACGTTGTCGGGCATCATCATCGACCACACGCATTGGCGCGTGCTGTTCGGCTTTACCGCGCCGTTTATGCTGGCGGCGATGGTATTGGTGGGCAAGTATCTGACGGTCAACTTGAGCAACATCAGCCGTCCGAAGATTGATATTTTGTCGGCAGTCTTGTCGATTGCGGGCTTCGGCGGGCTTGTGTATGCGAGCAGTAATTTTGCCCGTCTGCCGCTGGCGGAATTTATCCTGCTGTTTGCCGCTTCCGTCGCGCTGGTGGGCTGGTTTGCATACCGCCAGTCCCGCTTGGCGACGCCGCTGCTGAACCTTCGGGCGTTTGAATATAAGCAGTTCCGCCACTGCGTCGTGATTCTGGCGGGCGCGGTGTTCCTATTTTTGGGTTTGGAACTGATGATGCCGATGTACACGCAGCAGGTGCTGATGCTGACGGGTACGGCGACGGGGCTGATTCTGATGCCCGCGAGCATCGCCCAAGCGGTTGCCGCGCCTTTGTTCGGCAAACTGCTAGACAAGAAGGGCGGACGGTTTGTCGTGTTGCCCGCCACGGTGATGCTGACGGTGTCGCTGTCGGTATTGTGGCTGTTTTTGCGGATTGACACGCAAGTCATGATGCTGACCGCCATGTTCACGCTGATGGCGGTGTCCGTCTCCGCCTGCGTAACGGGCGAAACCCACGGCTTGAACGCGCTGCCGAAAAAACTCAATCCCCACGGCGCGGCGATTCTGACCACCATCAACCCGATTGCCGGCGCGGTCGGCGCGGCATTTTTCGTCGGTGCAACCAATATCGGCGAGAAACTGTCCTCAGCCGCCTCGCCGCAACAAGCCATGCTCGACGGTATCCATCTGGCGATGGGCAGCGCGCTGGTGTTGGGCGCGGTAATGGTGTTTTTCGCCATGCGCCTGAAGCGGCATCAGACAGCGTCGTAACGCGTACTGGGAATGTGTGAAAAAGTCGTCCGAAACCATGTGATTATGGGTTTCAGACGACCTTTTTTAATTTTTATGGTGGAGTAAAGTGAATCTAAGCTAAACAAACAGCTTTTCCTGATAGGCAAACCCAACGAGGCGGAGGGTAGGGCGTTGCGATGCCTGCTTCGGATTGTAGCGTGGGCTTTGCCCACGGGATTGATGGATTGGTTTCCGAGTCGGGTGATAAATAGCGTTATTTTTCGTGGGCGAAGCCCACGCTACGGCTGGGTGTGAAGGTCGTCTGAAATCATAGGGTTACGATTTTCAGACGACCTTTTTATATCTAAAGCTACACGCAACTACATTTTAAAATTAGATTATTTTTATTGTTAAATTATAATGTTATTTAAATTTTGGTCGTCTGAAAAGGGCGTGGGTGCAAAATTGGGTGGTTTGGGCGGTTTGGATGCTGTTTTTGCGATTAAACAAAAATTCCTGAAAAATGAATTAATTATATTTGATTTTAAGAAGTATTGTTTAAAATCGTTCTGATTGATTTGGGGTGATGCAGGCTTTGTCAGGCAAGGATTTGGTTTGTTTTAAGGTGGTGGTTTTGGGTTTTATTTCTGAAGTATTGTTCATTAATGATTGAGTTTTTTTAAAATATTTGAGAAAAAGTGTTTGACAGCCTGAAAATTATTTTTTAAATTTGCCCCTACCAATAAAAACTACATCACACTACAAAGGAACCCTATCATGAATCTGTACCAAACTTCTCCGTCTTCTTATAGATTGTCTTCTATCTCTGCCGCATCCGTCGTCGTCTGCTTTTGGGCAGTCGCGGCGGTCTGACGGCTCTTTGCCCGAATTTGGTTTCCCGTATTTCTGCGGTCGGTTCGGGTTTTAAAGTTTCTGTATCTCCCACTGTATTTCCTTCCGAACATTAAAATAATAAAAAATACTTAGGCCTCCGCTTCAGCCGAATTGTATGTATTGGATTTATCAAATGATTGTTTTTATTGATTTTTATTTTCAGACGACGTTATGAGTTGGTGGTTTGAAAGGTCGTCTGAAAACGGTTTTGAAAGCATTGTTTTTTTTTGAACGGTTCGTTTCGGGTTTCGCGGAAACTGGGCCGCTGAGTCGATACTGAAAAAATCTAATCTACAAAGGAGAATTAACATGAGCCAACTTTCTGCCGGCGCCCGTTTCCGCCAAGCTGTGAAGGAGTCGAATCCTCTTGCCGTGGTCGGCTGTGTGAATGCTTATTTTGCGCGGCTGGCGACGCAGAGCGGGTTTAAGGCGGTGTATTTGTCGGGCGGCGGCGTGGCGGCCTGTTCGTGCGGGATTCCGGATTTGGGCATCACTACGATGGAAGATGTGCTGATTGATGCGCGGCGGATTACGGACAATGTGGATACGCCTTTGCTGGTGGACATTGATGTCGGCTGGGGCGGGGCGTTCAATATCGCGCGCACGATTCGCAACTTCGAGCGTGCGGGCGTGGCGGCGGTGCATATCGAAGACCAAGTGGCGCAGAAGCGTTGCGGTCATCGTCCGAACAAAGCCATTGTTTCTAAGGATGAAATGGTTGACCGCATTAAAGCCGCCGTGGATGCGCGCGTGGATGAGAATTTTGTGATTATGGCGCGGACGGACGCGCTGGCGGTGGAAGGTTTGGATGCCGCCATTGAGCGTGCGCAGGCTTGCGTGGAAGCGGGCGCGGACATGATTTTCCCCGAAGCGATGACGGATTTGGCGATGTACCGGCAGTTTGCGGATGCGGTGAAAGTACCTGTGTTGGCGAACATTACCGAATTCGGCGCGACGCCGCTTTATACGCAGCAAGAGCTGGCGGACAACGGCGTGTCGCTGGTGCTGTATCCGCTGTCGTCGTTCCGCGCCGCGAGCAAGGCCGCGCTGAATGTTTATGAGGCGATTATGCGCGACGGCACGCAGGCGGCGGTGGTCGATACCATGCAGACCCGCGCCGAGCTGTACGAGCATTTGAATTATCACGACTTCGAGCAGAAGCTGGATAAATTGTTTCAGAAGTAAAAAACTGTTTTCAGACGACCCTCAACCTTGAATAGGTCGTCTGAAAAACCAAAATCCCATAAAAACACAAAGGAGAAATACCATGACTGCAACTAAAGAAACACCGACTTTCAAACCGAAAAAATCCGTCGCCCTCTCCGGCGTGGCGGCGGGCAATACCGCGCTGTGTACCGTCGGCCGCACCGGCAACGATTTGAGCTACCGCGGTTACGACATCCTCGATTTGGCGCAGAAATGCGAGTTTGAAGAAGTCGCCCACCTGCTGATTCATGGTCATCTGCCCAACAAATTTGAACTCGCCGCCTACAAAGCCAAACTCAAATCCATGCGCGGCCTGCCTATCCGTGTGATTAAAGTGTTGGAAGCCCTGCCTGCGCACACGCACCCGATGGACGTCATGCGTACCGGCGTGTCCATGCTCGGCTGTGTTCATCCCGAACGCGAAAGCCACCCAGACAGCGAAGCGCGCGACATTGCGGACAAACTCATCGCCAGCCTCGGCAGCATCCTGCTCTACTGGTATCAATATTCGCACAACGGCAAACGCATCGACGTTGAAAGCAAAGAAGACACCATCGGCGGCCACTTCCTGCACCTGTTGCACGGCAAACGCCCGACCGAATCGCAGGTTAAAGCCATGCACGTTTCGCTGATTCTGTATGCGGAACATGAGTTCAACGCCTCCACCTTCACCGCCCGCGTGATTGCCGGTACGGGTTCGGACATGTATTCCTGCATCACCGGCGCCATCGGCGCGCTCAAAGGTCCGAAACACGGCGGCGCGAACGAAGTCGCCTACGACATCCAAAAACGCTACCGCAACGCCGACGAAGCCGAAGCCGACATCCGCGAACGCATCGCCCGCAAAGAAATCGTTATCGGGTTCGGCCATCCGGTTTACACCATTTCCGACCCGCGCAACGTCGTGATTAAAGAAGTGGCACGCGGTTTGAGCCGGGAAGCGGGCGACATGCGCCTCTTCGACATCGCCGAACGCTTGGAGAGCGTGATGTGGGAAGAGAAAAAAATGTTCCCGAACTTGGACTGGTTCTCCGCCGTGTCCTACCAAAAACTCGGCGTACCGACCGCCATGTTCACGCCGCTCTTCGTGATTTCGCGCTCCACCGGCTGGGCGGCACACGTCCTCGAGCAGCGCAAAGACGGCAAAATCATCCGTCCGAGCGCAAACTACACCGGCCCTGAAGACTTGGCGTTTGTGGAGATTGAAGAACGCTGAGACGGACTACAACCGTAGGAGACGCCAATCGGATTTCAGACGACGTGTAGCCTGGGCTTTGCCCACGGAAAACTGAAACCAGCCTACGGTTCCGCTTTTCAGACGGCCTGTTGAAATATGCGAGAGAGAGAAGGTCGTCTGAAAAACCAGCCGCAACGTCTGCCGTCATTCCCGCCCCCGCCTAAGCGAGGACAGGCCGCGGCGGGAATGGCGGAGGCAGCGCGGCAACTTTTTTCACGGTTCTGCCAAAACCGCGAGCCGAACGGATTTCAGACGACGTGCAATATCGTTGTTACCCATTACAAACCGAATATTTAAGTTTCAGACGACCCCTTCAAAAACGTCGTCTGAAACCCCAAACCACAAGAAAAATAGATCCACAGGAGAACTGAACATGGCTGCCAACCAAAGTTACCGCAAACCGCTGCCCGGTACGGATTTGGAATACTACGACGCGCGTGCGGCGTGTGAGGACATTCAAGCCGGCTCTTACGACAAGCTGCCTTACACGAGCCGCATTTTGGCGGAGAACTTGGTCAACCGCGCGGACAAAGTCGATTTGCCGACGCTGCAAAGCTGGCTGGTCCAGCTGATAGAAGGCAAGCAGGAAATCGATTTTCCGTGGTATCCCGCGCGGGTGGTGTGCCACGATATTTTGGGGCAGACCGCGCTGGTGGATTTGGCGGGCTTGCGCGATGCGATTGCAGAGAAGGGCGGCGATCCGTCCAAAGTGAATCCTGTGGTGCAGACGCAGCTTATCGTCGACCACTCGTTGGCGGTGGAATGCGGCGGCTACGATCCTGATGCGTTCCGCAAAAACCGCGAAATTGAAGACCGGCGCAACGAAGACCGTTTCCACTTTATCAACTGGACGAAAACCGCTTTTGAAAATGTGGACGTGATTCCGGCGGGCAACGGCATCATGCACCAAATCAATCTGGAAAAAATGTCGCCCGTCGTCCAAGTCAAAAACGGCGTGGCGTTCCCCGATACCTGCGTCGGAACGGACTCGCATACGCCTCACGTCGATTCTTTGGGCGTGATTTCCGTGGGCGTGGGCGGTTTGGAAGCGGAAACGGTGATGCTGGGACGCGCGTCCATGATGCGCCTGCCGGATATTGTCGGCGTGGAGCTGACGGGCAAACGTCAGCCGGGCATTACCGCGACGGATATTGTGTTGGCACTGACCGAGTTTCTGCGCAAAGAACGCGTGGTCGGGGCGTTTGTCGAATTTTTCGGCGAGGGCGCAAGAAGCCTGTCCATCGGCGACCGCGCGACCATTTCCAACATGACGCCGGAGTTCGGCGCGACTGCCGCCATGTTCGCCATCGACGCGCAAACCATCGATTATTTGAAACTGACCGGACGCGAGGACGCGCAGGTGAAATTGGTGGAAACCTACGCCAAAACCGCAGGGCTGTGGGCGGACGACCTGAAAACCGCCGTTTATCCGCGCGTGTTGAAGTTTGATTTGAGCAGCGTAACGCGCAACATGGCAGGCCCGAGCAACCCGCACGCGCGTTTTGCCACTGTCGATTTGGCGGCGAAAGGGCTGGCGAAGCCTTACGAAGAGCCTTCAGACGGCCTTATGCCCGACGGCGCGGTCATCATCGCCGCGATTACCAGTTGCACCAACACTTCCAACCCGCGCAACGTCGTTGCCGCCGCGCTTTTGGCGCGCAACGCCAACCGCTTCGGGCTGAAACGCAAACCGTGGGTCAAAACCTCGTTCGCCCCCGGCTCGAAAGTGGCGGAAATCTATTTGAAAGAAGCAGGCCTGCTGCCCGAAATGGAAAAACTCGGCTTCGGCATCGTCGCCTTCGCCTGCACCACCTGCAACGGCATGAGCGGCGCGCTCGACCCGAAAATCCAGCAGGAAATCATAGACCGCGATTTGTACGCCACCGCCGTACTGTCGGGCAACCGCAACTTCGACGGCCGCATCCACCCGTATGCGAAACAGGCTTTCCTCGCTTCGCCCCCGCTGGTGGTGGCATACGCCATCGCGGGCAGCATCCGTTTCGATATTGAAAACGACGTACTCGGCGTTTCAGACGACGGCAAGGAAATCCGCCTGAAAGACATTTGGCCGACCGACGAAGAAATCGATGCCGTCGTTGCTGAGTATGTGAAACCGCAACAATTCCGCGATGTTTATATCCCGATGTTCGACACCGGCAAAGCGCAGAAAGCACCTAGCCCATTGTACGACTGGCGTCCGATGTCCACCTACATCCGCCGTCCGCCCTATTGGGAAGGCGCATTGGCGGGCGAACGCACGTTGACCGGTATGCGTCCGCTGGCGATTCTGCCCGACAACATCACCACCGACCACCTCTCGCCTTCCAACGCGATTCTGGCAAGCAGCGCGGCAGGCGAATATCTGGCGAAAATGGGTTTGCCCGAAGAAGACTTCAATTCCTACGCCACCCACCGCGGCGACCACCTCACCGCCCAACGCGCGACTTTCGCCAATCCCAAATTGTTTAACGAAATGGTGAAAAACGAAGACGGCAGCGTGCGCCAAGGCTCGCTCGCCCGCGTCGAGCCCGAAGGTGAAACCATGCGTATGTGGGAAGCCATCGAAACCTACATGAACCGCAAACAGCCGCTCATTATCATCGCCGGCGCGGACTACGGACAAGGCTCCAGCCGCGACTGGGCGGCGAAGGGCGTAAGGCTGGCGGGCGTGGAAGCCATCGCCGCCGAAGGTTTCGAGCGCATCCACCGCACCAACCTCATCGGCATGGGTGTATTGCCGCTGCAATTCAAAGCCGGCACCAACCGCCACACCCTGCAACTGGACGGCACGGAAACCTACGACGTGGTCGGCGAACGCAAACCGCGCGGCGACCTGACCCTCGTCATTCACCGCAAAAACGGCGAAACCGTCGAAGTCCCCGTTACCTGCCGCCTCGATACCGCAGAGGAAGTGCTGGTGTACGAAGCCGGCGGCGTGCTGCAACGGTTTGCACAGGACTTTTTGGAAGGGAACGCGGCTTAGAGGTCGTCTGAAAACCCAAATCAAAAACAAGGAGAAACAGAATGCCGCAAATCAAAATCCCCGCCGTTTACTACCGCGGCGGCACATCCAAAGGCGTGTTTTTCAAACGTTCCGACCTGCCCGAGGCGGCGCGGGAAGCGGGCAGCGCGCGCGACAAAATCCTGTTGCGCGTACTCGGCAGCCCTGACCCGTACGGCAAGCAGATAGACGGTTTGGGCAACGCCAGCTCGTCCACCAGCAAGGCGGTAATTTTGGACAAATCCGAACGCGCCGACCACGATGTCGATTACCTTTTCGGGCAAGTTTCCATCGACAAGCCTTTCGTCGATTGGAGCGGCAACTGCGGCAACCTCACCGCCGCCGTGGGCGCGTTCGCCATCGAGCAGGGCTTGGTCGATAAAGGCAAAATCCCTTCAGACGGCATCTGCACGGTCAAAATCTGGCAGAAAAACATCGGCAAGACCATCATTGCCCATGTTCCGATGCAAAACGGCGAAGTGTTGGAAACGGGCGATTTCGAGCTGGACGGCGTTACCTTTCCCGCCGCCGAAGTGCAAATCGAATTTCTCAATCCCGCCGACGGAGAAGGCAGTATGTTTCCGACCGGCAATTTGGTGGACGAGCTGGACGTTCCGGACATAGGTCGTCTGAAAGCCACGCTCATCAACGCTGGCATTCCGACCGTTTTCCTGAACGCCGCCGATTTGGGCTACACGGGCAAAGAGTTGCAGGACGACATCAACAACGATGCCGCCGCGCTGGAAAAATTTGAAAAAATCCGCGCTTACGGTGCGCTGAAAATGGGCTTGATTAACGACGTGTCCGAAGCCGCCGCCCGCGCGCACACGCCGAAAGTCGCCTTCGTCGCGCCCGCCGCCGATTACACCGCCTCCAGCGGCAAAACCGTGAACGCCGCCGACATCGATTTGCTGGTACGCGCCCTGAGCATGGGCAAACTGCACCACGCCATGATGGGTACTGCCTCGGTCGCCATTGCCGCTGCCGCCGCTGTCCCTGGCACGCTGGTCAACCTCGCCGCAGGCGGCGGAACGCGCAACGAAGTGCGCTTCGGCCATCCTTCCGGCACATTGCGCGTCGGTGCGGCGGCAGAGTGTTCAGATGGCATTTGGGCGGTGAAAAAAGCCGTCATGAGCCGCAGCGCGCGCGTGATTATGGAAGGGCGGGTCAGAGTGCCTGAGGATTGTTTTTAAATCGACACAGCGTGGGTTTGCCCGCAAAACCCAAAGAGGTCGTCTGAAACACACCCCGCCAAACGCCCATCCTTTTTCAGACGACCCCATACCAAAAAAACAACCACAAACTACAAGGAGAAATATCATGTCCGACCAACTCATCCTCGTTCTGAACTGCGGCAGCTCCTCGCTCAAAGGTGCCGTTATCGACCGTAAAAACGGCAGCGTCGTCCTAAGCTGCCTCGGCGAACGTTTGGGTACGCCCGAAGCCGTCATTACCTTCAGCAAAGATGGCAACAAACGCCAAGCTCCCCTGTCCGGCCGCAACTGCCACGCCGGCGCGGTGGGTATGCTGTTGAACGAACTCGAAAAACACGGTCTGCACGACCGCATCAAAGCCATCGGACACCGCATCGCCCATGGCGGCGAAAAATATCACGAGTCCGTCCTCATCGACCAAGACGTCCTCGACGAACTGAAAGCCTGCATCCCGCTCGCCCCGCTGCATAACCCCGCCAACATCAGCGGCATCCTCGCCGCGCAGGAACACTTCCCCGGGCTGCCCAACGTCGGCGTGATGGACACCTCGTTCCACCAAACCATGCCCGAACGCGCCTATACCTACGCCGTGCCGCGCGAATTGCGCAAAAAACACGCCTTCCGCCGCTACGGTTTCCACGGCACCAGCATGCGCTACGTCGCCCCCGAAGCAGCGCGGATTTTGGGCAAACCGCTGGAAGATTTGCGCATGATCGTCGCCCACCTCGGCAACGGCGCATCCATCACCGCCATCCGAAACGGCAAATCCGTCGATACCAGCATGGGCTTCACCCCCATCGAAGGCCTCGTCATGGGCACCCGCTGCGGCGACATCGACCCCGGCGTGTACAGCTACCTGACCGCCCACGCCGGCATGAACATCGAGCAAGTCGATGAAATGTTGAACAAAAAATCAGGATTGCTCGGCATCTCCGAACTCTCCAACGACTGCCGCACCCTCGAAATCGCCGCCGACGAAGGCCACGAAGGCGCACGCCTCGCCCTCGAAGTCATGACCTACCGCCTCGCCAAATACATCGCCTCGATGTCGGTCGCCTGCGGCGGCATAGACGCCCTCGTTTTCACCGGCGGCATCGGCGAAAACTCTCGCAACATCCGCGCCAAAACCGTCGCCTACCTCGACTATTTGGGTCTGCACATCGACACCAAAGCCAATATGGAAAAACGCTACGGCAACTCAGGCATCATCAGCCCGACAGGTTCCAATCCTGCCGTCTTGGTCGTACCGACTAACGAAGAACTGATGATCGCACTCGACACCGCCGAACTGGCAGGCTTTTTGCAAGAAGCAGGCTGAGGTTGAGGCAATACGTTGTTGAAATAACAATGAAATAGAAAAGAGGTCGTCTGAAAGATAGGTTTCAGACGACCTCTTTGTTTGGAAAGACGATCTTATGCTTTTCTTTGTTATTTGGAAGAGAACTAAGAGGGTAGGGGATGTTTTTCAGCTTAAAAGCAAGGTTATGAAACAGATACTTTCCCGACTCAGGGAAAAGTTAAATTTTAGGAATAAATGTTTATTATGTTAATTTGAAATATTGAAATAGTTTCATGAGAAATTAAAAGAGGTAAGTAAGCAACAATGAAACGTAATTCAGATATGTTTTACATTCCGTATGGGATTAAAATACCTGTAAATTATTCTTTAATAATCATTCTATTGAGTAAATAAAAATGACAATAAATTATTAAAGGGATGGTTTGTCATATTTCATTTAAAATAGTTACTTGATTGAGTAATGGTGCGGATATAGAATGCCCGTTTCCCTATATCTTATTTGACGTTTAAATAAAATCAATAAGATATTATTATTTAATAAACATAAAATAATATTCGATATTAGGCTTTTTACGAATCCTTAGATTGATCTTGTTTTTGAAATCAAGGTAAATCGGAGCGGCTACGGATTTATCCAAGATTCGGATGTTAGTTTTGTAGAAAGCCTATTAGTTTAATACTCGGGTAAATTAAATCATGGAAACAAAGTCAGCAAACGGCGGGCAAACTCCTGGCACATTGGGCAAACCGGTCAAAATGCCGAACAGGCGCAAGCGGAATATGGCAGTGGTTACGCTGTTATTTGTTTTGGCGGCTATTGGCGTGGCTTTTGCTTATGTTTTGTTTTGGCAGCACGAAGAAACAACTGAAGACGCATATGTTGCGGGATATTTGGTTCAGATTACGCCGCAAGTTGGCGGGACAGTGCGCAAAGTCATGTTTGACGACACGGATGTTGTGAAAAAAGGCGATGTTTTGGTTACTCTGGACGACAGTGATTTCCAACTGGCGTATGACAGGGCGCAAAACGAGCTGATTCAGGCAATCCGTCAAAACAAGCAGCAGACGGCAGTCAATTCCCAGGCGAAAGCGCAAGTGTTGCTGCGTAAAGCCGATTTGGCACGCGCTCAGGTAGATTTGCGACGCCGGGAGGCCCTATCCGGTACGGATGCCATTTCCGGTGAGGAGTTAAGTCATGCCCGGGCGGCGGTCATTCAGGCTCAAGCAGCATTGAAAGCAGTGGAAGCGGAAGAGGCTTCGGCTCAGGCTGCGTTGGGTAACAATATTCCAGTGCGCGAACAACCTGCCGTTCAGACCGCAGTGAGCAAGATTAAAGATGCCTGGCTGAATTTGCAGCGTACACAAATCCGCGCGCCTATGGCCGGGCAGATTGCAAAACGCAATGTCCAAGTCGGACAGAGAATTTCGCAAGGCGCGGCGTTGATGGCAGTTGTTCCCCTGACGGATTTGTGGGTGGATGCCAATTTTAAAGAATCGCAATTACGGAAAATGAAAATCGGACAGCCTGTGGAAATGACTGCCGATTTGTACGGCAAAAAAGTGGTTTACCACGGTAAAGTCATGGGCTTGTCCGCAGGGACGGGCAGCGCGTTTTCGCTCTTGCCGCCGCAAAACGCAACGGGTAACTGGATTAAAGTTGTTCAGCGCGTACCGGTCAGAATCAGCCTGGATCCTAACGAATTGAAAGCAAACCCCTTGCGCGTCGGTTTGTCCATGACAGTCAAAGTCGATATTGCAGAAGCGGGTTCGGGTAAGCCGATGACGGCGGCCGCCGTGCAAAATTCGGCAGCCCCGGAAACGGACAGCGTAGATTGGGCAGCGGCTAATGCATTAATCGATAAGATTTTTGAAAAATACGCCAAATAACCTGTTTCAGACGACCTTCGGTATCCCGACAGGTCGTCTGAAACGTTCATATCCGGCAAATTAGTGGAACAAGTAATGCGATCAGGATGAGGGGCTTGCTCATTCTGTTTCGAGAAAAAAGTCGATACGGAAAATCCCGCCTGAGTTGAAAGCGGGAATGGCAATGTCGGCAGTGAAGGAAGATTTTGATGAATTATCCGCCGTTGACAGGCATCAGGTTGGTCTTGGTTACATTGTCGCTGAGCCTTGCCGTCTTTATGGAAGTATTGGATACGACGATTGCCAATGTTGCCGTCCCCGTTATTGCCGGTGATTTGGGTGCGGCAACGACTCAGGGAACGTGGGTGATTACATCATTTGCCGTGGCAAATGCCATTTCCGTACCGCTGACAGGGTTTCTTGCGAAGCGGATGGGTGAAGTGCGGCTGTTTGTCGGATCGGTCATCGGCTTCGTGATTACATCTTGGCTGTGCGGTATTTCACCGAATTTGCAAACCTTGGTGCTCTTCCGTATTTTGCAGGGTTTTGTCGCGGGGCCGCTGATTCCTTTGTCCCAAAGCCTTCTGATGGCATCTTACCCGCCCGAGAAGCGGACTTTGGCATTGGCACTTTGGGCGATGACAGTCGTGGTCGCCCCTGTTTTAGGACCGATTTTCGGTGGCTGGATTTCGGACAACTGGCATTGGGGGTGGATATTTTTCATCAATATCCCCATCGGCATTTTGTCTGCGGTAATCGCCTGGCAGCAACTGCGCGACCGTGAAACCGATACGGTTAAAACGCCTATTGATTACACTGGGCTGATTTTGATGATCGTCGGTATCGGCTCGTTGCAAATGATGTTGGATAGGGGAAAAGAGCTCGATTGGTTCGCATCGGGTGAAATTATCGTGTTGGCAGTCGTTGCAACGGTATGTCTGACTTATTTCATCGTTTGGGAATTAGGTGAAAAATATCCGATTGTCGATTTGTCTTTGTTTAAAAACCGCAACTTTACCATCGGCGTTTTGACGACTTCGCTCGGGTTTATGGTGTATATGGGCACGTTGACGCTTTTGCCGCTGGTGTTGCAGTCCAACCTCGGTTATACCGCCACATGGGCGGGATTGGCGGCTGCCCCTATCGGATTTCTGCCGATTTTCCTATCTCCTTTGATAGGGCGGTTCGGCAATAAAATCGATATGCGCCTGTTGGTTACCGGTAGTTTTTTGATGTTTGCCTTTACTTTTCATTGGCGGACGGATTTTTATGCGGGAATGGACATGAGCAACGTTGTCTGGCCGCAGTTTTGGCAGGGTTTGGGGGTGGCCATGTTCTTCCTGCCGCTGACGACCATTACTCTATCGCATATGAAAGGTCCGCAAATCGCATCGGCAAGCAGTTTGTCGAATTTTCTGCGTGTCTTTATGGGTGGTGTCGGTGTGTCTGTCGTCAGTACCATGTGGGAGCGGAGGGAGGCTTTACATCATACGCAACTGACTGAACATATCACGTCGTATTCTCCGGATACCGCCGAAGCAGTCCGTCAGATGGCGGAAGCGGGTTTGAACGGAGGGCAGGCAGTCGGTCTGATAAACACTACCATTACCCAACAGGGTTTTATCGTCGGCTCGAATGAGATATTTTTGGCGGGCAGTATCTTGTTCATTATCATGATTCCCATTATTTGGCTGGCGAAGCCGCCTTTCCATCATGACGGAGGCGGAGGAGGGCATTGATGAGTGTTGCTACGGAAGGAGATGGAATCGCTAATTCGACAGAAAAGATCGTCTTAAAACGGTAACGACAGTTTCAGACGACCTTTTCATATGCAGAAGCTTTGGAAATCCGCTATAATTTCGCCTCATTCATTTCGCGGTCAAAGCGTTTCGCGAAAACAACATTTCGAAGATTTATCCCGACAGGCAGTCGGTTTTTTGTCAAAATGCTTGAACTAACGCTGTTTTTTATGGTATAAATCGCGTTTTACTATTTTAGAAGTTTGGAGACTAACCATGGCACGAGTTTGCAAAGTGACCGGTAAGCGCCCGATGTCTGGCAACAACGTATCACACGCCAACAACAAAACCAAACGTCGTTTTTTGCCTAACTTGCAATCACGTCGTTTCTGGGTTGAAAGTGAAAACCGCTGGGTTCGCCTGCGCGTTTCTAACGCTGCATTGCGTACCATCGACAAAGTAGGCATTGATGTCGTATTGGCTGATTTGCGTGCTCGCGGCGAAGCTTAATTTAAACCGTTAATTAAGGATTACTGCAATGCGCGATAAAATCAAACTGGAATCCAGTGCTGGTACTGGTCATTTCTACACCACTACCAAAAACAAACGCACTATGCCCGGCAAATTGGAAATCAAAAAATTTGATCCGGTTGCCCGTAAACATGTTATTTACAAAGAAACTAAATTGAAATAATCCGGTTTCTGAGAAATGGAAAAGCCTCTGTCGGACAGGGGCTTTTTTATTTAGAACCTAATATGTTCAAAATTGCTGTGGAAAATATTTAAACTAGTACGGCGTTGCCTCGCCTTGCCGTACTATCTGTACTGTCTTCGGCTTCGTCGCCTTGTCCTGATTTAAATTTAATCCACTATAAAAGGTCGTCTGAAAAGCATTTCAGACGACCTTTTGATGTGTTTAAACGGATTAGCCGGTGAGTTGTTTGGTAATCAGTTTTTTCAGTGGCGGGAAGTTGTTGCTGGCACGCAGTACCAAGCCACGCAGGATTTTGGCGGGAGCGGTTTCATTGGTAAAGAGTTTCAGCAGCATATTGGTGCCGAGGTAAATCGGCTGGGCATGGAGCATATGCTTGGTGCTGTATTTTTCCAGCAGGCTGGCGGCGCCGATGTCCTGACCGCGTTGTTCCGCTTCGAGAATCAGTTTTGCCAAGATGTCCGCGCTGGATAGACCTAAGTTGAAACCGTGTGCGGTAACAGGGTGCATACCTACGGCGGCGTCGCCGATTAAGGCGCTGCGTTTGCCGTAGAAACGTTGGGCAATCATGCCGACCAAGGGGTAGTTGTGAATGGTGCTGACCAATTCCATATCGCCCAAACGGCCTTTGAGCTGCTCTTTGACGCTGGCTGCCAATTCTTCGGGAGACATTTTTTTGATGGTGTCTGCCTTGTCGCTATCGACGGTAATGACTGTGTTGGTCAGGTGTTCTTCCAAAGGCAGCAGGGCGATGGTGCGGCCGTAGTGGAAGCATTCGTAAGCGGTATGCTGGTTGGACAGGGTATGCTTCATGCGGCAGACGAACATGGTGCGGCTGTAATCGTGCATATCGGAGGAAATGCCCAGTTGTCGGCGGGTTTGGGAGAAGCGGCTGTCTGCTGCCAAGAGTAGGCGGCCGCTCAAAACTTCGCCGTTTTCCAAGATGACTTGGGCTTCGTCTTCGGAAGTTTTGACTTCTTTGACGCCCGTGCCAGTCAGGATGGTAACGTTGTCCAGTTTGGAGACGATTTCATAAGCGGCTTTGCGGATATTGTGGTTTGAAATCAGATAACCTAAGCAGTCGGCAGGTTCGCCGCGCGCTTGGGTCGGTTGCGGGAAGTGGAGTTGGTAATCGGACTGCCCGTTCAAGACCTTTGCATCGCGTAAGGGGTAAATTTCGTCTTTCGGAATCAAATCCCACATGCCCAAGCGTTGCATAATTTCGCGGGACAGGTGGGTTAGGGCGATTTCCCTGCCGTCGTAAGGCGGATTTTGCAAAACCTCCAGCGGACTTTTTTCAATCAGGGTAACTTTTAAACCGCTCCCGGCCAATTCGGCTGCAAAGCTGAGTCCTGCCGGTCCCGCACCTACGACGAGAATATCGCTGTGTAAGCTCATAAGGCATCCTTTGTATTTAATGGAATGGAGGTTTCAGGGGATCTTGGAGTAAGGTCGTCTGAAAAAGAGAACTGGGTGTGATTATAGCAAAATAGATGGAGAAAAAAGAGAGATGTAAATGACCAGGGGAAATTTTACTTTGGTCTTAATGTAAATCAAGAATTCGGTAATGTCGGATTGCAGATGGTGGGTATTCAATACGACATATTTTGCAGTGGTGGCCTCGCCAACAGGAATCGAACCTGTATTTTACGCTTAGGAGGCATACGTTCTATCCGTTGAACTATGGCGAGCGTGTTAAACTTTTCCTGCTATAAATGATAATAATCCTGCGGCAATCAGCGGACCGACCGGAATGCCGCCCATAAACGCCACACCGATAACCGTACCGATCAAAAGACCTGTTACCAAAACAGGCTGTTCACTCATTAGCGGTACGCCGCGTCCTGCCAGCCAGGCAACAAGGATACCGATTAATACGGCGGCAATCATTTTAAAATTGACAAACTCCGATAGCGACGGAATTTGAACCTTGCCTGAAACCAAGGGGCTTAAGACCCCGATTGTCAGCAAAATAATCCCAAAATGCAAGCCGTGTTTTTCCATGAAAGGAATATATTGCGACAAAGCAGTCTGCTGCATTAAAAGCAAAATTGCCGCTGAAATCGTAATGGAGTTGTTGTTGCTGACGACACCAAGAAAAATCAGCGTTACCAGAAACATCGGGACGAAGCTGAAATTCATCGGATTTAAGAGACTCGTGCCAATGATTCCTCAGCCAACTGAATCATCGCCTGTTTGACTTCACTGTCGGGCAATACCGCCAAAGAAGCTACTGCTTGTTCAACGGCTTTTCGTGCTTCAGAAATCGAATAAGTCAGCGCATCGGAGCGGACAACATAATCATGGATTTTTTGGAAACTGCTGCGGTCCGCATTTTCCAAAGCATGGCGCACATCGTCCGCGACTTGTTTCGAGCCGTTGCGCATCAGATAAATCAACGGCAGAGTCGGCTTGCCTTCTGCCAAATCATCGCCGACGTTTTTACCGATTTCTTCGGTTTCACCCGAATAATCCAAAACATCATCAATAATTTGGAACGCCGTACCGACATACATGCCGTAATCTTTCAGCGCCTGCTCATGCTCAGGAGAGGCATTGCCCAAAATCGCGCCGACCTGTGCTGCCGCTTCAAACAGTTTGGCCGTTTTGTATTGAATCACTTGAACATATTGCGCTTCGGTGATGTCGGTATTGCCGATGTTCATCAGCTGCATGACCTCGCCTTCGGCAATAATATTAGTTGCATCCGCCATAACTTCCAAAATGCGCATACTGCCGGAATCAACCATCAATTGGAAAGCGCGCGTATATAAAAAGTCGCCGACCAACACCGCCGCCGCATTGCCGAACAGATTATTCGCCGTTTCGCGTCCGCGGCGCAAATCGCTTTCGTCGACCACATCGTCGTGCAGCAGGGTCGAAGTGTGGATAAATTCCACCATCGCCGCCAAAGCATACAGCTTATCTCCATCATAACCGACCGACTTACCTGCCAAAATCGTCATAATCGGACGCAGACGCTTACCGCCGGCACTGATAATATAAGTACCGATTTGCGAAATCAGCGCGACATCAGACTGAACCGCTTTGTTGATCACCTCGTTGACCCGCGAAAGGTCTTCAGGCAAATGACGTTGGAAATAAGGCAGGTTTTCGAGCATAACACATTCTCAGTCAGCAAAATGAAGCAGGTGTGCCGTATAAATAATGGGTTAGGTATAAGGCGGAAATAATATTGCCGCATAAAAATATCGGCAATCCAGCGCGCGATTATAGCAGCAAAGCCCGTTTGACACATCTTTCAGACGACCTTACCCCTACAAACGAAATAAACTTTGACAAAACAGGCAAATAGCAATAGAATTCCGTGTTTCGCACAATGGTGTGCGGGATATTAACCATAATTCTCATGGAGTTGAGTATGTACGCGGTCGTAAAAACCGGCGGCAAACAATATAAAGTTGCCGTTGGCGAAAAATTGAAAGTAGAACAGATACCAGCCGAACTCGACAGCCAAATCGAACTGACCGAAGTTTTGATGATTGCTGACGGCGAATCTGTAAAAGTTGGCGCTCCTTTTATCGAAGGCGCAAAAGTAACAGCTAAAGTAGTAGCCCATGGTCGCGGCGAGAAAGTACGCATTTTCAAAATGCGCCGCCGTAAACACTACCAAAAACGCCAAGGCCATCGCCAAAATTTCACCCAAATCGAAATCGTGGCAATCGCCTAATTTTTGAAACTTAGGAGTATTACAAATGGCAAGTAAAAAAGCAGGCGGTAGCACCCGCAACGGTCGCGATTCAGAAGCCAAACGACTGGGCGTAAAAGCCTACGGCAACGAGCTGATTCCGGCAGGTTCCATCATCGTCCGCCAACGCGGTACCAAATTCCACGCCGGCGACAACGTAGGCATGGGCAAAGACCACACTTTGTTCGCCAAAGTTGACGGTTATGTTGAATTCAAAACCAAAGGCGCGCTGAACCGTAAAACTGTCAGCATCCGTCCTTACACCGGTTCTGAAGAATAATCCGAGTTTATCGTGATATTGAAAAAGCTGTATTTCTTAGGGAATACAGCTTTTTTGTTTGTGTCCGCTTGAGTGGTTTTAAAGGTCGGCTTAGCCGGTTCATTTGGTTTTTCATACCATACCTGTCATCAGTCGGCATTTCAGTCTTTGCCTGCGTAAGGACAGATTGTGGCGGGAATTTATTTTTGAATTCCGTAAACCTTTTTCAAATACCTGTTTCTTGGAATTTTTGTTGAATTCCCGCCTGTCTTAGTAGAATAGCTGCGGAGGATAGGTGCTGCGGTAAACAAAAATGAAGCAAATCGATTTATATGCCCAAAAAATTTCAGGTTTCCAATATAGTGGATTAACTTTAAACCAGTACGGCGTTGCCTCGCCTTGCCGTACTATCTGTACTGTCTGCGGCTTCGTCGCCTTGTCCTGATTTAAATTTAATCCACTATAAAACCAAAAGGTCGTCTGAAAACCATTTTCAGACGACCTTTCTATCAACTGTAAATCTCAGCCCCTTTCTTCACAAACTCGACCGCTTTTTCCTCCATGCCCCGCTGCTGGGCTTTTTGCTTGTCGGCATAGTCGCGCACTTCCTGCGTGATTTTCATCGAGCAGAATTTGGGACCGCACATTGAGCAGAAGTGGGCGATTTTCGCGCCTTCGGCGGGCAGGGTTTCGTCGTGGAAACTTTCGGCGCGTTCGGGGTCGAGGCTGAGGCGGAATTGGTCGCGCCAGCGGAATTCGAAACGCGCCTTGCTCAGGGCGTTGTCGCGCAACTGTGCGCCCGGCCAGCCTTTGGCGAGGTCGGCGGCGTGGGCGGCGAGTTTGTAGGTGATGATGCCGGTGCGCACGTCTTCTTTGTCGGGCAGGCCGAGATGCTCTTTCGGGGTAACGTAGCAGAGCATGGCTGTGCCGTACCAGCCGATATTGGTCGCGCCTATGCCCGAAGTGATGTGGTCGTAGCCGGGGGCGATGTCGGTAACGAGCGGGCCGAGTGTGTAGAAAGGCGCTTCAAAGCAGTGTTGCAGCTCTTCGGTCATGTTTTCTTTGACGCGTTGCAGCGGTACATGGCCGGGGCCTTCGATCATGACTTGTACGTCGTGTTTCCACGCTTTGGCAGTCAATTCGCCCAAGGTGTGCAATTCGGCGAATTGGGATTCGTCGTTGGCATCGGCAATGCAGCCGGGGCGCAGGCCGTCGCCGAGGCTGAACGACACATCGTAGGCTTTCATGATTTCGCAGATTTCGTCGAAATGCGTGTAGAGGAAGTTTTCTTTGTGATGGGCGAGACACCATTTCGCCATGATGGAGCCGCCGCGTGATACGATGCCGGTGAGGCGGTTGGCGGTCATCGGCACATAACGCAGCAACACGCCTGCGTGTATGGTGAAATAGTCCACGCCTTGTTCCGCCTGCTCGATGAGGGTGTCGCGGAACAAATCCCAAGTCAAATCTTCGGCAATGCCGCCGGTTTTTTCCAAAGCCTGATAGATGGGTACCGTGCCGATGGGGACGGGCGCGTTGCGGATAATCCATTCGCGCGTTTCGTGGATATGTGCGCCGGTGGACAAATCCATAATCGTGTCCGCGCCCCAACGCAGCGACCACACCATTTTTTCGACTTCTTCGGTCAGGCTGGAGGTTACGGCGGAGTTGCCCAAGTTGCCGTTGATTTTGACGCGGAAGTTGCGGCCGATAATCATCGGTTCGAGTTCGGGGTGGTTGATGTTGGCGGGGATGATCGCACGTCCGGCGGCGATTTCTTGGCGCACGAATTCGGGTGTGATTTGGTCGGGATGGGTCGGGATGTTCGCGCCGAAACTTTGCCCTGCGTGCTGTTTCAAGAGCTTGGCGTATTCGGGTCGTCTGAAAAGTTCGTCCAGCTTCATGCGTTCGCGTATGGCGACAAATTCCATTTCGGGCGTGATGATGCCTTGGCGGGCATAATGGAGCTGGGTTACGTTGCTGCCTGCTTTGGCGCGGCGTGGGCGGGTGATTTGGTTGAAACGCAGATGGGCGGTTTGCGGGTCGTGCGCGCGTTCGATGCCGTATTCGCTGGAAAGCTTGGGCAGGATTTCGGTATCGCCGCGTTCGTCCAGCCATGCGGTGCGGACGTGCGGCAAACCTTGTTTCAGGTCGATGTGTGCCGCCGGATCGCCGTATACGCCGCTGGTGTCATAGACGGGAATCGGCGGGTTGGCTTCCGTGCCTTGCGCCGTGTAGGTGTCGTCTTGACGGATTTCGCGCAAAGGCACGCGGATGTCGTCGCGGCTGCCTTGCAGATACACGCGCTCCGAGTTCGGATATTTGAAGCGGATGCCGATGTCTTCGCTCAAGTCGGCAAGCTCGCGCGCTTCGTTGCCGGAAGTTTTGGCGGTTTTCTTTGGCGTAGTCATAAAAAATGCTCCTGTTTTCTCGTTTGAAAAGAAGAAACAGGAGCGTTTTGCTTTTTCAGACGGCCTCAATATCAAAAAAAGGCCGTTTGAAAGACAGAATCCGTGAAAACTCCCCACGCAGGTATTATCCCGATCGGGTGTAAAGGGTATTTCTCAGCCGCCTGAACATCAGGCAGCACCCCTGTTTCGTTAGAGGAGGATTATAAACCACGATTGGGGTTTATTGGAAATCTTAACAGGGATGACATCGGTATTTCAAGGAATGAATGGCTTGAATATCGAGGGGATAGCTATATTGCGTTTCCATAAATCGAAACGTCGTCTGAAAAGCAGGACAACTTTTTCAGACGACGTTTGGTATGGCACAAATTTAGGATAACGGGTTCCGTTACCCTAAATCTACGGCTTATTTATTGTTCGGATGGGATTCCATCGGTGCAGACAAAGGCAGTTCGGGTACGGTGCGGGCGGAGTCGGAAACGCTGCCGGACAGTGTTTTCAGGAAGGCAACGATGTTTTCGGTTTCTTCCGAAGTCAGGTCTTTACCCAGCTGCGCTTTACCCATGATGGTAACGGCTTTGTCCAATTCCCAAACGCTGCCGTTGTGGAAATACGGATAAGTTTTGGCGACGTTACGCAAACCTGGGACGCGGAAGAAGAATTCGTCTTCGGCTTTTTTGGTGACGTCGGCACGGCCTTTGTCGTGTTTCGGATCTTCGATGAATTTCCAGTACGGACCTTGAACCAAACCGAATTTTTGGAAGGTTGTGCCGCCGAGGTTGACGCCGCTGTGGCAGGCGATACAGCCGTTGTCCATAAAGGCGCGCACGCCTTTGCGCTCTTGTTCGTTCAGGGCATTGACGTTGCCTTTGAGGTAGTCATCCCATTTGGTCGGCGTCAGCAGTGTGCGTTCGAATGCGCCAAGGGCGGTGGTGATGTTTTTGAAGGAAACTGCGCCGTCTTCAGGGAAGGCGGTTTTAAACAGTTCTTGATATTCGGGGATTTTGGCGATTTTGGCTGCGGCTGCTTCTTGCGAGTCGTTTGCCATTTCCACAGGGTTCACCAACGGTCCGCCGGCTTGTTCTTCAACGTCGGCAGCACGACCGTCCCAGAACTGCATGCCGAGCAGGGCGGCGTTTAAAGCGGTCGGGGAGTTGCGTCCGCCGAACTATCCTTTATGGCCTTGGCTGGTCGGCAGGTTGTCCACGCCTGCGGTGGCAAGGTTGTGGCAGGAGTTGCAGCTTACGGTGTTGCCTTTGGAAAGGCGCGGCTCATACCATAATTGATGGCCGAGTTTGACCTGTTCTTCGGTAAACGGGCGCAGTTTCTGCATTTCTTCGGCACTCGGCAGCGGTTTGAAAATACCTTGTGCGCGTTTGAGCAGCTCTTGATCTTCAGGAGAAGCATTGTTGTCAACGGCGGCTTGGGACGCTGCTGAAGCTGCGTCAGGGGTCGTCTGAACGGCAGAGGCTTCGGTCGGGGCGGAAGCAGGTTTTTGTTCCTTGCTTTCTTGTCCGCCACAGGCGGCCAATGCGGATAAAACGGCAAGCGACAGGAGTAGTCGGGTGTTGCGGTGGTTCATGGCGTATTCCTTTTTTGTAGTGGATATTATTATGAATAAGTACCGTTTCCGTTAATTGCCGTGATGGATGGCGGACGAAAATAGGGAGTGGTATTTCGCTTTATTTGCGTCCGTTTAATATGTCCGGCTTTTTTATCCGTGAAGTATAGGCGGTAAGTGCCATTCAGCCTTTGCGGTAAATCAACATCAATTTTTCAATAGTGATAGACAATGTATGTGATAGTCGCCTGCGTCTTCATGCGTTTTTCATGTTGAATAGGTCTCTATCGCTTGCACTGCCAAGCCGATTGGTTTAAATTAAACGACAATTTACCGTTGGAAGACATACAATGAAAATCACCGTCATCGGCGCAGGTTCTTGGGGTACAGCCCTTGCCCTGCACTTTGCCCGCCACGGCAACGAAGTCGCCCTTTGGACACGCAATCCCGAACAAGTCCGTACATTGCAGGCAGAACGTGAAAACAAACACGGCCTGCCCGGTTTCCCTTTTCCTGAATCTTTAAACGTTTACGCCGATTTGGGTGATGCACTCAAAGACAGCGAGCTTATCCTTGTCGTAACTTCTGTCGCAGGTTTGAGAAGCAGCGCGGAACTTCTGAAGCAACACAATGCCGACCGTGTCCCCGTCCTCGCTGCCTGCAAAGGCTTTGAGCAAGACACAGGGCTGTTGACCTTCCAAGTATTGAAAGAAGTATTGTCTGAGAACAAAAAAATCGGCGTGCTGTCAGGCCCGAGCTTTGCCCAAGAACTCGCCAAACAACTGCCTTGCGCCGTGGTTGTCGCCTCAGAAAATCAGGAGTGGATCGAGGAATTGGTGCCGCAGCTCAACACCAACGTAATGCGTCTCTACGGTAGTACGGACGTGATCGGCGTGGCTGTCGGCGGGGCTGTCAAAAATGTGATGGCAATTGCTACCGGGCTTTCCGACGGTCTCGAATACGGACTCAATGCGCGTGCGGCGCTGGTGACGCGCGGTCTCGCCGAGATTACCCGTCTTGCCATGGCTATGGGCGCGCAGCCTAAGACCATGATGGGGCTTGCCGGCATCGGCGACCTTATCCTGACCTGTACCGGCGCGCTTTCGCGCAACCGTCGTGTCGGTTTGGGTTTGGCAGAAGGTAAAGAACTGCATCAAGTGTTGGTGGAAATCGGCCATGTTTCCGAGGGCGTCAGCACCATCGAAGAAGTGTTTAACACTGCTGTGAAATACCAAATCGACATGCCCATTACCCAAACCCTGCTGCAACTCATCCGCAAAGAAATGACTCCGCAGCAAGTTGCAGAAAGGCTCATGGAGCGCAGTGCGCGCTTTGAGTAAGACCGAACGGCAAAGGTCGTCTGAAAACATCAAACCAAAAAGTTTCAGACGACCTCAAGATTTGGCAGCGATTGACATCCCTGCATCATCATCCTAATATCCTGACCGCCTGCCACCATGCGGCAATACGGAAGCCTATACATGAATCAATCACTCGACACATTGGAAGTCAGCGTTTACCAGTTGGCCCAAAAATTTGAAACCCTTGTTGGTGAAAACCGCCGCCTTAATGAAGAAATCGACCGCCTCAAGCTCGAGCATGAACAACAAAAGCGCGAACACGAAGCCGCCGTTGACGAATTGAGCGAAGCGTTGCTTGTGCAGGTCGGCAAACTCAAAGAAGACCTTCAAGGCAAAATCGACAATCTTAATGCCGAAAAAGAACAGTACCGCAGCGCATTGGAACAGGCTGCAGAAAAAATCCGCCAGCTCATTTCCCGCCTGCCGCAAGAAACGCAATCATAAGGACACGCCATGAGTATCGAACAAGTCAGCCTCGACATCATGAATGTCAATTTCACCATCAACACCCCGAGCGAAGAAAAAGATACACTGCTCCAAGCTGTTGATATGCTCAACAAAAAAAGTGCCGCCATCAAAGAGAGCGGACGCATTGTCGGCAGCGATAAAATTGCCATTATGACCGCGCTCAATGTTGTCCACGATCTCCTTAAAATCACACTCAAAGACGATTTGGCAATAGGCGAATTTGAGCGTAAAATAACTGACATGAACAACGCCTGCCAAAAAGCTTTGGCGCGTTTGGAACAAAACTGATTTTTCTTTTTCCCTGCGGTGTCCGCGAAGGCATATATTCCTTTGAACCAATAAGTTCGCTTAAGGTTGCCGGGAGTTGCAGTGGGCGCGAGTGTCTATTCTTAGATGCACCCGAAGCTGCCCGAGGTGACCGCCTTGTCAACAAGGTTCAAGCGGATTCAGCCAAAACGGCTCTCGCGGGGATTCCCCATATCAAGCCATGCCCGTGCGGCATGGCTTTCATTTATCATCGGCTCCGACGTCGTCTGAAAACCAAGCATAAAATTGAAAACACATCTCGATATTTTGAATCATCAGTAATGTTTTCCAGCTTAAAAACAACATCTCCCTAAGCATAAAACCGCCATCATAGAAAAAACACTTTCAGACGACCCCAATCCGATTGACAAAAGCCAATCCCATCTTTAAAATTCACAACTTTCTATATCTATCTGGATTTCCACTATGAAAACCTTTTCAGCGAAACCCCACGAGGTGAAGCGCGAATGGTTCGTTATCGACGCCCAAGACAAAGTTCTGGGTCGCGTTGCAGCCGAAGTCGCACACCGTCTGCGTGGCAAGCACAAACCTGAATACACCCCCCACGTTGACACCGGCGACTACATCATCGTCATCAACGCGGACAAACTGCGTGTAACCGGTGCCAAATTCGAAGACAAAAAATACTTCCGTCATTCCGGTTTCCCCGGCGGTATCTACGAGCGTACTTTCCGCGAAATGCAAGAGCAATTCCCGGGTCGCGCTTTGGAACAAGCTGTAAAAGGCATGTTGCCTAAAGGCCCATTGGGTTACGCAATGATCAAAAAACTGAAAGTGTACGCTGGTGCAGAACACGCCCATGCCGCACAACAACCCAAAGTTTTGGAATTGAAATAAGGACACGACATGAACGGTAAATACTACTACGGCACAGGCCGCCGCAAAAGTTCAGTGGCTCGTGTATTCCTGACTAAAGGTACCGGCCAAATCATCGTAAACGGTCGTCCCGTTGACGAATTCTTCGCTCGCGAAACCAGCCGTATGGTTGTTCGCCAACCTTTGGTTCTGACTGAAAACGCTGAAGCGTTCGACATTAAAGTCAACGTTATCGGCGGCGGTGAAACCGGTCAATCCGGCGCAATCCGTCACGGCATTACCCGCGCCCTGATTGACTTCGACGCTGCTCTGAAACCTGCCTTGTCTCAAGCCGGTTTCGTTACTCGCGATGCTCGTGAAGTTGAACGTAAAAAACCAGGTCTGCGCAAAGCACGCCGCGCAAAACAATTCTCCAAACGTTAATTCTTTTTTGGAATCTCAAAAAGCCCTGCAATGCAGGGCTTTTTTGTGTGAAGCTCGAGACATCTAAGTATTGAAACTATTAAAAGAATAATGAAACCCTCTCCAAAAAATGGATTTCAATAAATAGGAGATGCTTGTTTTTAAGATGCAGGTATGTAATAGGAATGTTTGGGATGCTGCTGTGAATTTTAATTTCATGAAGCTACATTTAATGAAGTGTTGTAAATTAACTAATATGAATAATAGAAAATGTACCGTTTATCCAAATAAACTAACGCTTATCTTATATTCTGAGCAATTTATTCAAAAAATTTCACTTCTTAACAGCATTTAATACTAAGGCTTGTATAATGCAAAGTGCTGACACACACCGCTCTTTTATCCCTTTTGGGCGGTGCAGCAAGTAAGACGTTTTCCCGCAATGTATTGGCCATTCATACTTCTCCCTTGGTATGAATGGTTTTTTTTATCTAAGTTTTTTATGTTGCCTTATGAAGATGAAAAGGTCATCTGAAATATATTTTTCGACGACCTTTGTGATTTTGTATCCTGCCTTATTTGAAAAATTGTCCGCAGCATGCCTTGAATTTTTTTCCTGAACCGCAGATACAGGCTTGCTTCATTGTCGGGAGTGGAACGTTTGGATCAATAAAGTACCAGTATCCGTCAATATTGACGAATGTAGATAGTTCATGATGACATGCTGTTTCAGCTCCATCTTGAAAATGGGCATTAAATTCAACTTGCGCGTGGCGTTTGCCGATGAGGGTATGGTGGATTACTTCTAATCCCAGCCAAAGGGTTTCTCGGCTCCATTGCTGCATTTCTTCTTGATTCAGCAGATTTTGCTGGGAAGGAACTGTGGTGGCAACGATATAATCAATATTATGTAACACATAGGCACTGTATCTTGAGCGCATCAGTTTTTCGCCAGTCTGCGGATGAGTTTGATGGGTATGGAAGGGGTAGCAGCATTCAGCGTAGGGTAGGGAAGAAGAACATGGACAAGGGGTAGGGGGCATGGAGGATGTCCTATTAATGTTTTTATTTTATTGAGAGAATAAAAGTCTATTTGGCAAGTCGTCTGAAACAGAAATATCCGAAATGTTCATTTATTCGGTATTATTTATTGCGTAGGAACATTATTTTACAAGGTTTTTTGATACAATATCTCTACTCCGTCCCGACAATGCCGGAATGTTATTCCGCGTCCGCTCGGACGGCCTATCATAAATAAAACAGTCATTTCCCAACAAACATCAAGGCCGCCCGCTCTATGCACGAAACTTTTTCCCTTGCACCCATCGTTATCGTACTCCTCGTTTCCGTCATTACGGTGATTTATTGCCGTAAATTCAATATCCCTTCCATGCTCGGTTATCTTTTGGTCGGCTTTATCGCCGGTCCGGGTATGTTGAAGCTGATTCCGCAAGGTCATGCCACTGATTATTTAGGTGAAATCGGTATCGTATTCCTGATGTTCAGCATCGGTCTCGAATTCTCCCTGCCCAAGCTTAAAGCCATGCGCCGTTTGGTGTTCGGGCTGGGCGGTTTGCAGGTCATTGTGACCATGCTGTCGATTATCGGCATTTTGATGCTGATGGGCGTCAACTTTAATTGGGCGTTTGCCGCAGCCGGGGCGATGACCATGTCGTCCACGGCAATTGTCAGCCGCATCCTGTCCGAAAAAACCGAGTTGGGACAGCCGCACGGTCAAATGGCGATGGGCGTCTTATTGATGCAAGATATTGCCGTTGTACCGTTGATGATCCTGATTCCTGCATTGTCGGGCAATGGCGAAGAAGGCAGTCTGTGGGTCGCGCTGGGTCTTGCCGGATTGAAAATGCTGGTCACGCTGGGCGTGTTATTCGTCGTCGGCAGCAAGGTGATGTCGCGCTGGTTCAGAATGGTCGCCAAACGCAAGTCGTCTGAATTGTTTATGATCAACGTCCTGCTGGTAACCTTGGGCGTAGCTTATCTGACCGAACTGGAAGGCTTGTCGATGGCATTGGGTGCATTCGTCGCCGGTATGTTGCTTTCGGAAACGGAATACCGTTTTCAGGTGGAAGACGACATCCGCCCGTTCCGCGATATTCTGCTCGGTTTCTTCTTTATCACGGTCGGCATGAAACTGGATATCCAGGCTTTAATCGGCGGCTGGCAGCAGATTCTGATTTTGCTGGCAATTTTGCTGGTATTGAAAGCATTGGTCGTCTTTTTCATCGCTTTGCATATGAAGCATCCGATTGCGGATAGCTTGAAAACAGCCCTCTATTTGGCACAAGGCGGCGAATTTGGCTTTGTGATGTTAAACATCTCCAGCAAAATCAATATGGTGTCCCCCGAGCTGGAGCAGGCAGCTACGGCAGCGATTCTGTTGTCAATGATTATTGCCCCATTTATCTTAGGCAGCAGCGATGCCATCGTCAGCCGTTTTGTCAAATCAAGCTGGGACATGAAGGCATTGGATTTGCACAGCATATTGGTGGAAACCATGAGCAAATCCGACCACGTTCTGATTATCGGTTTCGGACGCGGCGGTCAGACCGTCGGGCGCGTATTGGCTCAGGAAAACATCCCCTTCTTCGCACTTGACCTCGATATCGCTAGGGTTCAGGTGGCACGCAATGCCGGCGAGCCGGTCTCATTCGGCGATGCCAAACGGCGCGAAGTCTTGGAAGCGGCAGGTTTGGAGCGTGCCAAAATGGTGGTCATTACCCTGAACAATATGCATGAAACCCAGCATGTTCTCGACAATATCATGTCCTTGCATCCGAGCATGCCTGTGTATGTTCGGGCAACCAATGACGATTACGTCAAAACCTTCACGGATATGGGCGCGGAAGAAGCTGTATCCGACACTAAAGAAACCAGCTTGGTGTTGGCAAGCTACGCCATGCTGGGTAATGGCGCGACCTTCAACCATGTTTATCAGACCATTGCCAACATCCGACACAGCCGCTACGCCTCTTTGGAAGGCTTGTTTGTCGGCAGCGATGATGAAAATGGATTTGACGACGGAGGCAAATCAGTCTGCCGCCACGCCTTCCCACTGACCGGAGAAGCCCACGCCATTGGCAAGACCATCCGTGATTTGCCTTTGGATCATGCAGGTATCAAGCTGCTATTCATCCGCCGCAATACGAGCAGAATAGAAAATCCTGACTTGGATTTGCAGTTGCAACCGAATGATATTTTGGTCGTCGCAGGCAAACAAGAGGAAATTATTTCTTTTGAAAACTGGAGTTTGCAAGGAAATACCTAATACACTGAAAAATAAAGCTTGCGCAGCGGATGCTTTTTTGATTTAATAGCGTCTTCGCAAACGCAGCGACAAGGGTGATTAGCTCAGTTGGTAGAGCGTCTGCCTTACAAGCAGAATGTCGGCGGTTCGACTCCGTCATCACCCACCAATTTTCCTTTCATTGTTGCAAAACGATGATGCGCGGTGGTAGCTCAGTTGGTTAGAGTACCGGCCTGTCACGCCGGGGGTCGCGGGTTCGAGCCCCGTCCGCCGCGCCAAATTTCAAAATACTGACATTGTCGGTATTTTTTATTTTCGGGTGATTAGCTCAGTTGGTAGAGCGTCTGCCTTACAAGCAGAATGTCGGCGGTTCGACTCCGTCATCACCCACCAATTTTCCTTTCATTGTTGCAAAACAATGATGCGCGGTGGTAGCTCAGTTGGTTAGAGTACCGGCCTGTCACGCCGGGGGTCGCGGGTTCGAGCCCCGTCCGCCGCGCCAAATTTTAAAAATACCGGCTTTGCCGGTATTTTTTTGTGCGTAAGAAACGAACGTGGAGAGGACAGCTATTTGGTTTTCAGACGACGACTTATAGAGATTTCACTTTAAAGCAGGATAGGGTAGAGGAATGGTCGGCTGTATAGAGTCTGCGGTTGATTTACCTTAAGCTTTCGAATCTTAGTAAATCGTGTTCTCTTTGAGTTAAGGTGAGGTAACGTTGTTTTGGTTTGAAGTTAATCCATTGTAGGTTCTAATTTTGTTTAAGGTCGTCTGAAAACAAAAATCCATACCGGATTCTGCTTTTCAGACGACCTTTATGGTTGGCAGGAACGATAGCCTTTCCAAACCTATTGTTTAACGCCACGCGGCGACAAACTCGTTCCAATGCTGCTTGTCCTGAGCCTGTCCGGTCAGGTAATGCTTCAGCCGTTTGACTTCCACTTCATACTCGTCCGCGTCCAAAGCGCCACTCATCAGGCGGAAGCGCAGGAACATCAAATAAGTGTTTGCTGCATCAGTTTCGCAATAATCGCGGATGTCTTTCAGACGACCTGCGTGGAACGCTTCCCAAACTTTGCTGCCGTCCATGCCTAGCTTGCCGGGGAAGCCGCAAAGTTTCGCCATATCGTCCAGCGGCACATTGGCACGCGGCTGGTACAGGGCGAGCAGGTCCATCAGGTCGCAATGGCGGTTGTGGTAGCGGCTGATGTAATTGTTCCACTTGAAATCGCGGCTGTCGCCGAAATCGCCCTCGCCCATATCCCAATAACGCGCCGCCGTAATGCCGTGTATCAGCGCGCGGTAATGCAGGACGGGCAGGTCGAAGCCACCGCCGTTCCAGCTTACCAGTTGCGGCGTATGGCTTTCGATAAGGTCAAAAAACTTGGCGATCATTTCCTCTTCGCTGTCGTGCATTTCGCCTATGGTGCCGACGTGGATTTTGTCCTGCCCCCAGCGCATACAGCAGGAAATGGCGACCACTTGGTGCAGATGGTGTTGCATAAAGTCAGAGCCGTTTTGGGCGCGGCGTTTCTGCTGGGCAAACAAGACGACCTCATCGTCCGGCAAAGAAGCAGGTAGATCGTACAACAGGCGGATGCCGTTCACATCAGGCACGGTTTCAATATCGAAAGCCAAAATCGGGGTCATGGGCGACTCCTCAAATTCAATCAAAACAGATTAAAACAGACAACAGGATAACGGCATTGTGGCATGTTTCCGCATTTATTGACAGTCAAATCACACCGCCAACCTGCCATTCCATCCGCCTGTACACCTACCCAAAACACCGTCAAAACAGTAAAATCCCCCTTTTATCCCAATCCGAAACATAAGCCATGCTCACCTTCCAACAAATCATCTTCAAACTGCAAACATTCTGGGCAGACAAAGGCTGCACCGTCATCCAACCTTTCGACATGGAAGTCGGCGCCGGTACTTCCCACCCCGCCACCTGCCTGCGCGCGCTCGGCCCCGAGCCTTGGTTTGCCGCCTACGTCCAACCCAGCCGCCGCCCCAAAGACGGCCGCTACGGCGACAACCCCAACCGCCTGCAACACTATTATCAATTCCAAGTCGCGCTCAAACCCGCGCCCGCCAATATCCAAGATCTTTATCTCGATTCCCTGCGCGAATTGGGCATCGACCCCAAAGTCCACGACATCCGCTTCGTCGAAGACGACTGGGAAAACCCCACCCTCGGTGCATGGGGCTTGGGCTGGGAAGTTTGGCTCAACGGCATGGAAGTGACCCAGTTTACCTACTTCCAACAAGTCGGCGGCATCGACTGCACCCCCGTACTCGGCGAAATCACCTACGGCATCGAACGCTTGGCGATGTACCTGCAAGGCGTAGAAAACGTCTACGATCTCGTTTGGGCAAAAACGCTCGACGGTAATACAGTAACTTACGGCGACGTGTACCACCAAAACGAAGTCGAACAATCCACCTACAACTTCGAATACAGCGATGCCGACTGGCTGCTGCGCCAGTTCAACGACTACGAAGCGCAAGCCAAACGCCTGCTCGCCGAAGAAAACGCCAGCCTCGCCCTGCCCGCCTACGAGCTGGTCCTCAAAGCCGGACACACCTTCAACCTCTTAGACGCACGCGGCGCCATTTCCGTGACCGAACGCGCCACCTACATCGGCCGCATCCGCGCGCTGAGCCGCACCGTGGCGCAGAAATACGTCGAAAGCCGTGAGAAACTGGGCTTCCCGTTGATTAAAAAATAACGATACGTCGTCTGAAACAGGTTTTCAGACGACGTTTATTGCGTATCCATTAATACAGGCCGTACGGTATATGCAGACTTTATAAGCAGAACCTACGGACAAACAGAAAGTCTCCCATGACAACCCAAACCCTTTTAATCGAACTCCTTACCGAAGAACTTCCCCCTAAAGCCCTGAATAATTTAGGCAACCACTTCGCCGCTTCTGTTGCCGAAGGCTTGGAAAAAGCACAACTGATTGACGGCACAGCCGAATTTACCGCCTACGCATCGCCGCGCCGTTTGGCTGTTCAAATCAAAAACGTCAAAGCCATTCAAGCTGATCAGAAAATCGTGAAAAAAGGTCCTGCCGTGGCGAATGCTATGAAAGACGGTGCGCCGACCAAGGCTTTGGAAGGTTTCGCGCGCGGTGCTGGGGCAAAAATCGAAGACTTGACCATCGTCCACGACGGCAAGCAGGACGTGTACGCCTACGAATACGTCCAAACCGGCAAACCGTTGGGCGAACTTTTGGAAGACATTATCAATCAGGCGGTTAAGAAACTGCCGATTCCAAAAGTAATGCGTTGGGGCAGCAGCACGTTTACTTTCGTGCGCCCCGTTCACGGGCTGATTGTGCTGCACGGCGGCGACATCGTAAACGTCAGCGTCTTGGGTCTGAAAAGCGGCAATCAAACCTTGGGACACCGCTTCCTTTCCAGCGGCGAAATCACTATTACAAACGCCGACAGCTACGCCGCACAAATGCACGAGCAAGGCAAAGTCGTCGCTTCGTTTGCCGAGCGTAAAGCCGCCATTCAGACAGCCTTGAACGAACAGGCAGGTCGTCTGAAAGCGACCGTTGCCGCTGATGAAGCCCTGCTGGACGAAGTTACCGCGTTGGTCGAATACCCCGTTGTTTTGGAAGCCGGTTTTGAAGAACATTTCCTCGCCGTGCCGCAGGAATGCCTGATTCTGACTATGCAGCAAAACCAAAAATACTTCCCGCTGCTCGACCAAAACGGCAAGCTGATGAACCGCTTCCTGCTGGTCTCCAACCTGCAAACCGAAGACCCGTCGCACATCATTCAAGGCAACGAACGCGTCTTGCGTGCGCGCCTGTCTGATGCCGAGTTCTTCTACAAGCAAGACCAAAAAGCGACTTTGGAAAGCCGTCTGCCCAAGTTGGCAAACGTGGTGTACCACAACAAAATCGGCTCGCAAGCCGAGCGTATCGAACGCCTTCAAAGCATTGCCGCCCACATCGCCAAAGCTTTGGGTGCGGACGCTGCCGCAGCCGAACGCGCCGCGCGTTTGGCGAAAGCCGACTTGGTGACAGAAATGGTCGGCGAGTTCCCCGAACTGCAAGGCACGATGGGTAAATACTACGCCCGTTTGGACGGCGAAACCGAAGAAATCGCCGAAGCCGTCGAGCAACACTACCAACCGCGTTTCGCCGGCGACAACCTGCCGAACGGCAAAGTCGCTACTGCCGTTGCGCTGGCCGACAAACTGGAAACCTTGGTCGGCATTTGGGGCATCGGTCTGATTCCGACCGGCGACAAAGACCCCTACGCCCTGCGCCGCGCCTCCTTGGGTATCCTGCGGATGCTGATGCAGTATGGTTTGGACGTAAACGAGCTGATTCAGACGACCTTCGACAGCTTCCCCAAAGGCTTGCTCAACGAAAAAACGCCGTCTGAAACCACCGACTTCATGCAGGCGCGCCTTGCCGTATTGCTACAAAACGACTATCCGCAAGACATCGTTGCCGCCGTACTCGCCAAACAGCCGCGCCGTTTGGACGATTTGACCGCCAAACTGCAAGCCGTTGCCGCATTCAAACAACTGCCCGAAGCCGCTGCGCTCGCCGCCGCCAACAAACGCGTGCAAAACCTGCTGAAAAAAGCCGATGCCGCATTGGGCGAAGTCGATGAAAGCCTGCTGCAACAAGATGAAGAAAAAGCCCTGTACGCCGCCGCGCAAGGCTTGCAGCCGAAAATTGCCGCCGCCGTTGCAGAAGGCAATTTCCAGACCGCCTTATCAGAATTGGCTTCCGTCAAACCGCAGGTCGATGCCTTCTTCGACGGCGTGATGGTGATGGCGGAAGATCCCGCCGTAAAACAAAACCGCCTGAACCTGCTGAACCGTTTGGCAGAACAGATGAACGCGGTAGCGGATATTGCGCTCTTGGGCGAATAATACAAAGCCGTAAACAAAAGGTCGTCTGAAAACGGGCAAGCAGCTTTGCCTAACGTTTTCAGACGACCTTTTTGATTGTTTCAGGTTCGCGGTTGTGGGGTAGGGAGACAGGTAACGGATTTATAGTGGATTAACTTTAAACCAGTACGGCGTTGCCTCGCCTTAGCTCAAAGAGAACGATTCTCTAAGGTGCTGCGCACCAAGTGAATCGGTTCCGTACTCTCTGTACTGTCTGCGGCTTCGTCACCTTGTCCTGATTTAAATTTAATCCACTATATATAGCAAACTTATTTCGTTTTTGAGATTGGCTCTACTATTTTCGTGCAAGTGAAAACCTAAGAATTAGAAATCTTGGAAATATTTAAATATTCTTGAACAACTGAAATATAGATTTTCGCTTGCACAAAGGATGACGATGGTGATGTAGTATGGACTTTACTTGCAAATATGAAGGAAAAAAGCTTTTAAAGTTTCGGCATAATTTTCCGATAAAGCTTGTGCCACAAGTTTTGGTTTGCTGGACAGCATATGGTTTGGCAAGTTTGTTCTAAAAATCATCAACCCAATGCCTGCATATGATTTTTCAAAAAAACGTCGTCTGAAAATTTTTCAGACGACGTTTTTATATTTCGTCGTTCAATGGCGTTATTCTGCCGTATCAGAAGCAGCCTCTTTTTGTTCCTTGATTGTCTCCAATGCGGCAAGTTGTTCGGCGACACCTTGTTCGATTTTGGACAGGCTGGCGGATTTTGCTTCGTGGTAGGCTTCTTCTAAGGCATAGCTGAAGCCGATATCGTCTGTACCGCCGTGGCTTTTGATGACGATGCCGCGCAGACCGAGCAGAATCGCGCCGTTGAATTTGCGCGGATCCAGCTTGCCTTTCAGACCTTTCAGGGCGGGGAGGGCGGCGACGGCTGCCATTTTGTTGAACAGGTTGCGTTGGAATTCCTGACGGATGGCTCCGCTCATAAATTTGACCGCGCCTTCGATGGTTTTGAGCATGATGTTGCCGACAAAGCCGTCTGCGACAATCACGTCGGCTTCGCCGTACAGGACGCCGTTGCTTTCGATGTTGCCGATGAAATTCAGTTTGCTGCTTTTGAGCAGTTTGAAGGTTTGTTTGACGGTATCCGTGCCTTTGATGTCTTCGGTGCCGACGTTAAGCAGTCCGACGCGCGGGCTGCCTTTTTGCGGGTAGAGGGCTTGGAAGAGTTCGTTGCCGATGATGGCGAACTGTACGAGCTGCTCGGGCGTGCAGTCGACGTTTGCGCCCAAATCGAGGGCGAGGGTCAGGTGTTCGCTGTCGGAGGGCAGGAATTTGGCGATGGCGGGGCGGTCGATGCCGGGAATGGTTTTGAGGACGAAGCGGGCGGTTGCCATGAGCGCGCCGGTGTTGCCGGCGGATACGGCGGCTTGCGCGTTGCCTTCTTTGACTTGGTTGATGGCAATGCGCATGGAGGAGTCTTTTTTGTTTTTCAGGGCAAGCTGCGGGGCTTCGTCCATGCCGACGACTTCGGAGGCATGGAGTACGGTAATGCGCTCCATCGGCGCGTTGGCTGCGGAGAGGGCTTGGCGGACGGCGGATTCATCGCCGACCATAATGAGGTGTACGTCTTGCTGCTGTTTCAAAAAGGCAAGGGCACCGGGGACGGTAACTGCGAGACCTGAGTCGCCGCCCATGGCATCTACGGCCAATGTAATCATGTTGTTCTCCGGTTTGTGCTGTGAAACGGAAGAGGGGCGGTGTCGGCTACCTCTGTGGGTTTGTTCGGCTTCACAGTCGGTTTCAGACGACCTTTTTGCGATACGCGGTACGGGGTTGTCTGAAAAGGGGTGTATGTGTGGTCGGGGGCTTCGGATTGAAGGGTTGCGTTCCACATTCTAATGCGTTTTATGAAGATAAGCTGAGAAGAGGCAAAATCTCGTTTTGTCGGTGTTCTACGGATTTCGCTTTTACCGTTTCCGGAGAAGGCGGGCTTCTCCGTCGCGGGCTTATTTTTTGCCTTCGGCGGCAAGGCGGTTGTGCTCGTCGATGTCGAGCGCATCCCAAGGGTAGTTGATCCACCAGTCTTCTACGGTCAGGCCGCTGAAGTAGGGGATGCCTTCGGGGATTTTGCCGACTTTGGCTTTGATTTTTTCATGCAGGACGGCAACGCCGATGGTGCCGAAATCTTCTTTTTGCAACTCGGTCAGGCAGAATTCCATGGTCACGCGGCTGTCGTCGACTTCATCGACTACGAGTACGTTTTTGCCTTTCAGCGCGTCAGGCACGGGGTCGAGCCATTGGACTTTTTTGACTTCTTCCGTTACCTGTCCTTCGTTGTCGCTGTCGTAATAGGCGGTGGTTACGGCGTAAATCGGGATTTCCAGAAAGCAGCGCAGCATACGGGCGGGGATGAAGCCGCCGCCGCCGATGGCGATCATGGCATCGTATTTGACGCCGGAGTTTTGGATTTTTTCCGCCAACGCTTTGATCACGCGGTGGATGTCGTCGTAGGTGTACCAGATTTTCTGTTTCATGGCGATTCCCGATTCAATGGGGTGTATCAGTTTGAACTGCAAGGATTTTGTGCTGCATTTTGAAGTATGGGCAGGCATGGAGTCGGGCAGTTCGGATGTAATGTAAAAAAGCCAGCATTGCATGGCAATATTCTGGCTTTTTCAGTCAGTCGAATAAGATTATTCGCCTTTGGCTTTCACTACTTTACGGCCGCGGTACATACCGTTGGGGGAAATGTGGTGCGGGCGGTGTACTTCGCCGGTTACGCTGTCAACAGACAGAGAAGGCGCGGTCAAAGCGTCGTGAGAGCGGTGCATACCGCGTTTGGAAGGGGATTTTTTGTTTTGTTGAACGGCCATTTCAAGCTCCTAGATAAATAAAACTGTGTCCTGATTAACTGCTTTTCAAACCTGCTAAAACAGCAAAAGGGTTGGGTTTGTCCTGATTGACTTGTTCCAGCGCGGCATTGTCGCAGTTTTCGTGGCGCGGGGAGAAGGGGAGCGACATTAGGATTTGGTCTTCCACCAACCCGCGTACGTCGAGTTCTTTCTCAATCGGCATGCCTTCCAACTCTTCGTCGGCAAGCATTGCTTCATCCAAGTCCTCTTCGTTGGCGAACAAAACAATACGGCTGGTTTCGTCGAGCGTAAACGGCATGGGGCGGATACATCGCTGGCAAATCAGCGGCATATCGGCTTTGACGTTCAAATCGAGAAACAAACGCTGCAGTCGGTCGCGTCCGCCGCTCAGCGTAAACGACACTTTGGTCTGTTTGTCGGCCGGATAATCGTGCGAACGGACTCGTTCGTCCAATTCCTCAAGCAGGAAGCTGCCTTGCAGGGTCTGCTTTTCGGAGGCGAAAACTTCTGGGTCAATCAAATTAGGGTCTGACATAAACGGGGTATGATATAATTTCGACAGTCTAACGTCAATATTTTTAAGCAAAATATGAGTGCAAAACTGCCTTTGATATTGGGTTCGGGTTCGGTGTTCCGCCGCGCGCAGCTCGAACGTTTGGGCATTGATTTTCAAACTGCCGCGCCTGATTTCGACGAAACGCCTGCTACGGGTGAAAACGCGGCGGATACTGCCTTGCGTTTGGCGGAAGGGAAGGCACGTTCGCTGGCGGCTCGATTTCCTGCCGCGTTGGTAATCGGCGCGGACCAAGTGGCGTGGTGCAATGACCGCCAGTTGGGCAAACCGATGAACGTCGCAAATGCACAACAAATGCTCAGGGATTTGAGCGGCAGAAAGATTGAATTTTACAGCGCAATCGTGCTTTTGAATACTGCTTCGGGACGCATTCAGCGCCATGTCGATAACACGTCGGTCGTGATGCGCGCGCTGACAGACGGGCAGATTGAGCGTTATCTGGCGCGCGAGCCGGATGCGGTTTACTGCGCGGGTGCGGCGAAGAGCGAGGGCTTGGGCGCGGCGTTGTTGGAGCGAATAGACAGCAGCGACCCGAACGCGCTTATCGGTTTGCCCATCTTCAAACTGGTCGAGTTTTTAAAAAACGAAGGCGTAGAAATTATTTAGGTCGTCTGAAAACAGCCGTTTGACGGTTTCAGACGACCTTCCGTATAGGAAACCCATCATGTCCCCGATTCTTTACCTGATTCCCACCCCTTTGGGCGCGCCCGATACACCCTGCCTGCTCCCGCACGAACAGACGCAGATTACCGGCTTGACCGATTTCGTCGTCGAAGCCGAGAAAACCGCCCGCGCCCATTTGAAACATTTGGGCGTTACGACCCCCATCCGCGAGCTGAACCTGCAAACCCTCAACGAACACACCGACCTGAAAACCCTGCCCGAACTTCTGAAACCTTTGCAGGAAGGGCGCAGCATGGGCATCCTCAGCGAAGCAGGTTGTCCAGCGGTTGCCGATCCCGGCGCGAATCTAGTGGCATTGGCGCACCGACACGGCTATGAAGTCCGTCCGCTGGTCGGCCCGTCCAGCCTGTTGCTGGCACTGATGGCGTCAGGAGCGAATGGGCAGAATTTCGCGTTCAAAGGCTATCTGCCGTCGGAGAAAAGTGAGCGCATCGCCGCTTTAAAGAGCTTGGAACAGCGTTCCCGTCAGCAAAACGAAACCCAGCTTTTCATCGAAACACCTTACCGCAACGACGCGCTGCTCGCCGATGCGCTGGAAACACTGCACCCAGAAACCCGACTCTGCACCGCAACCGACCTGACTTTACCATCGCAGGAAATCATCAGCCAAACCGTTGCCGCTTGGCGGAAATCGAAAACGCTGCCGAATTTGAAAAAACGCCCGACGATATTTGTGTTGCATGCGGGTTAGGGAAGTAGGGGCGGGCGATTTGACGGATTCGCCCGCCATACTGAAAAAGGTCGTCTGAAACCTTCCAGATAAGGTTTTCAGACGACCTTTGCTTTATCTGAAGCTTATCCCTGCTTCAACATCATGCTGCCCATTTGACCCAGCCCATCGCCCAAGTCAGCAGAATCAATCCGCCGAAGACGATGCGGTAATAGGCAAACGGAACGTAGTTTTTGCTGGACACGAATTTCAGCAGCGATTTAATCGCCAAGAGGCCTGCCAAGAAGGCGGCGATAAAACCGACGGCAATCAGGCCGACATCTTGCAAAGTAAAAAGTTTGTAGTTTTTTAAGACGTCATAGCCGGTAGCGGCAATCATCATCGGCACGGCGAGGAAGAAAGAAAATTCGGTCGCGGCTTTTCGCTCGATACCCCACAGCATACCACCCATAATCGTACTGCCCGAACGCGAAGTCCCCGGCACCAGCGCGCAAACTTGGGCGCAACCGACCACAAGCGCGTCAATCGGGCGCATTTCGTCCACGCTTTTGACTTTAGGTTTGACTTTGCTTTGGCGTCTTTCGACCCACAGAATAAAAAATCCGCCCAACACCAACATGGTGGCGACGGTAATCGGTTTAAATAAATCTTCTTTAATTTGTTTGCTGAACAGAAAACCTACGATTGCCGCAGGCACGAACGCGATGGCAAGGTTCAGCACAAAACGGTTGGCGGCACGGTCTTTGCCCAATCCGGATAAAACGGAGGTAAATCGTTGACGATACTCAAAAATCACGGCAAGCACCGCGCCCAGTTGGATGGCGATCTCAAAGACTTTGCCGTTGCTGTGAAAATTAAGCAAATCGCCCAATACAATCAAGTGACCGGTACTTGAAATCGGCAGAAATTCCGTCAAGCCTTCCACAATGCCCATAATCAGGGCTTTTAATAAAGTCAAAATGTCCATATTGCTTTCTTTTTTGGTTTTCAGACGACGTTTGCCCGTCTGGATTTCAGGATAAAGCGGTATCAGAATCAGAAAACTGCTGCGGGGTGGCGGTGTTTGCCCTATCCCTCAGCAGTATCGTTTTTATGGATTTTATAATGGATTAAATTTAAACAAGTACGGCGTTGCCTCGCCTTAGCTCAAAGAGAACGATTCTCTAAGGTGCTGAAGCACCAAGTGAATCGGTTCCGTACTATTTGTACTGTCTGCGGCTTCGTCGCCTTGTCCTGATTTTTGTTAATCCACTATACGCCGCCCAAAACAAACAGACAGTTCGGAAACCGCCTTATCTTTTGCGGTCATTCCGAAACTGTCTGGCTAAATTCCGTCAGCGCACGGCTTTGCTGGAACGCTCTTGGCGGACTTTGTTAATCAGCTCGCCTATGGTTTTCTGCCCATGCGCCCAATCGCTGCTGAATATGACCCGATATTTGCCGCCGACGATGACGTCCGGCGTACCTTCGATACGGTAAGTCTCGGTCAGGCTTTGCATTTTTTTAGCGGCTGCGAGGCTGGCAGGCGCGTCGTATGCGGCAATCAGTTTTTTGCTGTTAAAGCTTTTTTGTGCCGCCGCCCAGCTTTTGAAAGTGGCGGTATCCGCCAAATTGATTTTCTGTTCGTGTACGGCTTTGAAAATAGCGGGGTTTGCCTGATATTTCAAACCCGAAGCGTTAACCGCTGCGGCAACCCGCGCCAAGCCCAGCATTTCGGGCATCCAGACGACGTGTTCGGTGCGCAGGTAAACGTCTTTCGGGAAAGTTTTGCTGTATGACAGCAAAACGGGATCAAAGTTTTGGCAATGTACGCAGAAATAGCCGAAAAATTCCAAAACTTCGATTTTGGATGCGTTTTGTTGCGGAATCGGTTTTTTCAAAACCGTGTAATCCACGCCTTCGACCGCAGCCTGCGCGCTTGTGGAAAAAGCAAGCGCAAGACTGAGGAGGACGGCTGCCGGTTTGGTTGTCCGTTTCATTGCCGCCTCCTTATTGAGCCGAACGCATCAGGCTGTTGATATTGTGTTTTTGCAAGTCTTTCTGAACGTTTTTCGCGGCTTCAGACGACATGCTGTTGCTTTGTACGCGGTAAACGGTTTTGTCGCCATTGGTGCGCTCGACCACTTTGGACGAAATGCCGAGCATGGCAAGTTTGGCACGTTGCGCGTCGGCGCTGTTGCGGTCGGCGTACGAACCCATTTGCAGGATGACTTTTTTACCGCCTTCCGCAGTTTTAGCTTCGGCTTTGGCAGTTTGTTTGTCCGCTTCGGCTTTCTTCACTTCTTTCGCCGCACCTTTATTCGCTTCCTGACGGGCTTTTTCAATGCTGCCGCTGTTCAGGATTTGCTCGGGGGTCGGTTTGTTGGTTTTTTTAGCCGTTTCGGTTTTCTTGGCTTCGGCGGCTTTCTTCTCTGCCGCTTTTTTCTCGGCAAGTTTGCGCTCGGCGCGCGCTTTTTGTTTGTCCGTCAACTCGGCTGCCTTTTTGGCTTTATCGGCAGCTTCTTTGTCGGCTTTGGCTTTTTCTGCGCGTTTTTTCGCAAGTTCTGCTTTTTTCTCGGCAAGTTTTTGTTTCAACTCGCGTTCGGCAGCATCTTTGTCTTCTCTTTCAGCTTCGCGCAGGGCTTTTTCTGTTTCACGGGCTTCGTCTTCCGCTTCGCGGACGGCACGTTCTTTTTCCGCTTTTTCTTTGTCTGCGCGCTCTTTTTCGGCTTTGGCTTTATCTGCCTTTTCTTGTGCTTCTTTCTCAGCGCGTTCTTTTTCTTTGGCTGCCGCATCGTCGTCAGCCTCGCTGCGTTTTGCCTCAGGCTTAACCTCTTCGGTCGGACGCTCTTTCTCTACGGGAACAACGACAGGCGGTTCTTCCGCTTCAGGCTTGGTTTCAGGCTTGGATTTTCCCTGAGGTTTGAGGATTTCAGGCTCGGTTTGCTGTTTTTGCGGCTCGGTCGCGCCTTTGAAGGCGTTCGGCGTGTCTTGATTCAGAAAATACAGGATGCCCCCGATCACGCCGGTAGCGAGGAGGAGGCCGAAGAAAAAGCCGAAAAGGCCTTTGCCGTATTGAGTGTTCTTATTCATGAGATACCTATATTGATGATGCCGTTCAGACGACCTTTTGGCGGCAGATGAATCTGCTGCTGCCATCGGCAGGGACGGGTCATTTTATCAATATCCTTTATATTGGGCAAAAATGCGCCGTTTGTTTACATGGTTTTTACGAAAACCGCCGTGATGTTAGGACGTGCTGACAGTTTACCGACGACAGAATTTCCCTGATAAAACAGGATATTCCGCACTTAAAACACCAGCAAGATACCCAAACTGTCTCGGCTTTTTATCTTGAATCTTCCATTTTCAGTATTCAAGGTCGTCTGAAAAATTTTTACAATGCGCGGCGGAAGCTGACAGCTTTCAAAACATGGCTTCTGCCGACTTCTTCATCGCCCGCCAAATCCGCCAGCGTACGCGCCACGCGCATGATGCGGTGGAAGCTGCGTGCGGAAAGGGAAAGTTTTTCCAACAGGTTGCCCAAGGCTTCCTGCGCTTCTTTTTGGATGCGGGCGGACGTATCGAGTTCACTGACGCTCAAGGCGGCGTTGACTTTTCCTTGCCGCGCGTATTGTTTGTCGCGGGCGGCGATCACGCGCTCTAACACACGGGCGCTGCTTTCCCCTGCTTCCTGCTGCATCAGTTCGGCGGCGGACAGGCTCGGAACTTCGATAGTCAAATCAATGCGGTCGAGCAGCGGGCCGGAAATTTTGCTGCGATAACGCGCGACGCTCTCGGGCGTGCAGCGGCAGGGTTTGACGGGATGCCCGAGATAGCCGCACGGACAAGGGTTCATGGCGGCAACAAGCTGGAATTTCGCCGGATAGACGGCTTGACGCGCCGCGCGGGAAATGTGGATTTCGCCGTTTTCCAAAGGTTCGCGCAAAACTTCCAAAACTTTGCGGTCAAACTCGGGCAGCTCGTCCAAAAACAAAACGCCGTGATGTGCCAATGAAATCTCGCCCGGACGCGGGTCGGAACCTCCGCCGACCATGGCTGCCGAACTGGCACTATGGTGCGGGCTGCGGAAAGGACGGTGGCTGTCGAGTTGTTGCTGGTGGTTGGGCAGGAGCGAACGCAATGCCCATACTTCGACCAATTCGTCTTCGGTCAAAGGCGGCAGAATACCGGGCAGCCGTTGGGAAAGCATGGATTTGCCCGTTCCCGGCGGCCCCATCATCAAGAGGCTGTGTCCGCCCGCAGCAGCGATTTCCAAAGCAAGGCGGGCGGTGTGTTGACCTTTGACATCAATAAGGTCGGGCAGTTTGGCATTTTCAGACGACCTTTGCGGGACTTGACAGTCGGTTTGCGCCAAGGGTTCGATGCCGTTCAAATGAGCAGCGACTTCACCTAACGAACGCGCGCCGTAAACGGTAATGCCGCGCATCACGGCGGCTTGTTCTGCGTTTTCCTGTGGTAGGACGAAAGAACGCCCAGCCTGCATACCCTGCCACGCCATCGCCAACGCGCCGCGCACGGGGCGCAACATGCCGGAAAGCGCCAATTCTCCGGCAAACTCGTATTGCGCGAGCTTTTCGGGTGCAATTTGTCCGGATGCGGCGAGGATGCCCAGCGCAATCGGCAGGTCGAAACGTCCCGATTCTTTGGGCAGGTCGGCGGGGGCGAGGTTGACGGTGATTTTTTTAGCGGGGAAGTCGAAACCGCTTTGGATAATGGCGGCGCGCACGCGGTCGCGGCTTTCTTTGACTTCGGTGTCGGGCAATCCGACGATATTGAAATGAGGCAGGCCGTTGGCAAGGTGGGCTTCCACTTCGACCAACGGCGCATTCATGCCGCTCAAGGCGCGGCTGTAAACCAAGGCAAGCGACATGTTTCAGACGACCTTATTCGCCGGCTTCGGTTTGCTGTTTGATTTCTTCAACGGCTTCTTGGGCTGCGACCTGCGCGGCTTCCAATGCGGCCTGCTCCGGCTCTTGCGCGGCTTCAAGTTTTGCCAGACGCTCTTCCAATTCGACCAGCTTGGTGCGGGTTTTGATCAAAACCTGCTGCTGGATGTCGAATTCTTCGCGCGTAACCAAATCCATACGGTTGAACGCGCTGCCGAGCATGGCTTTGACGTTTTTCTCCATGTCTTTGGCAGGGCTGTTGGCGATGGTTTCGCTGATTTTTGCGCTGACTTCTTCAAAGAGTTGTTTGCCGAACATAATCCGTATCCTTTATATCAGAATATATAAAATTCAAGCGGCTATTGTATAAGGAAAAAGGTCGTCTGAAAACGGGTATAGCAGGCTTGCCTAGCTGTAATCCGTGTTTCAGACGACCTCAGTAATGAGTATAAAAGTAGCGTGGGCTTTCCCTGCGAAAAATATAGTGGATTAACTTTAAACCAGTACGGCGTTGCCTCGCCTTAGCTCAAAGAGAACGATTCTCTAAGGTGCTGAAGCACCAAGTGAATCGGTTCCGTACTATCTGTACTGTCTGCGGCTTCGTCGCCTTGTCCTGATTTAAATTTAATCCACTATATATCGGTCTATTCTGTTTCTTGGGCGATGGACAAGATATTCTGATTTTCGTGGGCGAAAGCCCATGCTGCGGTTGAGGTGCGCGTTTTATTCAACTCCATAATAAAAAGGTCGTCTGAAAATGCGGGTAGTGAGTTTTTCTAAAACTACTATTTCGTTTTCAGACGACCTTTTGAATAGGTATGTTTTAATCAAACAGCAAAATCAGAAGCAAAGTAACTGCAATCACGCCCAGCCACATGCTTTGCCGCTGCTGCACTTTAACCAAATGGATATAGGCATCGCGCATTTCCTGCTGGCGGTTTTCGTCAACCAGCGCGCTGATTTTGCGCGGCAGGGAAGGGATGATTTGCGCCCAATCGGGGGCTTCGTTTTTGAGGTTGCGCAAAAAGGCTTTAGGTCCGACCTGTTCGTTCATCCACTTCACTAAAAACGGTTTGGCGGTTTTCCACAAGTCCAAATCGGGATCAAGCTGCCGTCCCAAGCCTTCGATGTTGAGCAGCGTTTTTTGCAGCAACACAAGCTGCGGCTGGATTTCGACATTGAAGCGGCGACTGACTTCAAACAGGCGCATCAGCACCAAGCCGAAGGAAATTTGTGAAATCGGTTTGTTGAACACCGGCTCGCATACGGCGCGGACGGCGGCTTCCAATTCTTCCGCGCGTGTGTCGGCAGGCACCCAGCCTGATTCGATGTGGGCGGTTGCGACGCGGTGGTAATCGCGGTTGAAAAAGGCGAGAAAGTTGATGGCGAGATAGCGTTTGTCGTAGTCGGTCAATGTGCCGACGATGCCGAAATCGAGGGCGATGTAGCGGTTGTCGGCCGCGACCAGAATGTTGCCGGGGTGCATATCGGCATGGAAAAAGCCGTCGCGGAAGACTTGCGTGAAGAAGATTTCCACGCCGTAATCGGCGAGTTTGTGCAAATCGATGCCGTCGGCTTTGAGTTTGGCGATTTCCGATACCGGTGTGCCGTCCATCCATTCGATGGTCAGCACGTCGCTGGTGCAGTAGTCGTAAAACACTTTAGGCACAATCAGCATATTGCTGTTTTGGAAATTGCGTCTGAGCTGGCTGGCATTGGCGGCTTCGCGCATCAAGTCCAACTCGTCGTGCAGATATTTGTCAAATTCCGCCACTACTTCGCGCGGTTTCAAACGCTTGCCGTCGGCAAACAGACGCTCGACCACCCAAGCCGCGCCGAAACGCATCAGCGACAAATCCTGTTCGATCACGGGCAAAAGGTTGGGGCGCAAGACTTTGACCGCCACTTGTTCGCCCGAATGCAGGCGGGCTTTGTGTACTTGGGCGATGGATGCGCTGGCGACAGGCTCGGTTTCAAATTCCGCATACAGCGTTTCGATGGATTGCCCCAGCGATTTTTCGATTTGCGAGCGTGAAAGCTGCGCGTCAAACGGCGGAACTTTGTCTTGCAGCTTTGCCAGTTCGACCGCGTAATCATGCGGAATCAAATCGGGGCGCGTAGAGAGAACCTGTCCGAACTTGATAAAAATCGGCCCCAGGCTTTCTAGGGCAAGGCGCAGGCGGACGGCCGGCGGTTCGTTTTCAAATTCAGACGACTGCGGCAGCATTTTCAACAGCGTTCGCGCCCAGCCCGGACGGACAAGCGCGGCAAACAGCTCGGCGAGGTGGTAGAGGTAAAGCGTGCGGAGGATGGTTTTGATGCGTTTGAGCCGTTTCATGACGATATATTGCGCGACAGTCGGTAATGCGGGGATTATATAGGAAACGGCAGGCCGTTGGCGGGCTGGTTTTTGAAAATGTCGTCTGAAAATGAAGTAAGGTAGTTTTAAGGCGGAATTTGGGTTAATCCGTTTTAGGTGTTGTTTAACTACTGGAAAATTGTGCGGATTGTTTGGGTATTAGGAAAGATAGTTTCAGGGTTTAAAAACAAGATTTTTTAATGGATTTTCATAATATTCTGTTTTACATGGTATTTTGGTTGGCGTGTCTGCATTTTGCGGTGAACCTGTTTCCGCTGCCTTTGCAAGTGGAAGTTTTTACGGTATGCTGGATTGGATTATTTACAAATCAATAGGATTTGTTTACTTATCTTGTTGTAATTGAAAATGATTTGTTCCGCGTGTCAGTAAAAACGCGAGAATTTCCGCTGTATTTTAATTAGAAAAATGTTTGGGCGTGGATTGCCTGCAATTTCATCAGCCCGTGATTTTGAAGTTTTAGATGAGGAATAGTACATGAATCCCATGTATATCACTTTTGCAATCTATCTGGTTGCTGTTCTCTTGATTGGTCTGGCCGCGTATTTCTCTACGCGCAATTTCGATGATTATATTTTGGGCGGCCGAAGCTTGGGTCCGTTTGTTACAGCGATGTCGGCGGGTGCGTCCGATATGTCGGGCTGGCTTTTGATGGGTCTGCCCGGCGCGATTTATTTGAGCGGTTTGAATGAGGCTTGGATTGCCATCGGCTTGGTCGTCGGCGCGTATTTCAACTGGCTTTTGGTGGCGGGCCGTCTGCGCGTGCATACCGAATATGCCAATAATGCGCTGACGCTGCCGGATTATTTCTTCCACCGCTTTGGCGCGGGCGGACACTTGATGAAAGTGGTTTCCGCGCTGATTATCTTGTTTTTCTTCACGATTTATTGTGCTTCGGGCATTGTGGCGGGCGCAACTTTGTTCCAAAGCCTGTTTGAAGGCATGACCTACAATCAGGCGATGTGGCTGGGCGCGGGTGCAACCATTGCCTATACCTTCTTAGGCGGTTTCTTGGCGGTAAGCTGGACGGATACGCTGCAAGCTTCTTTGATGATTTTTGCGCTGATTTTGACGCCTGTGATGGTGTATTTGGGGTTGGGCGGTGCGGATCAAATGTCTGCCGCAATTCAAAATGTTGCCGCAGGTACGGGCAAGGAATACGACAGCTTGTTTGCCGGTACGACCGTCATCGGCATTATTTCCACAGCAGCATGGGGCTTGGGCTATTTCGGTCAGCCGCACATTTTGGCGCGCTTTATGGCGGCTGAAAGCGCGAAATCGCTGGTATCCGCACGCCGCATCGGCATGACTTGGATGGTGTTGTGTCTGGCAGGCGCGGTCGCGGTTGGTTATTTTGGCATTGCGTATTTTGGAGCAAACCCCGACCAAGTCGCTTCAATGAAGGGCAACCACGAACGTATCTTCATCGCGCTTTCTACTTTGCTGTTCAACCCTTGGATTGCGGGCATTATTTTGAGCGCGATTTTGGCGGCGGTCATGTCCACTTTGTCTTGCCAGCTTTTGGTTTGCTCCAGCGCGATTACCGAAGACTTCTATAAAGGCTTTTTGCGCAAAAACGCGCCACAATCAGAATTGGTATGGGTTGGTCGTCTGATGGTATTGGCGATTGCCATTATCTCGATTCTGATTGCATCCGACCCTGAGAGCAAAGTTTTAGGCTTGGTGTCTTATGCGTGGGCAGGTTTCGGCGCGGCGTTCGGCCCTGTTGTGATTCTGTCGGTATTGTGGAAACGCATCACGGCATATGGCGCTTTGTCGGGCATGATTGCCGGTGCGCTGACTGTGGTGGCGTGGGCGGAGTGGGTCAAAAAACCTGCTTTGGCTGCACATGAAACCGGTCTTTTGACCATGTACGAAATCGTCCCCGGCTTCATCGCCTGCTTGGTGGTCGCTATTGTGGTTTCACTGACCGACAAAGAGCCGTCTCGTGAAATCCAAGAACGTTTTGAAAAAGCGGACGCGGAATACCGCGAGGCGAAATAAGTGTTTTCAGACGACCTGCCATCTATTGTAGGTCGTCTGAATTTTTATATGGGCAACAGGTTTTGTTTTTATTTTGACACCTATCGCGATAATTCGGTCTTTTGACCTTATCTGCTTTTTATCAAAGCAAAAAATCCTGATTTCAAGATAAATTACTTGTTCGTCCCGTATAAATTTATTACGATATTATCTATATGCTTTAAATCTTTTCAGACGACCCCGCGAAGGGATGGGGTCGTCTGAAAATCATCATGAAAACTTTGGAGAATCTTAAAATGTTTGACTTTGCTTTCCCGACACAAACGCCACTGCGCCAAGCGATTACCGATGCTTACCGCCGCGACGAAATCGAAGCCGTTCAGGATATGCTGCAACGCGCACAGATAAGCGATGAGGAGCGTCGGGCAGCGTCCGAACTTGCACGCCGTTTGGTTACGCAGGTTCGCGCCAGTCGCACCAAAGCCAGCGGTGTGGATGCGCTGATGCACGAGTTCTCGCTCTCCAGCGAAGAAGGCATTGCGCTGATGTGTCTGGCGGAAGCTTTGCTGCGCATTCCCGACAATGCGACGCGCGACCGCCTGATTGCCGACAAAATTTCCGAAGGCAACTGGAAAAGCCATTTGAACAACAGCCCGTCCCTGTTCGTCAACGCCGCGGCATGGGGCTTGTTGGTTACCGGCAAACTGACCGCAACGAACGACAAGCAGATGGGTTCTGCCCTGAACCGACTCATCAGCAAAGGCGGCGCGCCCCTGATCCGCCAAGGCGTGAACTACGCCATGCGCCTCTTGGGCAAGCAGTTTGTGACCGGACAAACCATTGAAGAAGCGCTGCAAAACGGCAAAGAGCGCGAAAAAATGGGCTACCGCTTCTCCTTCGATATGTTGGGCGAAGCCGCCTTTACCCAAGAAGATGCCGACCGCTATTACAACGACTATGTTCAAGCCATTCACGCCATCGGCAAAGATGCTGCCGGACAAGGCGTTTATGAAGGCAACGGCATTTCCGTCAAACTCTCCGCCATTCATCCGCGCTACTCGCGCGCCCAGCACGAACGCGTCATGAGCGAACTCTTACCTCGTCTGAAAGAGCTGTTCCTCTTGGGTAAAAAATACGATATCGGTATCAACATCGATGCCGAAGAAGCCAACCGCTTGGAGCTGTCTTTGGATTTGATGGAAGCACTCGTTTCCGACCCTGATTTGGCGGGATACAAAGGCATCGGCTTTGTCGTTCAGGCATACCAAAAACGCTGCCCCTTTGTTATCGACTATCTGATTGACCTTGCCCGACGCAACAACCAAAAACTGATGATTCGCCTCGTCAAAGGCGCGTACTGGGACAGCGAAATCAAATGGGCGCAAGTGGACGGACTGGACGGCTATCCGACCTACACCCGCAAAGTCCATACCGACATCTCCTACCTCGCCTGCGCGCGCAAACTGCTGGACGCGCAAGATGCTGTGTTCCCGCAATTTGCCACACACAATGCCTACACTTTGGGCGCGATTTACCAAATGGGCAAAGGCAAAGACTTTGAACACCAATGCCTGCACGGCATGGGCGAAACCTTGTACGACCAAGTGGTCGGCCCGCAAAACTTAGGCCGCCGCGTGCGCGTGTACGCCCCGGTCGGTACGCACGAAACCCTGCTTGCGTACTTGGTACGTCGCCTGTTGGAAAACGGCGCGAACTCGTCGTTCGTCAACCAAATCGTCGATGAAAACATCAGCATCGACACGCTGATCCGAAGCCCGTTCGACACCATCGCCGAACAAGGCATCCATCTGCACAACGCCTTACCGCTGCCGCGCGACTTGTACGGCAGGGGTCGTCTGAATTCTCAAGGCGTGGATTTCAGCAACGAAACCGTGTTGCAACAGCTTCAAGAAAAACTCAACCGCTCCGCCGCGCAAGACTTCCACGCTGCGTCCATTATCAACGGCAAAGCCCGCGATGTCGGCGAAGCGCAGCCGATTAAAAACCCCGCCGACCACGACGACATCGTCGGCACAGTCAGCTTTGCCGATGCCGCGCTTGCCCAAGAAGCGATTGGCGCAGCCGTTGCCGCGTTCCCTGAATGGAGCGCGACGCCTGCCGCCGAGCGTGCCGAATGCTTGCGCCGCTTCGCCGATTTGCTGGAGCAGCACACTCCCGCGCTGATGATGCTTGCCGTGCGCGAAGCAGGTAAAACGCTGAACAACGCCGTCGCCGAAGTACGCGAAGCCGTCGATTTCTGCCGCTACTACGCAGGCGAAGCCGAAAACACCTTACCCAAAGACGCCAAAGCAGTCGGCGCCATCGTCGCCATCAGCCCGTGGAACTTCCCACTCGCCATCTTTACCGGCGAAGTCGTTTCCGCATTGGCAGCCGGCAACACCGTCATCGCCAAACCTGCCGAACAAACCAGCCTGATTGCCAGCTACGCCGTTTCCCTGATGCACGAAGCGGGCATCCCGACTTCCGCCTTGCAACTTGTCCTTGGCGCAGGCGATGTCGGCGCAGCACTGACGGGCGACCCGCGTATCGGCGGCGTGATTTTCACCGGCTCGACCGAAGTGGCGCAACTGATTAACAAAGCCCTTGCCAAACGCGACGACAGCCCCGTATTGATTGCCGAAACCGGCGGTCAAAACGCCATGATTGTCGATTCTACCGCGCTGCCCGAGCAAGTTTGCTTGGATGTGCTTAACTCCGCCTTTGACAGCGCAGGACAACGCTGCTCCGCCCTGCGTATCCTTTGCGTTCAAGAAGATGTCGCCGACAAGATGCTCGCCATCATCAAAGGCGCGATGGACGAATTGGTCGTCGGCAAACCCGTTCAGCTCACCACCGACGTAGGCCCTGTCATCGATGCCGAAGCGCAGCAAAACCTGCAATCGCACATCAACAAAATGAAAGGCGTTGCCAAGTCTTACCACGAAGTCAAAGCCGCTTCCGACGTTGATCCTGCGAAATCCACTTTCGTGCTGCCGATTTTGTTCGAACTCAACAACTTGAACGAACTCACCCGCGAAGTCTTCGGTCCCGTCCTGCACGTCGTCCGCTACCGCGCCGACGAGCTTGACCAAATCATCGACCAAATCAACAGCAAAGGCTACGCGCTTACCAGCGGCGTACACAGCCGCATCGAAGGTACGGTCAAACGCATTCGCGAACGCATCGAAGCGGGCAACGTTTACGTCAACCGCAACATCGTCGGTGCCGTCGTCGGCGTGCAACCGTTCGGCGGACACGGTATGTCCGGCACTGGTCCGAAAGCAGGCGGTTCGTTCTACCTGCAAAAACTGACCCGCATCCCCGAATGGGTTGCCCCGCCACTGAGCCGCATCGGACAAGCGGACGAAGCCGCGCTCAAACGCCTCGAAGCCCTGATTCACAAGTTGCCGTTTAATGCGGAAGAGAAAAAATCAGCGGCATCGGCATTGGGACACGCCCGCATCCGCACCCTGCGCCAAGCAGAATCCGTCTTGGTCGGCCCGACCGGCGAACGCAACGCCCTGAGCTGGCGTGCGCCAAAACGCGTCTGGGTACACGGCGGCAGCCTCCTGCAAGCCTTCTGCGCCCTGACCGAACTTGCCGCCGCAGGCATTGTAACCGTCGTCGAACCCGACAGCCCGCTTACCGCCTACACCGCCGACCTCGAAGGCCTGTTGCAAGTCAACAGCAAACCTGAAAGCACAGGCGTAAACCATGTCGCCGCCCTAAGCCCGCTGGACAGCAGCCGCAAGCAAGAGCTGGCAAAACGCGACGGCGCACTCATCCGCATCCTTCCATCCGAACAAGGCTTGGACATCCTGCAAGTGTTTGAAGAAATCTCTTGCAGCGTCAACACCACAGCCGCCGGCGGCAACGCCAGCCTGATGGCCGTTGCCGACTAAAAGGATTGAAGAAACGCAAGAGCGTTTGAACAAAGGTCGTCTGAAAACGTTAGCGAAACCTGAACTGGCCCCCAAATCTTGGACACTCATAAAAGCCTATTCAGGCGCTCTGTGCAAGCTGGGTTCTGTATGCGACAGGACTCAGCTTTTTCAATTTCAAACTGCAACGCTCGCGGTTGTAGTAATCCATATAGTCATCTATCTGCTTCATCAATTCGTCCACCGTCAATTCCCCTGCACGATAGAAACACTCCGTCTTCAGCACCGCAAAGAAGCTTTCCATCGGTGCATTGTCCCAGCAGTTCGCCTTTCGCGACATGCTTTGAACCATGGAATGTTTTGCAA